>LR134390.1:2641918-3302398 GCA_900637705.1 Fusobacterium varium
AAAATAACTTTTATACTTTTTCCATTTTCCCTATTTGCAATTATTATAAAATAATCTTTATTTTCAGTTATATTACTAGTCTTCTTTATATAAGAAGCTATTTCATCACTACTTTTAACTGCTTTTTCAGGCATTTTTTTTATAGAGTCCAACATTTTTTCTGTTAATTCTTTATCTGAAATTCCTTCACTCATTTTCTCAACTAAATTTATCAAAGTTTTTTTTAGTTTTAGCTGATTTGAATTTAAATTATGGCAAGATACAATGATTCCTATTCCATAAGGTATTTCTTTATCTTTCAGTAAAATATCTATTTTTTCATTAAGTTTTCCAGTTTTTCTCTCAAAAAAGTAATATGTTTCTTCATCTTTAAAACTAAATCCATTTTCTATAAGAATATTTTTTACTTTTTCCAATTCTACTTTTTTTAAAAATTCCTCTTTGGGAAAAATGAAAATGCAAATTATAAAAAATAAAACTAAAAATAGAAATTTTCTCATAATCTTTCGCCTCTTTTAATAAATAATTTTATAATAATATTTTTTCTAAACTAAGAATTTTATAAAAAGTAAAGTCTTATATACAAAAAAGCAACTGTCACTATATAGACATAATTTTAACTCTCTGTTACTATAATATAAAAACTGGAGGTTAAATTATGGAATGGTTTTCTTCTAAAAAATGTGAAACAAATATTTATGTAATATCAGAGAAAATAAATGAAAAAACAAAATTTGATTTTATTTTCTATTCACTTGATGAAGATATAAAAAATAATTATGAATTTCTAACAAAAATTAGAAATAATATAGGCAATGTAACATCTAAATTAAAAACTCCTGAATGGGAAAAATTCAGTTTAAAATTATGGTATAACTATGGAAAAAGTAGTGGACCTCTTGGTGCAGTTAAATGTGTTGCTGAGCTTCCTGTTGATGTTACTGAAGGAAAAACTTTATATGCTGCCATTGTAAATTTAAATAAAAAAATAATAATTCCCCAAAATCATATTTTACCTGTTACTATTAAAAATTATGATAATATTAAAAAAGCTACAATTATATTTTAATATTTTTATTTCTAAATTATTGTAATATCACTAACTAAAATCGCTTATATAAACATTCTCCTCAAGTTTATATTTTCTTTTTTATCAAGCAAAAAAATTTCTAGAATATAAATTTATCTACATACCATTTAACTATAGTTATCTTTTTTACTTCTTTTTTCTCTAAGGAGATTAAATTTTTTATATATTTAAAATAAAGGCTGCTGTAAATTTTAATATTTTTTAATTTTTCTATCTTTAATATTAAACAAAATTTTATTTCTCCTGCATCTTTTTATATTTCTTTTTACCATAGTTTTAAAATTATCTAATACAGATTTATTCAAGTTTTCTGTATTATTATCAGTTAAACTTTTCTAATGAAGCAAGAGTTTCTTTAGAAAGATATACTTTTGGAACTAAAACTTTTATTCCATTTATCTCCTCTTCTACATACCATATAATATCATTTTTAAGATTATTTATCTGTTCTTTTGTAAGAGCTACCCCAATAGATAGATTCAAATCTTCCATAGCTTTTATAGAGTTATCTAACAATATCTGCATCTGTTCCCTATCATTTACAGCTCCATTGAGATATCTCTTTCCTGTATTTTCAAGAATAGCTCTGTTTACTATTCTTGATTCATAAAATGAATCTCCTAGGAGTTTAATATCTTTTTCAGGATTATATCCTATTTTTTCAAATAAATAATCTGAACCAAGATAATAACTCATATCTATAAATTTCAGGTTTGTTTCTATCAGATATTTAAATTTAGGATTTTTTTCAGTTGAAATAGAATTGTTTATACTTGATATTTCATTGTCTTCTATTTCTATTTTTTCTTTAAAATCTATTGAAATATCTTTTGAATCTATTAAATCTTTATTTACAACAAACAGTTCTTTATCTCCTTCAGGGATTGTAATATAACTTTCTGTATTAATTGTTCCTGTTCTTTCAACATCACTGCTATTTAAAATTATTTGTTCCATATCTATAGTTTTTTCATTTACTGTGTTTTCCTCTTTTGTTAAAATTCCATCTCCTACTTGTATAGCAGATATATTTATATTATTTCCTGCTGATATCTTTGTTCTCTTATCAGTTTCTGCTGCTTTATCTTCATAATCACCAATACTATCTAGAAAGTTTCCATTTATCAATCTATATGCTGATATATTAATATCTCTGTCTGCTGAAATATTCCCTCCTCTGTTTATAACATCTCCTGTAGTTTTCAGAGTAACATTTTTTCCAGATGAAATATATGCCATTTTATTTGTATATTCATCTTCCCAACCTAAACTTGAAGAATTAAAATAAACTTTGCCATATTTTTCACTATTTTCTTCAGTAGCTATTAAACTTAAAAACTTATCCTTTATCCTGTTCTTTTCTTCTTTTGACATATTTTCTACAGCTCCAAACCCTTTTTCAACAACAGTAGAACCTTCTGCAATTTCTCCAAGATTTTCGATTTGAACTGCTTCTATATAAATATCTCCCATTGATTCTATAATTCCTGCATTATTTTGAACTTTACCTAAAGTTTTTATCTCTATGTTGTTCCCAGAAAATATTTCTCCCTTATTATTAATAAAATCTTCTTTTAAAGATATAGTCATATCATCTTTTGAATATATAAGTGAATAATTTCCATTTAATATACTTTCAGCATTTAAAATTAAAATATTTCCTGAAGCTATTTGTCCATTATTTATCAGCTCTTTTGAATTTACATCAAGATTATTCTGTGAAGTCAAAATTCCATTATTAGTGATACTTCCACCAGTTGTTATTGTATTATTTCCATTTCCTAAAACAATACTATTAAAATTATTCAATTTTCCTGAAAGATTAGTTGTAAAACTTTTTGTACTTCCCAATATTTTATTATTTATTAAATTTACTGCATTTATGGTTAAGTTATTTCCACCTACAAATTTGCTGTTATTTAGAAAATCTCCAGTTAAATTAAGTACTATATCTCCATTATTTTCTATATCTGTATTTACAGCAAGAGATTCTGCTGTTATTTTTAAAAGATTATTTCCTATATAATTTCCTTCAAGAGTAAAAGAATTAAAAATATTAAGTTCAAGCTGTCCTTGAGATTGTATCCTTCCATCTGTATTATAAATATTTTCTGCCTGAATAGATAAAACAGAATCATTATCAAATACTCTTATATCCCCTGATTGGTTATTAAGAGCTTCTGTGTTTTCTATCTCTATATTTCTGCCTTCAATAGTACCATTGCTGTTATCTAATTCTTTTAATCTTATATCTTTATCTGAAATTATGCTTCCTGTATTAGAAACATTTTCTGCTGTTATATCACCTTTTACTGTAATAATCCCTTCATTGAGCAGTTCTTTTTCAAGACTCATATTCTCTCCAAGAATTAGTTTCCCAAAAAGAAAATTCAACAGTGCTTCTCCTTCAAAATTCTTCAGAGCTGATATAGTCCCAGTATTTTTTGCTTTAGAAGCTTTTATACTTCCTTTGGCAATTAATTTCCCACTATTATCTATTTCTTTAATTGTTATATTATTCCCTTGAATCAAATTAGAATTTTCAACAGAATTATCAGTATCAAATTTTAAATCCCCATCACCTATTATTCTTCCACTATTATTCACAAATTGAGATGTAATATCCATATTGTTTCCAGAGAATATATCTCCTTTGTTTATTATATTTTTAGAAATTAAATATAGGTTGTTTGAGCTTTGAATAAGTGCAGTATTCACAATTTTATTTCCTGAAATAGTAATATCTTTCTTCCCGTATACAGTCCCTGAATTTTCAAAATTATAAATATTAAAAATTCCAGTGTCTGAAGTTATTATTCCATTATTTATAAGCCTTGTTCCAGTAATTAAAAGTTCTAGGGCAGATATTCTATCATTATTCAAAATACTATCACTTAATAGTGTAAGCTTACTTCCACTGCTCATATTTTTATTATTAATTACATTCCCTGTTATCTTCATATTTAAAAGAGAAAGAATATCTCCATTATTATTGATGTTTCCTGTTATCTCTGCATTTTCACTATAAATATATCCAGTATTTATTATATTTCCAGATATATTTAATTCCTTTTCACTCTTTATATTCTGGCTGTTGTCTATATTACCAATTATATTTACCAGATTTTTCCCTTGAACTGTTCCACTATTATTTAAATCAGCAGTAATAGTAAGTGTATCTTCTCCTGTTATATTCCCACTATTTTTAATCTTTTCTCCAGATACAACCAATTTTTCTCCTGAAATATCTCCTGCATTATCACCGACACCATCTATAAAAAGATGTCCTCCAGTTATAATTCCAGAACCCTCATTAATATATTTAGAAGATACGAGAGTGAAATAATTTTCTCCATAGATAATTCCTCTATTTGATATTTGACTAGCATTCAATGTAGCTGTCTTCCCCAATATGCTCCCATTATTTTCTAAATAATCTGTCATTTTTAAAGTTAAAACATCAGCTTGAATAAGCCCATTGTTATATAAAAATTTTGATGATATATTTATTGAAGAAGATATTATATTTTTTTCATTCAAAATATTATTTTCACTTTTTATTTCTATATCATTTCCACTGATATTACCTTTATTTGATAGATTAGTGCTTTCAATCTTTACCTTTTTATTAGCAGCTATTGTTCCTGTATTTTCTATATTTTTACCTTTAATTTTTAAATTTTCCACTGCTTTTAATGATTCATTTTTTAAATTTCCACTTAAAGTAATATCTGCATTTAATGCAGTAAGCTCTTTGTTCTCCATATCTTTTGAAGTTATTGTTACATTATCAGCTGAAATTTTTCCAGTATTAACAATCTTTTCTTTATTAGACATATTTATATTTTTTGAAGATATATTACCTTTGTTTTCAATGTTTGAACTATTTATTTCTATATTTTTATTTGAAGATATATTTCCAGTATTTACTATATCTTTAGATTTTATATTAATATTATTTTCTGCTATGGCTTTTTCTTGTATTTTTACATTTTCTGCATTGATTTTTATATCATTTTTAGCTTGAGCATCTTTTAATATCAAATCTCCATTAACATCTATTTCAAGATCTCCTGAACCTGCAAGCATTTCTCCCTGACTATTTACCCCAACACCTTTTTCTGTACTTTGAAGATATATTCTTCCAGCATAAATAGACCCTAATGCTTTTGCATCCAGAGCCACTTTAGGTTTATCTCCATCTTTTTCTGCTTTGGCTTTTACTTCTCCTGTTTCATGGTTATATTCATTTCTCCCCAAAACAACATTTACTTCTTCTCCTCCATAAACTGCACCATTGAGTTCTGCTGTTCTTGAAACAATATCTACCATTCTCATATTTTTTCCATCTATCCCCTGACTTCCCACTACCACTGTTCCATCATCTATATCAAATCCTTTTAAATCTCCAAATTCATCAGTTATAGATTTTCCAGTTGTCAATATTACTCTAGGTGTATTTATAAAACCTGCCCCATTCAGATATATTCCATTTGGATTTGCTAAAATATATTCAGCAGATTTCCCAACTACCTCAGTATATCCTTCTATATTACTTCTATTCACACCTGTTACTTCTGTCAAAATAACATCTGCTTCTCTGCCTTTTAAATTAGAGTTTCCTTGAATAATTCCTCCCAGCTGAGTTCTATTGTTTTCCTTGCTGCTGTTATTTAAAAGTACTCCCTCTTTTCCTACATTATATTCTTTAAAATAATTATGGGATACTCCATTCTTATTAGGTGCATTTATATTTACTATTGGAACTCCATTTGGTGCTTTCTCAACATTTACTTGCTGATTTCTGTTTTGATCAACTACTTTTGCAGATGCAATCACTTGCTGTGTAAAGATACTAAAAAAGATGTAAGTATAGATTATCAATCTTTTCAGCAATTTATTTTTTAATATCTCCATTCTAATTTTCCCCCTAGAAATGTTTAAAATCTTGTACTCATACTAAAATATATCTCATGTGTATTTTTCTTTATGTAAGCTGGAGCTGTTAAAGGCTTCGAATACGAAAAGCTCATATCAAAATTCTTCAAATACATTCTCAGTCCTATTGTTGCTCCACTCATTTCGCTTCCATTTTTCTCATAATAATCATCTTTGTAAACATCTTTCACTCTTCCATAATCATATGCTATAAATGGTTCTAAGGATTTATAACTATACCCAATCTCATTTCTTATATAGAAACCTTTATCACCCATTATTGAATTTTCTTTAAACCCTCTTACAGTAGTATCATCACCTATTCCTAATTTTTCTGAAGAATAGAGTATATCATCTGAATACTGTCCACTGAAAGAAACTCTGTATGAAAATCTCTGCTCCTTTATCATAAATGGTTTATACCAGCTCAAATCAACAGTATATTTTTGAAATTGTGCTTTTGGAGAATCTTCTCCTTTTTCTTCATCACTTTCTGCACCAAATCTTTTTATCCCCTCATGATAAGTAAAATTTCCATAAAGTATTCCGTTAAAAAATCTTCTATTATGATTGACATCTATTTTTAATACAGAAAGTTTTCTTGAACTTGTTATCAGCTTTATTCCGTCAAAATAATTTTTAGTTTCTTTATTTGTTAAAGTCATTCCTATGGAAGTTTTTCCATTACTGTTTCTATTTATTATTCTTCTTGCAGAATAATTCATATTTCTTGAAACTCCTGTTGTTTCATAGGTGTGAGCAAATGATTTTATTGTAGTAAGGTATTCAGACTGATCTTTTGATACTGAAAATTCCCAATATTTTACTGGAACCCTGTAATAAAAAGAAAAGTTTTCATTATCCTTATATTTTCTGTTTCTTCCAAGTTTTCGCTGATAAGTACTTACAAAAGTATCATTTATATCTGCAATATCTTCAAAAATAAGAGAAAATTTTATTCTATCCTTACCAGTGGAACTTTGCCCTAAATCATTGTAATTTACAGCTCCAGATATTTTTTTTCTTTTCTGATTATCTATTTCTACTATGCTTCCACCAAGCTCATTTCCTGCTACAATATCCACCCTTGCATTATTGGAGGAAACTGAATTAAGATTATCTATTCCTTGATCAAGATCATTTATATTTAATATTTTTCCTTTAGAAACAGGAAAAGAAGTAAAAAGCTTTAATTTTTTCTGACCTTCTTCTCCCTTAAATACAATTTTTTCCACATGTCCCTCTATTACCTTTAAAAATATTTCCCCATCTTGAATACTTGATTTTTCCATATCTATTTTTACTCTAACTGAAATATACCCTTCTTCAAGATACAAATTTTCAAGTTCTTTCATTAAATTTAGTATATTTTTTCCACCTTTTTTACCTATATATTTTTCTTTTAAAGAATCAATTTCAGATTTTTTTAATATTGTATTTCCTTCAATAACAATATTCCTTATTTCACTCCCCATGGCTTGGACATCTTCTTCAATATCATTTAATTTGACTTTATCTTTAAGTTCGCTTTTTTCTAATTTTCTCATTTCTTCTGCTTGTTTTCTTCTTTCTTCTCTAATCAATTCTTGCTGATCAGCATAACTATAATAACTAATCATCAGAAAAAGCCAAAAACATATCCCCTTGATTTTCATAAAATCTCTCCCAGTAAAATTTTCAATGCTTATTCTTTCAATGTTCATTATTTTTAATTTAATTTTTTATTTATACCTATATTTCTATATAAATTCATTTCATACTTTTTTACTAGCTCATTTTTCCAAAAGAATATTTTTATAATCTGTAGTCAAATGTATATTTTAAATATTATCATTTTATCATTTTTTAATTGTTTCATGTAGGGAAATATTATATTATATATTTTTTCAAGTTATTAAACTTCTTGTAATCTTCTTTTTTTAAATATACAAATTCTAAATCACCTTAATCACATAAATATATAATTTAAATTATAGAGTTTATGTAAAAATTAAGTTTTGGAAAAGAAAATAGTTCCTCAAAAAAATAAATTAATCTGTTTCCTTATGAAATGTTGAAATTTAAAAGTTTTGAATTAAAAAGGAAGGAAAAAATAAATATAAAAAAATGCACTCAAAATCTTAATTGTCTAAGATTTTGGGTGCAACACAAATTACTAATTTGTAACAATCTCTTTCACATTTCTATTGCAACAGCTCTCACAGGACAGCCATCTATACCTATTTTTAATGGCATACATGAAAAATAAAATTCTTTCTCTAAAAGTTTTTCTAATTCACATAAGTTTTCCACAATTATCTTATTTCTTTTTAAAAGTATATTATGATTTTCTAATTCTTTTGAATCATATCCATCTGGTGAAATACAGTCTATTCCAATTCCTTTTAAAGGAGAAGCTGCTATTTTTTTAGCTACTTCTTTTGAAATGATTGGATAATTTTTGAAATATTTTTCTTCATTCCAATATTTATCCCACCCAGTATAAATTAATAAGTAATCAATATTTGCTATTGAACTAAAATCAAAATTATCTAAATTCTTAAAAGAAATACATAATCCTTTTCCAAAAAAAGTTTCAATGGAAAAGTCGCAAATATTTTTTCCATTTTCTAATATATGAAAAGGAGTATCCAGATGAGTTCCAATATGTGAAGTAAGACCTAAGTTAGTTATATTTACTCCATCTTTTTTATAAGAAAAAAGCTCTTTTATATCAGGTTTTTCTTCATTAGAATATGCTGGCATATTATTTTCTATTTTATGTGTCAAATCATATATTTTCATATTTACCTCACTATTTTTACATTTAATTATCTTACACTATATTTATTTTATTCTTTTGCTTCATATTCATATATATTAGGATTATAATATGTCAATAAAGGAAAATCAAAATATATTTGGTAAAAGAAAAAAAGAATTATCTTGAAAAATTATCAATCAATGAAATAGTTAATTAAGTACTATTAATATATTTCATTTTTAAAACTGAATTAAAATTAATTAATTAAAGGAGAAATTAAAATGAAAGTAATGTTATTAAATGGAAGTCCAAATGAAAAAGGTTGTACTTATACTGCATTGAGAGAAGTAGAAAAAGTTCTTAACAAACATGGAATAAAAACAGAGATTGTATATCTAGGTAAAAAACCTATTGCTGGATGTATAGCATGTTCTAAATGCTCTGAAACAGGAAAATGTATCTGGAATGATAAAGTAAATGAAATAGCAGAGAGACTAGATGAAATAGATGGATTAATTATTGGTTCACCTGTATATTATGCCAGTGCCAATGGAAGTTTAACTGCATTTTTAGACAGATTATTCTTTTCAGCAGGAGATAAGATGGCTGGAAAATTAGGAGCTTCTATAGTTTCATGTCGTCGTGCAGGTTCTACAGCTGCATTTGATCAGTTGAATAAATATTTTACAATTAGTAATATGCCTATCGTTTCATCTAATTACTGGAATCAAGTACATGGATTTACTCCAGAAGATGTAATACAGGACAAAGAAGGGCTGCAAATAATGCGTACTCTTGGAGAAAATATGGCATGGTTGTTAAAATGTATAGAAGCTGGGAAAAAAATGAATATACAAAAACCAGAATATGAAGAAAAAATAATGACTAATTTCATTAAATAATAATTCTAACTCCAATAATAATTTTTTTACTTTTAATATTACTATAAAAAATTAAATTAAAAAAAACTCACAAGATACTATCCTTGTGAGTTTTATTAATTTATTTAATCTTCCCAGCATTCAGCATTTTTTAATTCTGGAACAGATGAAGCTTTAAACTGTGGATTTAATCCTTTTTTCTTTTGAGCAATATAATCTTTAAGAGCTGCAATTGCCACTTTATAAAGTACTGCAATCACTACCAAGTTCATTATTGCCATAAATCCCATAAATAAATCAGCCATATCCCAAACTATCTGGACTTTGGCAAGACAACCAAACATTACCATAAATACAACAAAACATCTATAAAGATTTAACCATATCTTATTCCCATTTAAAAACTCTATATTTGTTTCTCCATAATAATAGTTTCCTATTATTGATGAAAAAGCAAAAAGGAATATACATACAGCAATGAATATACTTCCCCAAGAACCAACCTGTGAAACAAGAGCTTCCTGAGTCAATTGTATTCCATTAGACTCTCCTTGTAAATCTACTCCAGACATTAATATAATAAAAGCAGTTGCAGAACATATCAATATAGTATCTGTAAATACTCCTAAAGTTTGGATAAGTCCCTGTTTAACTGGGTGAGTAACATTTGCTGTTGCAGCAGCATTGGGAGCACTACCCATTCCTGCTTCATTTGAAAATAGTCCTCTTTTTATTCCTTGCATGATAACAACTCCAAGTCCTCCACCTACTGCTTGTTTAAATCCAAGAGCATTAGAAATAATAGATTCAACAACTGATGGAATCATTGTAAAGTTTTTTATCAAAACAAACAATGCTACAAGAACATAAGCAACTGCCATTACAGGAACTATATATTCCACTGCATGAGCTATTCTTTTTACTCCTCCAAAGATGATAATAGCAGTAGCAGTAGATATTGCTATTCCTAGATACATTCTATTAATGTTAAAAGCTTTTTCAAATGCAAATGATACAGTATTAGCCTGTACTGAATTGAATATAAGTCCAAAAGTTATAGAAATAAGAATAGAAAATACAATTCCCATCCATCTTTTCCTAAAGCTTTTTCCATATAGTACGCTGGTCCACCTCTAAAATGATCTCCTTCTTTTACTTTGTATACCTGTGCCAGTGTACTTTCTACAAAGCTTGAACTTGACCCTATAAGTGCCATTACCCACATCCAAAATATAGCACCTGGTCCACCTATAACAATGGCTATAGCAACTCCTGCCATATTTCCAGTTCCAACTCTGGAAGCTGTTGAAATACAAAATGCTTGAAATGAAGATATTCCACTTGACCCGTGCTTCTCATTAGAACTTTCATTTTTCATAGCTCCTTCACCAAGAAGTCTAAACATCTCCCCCAATAGTTTAAATTGAACAAACCCTGTCTTAAAACTAAAATATACTCCTAATCCTACAAGAAGTATTATCAGTATATATGACCATATAAAGTTGTTCAGCCAGTTAAAAGCATCATACAAAAAAACCATTCTTTCCTCCCGTACTAATAATATTGTTTATTCTATCACATTTTGTTGTGTTAAACAAAATTTTTTTATGATTAAAATATTGTCAGATTCAGTTCACTAGAAAGATCTTCTAATAAAAGTACTCCTGCTATTGAGTTTCCTTTTTTATCAAGAGATGGTCCATACACCCCTATTCCCATTTTTCCTGGCACTACTGAAAGTATTCCCCCACCTACTCCACTCTTAGATGGTATTCCTGCTCTTACTGCAAATTCTCCAGAACTGTCATACATTCCACAAGTTACCATTAATGTCTTTACAATAGTAGCTATTCTTGGGGTAATTACTGTTTCTCCATTACTTAATTTTCCGTTATTTGCTAAAAATAATGCTATTTTTGCAAGTGTTTTTGCAGTTACTTCTATTGAACATTGTTTAAAATATATATCTAAAGCATCTTCAACATTTCCTTCGATTATCCCATCACCTTTTAAAAAATATCCCATTGCTCTGTTTCTATTTCCTGTTTCTGATTCTCCACAATATATTTTATAGTTTACATCTAAAGTTTCATCTTCTGATATTTTTCTAAAAAAGTCTAAAAGTCTTTGAAATCTATCTCTTACATCTTTCCCTTTTATCATAGAAGCTATTGCTATAGCTCCTGCATTTATGAGTGGATTATATGGTTTTCTTCGGCTGGAAGTTTCAAGTTTTTTTATTGAATTAAAAGGATCTCCAGTAGGTTCCATACCTACTTTAGAAAATACATATTCTTCCCCATTATCTAATATAGCCAACATCAGTGTTACTATTTTAGAAATGCTCTGAATTGTAAATTTTGTATCCCAATCCCCTGAGTAATATTCATTTCCTTCTACATCTATAATATATAACCCTAAAGCATCTTTTCTAGCTTTATCCAATTCTGGAATGTAACTAGCAACTGTTCCCTGTTTTGCTTCAGGTATATTTTTTTAACTAATTTATCCAGTAAATCTTTCATCAATTCCTCCTGATGTCATAAAAATTTTATTTTTACAAAAATATATATTTATAATATAAACTTACTGTAGCATTTTGTCAATAAATTTTCATTATTAATACAATAAATAGAATATAAATAATATATACCTTTAAGTTTAAGATTTATATTTTTCTTTTATTCTTTTTATGTTACTTTTATCCTTAAATTTTATATATCTCAAATATATTTTAAAAACATATTTCATAAATATTCTTTTAAAAATATTTTTTCTTATTTTAGATGAAAAGTTATATTCATTTAATATATTTAATTTTTATATAATATATATATTTGGTTAAAAATTCTTAATTTCTCATTTTTAAACCTGTAGATAATCAAAAAGATCCTCAGGAACCTCATTTTTTAATTTAAGTTCATATTCTACACGAGGAATTCCTTTTTCAGTAAAACATTCCTTTGCTTTTAAAACTTTCTCAGCCTGTCCTAAATAATAGAAGCTTTCTCCTGAACTTTTTTTTACAAATATTTCTAAAGTATAATAATTTTCAGCTATTTTTCCTTCTGCTGTTAATCTATTATTTCTACTTAAACATCTATTATTTTTAGAAAACCATGGAAATCTCTGCTGATCTAAAAATTTATTGTCAAAAATACTTGAATCTTCCATTGTTACAAACATTATAACTTTCTTTTCTTCTTCAAAAACAGTATATCCACTTACTTGGTATCCATTATTAAAATCCAGATTCAACTGCCAGAATCCCTCTTGTTTTGTATACTGCTTATATTTTTGAATTGATTCTTTTCCAGATTGTTTATAATTTTTTTCAACATACCCTAAATTATATTTAATCAAGTCTTCTACTAATTCTCTAAAATACTTATTATTCTCATATCCATTTTTAAAATCTTTACTTACTTTATATTCTCCATTAACTTTCTCTAAAATAGGTTCAAATTCTTTCATAGTAGAAAGGCTTGTAAATATTTCCTTAGAAAGATGTTTTACTGCATTTTCTATATTTTCTTTTTGTTGCTTTATCTTATATTTTTTCTCTAAAATATCTTCTACTTCTTTCAAAGAAATTTTTGCACTTTTAATACTTTCCTGTAATATTACCATTTCGTGAATTCTTTTTGCTGGAGTAAAAAAGCTTGACAAGAAAGTTAAAAAATTCTTTTCTATTTCTGATAAAATTCCAAATTCTGTATTAGGTCTTAAGGCTTTTAAAACACTGTCATAATCTTTTCTAAATTTTAAAATTACACTTGGTTCTATCATATTTCTTGTAAAAAAATCATTTAACATTGGAGTTCTTCCAAGCTGTTTTTCTAGAAGATTAAAATCATGCTCTATATTTTTCTTAGTTGAAAAATTGGTTTTATTTATATTTTCAAATATTCTTTCTTTTACTATTTCTTCAAAAGAAATTGAACTTTCTCCTGGAATCATATTTGTTCCATTCAAAATAAATTTTTTCATAAAATCTTTATCAAAACTATTATTTTGAGAAATTGCAGTTGGTATCAAAAAGTTTTTCTCATAATTTCCTATAAAATCTAAGACTACAACAAATTCTTTATTTTTATTTTTTCTTAACCCTCTTCCCAATTGTTGAATATAGACAATAGAAGATTCAGTAGGTCTTAGAAGAATAACTTGATTCACACAAGGTATATCAATCCCTTCATTAAAAATATCCACAGTTATGATATATTCTATCTCTCCATTCTCTAATTTTTCAATAGCATTCTCTCTTGTATTATCTCCATGTTCTCCTGTAAGTGCTATACTTTTTATTCCTCTTTCATTAAATTTTTCAGCAAGAATATTTGCTTCTTCCACTCTTGATACAAACATTAACCCATGAAGTTTCTCTCCACTGTATCCATAATATCTACTTTTCTCAATTATATGATCTATTCTTTGCTCTAAAGTAAGATTTTTTATAGAAGTTTTATTATCAATACACTCTCCATCTACTGTTATATCTGAAACTCCAAAATAGTGAAATGGACATAGCAGATTTTCTCTAAGAGCATCATAAAGCCTTATTTCATATGCTATATTATGATTAAATAATCTATAGATATCAAAATCATCACTTCTTTCTGGAGTTGCTGTCATTCCTAATAAAAATCTGGCTTAAAATAACTTATTATACTTTGATAAGTTTTAGCTCCACTATGGTGAACTTCGTCAATTATTATATAGTTAAAGTAATTTTTAGAAAATTTTTCCAAATGTTCTTTTTTATTTAAAGTTTGAACCATAGCAAATATATAATCTGCGTCTACAATACTTTCCTCTCCATATATAGCCATTTTTTTATTACTTATAATATTTTCAAAAGTATACTTAGCTTTCCTCAATATAGTTTTTCTATGAGCTATAAACAGCATTTTTTCTGGTTTTAGATTTTTTACATCAAAGGCACTTAAATATGTTTTTCCTGTCCCAGTTGCACTAATTAATAACCCTTTATCTTCACTTTCCCTCAATAATTTTAAATTTTCCAATGCTTCTTTCTGCATAAAATTAGGTTTTATATCCTTTTTAAATAAAGAATTTTGGTTTTTTTCTTGAATTTTTGAATATTCCTTTGATAGCTTATATACTTTTTCATAATTTTCTATCATTTCTAAATCCAATTTAGGAAGTCTTTCAAAAATTTCTTCAAAATTATTTAAAATGTCCTTTGTAATTTTTCCATCTTCTAAAGAATTTATTTTTAAATTCCATTCAAAATTCACTGTTAAAGCTGTCTGAGTTAAATTACTGCTTCCAATTATCAAAGTCCAGAGATTTCCTTTTTTAAAAAAATACCCTTTTGCATGAAATTTTTCTTTGGATAATATTTTTAATTCAATATTTTTATAGTTTAGAAGTCTTTTTAATGCTTTTGGTTCAGTAAAATTTAAGTAATCCCCTGTAAGAATCTTTCCTCTTATATTCCTATTTTCTAACTCTTTCAATTGCTCTAGAATTAAAGATAGCCCTCCCTCTGTTATAAAAGCTACTGAAATTATAAATTCATCACAATTTTCTAATTCTTTCCTTAAATTTATTATTATTTTTTCTTCTTTATTACAAAGCAATTTATGTTGAAAATTTTGACTTGATTCTATATTTAAATTTATTGAACTCGTTTTAAGACTTTCAATTAAACTTTTTTCCACATTTTCCTCCTTAAATATTCCTTATCACTTAAGAAATATTTTATCATTTTATGATTAAATTTAATAGAAAGTTTCATTTTTTTTATTCTCTCCTTTGTAAAATTTTTATATAGGGAACCTCAAATATTAATTCAAAAATCACTTATTTTATTCAGTATATCTAATTACAGAAAATTAATTAATTTTGTTCAAATAAGTGTATCACTTATAGTCAAATATATTTTTTATAATATAGTTGATTTAAGTCAACAAACGTAATATAATACCATTATATATAAAATATATAACTTATAAGCAAGCTAACATATTTTTTGCATTTTATAGTTAAAATAATATCTTTTTTAATATAAATGTATTTATTTTTTGATGTTTAAATTAAGATTTATATAAAAAAATATTTTAACTATTTCTCCAATATTTCATATTCTCAATATTAAAAAATTATATTTGGAGTAAAAAATATTGAAATTATTAAAAAATAGAAGTATACTTTAGAAAAAGTTTTATTATCAAATAATCTTATATTATTATATTTTGAAAATAGTTATGGAGGTAATTGAGTGAAAAATAGTACACTACCTAGCTTTTATGGAATATTAGAAATACAGCATTACATAAAAGGAAGAATAAGAGTAAAAATTGAATCTTTAAAAAATGATGATAAAAAAGCTGATGAATTAAAAATGAATCTATTAAAACTCAATGGAATAAAGGAAGTTGCTATTAATTCTCTACTGGGAACTATTTTAGTAAAATTTGATGAAACTATAATAGAGCCTGTTATACTTATAGGAGTTTTACTCAATTTTTTAGGTCTTGAAGAAGAAGCTTTTGAAAAGAAAAATGGAAGAATGTCTTTTGTATTAAAAGATATTCTTGAAGCTATGGATATGACCTTATATAACAAAACAAAAGGAATATTAGACATTAAAACAACAATAGCCTTATTTTTTCTAATATATGGAGTAAAAAAAATAAAACAGAATCCTATAATGCCAAATGGTGTAAATATGCTATGGTGGGCATATAACATAATGACAAAAGGAGGAAAATAATGAATACTCTATTAAAAACAGCATTTTTTTACTTTAATAAAATAAAGGTAATTCATAGTATTCCTGGAAGAATAAGATTAGCTGTTCCTGGGTTGAATAATGTTCCAGAAAATATGAGAAAATATGAGCATTATACTACTTCTCTTATAAAAATTGAAAAAGGAATAAAAGATGTTTCATATTCTTATGTAACTGGAAAAGTCCTTTTGATTTATGATACAAATGAAACAAATGAAAAGAAAATATTAGACTGGATAAATTTTATATGGAAAAAAGTTATTGATAACGAGGATATTTATAATAAGATGCAACCTGAAGAAATAGAAAAAAATCTTGATAAACTTTATGAAATGCTTTGTAAAGAGCTGAAAAAAGGGAGATAATTCAAATGGAAAGAACTAGTAATGGATATCTCTTATCTTGTGAAGTTGTCCATAAAATAAGAGGAAGAATACGTATAAAATCAAGAGCATTAAAATATCTTGGCAATATGAAGCAAAATATAGAAAAACAATTAGAAGAAGTCAGATATATCAATAGTGTAAAAATAAGCAATATTACAGGTACCATAGTAATATATTTTACTGATATCACTGTTACTGAAGAAAATCTAATAGCTCTTCTACAAAATACACTAAATGTATATCTCGTTGAAATATACAAAAATGAAAAAATAGAAAACAATAAACAAATAGTAATAGAAAGGAAGTTGCAGGAGGAATCTCCAGAAGAAATAATCAAAAAATTACAGCAGCTGGAGGATTATTAGCATATAATATATTCAAAAAAGTTCCTGCTGAACCAATGACAGGGTTAAAAAAATTTTTTAATTTTAATACATTGTCTATAATTTCATTAGCAGCTCCTGTTATAAAAAATGGAATTGGCTCTCTTATAAGAAATAAAAGACCCAATGCTGATACTTTAAGTTCAAGTGCTATTATAAGTAGCTTGCTCTTAGGAAAAGAAAAAACAGCTTTGACAATAATGATATTAGAAGAGTTTGCTGAACTTCTTACAGTATATACAATGAAAAAAACAAGAGGAGCTATCAAAGATATGCTCAGTGTAGGAGAAAATTTTGTCTGGAAACAGATAGACACAAATAATATAAAGAAAGTTTCTATTGATGAAATTCAAAAGGGAGATAAAATTGTAGTTCAAACTGGTGAAAAGATCAGTGTAGATGGAGTTATAATAAAAGGAGAAGCTTTTATTGATCAATCATCTATTACTGGAGAATATATGCCTGTAACTAAAAAGGCTGGAGAAAGTGTTTTTGCTGGAACTATAATAAAAAATGGAAATATAACTATTGAAGCTGAAAAAGTAGGAGATGAGAGAACTGTATCCAGAATTATCAAACTTGTAGAAGATGCTAATTTTAATAAAGCTCAAATACAAAACTATGCAGATACATTCTCAGCTCAACTTATTCCTTTAAACTTTCTTTTAGCTGGAATAGTATATGTTGCTACAAAAAATATACAGAAAGCCATGAGTATGCTTGTTATAGATTATTCATGTGGTATCAGGCTTTCTACTGCAGCTGCCTTTTCAGCTGCCATCAACACAGCTGCTAAAAATGGTATCCTCATAAAAGGAAGTAACTATATTGAAGAATTATCAAAAGCCGATACAATAATATTTGATAAAACTGGTACTATCACTGAAGGAAAACCAAGTGTACAAACAATTAAAGTGTTAGATAAATCAATCAAAGAAAATACTATGCTTGCTTATGCTGCTGCTGCTGAAGAAACATCAAGTCACCCATTGGCTGTAGCTATACTTAACGAAACTAAAGACAGAGGTATTGAAATACCATTGCATGAAGAAAATAAAATAGTTCTGGCAAGAGGTATTGAAACTGTAGTAGATGGTAAAGTTATAAGAGTAGGAAGTAAAAAATTTATGGAAGAAAATGGTATTCCTACTGAAAAAAATCATGAAGAAGTAAAAGTTATTCTTGGAAGGGGAGAGATTCTCATCTATATATCAAGAGATAATAAATTGATAGGTTTATTAGGAGTAACTGATCCACCTAGAGAAAATATTAAAAAAACTATTAATAGACTTAGAGGGCAAGGAATAGATGAAATAATTCTTCTTACAGGAGATTTGGAGCAACAAGCACACACCATTGCTTCAAGAATGGCAATAGATAGTTATGAATCTGAACTTCTACCTGAAGATAAGGCAAAAAATATACTTACTCTTCAATCAAGAGGTGGAAAAGTAATAATGATAGGAGATGGAATAAATGATGCTCCTGCACTATCTTATGCTAATATTGGAATAGCTTTGGGAAGCACAAGAACAGATGTTGCCATGGAAGCTGCTGATGTTACTATAACTAAAGATGATCCTTTATTAGTTCCAGAAGTAATTGGATTATCTAAAAAAACTATAAGCACAATAAAAGAAAATTTTGCAATGGCAATAGGAGTAAACTCTTTTGCCTTAGTACTAGGGGCTACTGGGATACTTCCAGCTATATATAGTTCCGTTATTCATAATTTAAGTACTATACTTGTAGTAGGAAATTCTTTAAAATTATTAAAATATAAATTGAAAAATTAAGGAGATAATTAATGAAAAAACTTACACTGACAATTCTTCATAGATTGCCTAATAGAGTAAGATTAAAACTTTCAGTTCCTATTAAAAACTTTGATTCATTTGAAAAAAATATAACTCATGATATTAAAGGAAGCATTGAAATAAAGTATACTCCTGTGACTAAAACAGTAATAGCAAAATTTGATCCTGAAAACATATATCTTCAAGAGGTAATATATAAAATAT
Source organism: Fusobacterium varium (assembly GCA_900637705.1). Classification (NCBI taxonomy): domain Bacteria; kingdom Fusobacteriati; phylum Fusobacteriota; class Fusobacteriia; order Fusobacteriales; family Fusobacteriaceae; genus Fusobacterium; species Fusobacterium varium. The sequence continues at coordinate 2,661,121 of LR134390.1, forward strand.
TAACAGCATTTTCTATAGAAAATGGAATGATTCCTGTAAAACTTTTAGAGGGAACTGAACAAAAAGCTATAGAAAGATTTTCTGTTTATTCAGGAGCTACTATTATTATGTCAGGACTGCACATGATAATGAATAAAAATGGAGTTGAACTACAAAATATGATGAACTGGTTTTCATTAGGAATGACTTCAGCTGCCATATTTGAACATGCTTGTACAGAAATAAACAAAAAAGGAGTATTTGATTTAGAAATACTTCCAGCAATGTATCTTGTAAAATCATTCTTAAATACACCTAAATTATCTTTAGTTGCAATGATATGGCTGACAACATTTGGAAGACATCTTATTACTACATCAAATTCAGCCAAAGAAATCAAAATATTTAGAATAAAAAATCAAAAAGACAATAAATATCATTATATAGCAAATATTTCTGATGATCATAGTATTGAAAATATAGGAGATTTATTGTATCATATTTTCTTTAGAAAAGGCAGAGATTTGGTAAAACCAAGTGAAAAATATATAACTATAAACAAATAAATCAATAGGAGGTAAAAAATGTTCGGATTTGGACAAGGAAATGGCGGAATAACTAAAGCTCATTTAGTAGGTGCAGCAGTAGGTGTAGGTGTAACAGTAGCTGGATACTATCTATACAAAAAGAATAAATCAAAAGTAGATGGATTTTTAAAATCACAAGGAATCAATATAAAAAGCTGTGATTCAACAAATTATGAAGATATGTCAGTAGAAACTTTAACTGAAGTTAAAGAACACATAGAAGATATATTGGCAGAAAAAGAATTAAATAATGTAAATGTTGAACAATGTGATATTTCTTGTGAAGCTAAATAAGTTTCTGCATTTATAAAAATGAACTAATGTCTGTTAAGTTAAATAACTTAGCAGACATTTTTCTTTTAAAAATATTTTGTATTTTTTTCAAATATTTAATTACATTTAAACTTAAATATTTTAAAGGAAAAAAGATTGTTTTATAATTTTCAATTTAATATAATTTATCTTTAGTATGTGTAATAATTCATTTTCTTTAAATATATTTTAAAAAAATACTTGCATTTTATTTTTATATGTTGTATCATTAAGCAATTAATTCTTTAAAAAATAATTAAAAAGGAGAAAATACAGTATGTTTATTTCTAATATGACAAACCTCATACTCACTTTATTGGTTATAACTCTTATAAGCAATATATTTTTGAGTGTGAAAAATCATATTAGGATCTCCCTCTAATTTTATTATATAAAATTTTAAAGTTTAAAACTTGGGACAGCCTGATTTGAGGCTGTCTTTTTTATTTATAAAATTTTGGAGGAATTAAAAATGAAAAGAACAATACTATTTAAAGAGAATTTTAAAGAAAGAAATACAAACAAAATAATAATAAAATATATAAATTTCAAATCAATTCTACTCTGTTTTTAAATATTAATTTATAACATTGCCACTTAAAAATATGAAACAGAGGAGAAAATTATGATAAAAGAAAATAATAACTATACTAAGATTGGATTTGGAGCAGTATTTGCAGTTGCAAGTGTTTTATTTAGTTCACATGCTGGAGGAGGTTTTGCCAGTGGTAATCAGGCCACTCAATATTTTGTAGGAAATGGTGTATGGGGAGTAATTTCAGCCATAGTAGCAATGGCTCTTTTGGCTCTTACCATAAGAGAATGTATTGTTATGAAAAACTCAAGAAATTTAAAAAATTACAAAGAGCTTTTTGAAACTTTATACCACCCTTTTGATAAATTGGAATGGTTATTTGAAATATATTTTAATATCATGGTGATATGTGCAGTTGGAGCAGTTATTGCTGGTGCAGCTTCTTTAATTTCAGCTAATGGAGTCATGGGATATAAAATGGCTGTAATGGGAGTTGGTATTATCTTACTAATCATGACTATATTTGGTTCCAGTTTGGTATCTAAGGTTTCCACTGTAATGTCTATATGTATTTTAATTTCCACTTTTATAATATTTTTCATGGGAATAAAGGCTAAAGCTCCTGAAATATCTATAATTTTTTCTCAGGGATTTTTTACAAATGGAGATGTAATAAAAAAATCTATTTTAAATGCTTTTATATATGCTGGTTTTCAATCAGTAGTTATTCCTACAATGATTGCCTGTGGAAAACAATTAGGAGAAAAGGAAAATGTATCAAAATCAATGATAATAGCTTTTATAATGAATTCTATTGCTTTAGGAATGGCAGTAATTATGTTGCTTGGTTGGCATAGGGATTTTACTCAAGCTGGAGCTACTACATTGCCTTCCTTATATATCTGCCAGCAGTTAGATACTAATATTTTATACTGGTTCTACAATATAGCTCTACTATTATGTTTCATTTCAACTGGAGTAACTACTATATATGGATTTGTTTCAAGATTCTCTTCTCTAAAAATTATGGAAAAAATTGAAAAACCAATCATAAGAAGAATCATAACTTCAAGTTTCTGTATGATTATATCTATGAGTGTATCAATGATAGGACTTAGTAGGATCATAAAATACGGGTATGGATACTGTGGATATTTAGGAATTGCAATTATCATCATTCCATTTTTAACAGTTGGAGTCTATAAGAACAGAAAATATGCAGCTGAAAGTAATTTTACAGTAGTTGTAAAAGGGAAGGAAGCTTTTGCCAAATAGAATTTATTACACAAAACTAAAATATAAAGGAGAAATTTAAATGGAAACAAGAAATATATTTTTGCCAAATTACAGTATTGGAGAAAACCCCTATATTGAAGTTCCTTCCATCTGTGAAGCATATGGAAAAAAAGTAGTTTTTATAGGAGGGAAAACAGCTTTAGCTAAAGCTAGCGATATAGTGAAAGATATAATTAAAAACAGTTCTCTTGAAATTATTGATACTCTTTGGTTTGGGGGAGAAGCCTGTTACGAGAATGTTGAAAAATTGAAACAGAAAAAATCAGTGATAGAAGCTGATATGATTTTTGCTTTTGGTGGAGGAAAGGCTATTGATACTTGTAAATGTCTTACTGGACAGTTAAAAAAGCCTCTTTTTACTTTTCCAACTATATCTTCAACTTGTGCATCTGTTACTTCTGTTTGTGCTATGTACAATGAAAATGGTTCTTTTAGAAATCTTTACTGGAGATTTGCTCCAGCAGAACATACTTTTATATGTACAAAAATAATTTCAGAAGCTCCTGATAAATATCTATGGGCAGGAATTGGAGATACTATGGCAAAGGGATATGAACCAGAATTTTCTTCAAGAGGTAAATCTTTAAATCATTCAAATGCTCTTGGAGTAACTTTATCAAAATTATGTCAGGAGCCTCTTGTCAGATATGGAAAAAAGGCTCTTGATGATTGTAAAGCAGATAGAGTATCAAATGAATTAGAAGAAACAATTCTTGCTATAATCGTCACAACTGGAATTGTTTCAAACTATGTAATAAATGACTATAACAGTTCTTTGGCTCATGCTTTATGCTATGGGTTTTCTACTATTCATCATGTTGAAATCAGCCATTTACACGGAGAAATTGTTTCTTACGGAGTTCTTGTATTGCTTATGGTAGATGGAAGAACTGATGAAATTGATAGAATAATACCATTTTATAAAAGTATTAAACTTCCTATATCTTACAAAAATCTTGGTACAAGTGAAGAAGAAATGGAGAATGTCATTCAAAAAGCTATAGAAGTTCCTGACTTAAATGTTTCTGCTTTCCCTGTTACAAAAGAAATGATTTGGGAAGCTGTCAAAAAATTAGAAAACTATGAGAAATAATTAAAATATATAAAAGCTGACTTATAAATAGAAATTTATTCTATATTTAAAGTCAGCTTCTTTTTATATTATTTTTCTAAAACCCAAAAATCTTTGCTTACACTCATCAAATCATTTAGCACCAGTTTTGCTTTTATTGGATTTATTACTGTTCTATTTAATGTTAATGCTTGAAGAGCTTTTGTATAATTTTTTTCTATAAATGCTTCAACTGTTAATAATTCATAAGCATATTGCCCTTCCATAAGCCCTTTATAGAATGGTTTTATTTCTCCAACATAATTTCCTTTAGCTCCGTTTTTTCCTATTGTTCCATCTACTTCCACTATCGCTTCTGCAGGAAAATTAGTTATAAGTCCATTATTTTTTACCATTACAACAAATGGATTATTCAAATCATATGCTATTGATTCTGCAACCTCTACCATCAATTTTCCAAATACACTATTTGTAAGCATCTCTATATTTTCCATGGTATCTTTTCCCTCTGCCAATTTACAAGTTTCAAATACCTCTTTTTCTCTACCATCTTTAGCTTCATCAGCCCTTGTATATTCAGGATTAGATTCTTCTACTATTTCATCTGCAAACATATAATATTGCATGTATGTAGTGGGAATATATTCGTCAAAAAATTTCATATATTTATTTACTCTAACATATGTATCAAGCCAAGATTTTGCTCTTTGTTCTGCATTAAATGGTTGAAATTCATGATTTTTTAAATATTTCCTTAATTTTTCAAAAAGGTCTTTTCCTGATTTATCTTTCAAATCAGTAAACCACCCAAAATGATTAAGTCCAAAATATTTAGGTACAAGTTCTTCTTGAGCCACTTCTAATATTTTAGCATAGGATTTCAACAATGAATATGGCTGATCACATAGATTTAATATTCTTTTATCATCAGGAAACATACGATCCAGTCCTAAAGCTACTATAGCTGCTGGATTAGTGTAATTAAGTATCCATGTATCTTTTGAATATGAACGAACCTTTTCCACCATTTCTTTCATTCCTTGCAAAGAACGCATTCCATATGAAAATCCACCTGGTCCACATGTTTCTTGTCCTACAAGTCCATATTTTAATGGAATTTTTTCATCATAACTACGCATTTCTCCTTTTCCTACACGCATCTGGCAAAAAATAAAATCTGTTTTTGAATATGCTATATCTGCATCTGTTGTAAATACAACTTCTACTTCTGGATAATAAGATTTTAACACAAGTCTGTCATAAGCTTCCATTTGCCCCATACGTTCATTATCTATATCATACATAATTATTTTTCTTACTGGAAATCTATCTTTGTATTCTATCAAATTTCCCAAAAGTGCAGGTACACGAGCACTTCCAGCTCCAGCTATAGTTATAATGTGTGATTTTCTTTTCATCTATGCTCCCTTCCTTATTTTCAATCTATTATTTTTTTAATTTATCATCTATAGCATTTCTTACAAATTCAACTAATGGTCCATAAACAATATGTATATGTTTTGGTAGAGGAAAAAATAATCCAGAATATCCTGATTTTTCTAATATTTTTTGATCTACTAATTTTGTATCTACCAAATCTATTCTCAATCTTGTAATACAATTGTCCACATTAATTATGTTATTTTTTCCTCCAAGCCCTTCTATTACTATATCTGCTATTTCACTATATCTTTTTTCCTTTATTAGAGTATTGTCTAATGATGGAGCATCTTCTCTACCTGGTGTCTTTATATTAAACTTTAATATAAAATATTTAAATATAAAATAAGTAGTTACTGATAATATTAATCCTACAATTATAAATGATACCCAATTTGTATCTTTATATAATAAACCAAATATAGCAAAGTCAAATATAGTTCCACGAATATATCCTATTCCTACATTTACCAGAGAAAGTGCAACTGCTCCTACTCCTATGATACAAGCATAAATAACATATAATAAAGGTGCTATGAAAACAAATGAAAACTCAAGGGGTTCTGTAACATTTCCTAATAATGCTGTCATTACACATGTAATCATTAAACCTTTTACCATTTTCTTATTTTCTTTATATGCTGTATGATACATAGCAAGTGCTATTGCTGGAAAAGCAAACATTGTACATAACATTTGCTGCTGAGCCATAAATCTAGTAAGTTTTGGCATAAGTGCCCAATACTCGCTGTTAGGTCCAAGTGTAAATAGTACATGATTCATAGTTGGCACTACTCCCACATAAGTAGTTCCATCTATTACATAACTTCCTCCTGCTTCTGTAAATCTAAAAAGAGCATTCCATAAATGATGCAATCCAAATGGTATGAATAATCTCTCTCCAGCTGCAGTAAAGAAAGGTCCAACTTTGCTAAGAAATATTACAGATAGCCCTGTTAATCCAGTTACAAAGTACTGCCATATAAATGGCAATGTAATTCCAATTATCAGCATTATTCCCATACATATTATAGAAACTGATTTTTTTCCAGCAAAGAAAGCAAAAGCTATTGGTAATTCTAAATTATAAAATTTATCTGTTGCCCATGCTGCCACTAGTCCTGCAGCTATTCCCCCCATTGCATTTATATTCAATGTTTGAATTCCCAATACTTTTATCTGTCCCATTTGACTCATTACATTTGGTGCAGCCATATTTCCTGTTACACTCAACCATACACTCATTGATATAATTAAAATAAGATATCCCAAAACAGAAGCAAAAACTGCTATTCCTTTATCCCTTTTGCTCATACCATATGCCACTCCCATGGCAAACATCAATGGTATATTATCAAAAACTGTTCCTGCTATAGTTCTTAAACTTACTAATGTTGTATTAATAATAGGATTTCCAAGTCCCGGAAATCTAGCAATCATATATGACTGCACAAATGCTCCTGTAACCCCTAAAATCATTCCTACTGGTGCCATTACTCCTATTGGCAGCAGCAATGATCGTCCAAATTTTTGTATTTGATCACTGTATTTTTTAACATTTCCCCTCCTTTTTAAATAAAAAAACATGAAATTCTCTTAGTTTCCCCCCTAAGTGATTTCATGTTATCATATTTACATTGCAGGTACAACAAAAAACAGCTGACCTAGCACTTATATCATTACTTATGTCACTCAAAATGACCTAGGTCATTTTATCTTTTAACATTGCTACTATCATTTCAACAATTAAAAACATTCCTATCCTTGAGATACTATCATTAATCTTTGTATCACTTCCTTGAGAGGCACAATAAAGCTTATAATCAGCTATATTACTTAAAGAATTTCTATCAAAACATGTTATAGAAATAACTTTGGCTTTTCTCAATTTTGCTATATTAGCCACTTCTAATATTTTTTCAGTCTTTCCAGAAAGTGAAATCAGTATAACTATTTCATTTATATCTAATGTTCTGCTTACTATAGATGTAAGGTTATAATCTTCCAAAAATATACATCTTATTCCTAGAGTAAGTAGAAGATGATTTAAATGAGAACCCACAGCTTTACTTGTCCCTCTAGCAGCTATATAAATTGTTCTGGCTTTTTGTATCTCTCTGACTACTCCTTTTATATCCTCTATATTTACTAAAGAAAATGTTTTTTGAATATTGTCTTTTAATTCATTTTCTAGTTCTTCATATTTATTTTTATTTTTCTTGGGAATATTTCCGCTTTTTAAATAATACTTAAAATCTGCATATCCTAAAAATCCTAATTTTTGTGCCATATTAATAATAACCGTTTTAGAAGTTAAAGCTTCTCTGGCAAGATCAGTTATCTTCATATCTATTACTTCTTTTTGATGATTATATATATAATTAAAAACTACCTTTTCACTATTAGTTAAGTCATCAAAATATTTTGCTAATTCTACCATATTTTTCTCCTAAAGTATATTTTTATTTTAATATATCATAATGTTTTTTTCTTTTTCTGAAATATTTATATCAAATTTCTTTATTCAGATATCACTACTTTAATTTTTCTTAAATTTCTTTTTTCTTTAAAACAAATCTATAATAAATATAAGTACATATTGGAATTAAGTATATATATGCAGCAAAAGGTATAAATCTAACACTTCCTATTCCCAACATTGTACATGGGAGATAACATGCTATATTCCATGGAATAATTGCTGGTAATACTATTGCTGAATTCTCTATATCTTTTGCCAGCTCTATTCTCTCCACTTTCTTTTCATCATAAACCTTTTCTACAATATTTTCAGTCATTATAACTGCAATAGTCTGATTAGCTCCTACCATTCCTGTAATAATACTTACAAATATCGTATTCCTAAATAAATCTGCTCTATTTTTCACATTCATTATTTTATTTTTCACATAATTCAATATATTTAACTGCTCAAAAATTCCAACAAGTGAACAAGAAATAATTATAAGAATAGAAGCATTGAGCATTGATTTAACTCCACCACCCTTGATAATTTTTTCTAATGCTGTTCCATCAAACTTATAAAACCCTAAGCTTAAATATTTTATTACACTTATAATTTCTTCTTTCTGAATAATTACAGCTATAATTGAAGCTAAAATTATACTTACTCCCATAGATATCCTCACATTTATTCTCAAAAGAGAGAAAATAACAATTGATACAACTGGTATAAATATAAACCTTATATCTAAATTATATGTACTTGAAATAAGCTCAGATATGGTGCTTTCACTTGTATTAAGAATATAGTTTTTAGATAAAAATATATAAAATAAACTTGTTAAAATATATGGAATTATCATAGATTTTACCAAATTTTTTAAATTTGAATATATATCTATTCCTGTAAGACTGGCTACTAAATTAGCACTAGATGAAAGGGGAGACCATCTATCTCCAAAATACATTCCTGAAATTATTGCTGCCCCTGTTATATTAACATCTATATTACCACTTCTGGCTATTGCCATAAGGGCAATACCTATTGTACTTGCTGTGCCAAAAGAACTCCCCAAAAAGAAAGCTACTATACTTGTTATAAGAAAAGTAAAAAATATAAAAAGAGCTGGATTTATAAATTTTATTCCAAAGTATACAATCCCAGGAATTGTTCCAGAGGATAACCAACTAGCCGTTAAAGCCCCTACAAATAAAAATATTATTAAAACTACTTTAGATTTTTTACTATACTCAAGAGAAATATTTATAACAGAATCTATTGTATTATTCCTTTTCAATGCTAGCAGAGCAAACCCTGCATATACACCTAAAACTATTATTCCAAGAGTAAATTTATTCATTATGACATAAAGCAATAAAAAAAAGAATAAAAACAAAAATGCTGCTTTTTTCATATCTCCTTCCTCCTTGAGCAAATACATATTAATGTGGTATTATAATTTATTTTATCACTAAAGTCAATTATATTTAAGATATAAAAAAATAAATTTCTCTTCCTGTCAGAATAACTGTAAACAATAGAATACTACAGACAAAAAAAGAGGATGTAAACAACCAAAAAGCCCCATTAAGTTTCAGCTTTTGTATCATTCCTATCCTCAATATTTTATTGATATTTTTATTTAACTAATCCTAATCTTTCCCATTGCTCTTCAGGAGCATCATTTTCTTTCAATGCTTTTGAAAGTTTTCTCTCCATCAGGTTGATAATTTCTGTATCCTTTATATCATTTATCTGTTCATAATCTTTCTTTATATCAAAGAGATGATCTTCCATGATGTAGGAAAAATCACTTACAAGAGCATTTTTCTCAGCTGGTACTTTATAAACTGGAAAATCCACATTTTTTAGGAAATGTCCACATTCTATCTTTTCTGGAATATCTTTTCCCAGCCAGTTTCTTATTGTTGTAAGAGAAGTAGTATATTCATAACACTTTGAATTATCTCTTGCTCCCCTCATATAAGTATATTGACCATCATAAATATTTACAGCTAATCCAAAAATTCCATAAAGCAAGGATTCTCTATTCTGTTCATTTTTTTCTACAATATTTCTAAGGGAATTTCCAGTTACTCTATCTGGAATCTCCACTGATTGATAGTCTAAAATTGTGGGCATTAAATCTATATTCTGTGTCAACTCTGCTTTTCTTTCTCCAGCATAATTATTATCAGGAAAATGTACTATCAAGGGAATATTAGAAAGTTCATTGTATGCTGGCATATAACTTTTTCCAAGATATTCTCTCTCTCCTAAACAATATCCATGATCTGTAGTAAATATAATCAGAGTATCATCATACATATTATTTTCCTTTAGTTTATCAATAAATCTTCCAAAATGTACATCTGACATTGTAACCAATGCTTTATATCTTTTCTTTAAATGCTCTATAGCTTCCTTTGTTTCCACATCTATTTTTTTATATTTTGGTAAATCAAAGTGTGGCCCTTTATAATCATCATTATATAATTCAAGATATTTTTCAGGTATATCAAATGGCTCATGTGGGTCAAAAGTTTCTACCATAAGAAAAAAATCTTTTGCATTTTTATTTTTATCTGCCCATTCCATTGCAGCATCAAAACATTTCACACTTGGAAAATCCTTTTCCTCTTTAAATTTTGTTCTGTTGCATTGATATTGTCTTTTTACATCTCCAAAATATTTTTCTGGCATATATGGATCATCTATTAACGATATCCATGGATCACTTTCCTGCCCTCTAAAAAATTCATATGTTGAAAACTGCTGACAATAGTTTTCTCCACCAATTCTAAAGTAATGAGCGTGATCTGTTATTATATGGGATCTGATTTTTTTACTTTCCAAAACTTTTGGAAGCGTTTTATCAAATATTTCTATCGGACCCCACGATCTTTCTAAAAAATTTAATCTTCCAGTAAAAATATCTCTTCTTGCTGGCATACAAGGCATACTTCCTGTAAAATGATTTTCAAATACACAACTTTCTTCACTGAATTTTTTTATATTTTCTGTAATACAGTCTGTATTCTCATTATAGCAAGAAAGATGATCTCTCCTCAATGTATCCATCAACACTACAATTGTTCTCATAACTCCTCCAGCAAAATTTTATTATTCATCATCACTGTCTTCAGCAGCTGTGCATTCATTTACATATACAATAGATTCTCTAGATTCTTCAATCATTCTATAGATATCCTCTTTTTTTATATCCTCATCTAGTTCTGATATTACAGTAAGTATTATTGGAAGATTCATTCCACAGATTACATGGACTCTATCACTGCAATATGGAAAAAAATTCTGAGTAACACTTCCCCCTAGTATATCTGTAAAAACAAAAACCTCATCCTCTTTTTTGACATCATCCATTATTTCTTTTACCTGTTTATGAATATCTCCATTATCTATATAGGCACTCAATTCATAAATATCAGTAAACCCAGTAAGAAATTCAACAGTTTTTTTCATTCCAAATGCTAATTTATTGTGTGAAGCAATAACAATTTTTTTCAACTTTTTCCTCCTAGGCTAATATCTTAAAATAAGCTGCAAACATGCTAAAAATAATGACCATTAAAATTATTCCTGTTATTCCTATTTTTTTCATTTTTAATATCTTATAAATTCCAAAAGTTATAAGTACAGGAACTAAAGCTGGAAGTATTTTATCCAGCATAGGTTGAATTGCCATTGAAACTTCTCCATACTTTATTACCATAGGTATTTTTATATTTACAACAGAAGAAACTAATGATCCTACAACAACTAATCCTAGAATAGAAGCACATTCTGTTAATAACGCAACCTTACTTCCAAAGCTTGTTACTAATTTAATTCCCTGATTATATCCCAGATGTATAAATTTGAATCTCATAAACATAAATGCTATATTTATAATAATCCATGCAATTACTCCAGTAGGGTTATTTTCTAAAGCCATATATCCTGCTATTGATCCAATAATTGTTGGAATAAGCACCCAGAATATTGTATCTCCCACTCCAGAAAGAGGTCCCATCAGACTTGTTTTTATATTTTGAACTATTTCTTTATCTTTTATTCCCCCATTATCTTCAATAGCTAATGTTGCTCCTAATACAAGAGGTGCAAGCCATGGCATACAATTAAAATAATTAAAATGATTCTGTATTGAGGTCTGAAGTTCATCATCATTTTTATAGATTTTTCTCAATGCTGGATATAGAGAATAAACTACAGTTCCAGCTTGTTGGTACTGATAGTTATATGTATTTACAGCCATAGGCATCCATCTCATTATAACTTTATTCAAATCTTTTTTATCTAAAATTGCTTTAGTTTCATTATTCATCTTCCAATCCTCCTACATTAGCAACATTATCAGACGATATTCCATTTGTTCCCATTTTACTTTGATTCTCACTATAATATTTCATTGATGCTATTAATCCTATTATAGTTACTCCTAAAATTGGGACTCCTAAGTACGCAGCAAAAAAGAACCCAAGAAATAAATAATAAACATACTTTCTTACAGGCATATAATTCAACAGCATTGCTATTCCCACAGCTGGCAAAACCTTTCCTGCTATAGTCAAACCTGAAATAAACCATGATGGTGTTATTTCCAATATCTTATTTACTATTTCAGGCCCCATACTTATAGCCAGAAATACTGGAATTGCTGCTGTCAGTCCTGTAATTACTGGACCTACCATCAATATTTTTATCATCTTTCCAAAATCTTTTTATTTGCATAATTTTGTGATGTACGCACTACAAATCCATTTAAAATTTTAGCAAAAACATCTAACTGAACTCCAAGCATAGCAACTGGTAATCCTATTGCAAGTCCTGCTTCCATTCCCTTTCCTGTAACAACTGCTATTGTAGTGGCTATAATTGCAGCAGTTGAATATTCAGGAACACTGCTTCCTCCTATACTTGCTACCCCCAGTGACATTAACTGCAAAGTTCCCCCAATATAAAGAGCAGTCTGCATATCTCCTAATATAAATCCCATTAAAAAAGCTGGTATAATGGGCCATCTCAGCCCAAAAGTCATACCATACTTATCTACAGGAACCAAAAATGCTAACATAGTTATAATAATAACCTGCCATACTGATAACATTTTTTGACCTCCCCTTAATTTTTATTTCTCTAAAAAATTTTTAAATTGTACTATTGTATCTGCTGGTATATATTGAATCTCTATAGCAGTTCCTCTGTCATAAATTTCTCTGTATACTTTCATCTCTTCTTGTGTTACAGTTGCCTGACCTGACAATTTTATTTCATTATTTTTTTCTGCTGTTGCCCCTATATTCAATTTAGGTACTTTTACTCCTGCATTTATTAATTCAAGTATAATTTGAGGTTTTTTTACTATTAAAAATACTGTCTGTCCTGTATATTTCCCATTTTTATAATTAATAAGAGCTGTTTCCAGACTTATGATAGATAAAGCAGATCCAGCTGGTTTTGCCAATTTCATTCCATTTTTTTTAAGTTCATCTCCAGCAACTTCATCATCTATTATCATGACTCTCATTGCTCCTACACTTGGTGCCCATTGTGATGCTACAATTCCATGAAGTAATCTGTTATCAATACGAGCTAATTTTATTTCCATAAATCTCCCTCCTAAAAATATAAGTTATTTTGCTTCTTTTTAATTATTCCTCATTTTAATTTTGGTTATTTTCAACCATTTTTATTATAAAACAATTATATCACAACTTCTTTTTTGTCAATAAAAAAACTTCATTTTATCTTACATACTGTATTCATATAAAACTTATCTTACTATTGTTTTCATTTAAAATTTTAAAAATATGTTTGAATTATTTTTTATATTGGTTATTTACATTCATAAATTTGATTATTTTATGGATAGATTTATTTATTCATTCATGTTATAATAATGTATAAATTATGTCAGGAGGGAATCTTAAAAATGAGATTTAACGAAAGAAAAGCCTTAATAATAAGTACATTAAAAAAGCAACCAATACTATCTTTTCCTGAATTAGAACTACTTTTAGGAGTTTCTCCAACTACAATAAGACGTGATCTTACTACATTGGAAAAAGAAGGTATTCTTTCACGTTTTCATGGTGGAATAAAGAAAAACAATGGAATTATCGAACAATCAATGAGTAAAAAGCAATCTTTAAATATTGAAGCAAAAAAGAAAATTGGAAAAATAGCTGCTTCTCTAATACACCCAAATGAACTAATTTTTATAGGTTCTGGTTCTACTACTTATTATATGATTAATTATATAAAAGATACTTCCATTACTGTAATAACAAATGGTATTCCCCATGCAGAAGCTTTAAATGCAAAAAATATTCGTGCTTTTCTATTGTGTGGTTTTTTAAAGGATAAAACTCGTTCTGTAGTTGGAAAAGAAACTAATAAATTAATTGAATCTTATCACTTTGATCAGGTATTTTCCAGTGCTAATGGAATGAATGCTGATTTTGATATTCTTTCCACTGATGAGTATGAGCATAATATAAAAAAATCTGCTGTCAGCAGAGGTAAAGTTTCATATATTATGATTGATAGTTCTAAGTTCAATAAAACTGCTATGTATACTCTTCCAAGAAATGAAAATACTTATATAATTACAGAATCACTTACTGAAGAACTTAAAAAAATTAAAAATGTTATTACTCCTTCAGAAAAAGATAATAAAGAAAATAACCTAATATAAAAGAAGAGGATGTACTTATAAAATTATATTTTTTATAAGGCATCCTCAATTATTTTTACTTAGCTTGTCTGACTACATCTATCACAGTTCCATCTCTATATTCTACTACAGCTACTACAGTATCTGAAAGTGAAATTTTTTCTGGAACTCCTGTTAATTTTTCAACTTCCTCTTTTAATTCCTCTATTGTTTTCAATGGAATTCCTGCTGCTGTTAATATCTCTATTAAATCTGGTCTTTTTGGATTTACACAGATTCCTCTCTCAGTAACCAATACATCAACTGTTTCTCCTGGAGTCACCACTGTAGTCACCTTATCTGTAATAATTGGAATTCTTTTTCTCATGGTTGGAGCTACTACCACTGTAAGTTTTGCTCCTGTTGCTGTATCAGGTGCTCCTCCCAATGCTCCCATTATTATTCCAGTTGATCCAGTCAATGAATTTATATTATAATTTACATCTATTTCTGTTGCAGATAATATCATCACATCTAATTGATGGGCACTGCACCCTTTATTATGAGGATTTGCATACATAGAAGCTGACATTTCTATATGAGCTGGATTTTTAAGCATTGATTCTGCTGCTGCACTGTCAAAACTTTGAGTATCTAATAAGGCTTCAAAATATCCTCCCTCTAAAAGTTCAACCATAGTAGCTGTTATTCCTCCTGCTGCAAAAGATCCCTTAATATTGTTTTCATCCATATATTCTCTCAAATATTTGCATACTGCCAAAGAAGCTCCACCAGATCCTGCCTGAAATGAAAAACCATTTTTTATATATCCAGATGCTGTCAATACTTCTGATGCTTTTTCAGCAATTAAAAGTTCTTGAGGATTTTTAGTTATTCTTGTTGCCCCAGTTGCTATCTGTTCAGGATCTCCAATAGATTCAACTTCTACTACATAATCTGTCTGTGTCATTGGAACACTTATTCTTTTTAGAGGGAAAGGCATTAAATTGTCAGTTATAGCCACTACTTTCTCTGCATATTGAGCATCTACCATTGGATACCCCATAGCTCCAAATGCTGATTTTCCTTCTGTTCCATTCATATTTCCCATTCTGTCACAGGCTGGAGCTGCTATAAAGGCTACATCTATTTTTAATTCTCCTGCTTCTATAGCTCTCGCTCTTCCTCCATGAGTTCTAAATACCACAGGTTTTCCCAAAATATTATTTTTAGAAATCTCTTTAGCTATCTCTCCTCTCAGTCCAGAAGTATTTATTCCTGTTACTACTCCTGTCTTAATATGTTCAATTAAAGGTTCATGAGCTTTTGTCAATGAAGAACAGACTAAATTAAGATTTTTATTCCCAATTTTGAAATTTCATCCATTACCATATTAAGTACATAATCTCCATTTCTTAAATGATGATGAAAGGAAATTGTCATTCCATCTTTTATTTCACATTTTTCTATCGCTTCTTTTATAGAACTCAATATTTTTGAATCTCCTGGTTTAGAAAATCCTTTTAAAGGAGCATATTTTCTTCCTGTTGGCTTTGTAGCAAAAGGTCCAGCATAAGGTTTTACCACTCCATATCCTTCAATATATTCAGGAATTTCTCTTTCTACTTTATTTTTTATTTTTTTTATTTCCACCTTATCTCTTCCTCCTAACTATTTGATCATTCCTGCACTTTTAGCAAGTCTAACTACCTTTTCTGCTTTGGCAATAACTGGAATGTCAACCATTTTTCCATTTACAGTAATTACTCCACCTTTATTAATATTAGCTGCTTCTGCTGCTCTGACTATTTCCAATGATTTTTCAAGCTCCTTTTCATCTGGTGTAAATATCTTATGGACTATTTTTACCTGTGAAGGATGAATACAAGATTTTCCTGCAAATCCTAAGTTCATTGATGATTTTACTTCTTCTTTAAATCCAGCTTCATCGTCTAAATCAGACCATACAGTGTCAATAGCATCTACTCCTGCAACAGCAGCTGCCATTACTACCATAGTTCTTGCTACAAAAAGTTCTTTCCCTTCTTTAGTTCTTTCTGCTCCCATAGTTCGTGTAAAATCCTCTGCTCCAAAAGATATAGATATCACTCTTGGAGATGCTGTTGCAATACTTACTGCATTCATAACTGCTAAAGGAGTTTCCAAAGAACATTGTATCTTACATGCACCATTTTCTATTCCATGTTCTTTTTCAACTTCAGTCAACAGGGCTTCTAACTCTTTTACCTGTTCTGGAGTTTCACACATAGCCAGCCTCATTTTTCTAAGTCCGGCTGGAACCAATATTCTCACATCATCTTTTCCAAATTCTGTACTTAATGGATTAATTCTTGCAAAAATTTCAGTTTCTCCATAATCTACTGTTTTTAATGCTTCTGCCAGCAAATCTCTAGCTGCATCTTTATCTTCATATTTAACAGCATCTTCTAAATCGAATAGAACACAATCTGGTCCATAGAGATGAGCTGTTACTAACATTTTAGGATTATTTGCTGGGGCAAACATCATTGTTCTTCTTGCTCTTTTCTCCATTATTTTTCTCCTCCTGTCATAGCTCTTCTCACAGCTGTTCTTGTTCTTCCCTTTATTACAAAGTCTAAAGCCCCAAAATCCTGAACTAATACTTTTGCATTTTCAACTTTCATATCATCTAACACTTCTCTTACAGCTATTTCCATAAGTTTCCCAAACATCTTTTTATTTTTTGATTCTATCTCTATTTCAATTCCAACATTATCTAAATTTACAGTAACTACAGCATCTGAATCTTTTTCATTTCCACATACTCCCACCATATTATTCTCTCCTTTATTACTTTGATTTTGCAAAAAGAGGCAACTAAAAGTTATCCTCTTTTTACATTATTAATTATTTTTAGATTTTCTTAAATATTCTTTAACTCCTCTTGTCATATATCGAGTTATAGAAGTAAGAAAAAATTTAGCTCCATATTCAGCATATTTTCTAGCTGTTTCATCATCAGTTACAAAAATTCCTGCTATTTTTCCTTTAGCTGTAATTTTATGAATAGTTTCTCTTATGATTCTTGTCATTTCTGGGTGTGAATTTGGAAGTCCCAAAGAGGCAGCTAAATCATTTGGTCCTATAAAGAACATATCTATTCCTTCCACTTCCAGTATTTCATCTAAATTTTCTATAGCAGCTCCTGTTTCTAATTGAATGCTTACAAAAATTTCTTCATTTGCTTTTTTTAAGAACTCAGCTTTATCCTCTATCATTCCATATGAGGCAACTCTTGTAAAATAAGCTATTCCTCTCTCTCCCTTTGGTGGATAAAAAGCTGCTTTTATAACTTCTCTGGCATCTTCAGCTGTATTTATAACAGGAACAAGTATTCCTTCAGCTCCCATATCTAATACCTTATGTATCATATCTGGAGTACTATTGGTACATCTAACAAGTGCAGGAATCCTCTGACATTGAACTGCTCTTATCATATCAAAAATTGTTTCTTGATTCATAACCCCATGTTCATTATCAATGATAACAAAATCAAACCCAAGTCTTGATGTGTAATCAGCAACATCACCTGAAGCAAAAGGTACAAATGAACCAAACAGGATTTCTTTTTTAGTCTTTCCTTTAAATTTTTATTCATATTCTTTCATATTATATGATAATTCCAAAAATTACCATATCCTCCTTGTATAATAATTTATAGATGTATTTATAGTTCATCTACTAAGATTTTATAGAATATTTTATAAGGCACTGTGGATTAATTTTATTCTCTTACCACTTTATCTAATCCAATTTTTAATAATTACCCTTTTTATTTTACTTGTATATCTTACTATTATTTATATACTCTTCTTTAATTTCCTGCAATACTTTTTCATCATTGATTATGTCATATGCTGTTGCTGCAATGGCTTTTGCTCCATATATTACACAATTATGTGCATCTTCTGATTTTCCAGCATTTATATATTCCTGAGAATGTGAAGATGTCCCTGTAGGAACAAATTTTACTCTGATACAACTTCCTGGTATCTCATGCATAACATTTCCAAAATCAGTTGACCCTGTTTTTTCTCTAGGTTTTGTAATTCCAGGAATACCTATTAATTCAGCATTTTTTATGAAGAGCTCATTCAATGACAGCACAGGTATCTTATTATCAAGAGATTTTCCCTCTTCTAATTCATATTCTACTCCACTCATAATAGCTGCTCCTCTGATTACATCTTTAAAACGTTCTATTACACTATCAAGGTATTCTCTTGAAAAAGAACGAAGTGAAAATTTTCCTACAGCTTTTGCTGGAACCACATTTTCTGGTCCTGGAAGTTCTTTGACAGTATAGTGCATACGTACATCATCTTTGACATGTTCCCTCATAAATTCTATTCCCTGAAACGATAGGAGCAAAGCATCAAAAGCACTTCTTCCACTTTCAGGCATCAAAGCTGCATGAGCCCTCTTTCCATGATAAGTCACAGTAAAAGAAGATTGAGCCAGACATTTTATATCTGTACAAGTATCTGGAGCTCCATGCATCATCAGAGCTACATCTATATCTTTAAAGTATCCTGCTTTCAGCATATTCAATTTTCCACCAAAAGTTTCTTCTCCAGGAGTTCCATAAACAACTATTGAAAAATCTTTATCTTTAATGATATTTTTTAATGCTGCTGCTGCTCCTACACAAGAAGGCCCTTGCATATGATGTCCACAGCCATGTCCCAAACCTTGTAAAGCATCATATTCACAAAGTATTCCTATTCTTGCTCCTCCTTTTCCTTTGTTATATATTGCTCTGAATGCTGTAGGAAGTTCTGCTATTCCCCTTTCTACCTGAAATCCATTTTTTTCTAAATAATTTGTTAATACCTCTGCTGCTTTTATCTCCTCTCCTCCATATTCTGGATTATCAAAAATAAAATCCGACATTTCTATTAACTTTTTTCTTTCTCTTTCTATCTCTTCAAACAAATTTTTTTCATAGTTGATCTCCTCTTTTTTACATTGGTCCTAATTTTATAACTTGTGCTATTATAATCATAACTGCTCCTACTCCCAGCCACAGAGCAAAACATTTCCACATAAATTTCATCCAACGATCATATGGAATATTAGCTGCACCTATTATTCCCATCAAAGCAGTTGATGTAGGAAGAATATAGTTACAGAAACCATCTCCAAAGTTAAATGCTAAAATTGTAGTCTGTCTTGTCATTCCAATTAAGTCAGCTAGAGGAATCATTATAGGCATAACTACTGATGCTTGCCCTGAACCTGATGTTATAAATACATTAATTATAGTATTGGCAATCAGCATTCCTACTCCCTGCATATAGAAAGGAACCAAATTCAGTACTTTAGCAAGGGAATGAACAACAGTATCGATTATCTGTCCATCTGCCATTATACTACCTATACTTCTTGCAAGTCCAATTATAAATGCTGCACCAAGCATTATTTTACATCCATTTAAAAATTCCTTACATATTGTATTAGCATCAAATCCTGCTATTACACCTACCACTATTCCTAAAGTAAGAAAAATTGCAGATTGTTCTTTCATTTCCCAGCCAAGCATAATACAGCCATAAACTATAGCTCCCAAAGCTACTATCAAACATAAAATTATAGTCCATTTACGTACATTCATTTCTCCAAATTCTTCTAAATTAGTAGTTTCTTTAATTTCATTTTTTAAATCTAAATCATACATTGGTGAAAGTTCAGGATTTTTTCTTATCTTCTTTGCATATCTTACCAGATATATGTTTGTTGCTATAAAGTATACTACAAAACATATAGAACGATATCCTATCCCTGAATATAAAGGTAAATCTGCTATTTTTTGACTGACTATTGTTGTATTGACATTTAAAGTCCCAGTAGAAAAACCAATAGCTCCTCCCAATAGAATTATAGCTACTCCACAGATAGAGTCCAGCCCTAATGCTAAAGACATCATTACCATTACAGGAGCAAAAGCAATAAACATATTCACTCCCTGAGTTGTACATATCAATCCAAATACTAAAGTAAGAATAGGAATGAATATTCCTATATGATGAGAAAATTTCTTTGCTAGTTTTGCTATTACAGTTTGAAGAGCTTCACTTTTAGTAAGCATATGAAATGCTCCTCCTGAAAATAGTATTACCAACAAAAGATCAACATTTTTAATAAAAGCTTCCACTATATACATAGGAATTTTTATTGGATTTACAGGTGTATTTTTAATATAATTAAATTTAGATGGATCTATTACTTTTATTCCTTGTTCATTTGCATATCTTGTGTACTGCCCTCCTGGAATAATCCAAGTTAAAACTACTGCTGTCACTATAATAACAAAAATAATTACAAAAGTATGGGGCATTTTAAATTGTTTTTTGACTTTTCCTTTTTCCATTTAATCTCTCCTCTTTCCCGTTTTTTTGTATTAAAACCATGCATAGTTTTATATTGCTTTTTAAATTTAAAATAATTATAATACAATTATAATTATTAGTCTAATTTAAAGATGTTTCATTTACCATAGCCTTTGGCTATATTTAATTAGGAGGAATGATATTATGGACTTAAGGGAACAGGAATATGTTACAGTTTTAGCCAAGTATGGAAATATTACAAAAGCTGCTGAAGCTTTGTATGTTTCTCAACCTACTCTTAGTATTTTTATAAAACGTTTAGAAGAAAGAATGGGAATAAAATTATTTCAATACATTGGTAAAAAAATGATTCTCACTCCAGCAGGAGAATTATATGTAAAAAGAGCAAAGGAGCTTCTTATAATTCAAAATCAGTTTTTAGGAGAGCTTACAGATCTGGTCGCTGGATATACTGGTAAAATAAGAGTAGGAATACATCTTCGCCGTACTAGATTTTTTATCCCTAAGCTACTTGTAGAGTTTGAAAAAAAATATCCAAATATAGAAGTAATTTTTATTGAAACTAAGAGTGAAAAAATGGAAACAATGTTATTAGATGGAGAATTAGATATCATTTTTACTAATAAGGTAAGTGCTGTTGATAAATTAAATGTTATTTCTGTTTATAAGGACAAACTTCTCCTTGCTGTATCTCCTAATAATCCTGCTTGTAAGTATGGTGTTAAAATCAAAGGTCACGAACATTTATGGTTAGATTTAAATCATGTAAAAAATAATAGATTTATATTACAGTCACCTGAACAGGCTACAAGAGATTTTACTAATAAAGCTTTAATCTTTTCCAAAGTTAACCCAGAAAAAACTTTTATTATCAAAAATATGGAAACTGCTTCCCAACTTGCTGCTGAAGAGTATGGTGTTGCTTTTACCATGGCAAGTTATGCAAGATTTTTTTCTTATTACAAACCTGTAAAGTTTTTTGAAGTTGGATCTCCTGAATTTTTTGTAGATATCTGCATTGTTTATAGAAAAAATTTCTATCTAACTGCATATGCCAAAGATTTTATTTCGCTTATAAAAAAATTTTTCATATAAAATTAAAATATTTATATTTATTTAGTTATTATTTTAATAAAAATATTATTACTATACTTTTACTAAGAAAAATTATAAAATATTTTTATAAATATTAAATAAAAATAAAATTTCCTCATTTTTCATAAAAATATTGGAGGTAAAATATATGGTAGATAATAACACCTTATTAAAGGAGGGAATGGAAGCTTTTCCTAACTTTATAATAGTAAATGCAGCTGGAAAAATAACATATATAAATCGAATCTATGCAAGACTCTTAGGAATTGATCAAAAATATGCAATAGGAAAAAAAGTTGATAAACTCATTCCTAATACAAGAATGTTGAATGTTATTAAAACTGGAATTCCTGAGATAGGTGCAGTAATGAATTTTTTCGATCATGAACATAATGAAAATGTGACATTAGTATGTAATAGATACCCTATTATATATGAAGAAAAAATTATTGGAGCTGTTGCTATGACTACTTTAAATAATATGTCAGAAGTGAAAGCCTTAGAAAAAGAAATTACAAAAATTAAAGAAGAAAACAGAAAAATAAAAAAGCAACTGGAACATTATCAACAGACTTTAAATCCTCTATCAAAGATAATAGGAATATCCTCTGAAATCAAAAAATTAAAAAACTCAATAGAAGAATATGCAAAATCTAATTTTCCTATACTTATAACAGGAGAAACAGGAGTGGGAAAAGAGGTTTTTGCAGATGCTATACAATATTTAAGCAATAGAAGTTTAAACAACTATATAAAAATAAATTGTGCATCCATTCCAAAAGATTTGCTGGAAGCAGAATTATTTGGTTATGAAGAAGGAGCATTTTCAGGGGCTAAAAAAGGTGGAAAAATAGGAAAATTTGAATTAGCCAATAATGGAACTATTTTATTAGATGAAATAGGAGAGATGCCTCTTTCACTTCAGGCTAAATTGCTTCGTGTTTTACAAGAAAAAGAAATAGAAAGAGTTGGAGGATTAGAAACAATAAAATTAAACATAAGGATAATATGTTGTACTAACTGCAACTTGGAAAATATGGTGAAAGAAAAAAAATTTAGAGAAGATCTGTATTATAGAATAAATGTAGTTGAATTAAATATTCCTCCTTTAAGATATCACACAAAAGATATTCCTGTCCTGTGTAAATATTTTATAAATAAATTCAATGAAGAAGAATACTTCGAAATCAAAGAAATTTCATCTCAAGTATTAGAAATTTTTAAAACCTATAATTGGCCAGGGAATATAAGAGAATTAAAACATACAGTAGAAAGAGCTGCCTTTTTATGCAAGGAAGATAAAATTAAATTAAAAGACTGTCAATTTTTCTTAGATAAAAAAATAATTTTGAAAAAACTAATATAAATAATAATTCTCTCAAAAATATAAAAGATGACAGTGAAAAAACTGCAATAATTAAGGCTTTAGAAAGCTCCAAAAATAATAAAACAAAAGCAGCTGCGCTATTAAATATAAACAGAAGCTTACTGTATTCAAAATTAAAAAAATTTGGTATAGATTATTAATAAACGTCATTAATAACA
This sequence comes from Fusobacterium varium, assembly GCA_900637705.1. Lineage (NCBI taxonomy): Bacteria > Fusobacteriati > Fusobacteriota > Fusobacteriia > Fusobacteriales > Fusobacteriaceae > Fusobacterium > Fusobacterium varium. The sequence continues at coordinate 2,684,514 of LR134390.1, forward strand.
ACACATTGTCCTAGAAATAGGACTCTTTTTATTTTATAAAAAATTTTCTTATGAAATAAAGATATTTTTTAATTGGCATAAAAAATGCTTATATAGTAAATCAATCTGTATTTACCTATTCATATACCTGAAGAATAAATTATACACACAGATCATAATATAATAACATCTGGAGGAACATCATGATTAAAAATATAAGTGTAATTGGTGCTGGAACAATGGGACATGGAATAGCAAGTGTATTTGCTATGTATGATTACAATGTAAGTGTATATGATAGAAATCAAAAAAATATAATAAAAGAAATCAAAGATGAATTAGAATTTATGGCAGAGGAAAAATATATATCAAAGGATAGAATAAAATCAATTTTATCCAACATAAAGATTTTTTCTACTCTCAAAGAAGCTGTAAAAGATGCTGACTATGTAATAGAGTCCATACCAGAAATTTTAGAATTAAAACAGAAATTATTTAATGAATTAGATATAATTTGCCCTCAACATACAGTTCTCTCCAGCAATACATCAAGTCTATCATTATCAAAGCTCATAGAAAATATTTCCACTGAAAGAAAAAAATATACAATGATATGCCATTGGTATAATCCATCTCATCTTATCCCAATAATAGAGCTTTCATATTTTGGAAATATGCCAGAAGAAATATTTTCAGATATATATAATCTATATCTCAGTGTTGAAAAACAGCCAATAAGTGTCAAGAAAGATATCTCAGGTATGATAGCAAACAGAATACTTCATGCCTTAGCAAGAGAAATATTTTATCTTATGGAAATAGGAGCTGCCTCCCCAGAAGATATTGAGAAAGCTCTAAAATATGGTCCAGGTTTTAGATCTGCTACAACAGGAATTTTAGAATCAGCTGATTTAGGGGGATTAGATATCTGGTGTACAGTAGAAGACAATCTTTTTGAAGAACTTAATAATTCTAAAAAAGCCAGTAGTCTATTAAGAGAAAAAGTTAAAAATGGAAAATTAGGACTAAAAACAGAAGAGGGGTTTTTTAAATATTCAAAGCATACAAAAGAAAAAATAAAAAAAGACTTTTTTAGGCGACTAATGATTCAACTTAAAGCAAGTAAGAATTACTAAATTAAAGGGGGAATGAACATGAATAAGACAATCATCACAGCAGCAATAACCGGAGCAGTACATATTCCAAGTATGTCTGAATATCTTCCTGTCACACCTCAGCAAATAATAGATGATGCAGTAGCTGCTTATGAAGCTGGTGCAGCAGTAGTCCATATCCATGGCAGAAAAGAAAAAAATGGAAAACCTACAGGAGATCCTGAAATAATGAAAAATATTGTAGAAGAGATAAGAAAAAGATGCAATGTTGTAATAGGAATAACTACTGGAGGAGCTATTGGAATGTCTTCTGAAGAAAGACTTGCAGCAGTTCCATTCTGCAAAGCAGAACTTGCCTCTTGTAATGCTGGCTCTGTAAATTTTTGTTTTTCACCAATCGCTGATAAAATAAAAATTCCAAAATATGATTGGGAAATTCCTTTTGTAAAAAATACATATGATCTTCCTTTTGTAAATACTTTTCAAGGAATAGAAGACTATATAAAGGTTATGGGTGAGAATGGTACAAAACCTGAATTTGAAGTCTATGAAGTAGGAATGATCAATAATATTGCTTATTTTATGAAAAAAGGATTATTAAAAGGACCTATTTATCTTCAATTTGTATTGGGAATAATGGGAGGACTTCCTGCTACAGTAGACAATCTTTTATTTCTATATAATACAGCTAAAAAACAATTGGGAGATAATTTTGTCTGGTCATGTGCAGCAGCTGGAAAAGATCAATTTAATATAGTGACTACAGCTGTTATTCTTGGTGGAAATGCAAGAGTTGGATTAGAAGATAATTTATACATAAAAAAGGTCAATTAGCAAAATCAAATGCAGAGGGTGTAAAAAAAATAAAAGAGATAGTTGAATTACTAGGAAAAGAAATAGCAACACCTGAAGAAGCTAGAAAAATTATTTTTGGAAAATAAAAAATTAAAAGTCTGATTAAAAAACATTTTGGAGGTAAGATATGATTAAAAAATTAACAAATTTTTGTACTGCCATGGTACAAGCATTTTTACCTGATCCTTTTATTTTTGCATTAATATTATCTGCAATAGTATTTTTATTGGGAGTATTTACAAATGGAGAAACACCATACCAAATGGTATTACATTGGGGAAATGGATTCTGGGGGTTTTTAGGATTCTCTATGCAGATGGTACTTGTAATAATATTTGGAAACTGTCTAGCCACTGCTCCAGTATTTCATAAATTAGTAAAAAGATTGGCTTTAATACCAAAAACTCCAAAGCAGGCAGTTGCTTTTGTTACCTTTGCAGCAGCAATAGCTACATTGATTCAATGGGGATTTGGATTAGTAATTGGAGCTATCCTAGCTAAAGAAGTAGCAAAAACAGTTAAAAAAGTAGACTATCCACTTTTAATTGCTTCAGCATATTCCACATTTATGCTTTCAGTTTTAACTAGTTCAATTACACTAAAAGCAGCCAGTAATGTAGATGAACTGATTAAAATAACTAGTGGAACAGTTACAGACCTTGTTCCTTTAGGTGCAACAAGTTATCACATTACCACTTTGATAGCTCTTTTAATAATGCTGATAACTCTTCCATTGTTAAATGCAGCTATGCACCCAAATGAAGAAAATACAAAAAGCATTGATGTAAATTTATTAAAAGAAGAAACAGTAGTTATGGAAAGACCTGATAAACCTACTGTGGCTCAACGTCTTGAATACAGTAAAATAATCCCTGTATTGATATTTATAGCAGGAATGACTTTTGTAATAAATCATTTCTTTATTCTTGGCAAAAGCCTTAATATTGATATAATGAATTTTATTCTTTTAATCTTTGGAATTTTATTGCATAAGACTCCTATTAATTATATTCAAGCTGTTGGAAATGCTGCAAGAAACTCAGCTGGAATTATACTTCAATTTCCTTTTTATGCTGGAATCATGGGAATGATGACAGGCTTAAATCAATCTGGTATTTCGATAGCAGGACTTATTTCTGAAAAAATGGTAGCTTTATCTACTGCTCACACATTTCCATTATTATCTTTTGGAAGTGCAGCTATAGTTAATATGTTTGTTCCATCAGCTGGAGGACAATGGGCAGTACAGGCACCAGTATTATTTCCAGCAGGGCATGCCTTAGGTGTTAGTCCTGCATTAACTACTATGTCTTTATGTTGGGGAGATACATGGACAAATATGATACAGCCTTTCTGGGCTCTTCCAGGTTTAGGTATAGCAAAACTTGGAGTTAGGGATATTATGGGATATTGTGTAATGGTATTTTTATGGACAGGATTTATTATTCTGGCATCAATACTTATGTGGACATATTTATTTTAAAAAGATAGAAGCCATATAAAAAATGAGAAGCCATTATTTTGGCTTCTCAATATTTTCATTAAATACTATTATTTTTCAGAGTAAATTGAAACTTGTTTTTTATCTTTTCCAAGTCTTTCAAATTTTACATAACCATCAATTAAAGCAAATAAAGTGTGGTCTTTACCCATTCCCATGTTGTTTCCTGCATGAATAGCAGTTCCTCTTTGTCTAACTATGATGTTTCCAGCTTTTACAACTTCTCCATCATATTTTTTAATTCCAAGATATTTAGGATTTGAGTCTCTTCCGTTTTTAACAGAACCTTGCCCTTTTTTATGTGCAAATAATTGTATATTTAAAGTAAATTGCATCTATTTTTCCTCCTTCTCTACAAGCTTTACATTTTTAGGATATTCTTTTGATAAATTTTTAACCATTAAAGCCATGCTTTCCAAAAGAGTTTCTAGTTCCCTTTCTTTACCCTTACTATCCATTCCTCTCATATCTACCCTAAGGTATCCATCAGAATCCATATCAAATTTAGGTATCAGCTCAAGAACGTCTTGCATTCCGCCTAAAGGCATTTGTAATGCCATTGACAGAGCTGCACATACTATATCTTCTCCATAGTCAGCATAGTCTGAATGCCCAGTAGCCTTGTATCCCACAATTCTACCATTTTTTCTAAAAATTTCAACTCTCGTCATAATTGATTAAGCGTTGATTGAAGTAACTTTGATCTCAGTAAATAATTGTCTGTGACCTTTTTTTCTGTGGTATCCTGTTTTTGGCTTGTATTTGAAGTTAACAACTTTAGCACCTTTACCTTGAGCTACTACTTCTGCTACAACCTTAGCTCCATCAACTACAGGAGTTCCAACTTTTACAGTTTCTCCATTAGCTACTAAAAGAACTTCAGTTAATTCTACAGTTGCGTTAACTTCAGCATTTAATTTTTCTACTCTTAATACGTCACCTTCTGCTACTTTGTACTGTTTACCACCAGTTTTTATAACTGCGTACATTTTAACACCTCCAAAAGTATTGCAATCGCTGGTTGGGGTTGCTGATGACCCTTTCCAAGCGTAATCTACGGTAAAGTATATCATAATATATATGAAATGTCAATAAAAATAAGACATTTATTGAACTCTAAATTAAAATATTTTTTTCTTAAAAATCAACTAAAAAATTATAATTTTCTTCTAAACTATTCTCTCTTTATTTTATAAAAAACTATCATAAAAAGAAAGTTTTAGAATTTATAAATTTCCTAAATCCTAAAACTTACTTTTGAATTTTATAATTTTATCTCTTTTTTCTCTTCAATAGCTTTTATTATACCTTTTACTACTTTTATAGAAATAAGACCATCTTCTGCTGTTACAGGAGATTTTTCATTCTTTAAAATAGTATTTATAAAAGCATCTATTACACCAGTTTTTGTCTGGTTATCATTTGTCTGTATAGCTTCAACTTCAAGCTCTTCTATTTTTCCACTTTGATCTATTATCTTTATCTGATATTTAGGATCATCATATATTCTTATTATCCCTTTTTCCATATAAAGTACAGTTGAATTATCCTCCTGACCATAATATGTCCAGCTGAAAGTTCCTGTTCCTATTGTTCCACATTTCATTTTTAATATACAAATCGCATTATCATATACTTCTATAGGTTCTCCATTTTCAAAAGTTTTATGCAGAGTTCCTCCCATTCCACAAACGCTTTCAAATTCAGAATCTGTAAGATATCTGATAATATCTATTTTATGAACCCCTAAATCACCTATTACTCCAAATTCACATTTATCTTTTTGAAAAAACCATGTATTTTTAGATTTACTCTCTGTCCAAGACTCAGGTCCTCCATGTCCGAAAGTAGTTCTAAAAGTAATTACTTTTCCTAGCTTTCCACTTTTTATTATATCTCTGACCCTTTTATGAGCTTCTGTAAATCTCTGATTATGATCCATCATAAATATTTTTCCAGTTTTTTTCTGTACCTCTGCTATTTTTTCAGCTTCTTCCACACTTTTAGTCATGGGCTTTTCACACAATACATGTTTTCCAAGTTCCATAGCTTTTGTCGATATAATATAATGCATATTATTAGGAGTGCAGTCACTTATAGCATCTATTTCTGGATTATTTAATATATCCATGTATTCATCTGCTACTTTTCCTCCAAACTTTTCTACCATCAATTCAGCTCTCTTTTTATTTAAATCATAAAATGCTACTATTTCTACATTAGGATTATCTAGATATTCAGGAGCATGTCTTTTTTCAGTTATGGAACCACAGCCAATTATTCCTACTTTTATCTTTTTCATCTCTGCCTCCTACATTTTTTCCTTCAAATATTTATATCCCAGCTCAAGACCTTCTTTCACTTTTTCAATTGTATCTTGATATTCTAAATCCTCATGTTCTATTACTAATTCATCATCATACCCTATTTCTTTCAGTGTATCAATAAATTTTTTCCAGTTTATATCTCCTTTTCCAGGCATTCTATGTCGCCAGAATCCTAAATCCCAATTATCCTTTCTCCCCAATTGTTTTCCTAAAATGCTATAATATTTTTTCTTATCTTCAAATACTTCTGTATCTTTAGCATGAACTTCAAATATTCTATCTTTATAATCTTTTAATCCTTGTATATAATCTATTCCCAGCCATACCAAATGTGATGGATCATAATTTAATCCAAAATTGTCATAAGGCAATCTTTTAAACATCTCATCCCATAGTTCAGGAGAATATGAAATAGTTCCTGCCCAACCACTTTCATGCCAACCTGGCATAGAACAATTTTCTATTATTATTCTCACATTTTTTTCTTTTGCATATTCAAGTATAGGCTTGAATACTTTTTCCATCTCATCAAAATTTTCTTCAATAGGAAGTGTCATATCTCTTCCTATGAAAGTTCCTACATTTTTTACTCCTAAAAGTGAAGCAGCATCTATTACTTTTATTAAATGGTCATTATATCCTTTTCTTTTTACCAAATCATGATCCAAATTATTATCATAATAAGCAAGGGTTACTATTGTCATATTTCTTTCTTTAAGAAAATCATTCAATTTATCTGCTTCTTCTCTAGTAAAATTTACTACATCTATATCACTTCCTGAATAATCTCTGGAATTAGTTTTAGGCCAACATGAAACTTCTAATGTTTCAAATCCTATCTTATGAGCCCATTCTATTTTTTCATATATAGACATATCTCCCATGATGCCAGTTAAAAATCCTAATTTCATATGAACCTCCATATTTTATTGTATTTTAATCATTACCTTTCTTACTTTGGAATATTACTGCTAAAATTATTATTATTCCTTTTACTAATCCTGATAAGAACGGCGGAATACGTGCTGCTATAAGGATTCCTTCTATCATTTGAAGCATTATAGCCCCTAGAAAAGTTCCCATTATTTTTCCTCTCCCACCATTCATAGATGTCCCTCCAATAGCAACTGCTGCTATTGCATCAAGTTCAAAAGACATTCCTACATTGGCTGCTGTAATAGATGTAAGTCTTGAAGAAAGAAGAAATGATGCTATTCCTGTTAAAAATCCTGTAAGTGTAAAACATAATGTTTTTACTTTTACTACATTTACACCAGTAAGAAATGTAGCATTTTCATTAGAACCTACAGCATATACATATCTTCCAAACTTTGTATACTTCACTAAAATAACCATAAGTATAGTTATTATTATAAAAATTATTGCAAGATTAGGTATACCTAAAAATTTACCTGCTGCTATTTTTCTAAAACTCATGAGTATTTTCATTTTGATATTAAAAGGTCCACCTTGTCCAAGCTGAACTATTATAGATCTATAAGCACTCATTGTAGCAAGAGTAACTATAAAAGGTGCCATTTTACCTTTATTTGTAATAAGTCCATTAATAGTTCCAAGTAAAGCTCCAAATACCATACAGAATAGCAACATAATAAGTGGACTTTCTGTCCTGTTAAGAACAACTACTCCCAATCCAGCTACAAGGGCACACTGAGAACCTACTGATAAATCTATCTGTCCCGATATTATTATAAGAGTCATTCCGAGAGCTATTATCCCTTTAATAGATGACTGAAGCATAAGTGTAGATAAATTTGTCCAAGACAGGAAGGAATGATTTATTACAGTTGCTATTATAACAAGAACTAAAAAAGAAAATACAAATGTATAATTAGAATATATTTTTTCATATCTAGATTTTTATTCAACTGACTCATATTTTTTCCTCCATATTTGCTCCAGTAGCATAGTGCATGATATTTATCTCACTGAACTCATCTCTTGTTAATTCTTTATTTATTTTTCCCTTATACATTACAAAACATCTGTCTGCTACTTTATTTATTTCTGGATATTCAGAACTGAATATTATTATTCCTTTACCAGTTTTAGCCAATTCATTGATTATTTTATAAATTTCAAACTTAGCTCCTACATCTATACCTTGTGTAGGATTATCTAAAATTATCACATCAGTATCCAGTTCAAGACATCTTCCTATGATTATCTTCTGTTGATTTCCACCTGATAATGATGTTATATAATCATCATAGTGTCCAATTTTCGTGGACATCTCTTTTTTTCTTATATTAAATCTTTCTACTTCTGATTTATCATCAATAAAAAGTTTTTTATGCTTTGAAACAAATCTAGACACAGAAAAATTATTAAGTATACTCATATCTTTTATAATAGAACGTTCTTTTCTATTTCTCTGCACCATACTTATTCCACTTTCAACTGTATCTTTTATACTTTTATAACCTAATTTTTTCCCATTTACCCATACTTCTCCAGAATCTATTTTGCACACACCATATAGTGCCTCTGCCAGCTGATCTCTTCCATCTCCATGCAGTCCTGTAACTGCTATAACTTCACCTTTTCTTAGATTAAATGATATGTCCTCAAATTTTCCTTTTGAAGTTATATTTTTTACTTCCATTAATATTTGCTCTGATATTTTTTCTTTTTCTATCTTTTCATTTTCTATACATCTTCCAACAAGAAGTTCTGTAGCTTTTCTTTCATTTATATCTTTAAAATATCCACTCTCTATAAATTTCCCATCTCTAAGTACTGTATATCTATCACATATACTAAAAAGTTCTGGCATTTTATGGGATATATAAATCATGGTTACTCCCTGTTCTTTCAATCTTCTCATAAGAACAAAAAGCATTTCTATTTCTTTATTAGTTAAGGCTGTTGTAGGCTCATCCATTATTATAAGTTTAGCATCAAAAAGAAGAGCTTTTGCTATTTCAACAAGCTGTTTTCTCGATGTTTCTAAATGTCTTACTTCCATTTCTGGATCAATATCCAAATTCATTTTTTCTAAAATTTCTTTAGATTTCTTTATCATCTCTTTTTTATCTAAAAACCCATATTTATTAACAAGTTCTTCCCCAAGAAAAAGATTTTCATAAACAGTAAGATCATTTACCAGATTCAATTCCTGATGTATAAATCTTATTCCTATTCCTTGTGTTTTTTTAGTATTAAGATCCTCTATTTTCTTCCCATTAAAAAAAATCTCTCCTTGTGTAGGCGGAAATGTCCCTGCCAAAATATTCATTAGAGTTGATTTTCCTGCTCCATTTTCTCCCAATAGTCCATGTATTTCCCCTTTTTCTACACTGAGAGAAACATTTTTCAAAGCTTCTACAGGACCAAAACATTTCACTATATTCTTCATCTCCAAAAGCATGACCTTTATCACCTACCCCCATCTTTTAATAAGGGTGGGAATTCCCACCCTTAAATTAATTTATTTTAGATTCCACTCTCATATCTTATTTTCCATTGCTCACTCTTCATATAATCTTTATAGTTATTGTTATCTATTGTTTCTGTAGGGATAAGATATAATCCAGAAAATGTTTTTCCATCTAATACATCAGCACCCATCTTAACTGCATCTCTTACCATTGTAGGTGAAAACAAATAAGTTACTTGATCTATTCCAAGATCATTTTTAATTATATCAAAAGTTTCAATATTTTCTCTTCTTCCACCAACACCAGTTACAAGTTTAATATTAAGCTTAGCATCTCCACTATAACTCATTATTGCATCTAATACTCCAAGAGCAACTTCATCATCATGAGTAAATACAGCTTTTATACTTTCTACTTCATCTTTTTTCAAACTGTTAAGAAGTGTTTCCATCTGTTCCTGAGCTTTTGCTCTTTGCCAGTCAGTACTGAATTGTTGGATAATATTGATATTTTTATCAGCAGTTTTTGCAAATCCTTCTGAACGTTGTTGAGGAACTGTAGAGTTATCCCCTTTAAATTCAAGAATATTTACTTTACCTTTTTTAAGATCCTCTGCAAAATATTTATTTAAATATTTTCCAGTTTCTTCTCCTATTGTAAAGTTATCCCCCATAACTTCAGCAGTAGGTTTAAATTCATCAATTAAACGATCATAGATGATTAATGGAATCTTAGCTTCCATTACCTTCATAGCTCCTGATCTTAATTCATTTCCATTATGAGGCCATAAAACAATACAATCTACTTTTTCATTAATTAAAGTGTCCAATTGATTATTTTGTTCTGATGCTTCAGCTGAAGTAAGAAATTTGTATTCAAATCCATTAGCTTTAGAATACTCTTCAGCTGCTGCTCTAGCATGTTTTATGCTTTCTCCTAAAAATCCATGAGTTGCATTTGGCATGACAATTCCTAAAACTTTCCCTCCAGCATTTGCAAATGCAGCCACACTTAAAAGTAACAATACTGCTAACAATGTAAAAAATCTCTTCATCAAATCAATCCTCCTTTTATTTTATTAGAGATATCTCTCTACTTTAAAACAAATTTATTGGTTGTTTCTCTCACTATAAGCTCATAATCTAAAATAATTTTTTCAGGATTATTATTTTCTCCTGTTATCTTTCTCATCAGACTTTTTACTGACTCAACTCCTAATTCATACCCTGGCTGAGAAACTGTTGTTAAAGATGGCTCTATAACTGCTGAAAAATCTATATTATCAAATCCTACTACTGCTGCTTCCTGTGGTATTTTTATATTTTTACTATTGAGTGCTTTTATAACTCCTATAGCTATTACATCTGACACTGCAAATATTCCTATATTTTTTACTTCTCTGTTATTTAAAACTATATTCATGTGCTTTTGAGCTTCTTTTATAGATAATTCATCTAAAAGTATTTCATTTTCTCTTTTAAATTCCAGTCCATTATCCTTCATAGCTTCTATCAACCCTTCTCTCCTTAAGGTAGAATATGTATAATCTTTTTTCATCGAGAAAAGATATATGTCTTTCTTTCCTATTGAAATAAGATGACTGACAGCTTCATATGCTGCTTTTTTATGGTCAATAGTTATATAAGTAAGTCCATTCTCTTCTATGTATTCACTACACTGAACTATTTTTTTGAAAACGTTTTCATCTTTTATTTTTTCCATTATTTTTTCTTTTTCTATTTTTTCCATAAGAATTATTCCATCTACCAGTTTAGTATTTAACAGATTCAAATAATCTAATAATTGTGCTTCTGATGAATAACTGCTTCCTAATATAATATTGTAGCCCATACCTTTAGCTGTCACTTCAACTCCTTCTAAAATAGCTGAATAATAAGGGTTTGATATCTCTGGTACTATTATTAGAATCATATTACTTTTTGTTCTCTGAAGACTGCTTGCCATAAAATTTGGTGTATAGTTAAGTTTTTTTATAGCTTCTTCTACCTTTTCTTTTGTTTCTTTTTTAACTTTTTTCCCATTTATTACTCTTGAAACAGTAGCTAATGAAACTCCTGCATATTCTGCTACATCATTTATTTTCATCCTGTTATGCACCTCTTTTTTAAAACGTTTTCATTTCCCCTGTTGATAAAATATATAACTCATTATTTCTATTTTGTCAATACATTTCAAAACATTTTCTTCTATTTTATTACATTTTTTCTTATTATTTTCACAAAATGTTCTAAAATCCTTTTGTTATATTTATTTCATAAAAAATATATTGTTGATTTTTTATAAAAAATAATATATTATTTACTAAGATAGTAAATAATATATTTAAGGATGATAATATGATATTTCAAAGAACTGAGCTTTTAATAGGAAAGGAAAACCTTGAAAAACTTCAAAATTCTCATGTAATAGTATTTGGTGTTGGAGGAGTTGGAGGCTTTGTCATAGAGGCTCTAGCTAGAGCTGGGGTAGGTGAACTATCTATTGTAGATTTTGATACTGTAGATATCACTAATCTTAATAGACAGATTATAGCTTTACAAAATACTATAGGAAAATTAAAAACTTCTGTTATGAAAGACAGACTTCTTTCCATCAATCCAGATATAAAAGTACATGAATATCCAGAAAAATTTTCAATGGAAAATTATGATAAATTTTTTAAGAATAAAAAATATAATTATATAGTTGATGCAATTGATTTGGTAACTTCTAAACTAGCATTGGCTGAAATAGCACAAAATACCAATACTCCAATTATTTCTTCCATGGGTACTGGTAATAAAATCGAACCAACAATGCTTGAAGTTGCTGATATCTATAAAACATCAGTATGTCCTTTGGCTCGTGTTATGAGAAAAAAGCTGAAAAACAGAAAAATAAAAAAATTAAAAGTAGTTTATTCAAGGGAAATTCCCAGAAAACCTGAAAATGAAACTGGGAGCAGAGAAAAAAAGTAAATGTTGGAAGCATATCTTTTGTCCCTTCTAGTGCTGGACTTATAATAGCAAGCGAAGTTGTAAAAGATATTTGTAATTTATAGGAGGAAAAAATGAAAAAAATAGGAATTTTTTATGGAACAACATCTGGAAATACTGCTGGTATAGTTGATGAAATAGAATTTTATCTTAGAAAAGATGATTATCAGACATATAATGTAGCTGATGGAATAGCTGAGATAAAAAATTATGAAAATCTTATTCTTATATCTCCAACTTACGGAGTTGGTGAATTGCAAGAAGATTGGAATAATGCCTTTGAAGAGTTTAAAAATATAGATTTTTCTGGTAAAACTGTTGCAATAGTTGGACTTGGAAATCAATTTGCTTTTGGTGAATCATATGTTGGAGCTATGAAAATACTTTATGATGCTGTTATAAAAAATGGTGCAAAAGTTATTGGATTCACTTCTACTGAAGGATACCATTACCAAGAAACTGAAGCTGTTATAGATGGAAAATTTGTAGGTCTTGCTCTTGATGAAGGAAATCAGGGAACAGATACTCCTGATAGAATTAAAGAATGGATAGAAAAAATCAAACCATATTTCAACTAAAAAGAGGTTGATTTTAAGAAAAGTATAATTTTAGAATTTTTCCAGTAGAAAGGTTTGTTATTAATTTCGTTCTTAAAACATAGAAAACAGATGAAAGTTTACAACAGTTCCACTGTTGTATCTCAGTAATTATAGCAGTTAAAATTTAACTGCTTAATTACTGGAAACTCATTGCATTCAAACATACTGTTTTTCACGTTTTTCTTACTTTATTAATTACACAAGCCTTTCTACTTTCCAAATTTCTAAAATTTATCTTAACTTATTAACCAACCTCTTTTTTATTTAAATTACTTATTTACTTTTACTCCAAAGACAACCTTTTCCCCATTTACATTGAATTCTCCTGTAAATCCATCAGTTTCACCAAAAACTATCTTATCTGCAAGAGTATCATGCTTAATTTCTTCAGCATTTCTTTCAATAATTTCTTTAATCTTTTCATTATCTTTTTCATAGAATGTAATATGATCAGTTACATCAAAATCTGCTTCTTTACGCATAGATTGAATTTTACTGATAATTTCTCTTACAAATCCCTCTTCTATCAATTCAGGAGTAAGTTTAGTATCAAGTACAACAGTTATTCCTCTGTCTTCAAGTGGCATATATCCCTCAGTTTGCGCTGTTTCTATCAACAGATCATCCACAGTAAGAGATATTTCTTCTCCATCAGCTAATTTAAGAACCAAAACCCCATTAATATCTAATTCTTTTTTAGCTTTGCTTCCATCTATTTCTGCCAGAAGAGTACGAATTTCATTTACTTTCTTACCATACTTTTGTCCCAATACTTTTAATTGTGGCTTGAAAGTATATGAAGTAAACTGTGATGTATCTTCTACAAAGTGAATTTCTTTTATATTAAGTTCTTCTCTTATAATATTCTGATAAAGTTCTCCAACTTTATGTCCAGCCTTTACATATATGTTAGCTATTGGCTGTCTATTTTTGATATTAGCTGCATTTCTTGCTGCTCTTCCTAGAGTAACTACCTGAAGAACTTCTTCCATATCCTCTTCTAGAGCTTTATCTATAAACTCTTCATGTACTTCTGGAAAATCAGTTAAATGAATACTTTCAGGAGCATTTTTATCTATACTGCATACCAGATTACGGTAAATTTCTTCTGTCATAAATGGAATCATTGGTGCAGCAGCCTTTGAAATAGTCACAAGTGCTGTATATAAAGTCATGTATGCTGTAATCTTGTCATCTGTCATATCCTGTACCCAGAAACGTTCTCTGCTTCTTCTTACATACCAGTTACTTAATTCATCTACAAAATCCTGAAGAAGTCTTGCAGCTTCAAGAAGTTTATAATCAGCAAGATTTTCATCTACACCTTTTACCACTGTATTTAATTTAGAAAGAAGCCATCTATCCATAACAGTCAATTTTTCTTTATCTAAAGTATATTTAGTTGCATCAAACTGATCTATCTCAGCATAAAGAACAAAGAAAGCATATGTATTCCATAAAGTAGACATAAATTTACGCTGACCTTCCTGAACTGCTTTTCCATGGAATCTATTTGGAAGCCATGGAGCTGAATTGATATAAAAATACCAACGTATAGCATCTGCTCCATAAGTAGCAAGTGCTTCAAATGGATCTACTGCATTTCCTTTAGACTTAGACATTTTTTGTCCATTCTCATCTTGTACATGTCCCAATACAATTACATTTTTGTATGGAGCTTTATTAAAAATTAATGTAGATATTGCAAGAAGCGAATAGAACCAACCTCTTGTTTGGTCAACAGCTTCTGAAATAAAGTCTGCTGGAAACTGTTTTTCAAATAAATCCTTGTTTTCAAATGGGTAATGATGCTGTGCAAAAGGCATTGATCCTGAATCAAACCAGCAGTCAATAACTTCTGGAACTCTTGTCATCTGTTTTCCACAATGAGGGCAAGTAATAGTTACAGCATCTATATATGGACGGTGAAGTTCTATATTTTCCGGGCAGTTAGGTGACATAGTTTTTAATTCTTCTATACTTCCAATAGCATGATTATGTCCACATTCACACTCCCATACATTTAGAGGTGTTCCCCAGTAACGATTACGGCTAATTCCCCAATCTTGAACATTTTCAAGCCAGTCACCAAAACGTCCTTTTCCTATAGTTTTTGGTATCCAGTTAATAGTATTATTATTTCTTATAAGGTCTTCTTTTACAGCTGTCATTTTGATAAACCAAGATTCTCTTGCATAATATATAAGAGGAGTATCACATCTCCAACAATGTGGATAGTTATGTTCAAATAGAGGTGCATCAAATAGAAGTCCATTTTGTTCCAAATTTTTCAAAATATCCTTATCTGCCTTTTTACAGAATACTCCAGGCCAAAGCGTTTCTTCTGTCATTTCTCCTTTAGAGTCTACTAATTGTACAAATGGAAGATCATATTTTCTTCCAACATTGGCGTCATCTTCTCCAAATGCAGGGGCTATATGTACTACCCCAGTACCATCAGATAAAGTAACATAAGTGTCACAAGTTACATACCAGCATTTTTTATCTGGTTTTACAAAATTGAATAAAGGCTCATACTCTTTATACTCTAAATCTTTTCCTTTATATGTTTCAAGAATAGTATAATTTTCTTTTAATACTGTTGACACTAAAGCTTCTGCCATGTAATAAGTGTATCCTTCATGTTGAACTTTAACATAAGTTTCATTTGGATTTACACAAAGAGCCACATTAGAAGGAAGTGTCCATGGAGTAGTTGTCCATGCTAAAATATAGGCATCTTCATTTTTCACTTTAAATCTTACTATTGCTGATCTTTCTTTTACATCTTTGTATCCTTGAGCTACTTCGTGGCTTGATAGAGGTGTTCCACATCTTGGGCAATATGGTACAATTTTAAATCCTTTATATAAAAGCTCTTTTTCCCATATCTGCTTCAATGCCCACCATTCAGATTCAATAAAGTTATTATCATAAGTTACATATGGTTTTTCCATATCAGCCCAAAATCCAACTGTTTTAGAAAAATCCTCCCACATTCCCTTATATTTCCACACACTTGTTTTACACTCTTCAATAAATGGTTGTAATCCATAACTTTCTATCTGATCTTTTCCATTTATTCCCAATAGTTTTTCTACTTCAAGCTCTACAGGAAGTCCATGTGTATCCCAACCAGCTTTTCTAGGCACATCATAACCCTTCATAGTTCTATATCTAGGTACCATATCTTTTATTACACGAGTTAAAACATGTCCTATATGTGGCTTTCCATTAGCTGTCGGAGGTCCATCATAAAAAGTATATGTCTTATCTCCTTTTCTTAATTCAAGACTTTTTTCAAAAATTTTGTTCTCTTCCCAATACTTTTCAATTTCTTTTTCTCTCTCTACGAAATTTAAACTCGTAGACACTTTCTTGTACATAAAAAATCCTCCTGATAAAAAGTTTAGATTGTAATAAAAAAGACAGCTATGCAGGCTGTCTTCAACTTTCAATTTATTTCCTTAAGAAGAATAACTTAGACTACATAAATAACACCTATAATATTTTTATTGAAAACATATTATTGATATTATTATAATTATAGCAACTCTTAAAGCCATTTTCTTCTCCTTGTTATATTTTCTAAGTACAATATATCACATATCCTATACAAAAGTAAACCCCATTTTAATTTTCTTCTATATTTAGCAACAAATAAAAAAATGAACTAAGTTTTTATCTGCTGCTTTTAATTACTATTTATTTTATAGATTTTAAATATTGTAGAACTCTCAAATTTTATTTTTGTCTACATGACTATACCAATTATCTAAATTATATTTTTATTTATTTTTATTTATTCTTATTTTTATTTTCTTATATGATACTACTAAAAGGGGTATACTCATTACCATACACAAAAGTTCCCCTAATGGAAGAGCCAGCCATAATCCTTTTTCTCCCAAAAATATTGGCAGTATAAAAAGAAGTCCTGCTACACATATAAGTGAACGACACATTGCCACAGCTGCTGATTCCATAGGTTTCTCTACAGCTGTTAAAAAAGAACTTATTATAACATTCACAAATGAAAATAAATATTGAAATACTACAAAATTTAAAGCTCTTCCTGTTAAATTCATCAAATCGGAATTATCCTTTGAAAACACTTTTATAATAGGCGAACTATTGAATTTCATCACAAAGAAAAAGAAGAATCCTATACTTCCACCTGTAAAAAATGCTGTTCTCATTACTTTATATATCTGCTCCATTCTTCTGGCACCAAGATTGTAGGAAACTATTGGTTGGAGTGCCTGAGATAATCCAAAAAGACATATATTAACTACTGTATTTACATAAAAAACTATAGTTAAAGCTGATACTCCTATTTCTCCTATTCTTCTGATAAGTATGTAATTAAAAATAAAAGTAGCAAGAGCACTTGACACCATTGTCAACATTTCAGAACTTCCATTATACAAAATTTTTCCTAAAAGAATTCTATTTCCATTAGGCTTCACTAGTTTTAGTCTGCTTCTATTTTTAAAATAATTCCACATCAACACTGCACCAGCAGTTCCATTAGCTATTGAAGTGGCAAGAGCTGCTCCAAATACACCCATATCCATTTTTACAATAAACAGATAATCCATCAAAACATTTCCTGTAAGACATATAATACAGCTCAAAAATACAAGATTAGGTTTCCCAGCTATTTTTATAAACCCCTCTGTAAAGATTGGAATATTATATGGTATATTTAATATCAGCATAGTCAATAGGTAAGATTTTACTAGAGGAGCAAGTATTTCTGTTGCTCCTAATATTCCTATTATTCCATTTATAAAAAGAAACCCCAAAAGAGATAAACTTCCTAAAAATATTACAAATATCTGAAGAGTGAATGACATTATCTCATTAGCTCTTTTAAATTTTCCTTTTCCTAAAGCAATAGAACAATACACTCCTCCACCAGCTGCTATCATCAAAGCTATACTATTTGTAAATAATATTATTGGCATAGAAAGATTAATAGCAGCCAAACCTGAAGCTCCTTGAGTATTGGCTATAAATATTCCATCTACCATCATTTGTATAGATACTATCAACATTCCTACTATACTTGGAATAGCAAATTTAAAAAATAATCTACTGACATTTTTACTTTCTAATTCATTACTCATTTTATCACCTTCTCTATAATAAAAGAAAAAGATAACTTAAAAGCTGGTATCCCCTCTTAAGTTATCTTTCTCTTAAAACTTTGGAAACTCTTTTGATTCTTTTATAAATTCCACTAATGTTTCTAAATTTACTTTAGGATGATTAGAAGAAACTCCCACTATTGTTCCTTCTACTATCGGTGCATCTACTATCTCTACTTTTATTTCATCTTTTAATCTTTCTTTTGCAGTTTCTGCATTCATTACTGAACTTCCAAGATCACAAAGTATAACCACTCCATCACCTTGATCTGCTTTTCTTATTGCTTTTGCTATAACTTCAGGGCAGGTCCCATATCCATTTTCATCTTCTGTCCCACCGCCATTTTCTAATATAAAATCACTATTTTTAAGCTCCATACAAAAATTGATTATCTCTTGTGAAAGTTTAGGATTATGTGCAACTACTACTATTCCTACCATATTTCCCCCATAGAAACTTGTATTTTTATACTAACCTATATAACTTTTTTTTATTTAATTGTCAATAGTTAAAATTTTTTATATTTTTTATAGTATTTTTATCTTTTACATTATAACATAAATTTTATATATAATGTTAAATTTTTTTGAAAATAATAAAGGAAATTTTTAAGATCACAAAGATAATAAAAATTTCCTTCATTGTATAATATTCTTTTTATCTATATTTGCTCAACTAACAAATCTAGCTGTTTCTTTCATATTTACATTATCAAAAAGCTTTTCAAGATATTTAAATGTATAGTCAAGGTTGTATGTCTTAATATTAATATTCTTTCCATTGTAATTAAAACTTATATTAAATATTTTATTTTCAGAAGAAACATTACATATTAATTTTACTGTCTTAAATGAAGTTTCCCATTTTTTATTTTTTATTAGTATTTTCATATTTCTATCCCCCTTTACTATATCTAAAAATAGAACTATCTATATATAAATATATATTAATACATAGTGTCAATTTTGTCAACTATTTTTTATTTTTGTTGTAAAATTTTTGTTTTTATATTATAATTATTTATATATAGATATATAAATATAGGAGGTGCTGTATGAATTTTAAAACCTTTTTAAGAAACAGAAGAGAGGAAATGGGTTATAGTCAAAATAAATTGGCTAAAGCAATTGGAATTACCCAATCATATTATAATACAATTGAAAGGGGAGAGGTAAGAAATCCTCCTAGCGAAGAGATACTTGATAAAATGATAGCAATATTGCAGCTTACTACTAAGGAAGCAGCTGAATTTAAATATTTAGCAGCAATTGAAAGAAC
The DNA here is from genome assembly GCA_900637705.1 of Fusobacterium varium. NCBI lineage: Bacteria > Fusobacteriati > Fusobacteriota > Fusobacteriia > Fusobacteriales > Fusobacteriaceae > Fusobacterium > Fusobacterium varium. Next base: position 2,703,719 of record LR134390.1, read on the forward strand.
ACCTACGTTAATATTAGAGGAACTTAAGAAATTAGAAAAGCAGAAAGATGCCACTCCAAAGGTTAATGTATCTGAATTAAAAGATCTGGATAATTATATTCCTCTTTATTCAAGAATAAGTGCAGGAATAGGAGTCTTTACCGAAGAAGCCCCTGTTGATTTTATTTCTATACCTGGAGTAAGAAATGTTGAAACTCTTTTTGCTGTCAATGTAAAAGGAGATTCTATGGAGCCTACTATAAAAAATTCCTCTATTATCCTTTGTAGAAAAGGGGTAGAAGTTAGAAATGGTGAAATTGGAGCTTTTATTGTAAATGAAGAATCATATGTTAAAAGATTAAAAGTTACTGGAAACTATATTGCACTAATTAGTGATAATCCTAATTATCAACCTATTTACATAGGACCTGGTGAAGAATTTAGCGTTGTAGGAAAGGTACTGAAAGTTATAAATGACATTCAATAAAAATAAAAAGACAGAAAATAGAGTTTTTCTAAATTCTGTCTTTTTATTATACTTAATAATTACTCACAATCTAAAATTTTTATATTTCAATTCTTTACAATTATTTTTATCTAACAGTTGATTTTATCCATTTATCTCCACGTAATCTTATTAGACAGGCTACCATTTTCAATGGTGTTTCTAGTCTAAGAATAACAAGAACTACTGCTGGATTCCAATGCCACTTAAAAGCTGCCATAAATCCTATTGGAAGCAGGCACCACAAAAATGATATATCTACAGTCGCTGCAAACCTTGTATCTCCACTTCCCCATAATATTCCTCCTATAATAGGAGCTGATATTGCTCTGAACATAGTGATAAAAGCATATGCAAGCATGAAATGTCTGGCTAATTTCAAAGTAGCTGGCTGTAAGCTGTAGAATGAAAAGAATGGTTCACTTACACCTAATAAAAATGCAGCTGTTATCACTCCACACACAGCAAAGAATTTTACAAGAGCTTTTGAAGCTTTCTTAGCTGCTGTAATTTCTCCAGCACCAATATATTTTCCCATAATTACAGCTGAAGCACTTCCCACTCCCTGTACAAATGAGAGCGCAAACTGATGAAGTACATTACATATACTATTAGCTGCCACTACAGCTGCTCCCATATGACCTAATATTGCTGAGTGAGCTGAAAGCCCCAGTCCCCAGAATAATTCTCCAATTATTACAGGAAGTCCATATTTTATCATATCTTTAAACAATATCCTATCATACAACTTCAACATTATAGGTTTAAATTTTAAAACTTTCTCATATTTTTTCAGATATATCATTACCAGAGCTACCTCAACACCTCTTGCCATTACTGTTCCTAATGCAGCTCCAACTATTCCCATTCTTGGAAATCCAAAATGTCCAAAGATAAATACATAATTAAAAAATATGTTTGTAAAAAAAGAAACAGTATATATCCAGAGAGAAAGTTTTACATCTTGCAGACTTCTTAATACTATAAGAAATGTTGTAGTTATTCCAAAACATATATATGAAACTGCAACTACTCTTAAATATCTACTTCCCTGCTCTATTACTGCTATTTCAGGGGTAAATATCTTCATGATTGCAGAAGGACATATTAAAAGCACCAAAGTAAATATAACACTCAAGCTTATAGCTAATTTTAATACCATTGCTGCTATTTTCCTCAGGTTTTTTAAATCCCTCTTTCCAAAATACTGACTGCATAGAACTCCTGCTCCACACCCTAAACCAGATACAAGTATAGAAAAAAGAAAAAATACCTGCCCTGCCAGACTTGAAGCTGACAACACAGTTTCTCCAAGACTTCCTAACATAAGCGTATCCATCATATTAACACTATATGAAATTATATTTTGAAATGCAATAGGCATAGTTATTGCCAAAAGATTTCTATAAAAAGCTCTGTCCAATATTACTCTCCCCCAATAAATTTTTTATTACTATTTAAAATAAATAAAGCCTCCTGCTCTTCCTGAATTTTCTTTATCCCTTCTGAAAGATTGAAATCTTTTATCTCTAAATGTACAATATTCATTTGTTATTATTTTTGATTTCTCTACTCCATTTACTATTAAATTAAGATAATTAAATTTCTGATTATCAAAATATAACTTTCCATTTTTTTCCATAAAACTTTCAGTTACTATATCAAATGAAAATTTTTCTGAAAACAGGTCTTTAAATTCCTGTCCAACCTCATAATTCTCCTGTCCAATACCTATACCAAAGGCAAAATAAACATTTTTTCTATCTGTTCCATAGTTTTTTTCCATCAATTTTATAGCTTCCAGAGTTATCTCTTGTAAAGTTCCTCTCCAGCCAGAGTGTACCAGACCTATTACTTCCTTTAGAGGATCATAAATATATACAGGAAGACAGTCGGCATATTTAGTAAATATCACTACATCTTTTCTATTTGTTATAAACCCATCTGTATTTTCAAAGTATATCTTATCTATTTCTTTTATTACTTGTATATTTTTACTGTGAGTTTGATATCCAGATATAAGATTTCTATCTCCAAGTTCAAAATCTTTTATAAGTTCTTCACGTGTTTTCTGTTTTGCATTTCCATAAGATATATCTGTAAATATGGTTCCTACCCCCATATTTTCAAATTCTTTTATTATTAAATGATTCCCTCTATCTTCAAACATATTTACCTCTTTCTATATAAGATTTTTCTTCACTTCCAAAACTTTTTTCAAATTTTCAGTTAGTTTTTCAAATCCATAAAAGTCCAATGATTGAACCCCGTCAGAAACTGCACATTCTGGATTTTCATGTACTTCAACCATTGCTCCATCTGCCCCAGCTATTACCCCTGCCAGCGTCACAGGTTCTACAAGACTTCTCCTTCCAGTTCCATGACTTGCATCTATTATTATCGGAAGATGTGATTTTTCCTTTATTAAAGGAACTGCATTTATATCCACTGTATTTCTTGTTATCGTTTCAAAAGTTCTGATTCCTCTTTCACATAATATTATTTTTGTATTTCCATATGCCACTATATATTCTGCTGCCATAAGAAAATCTCTCATTGTAGCACTGAGTCCTCTTTTTAAAAGTATTGGTTTATTGCATTTACCCAACATTTTAAGCAGGCTGAAATTCTGCATATTTCTTGCCCCAACTTGAAGTATGTCAGCATATTCAGATATAAGAGGTATATCCTGAGTATCCATAACCTCAGTTACAACAAGAAGATTATACTTATCTGCTGCTTCTCTCATATATTTAAGTCCCTCTTCTCCTAAACCTTGAAAATCATATGGCGATGTTCTTGGTTTAAAAGCTCCACCTCTCAGTACTTGAGCTCCAGATTTTTTTACTTTTTCAGCTATTTCAAATATAGATTTTCTACTTTCTACAGCACAAGGTCCTGCCATAAGCATGAAGTTTCCTCCACCTATTTTCCTTCCTTTTATGTCTATAACAGTATCTTCTTTTTGAAATTCTCTACTTACAAATTTATAACTTTTACCAATAGGAACCATTTCATCTACCCCATCAAAAGATAAAAGCACATCTAGATCCACATTTTTTTTATTTCCAATTATACCTATTTTCATAATATCTTCATCTTCAGTTATTATGATTCCTAATCCATTTCTTTTTAAAAATTCTATTATCTTTTCTTTTTCCTGTTCTCCAATATTTTTTTTAGTTTTTATATACATAATTACCTTCCAGTTAAATAGTTTAGACATTCACTTAGCTAAAATCCAAGTTTTTTCTTTTTAGGCTGAGGAAGATTTTTTAGTGGCATAACATAAGTCACTCCAGGATTCAAATCTATCCTCATTCTCACACAGTCCTTATTTTTAGAGAAAAACTGTCTTATCTTAGTTCTTATTACAGCCTCTCCATCTAAAAATTTTGAACCATATCCATGTATTACTTTTATTTCTTTTCTTTCGCCTTTTTTGTATAAAGCATTATATTTAGTTATAAAAACCCTTAAAGCATCATCAAAATTCATTTGATGAAGATCAATTTCATTATACATTTCAGCAGTATCTCCTAAATTTTTTTTACAAAAAAGCCTGTCAAAAACTTTAGCCTTATTTAATAGAATAACATAATTTACAAAAAAATAAAAGAGATATGTCATACTATAAGAATATCTCTTTTAACTTTATTTAAAATAATACTTTTTAACCATTTACTGAATTTTAATAACAAAAAATCCTTTTTATATTTAAAAATTATTCTTTCATTTAAGATTTTATCCCTATGAAAAATAAAAACATATAACAATCCTTATATATTTTTGATATAATAATAGTATTAAAAATTTAATATTAATATAGAACTTCTGATTCATAAGGAGGAAATTATGAAAGATTTGGATAAAAAGTGTAAAATCGCTGTTGTTCAGGCTGCTCCAATAATGTTTGATAAAGAACTTTGTACTAAAAAAGCAATCAAATTGATTCAGGAAGCTGCTGAAAAACACAGTGAATTAATTGTATTTCCTGAATTGTTTATTCCTGGATATCCATATGGAATGACATTTGGTTTTACTGTTGGAAGTCGTAATGCTGATGGTCGTAAAGACTGGAAAATGTATTATGATAATTCTATTTTAGTTCCTGGTGAAGAAACAAAACTTATAGGAGAAGCTGCAAAAAAAGCTAATGCTTATGTCAGCATTGGAGTTTCTGAACGTGATCCTCTTACAGCTACACTTTATAATACAAATCTATTTTTTTCACCTGATGGAGAATTAGTTGCTGTTCATAGAAAATTAAAACCTACTGGTGCTGAACGTGTTGTCTGGGGAGATGCAGATAAAGATTATTTCCCTGTAGTTGAAACTCCTTGGGGAGTAATGGGAAGTCTTATTTGCTGGGAAAGTTATATGCCTCTGGTTAGAGTTGCATTATATCAAAAAGGTATCACTATATATATTTCTCCAAATACCAATGATAATGAAGAATGGCAGGCAACTATTCGTCATATAGCTATTGAGGGACATTGCTATTTCATAAATTGTGATATGTATTTTACAAAGGAAATGTATCCTGATAATTTACACTGCCCTGAAGAAATTGCTAAACTTTCTGATATTGTATGTCGTGGAGGAAGCTGTATAATAGACCCATATGGACATTATGAAACTAATCCTGTTTGGGACAAAGAAGAAATTATTTATGCTGAACTGGATATGGAAAAAGTTCCTATGAGCCGTATGGAATTTGATGCTTGTGGACATTATTCCAGACCTGATGTTCTTGAACTAAAAGTTAAAGAATGATTTTTTTAGTCAATAAAATATATTGTAAAATTTAAAAAGACCTTGAGTTATTTTAAATGTAATCACCTTATCAACTTACTTAATATTAGGTATATACATATATTTCAAGGTCTTTTTATTTATTAGTTTAATTGCAGACTATTTCAACTCTTATTTTTAGTACCAAAATTAGGAATCTCATTATAAATAAGTTAATGAATATTTTTTCTATTATTCTTTTTTTAATTCCTATTTTATACATATTTTATTCTTACAATAATTAAGAATATATTATACTTATTTCAAATAATATTTCTTATTAAATTAATTATTAATTTATATTTTATCCTTAATTTTACAATTACTATGCGAATGATCTGCATAATGATGAACATATTCCTCTTTATCTTTATTGATAATTGTTCCTTCTAAATATGCTTTTAATACATTCTCAATATTACCTTCTATCCCTAATATTATTTCTATTCCATTATTTTTCACAGACTCATATACTGTTGAAGCCATATGTCCAGTTATTAAAATATTTATATTCTTTTCTTTCAAAAGTTTGGCTGCTGCCCCATGAACTTTCTCCACTTTTTCTGTTATATCCTTTAATAAAACTGCCCCATTTTCTATTGTATAAACAACAAACTTATCACTATGTCCAAAATGTTTTTCAAGATTTACCCCATCTTTTGTTGGAAATGCTATTAATTTTTTCATTTTTTCCTCCTTCTTACTTCTTTGTTTTATTTTTGTTTTATTATAATAATTTTTGTAAAATTTTTTAATACTTTATCCTGTCTTTCTATTTTGTTTTCTAATTCTTCTTTTGTTTTTGCAATCATTTCATAAACAAGATACTCAATAGGCAAAGAGTTTATGATATCTATTATTCCTTCATTTTCAAAAGGGTCATGATAATCTATAGAATTTATATGTGTGTATATATTACTCATAATTTCTTCTATATTAAATTCCTTGGCTCTATTCTTTTCTATTACATTTTTCACATATTCTCCTGATAAAGAATAATTAAGATGTATTCCATAAATATAATTTTTATATTCTTCTAAATTTTCTATATTTTGCTTTATATAAGCAACAGCTTCATTAGAGTTTTTAAGTTCTCTATTATTATTTATCATATGTCCTGTATCTAACATAAAACCTGTATTTTTGTATTTTATATTCTTAAGAATATATTCTGCTTCTTCTTTGCTTGTCAATTTCAAACCTGGCCACCACAAATTTTCTAATAAAAGTTTAAATGTATATTTTTCATTATCAAATAATTCATTTATCAATGATATAACACTATCTAAAACTTCTCTATCAGAATATTTAAACTCATAAGTCATACTTTCTATAACTTTTGAATTACATGCATGGAGTACTACATATTCTACCTCCAATTTTTTTGCTGCTTCTAATTCTTTTTGATAATATTCAAGTAATTCTTCTTTTCTGTTTTCTCCACCACATAAAGATTTAAAATATTTCTTATCTTTTAATTCTTCATAGAGTGCATCAAAATTTTCATTATAAAATTCTAACCAAGATGGAAAGAAACGCATATGATAACCTTTAATATAGTTTTTTAAATGTGTATTATCTATACCTGTAAATTTTATTAATTCAAATCCATCAAAGCTATATTTTGAAATATAGTACTCCATATCTTTTTCTATTTCTTCACTATTAAAAAAATCTGTTCTATTTAATAACTTATACATATTTTATTCCTTTCAAAGACATATTTTTATATATTATCTTTTATAAGTTTCAGCATATCTTCACTTCTCAAGTTTTCAAGTTTGTAATATTCTGCTTTCATAGCTTCACTCAATGTCTTTGCCATTTCAAGTTTTATAAACCCTTCTTCTGTATCTATTACTATAGCTCTTATTCCTTCATTTTTTATTTTTTCAGCCATTTCTAAACTTTCTTTTACGGGGTCTTTTCCTGAAGCAGAAAAATTTCCTTTTCCATCAGATAAAAATACTATTAAAGGAACTACTTCTTTATCCTTTCTCATTTCATTTTTTATTATTGTGTACGCTTTTGCAATTCCTTCAGCTAGTGGTGTTTTTCCCCCTGTTGCAAGCTTTTCTAATTTTTTTTGTGCCAAATCAATGCTTCTTGTAATGGGGAGTAATTCTTCAGCTTTATCTCTTCTAAAAGATACCATTCCTACTCTATCCCTCTTTTCATAAGCATCTTTCAATAATGACATTACAGCTCCTTTGACTGCTTCCATTCTTTTTTTACTCCCATAGAACCACTTGAATCTACTACAAAAAGAATACTTGCTCCTGTTCTTTTCTCTCTTACTTTAACTCTTATATGTTCTTTTTTATATTTATCATTAAATTATTTTCTTTATTTTTTTTCTGATAAGGTGCTGCTGCCCTTATTGTTGCATCAAATGCAAAATCTCTAATTTTTCCTTTTGGAAGAGTACTTTTTATATATCGTCCTTGTAAAGATCCACTTTTAGTTTTACACCTTTTTCCTGTTCCAGCTCTTTTTCTAGTATCATGTACATCATCTATAAGTATATCCTTTACTTTAAATATCTCTCCTATTCCAAATTCTTCTTCTGATTCTGCATTTTCATTATTTTTGTTTTTTTCTCATCTCTATCTGATTCTTCAATATTTTCAGAATCATTTCCGTTATCAAAATTTTCTTTATTTGGTTCCTCTGGAACTTCTTTTTCTTGGGTAATGTTATCTTCTGAATTATTTTTTCTTCCTCAGTTTCTTGATTTTTATCTTCAAGTTCATTTCCTTTACTTTGAGATGTACTTTCATGCTTTTGATTTGTTCTGTGAGGAAGTACAAATACAGCAGCTTCTTTTAAATCATCTATATTCAAATAACTTCTTCCATCTAAGGCTGCTAAAGATTTAGCTGTTTCCACAAGAATTATTTCAGCTCTATTTCCAACTGTATTAGCTTCCTCTACAATCTTTACAGCTATATTCATTATTTGGTCACTAACTTTTATCTTTTCTATTCTTTCTTTAGCATGCTCTACTTTTTCTTTTAAAATTTCTTCCTCTTCTTTATACTTTTCACAGAATTTTATTGGATTATTTTCATACTCAAGTCTTTTCTTAATTACTTTTACCCTTTCTAAAATATCTTCTGTTCCAGCAGCATTTACATAAAGACCAAACTTATCTAATAATTGAGGTCGTAAATCTCCCTCTTCTGGATTCATTGTTCCTATTAATAAAAATTTACATTCATGTGAAAAACTCACACCATCTCTCTCCACATAATTTATTTCTCTAGAAGCTACTTCCAATATACTGCTTACAATACTATCTCCCAATAAATTTATTTCATCTACATACAAAATATTATTATGACATTTTTTAAAAGCCCTTCTTGAAATACTTTTTTCCCAGACTTCATAGTCTTTTCTATATCTATACTTCCTACTAGATTATCTTCTGTTATATTCAAAGGAAGATTTATTACTTTTATTTCAGAAAATAGTTCTCCTAATCCTCTAACTAATGTAGATTTTGCTGTTCCTTTCTCTCCATTTATTAACACACCACCAATTCTCTTATTTACTATATTTAAAAGAAGAGCCTTCTTTATCTTTTCCTGTCCTTCCACTGCTACAAAAGGAAATATCATATTTCCCTCCTTACAAGCTTTCTATAAGCTTCTCAAGTTTACTTTCTTCCAATACTCCATCTTCAAAAGGAGTTTTTCTCATTCTGTGAGGTAATGCTAATACTGCTGCTCTTAACATATCTTCTTTTGATACATTCTCTCTTCCCTCATAAGCAGCTATTGTTATTGCTGTTTTTATAACACTTATATCAGCTCTATGACCATCAACATTCAATGCTATTGATATTTTAGCTGCTATTTCGTACATTTCATCACTACATTTAACATTTTTAATATTTTTTTGCTTTTTTCTATTCTTTCTTTTAATTCTTTTTCATCTTTATCATATTTTTTTATAAATTTTTCAGGTTCTGCTTCAAATTCAAGTCTTCTCTTTACTACCTCTACTCTCCTGCTTGTTTCTTTTTCTCCTGCTACATCTACTACTAAACCAAATCTATCTAGTAATTGAGGTCTTAAATCTCCCTCTTCTGGATTCATTGTTCCTACCAATACAAACTTAGCTGGGTGACTAAATGATATCCCCTCTCTTTCAATACTGTTCACTCCCATAGCTGCTGAATCCAAAAGAACATCTACTATATGATCATCTAGAAGATTTATTTCATCTACATAAAGTATATTTCTGTTACTTTGAGCAAGTATCCCTTTCTCAAATTTCTTTTCTCCATTTTTTATTGCATGTTCAATATCCAATGTCCCTACTACTCTATCCTCTGTAGCACTTATTGGAAGGTTTATTACTTTCATTTTCCCTTGAATTATTTCAATCTCTTTTCCTGCTTTATATTTTTTTAGGCACTCATCACAAAACTCATCAGGTTTTTCAGGATCACAATGAAATTCACAATGATTTTCATATCTTTCTGCTAGTAAACTGGCAAGTCCTCTAACTAATGTTGATTTTGCTGTTCCTTTTTCCCCTCTTATAAGTACCCCTCCTAAAGATGAATTTATTATATTTAATACCAATGCTTCTTTCATTTTTTCTTGTCCTACTATCCCTGTAAAAGGATAAAGAAAATTTCTATTACTCATTTATGTTCCTCTCTTCCTCTAATAATTTAAATACTGCTTTTCGTAAAATACAATCCTTATCTTCAACTTCATATTTTTTATTATAAAGCATTCTTGAAGGACAGCATCCTTTACACACTTGCTTATATTCACACATACCACATCTCTCATATTTTCCTGAAGACAATTGTTTCATATTGATTTCTCCATCTATATTTCCCATATAATATTCCATATTTCCCACAAGAGAACTGCATGGATAAGTATCACCATTAGGAGTTACTACCATAGCCTGCCCTAATGATGAATAACAGTAATTATCATTATTGCATATTGTACATTCTCTTAATTTTATCTCTTCTATTTCTCTTATCCCTATTTTTTTCCCTGTAAGTTTTGCAAGAATCTTAATCTTTTCATATGATTTTTTTAAATTAATATAAATTTCTTCATCTCTTGGTGGAAATATATCACTATTATTACTACAATTTCCTGCTATTCGTAAAAGATCGAGCCCTATCCCTCTTACATTTCCTAAATAATATGCCATCTCTACTAATTTTTCAAGTTTATCAATATTTCTATTGCTTAATACACAATTTATATTTATATTTTTTTTATGCTCTCTAAGAAGATTTATTCCTTCAAGAACTTTTTTTGTTCCTCCTCTTAACTCTTCATTAACGGCCATAGTCCCATCAAAACTAATTCCTATATTTATTTCCATTGCTGCTAATTTTTCAGCTATTTCATCTGTTATCAATGTTCCATTACTTTGAAGTCCTATTTTACATTTATATCCATTTTCTTTTAAATATTGATAAAGTTTTTCTATTACTTTGAAATTTAATAAAGGCTCTCCTCCTGCTAATATTAAAGTAAAATCCTTATCTTTACAAAGATTTATTGCTTTTTTAGCAGTTTCTAAAGACATCAATTCATGAGTAAATACAGGTTGTGCATAACAATATTTACACTTTAAATTGCAATTATCAGCTAACCATAATACAAGATATCTAATATTTTTTTTATTCTTCATATGCCTCTATATCACCTTCAATACTCAAATATATTTTTCTTAAACTTTCCAATTTTTCTGAAGAAGCATTCCACATATTTCTCTGACTTGCTTCTAAAAGCTTTTCAGCTATGTTCATTACAGCATGAGGATTATTTTCTTTTATCCATTCTCTATTTTCTTCATTTTCAATATACTTTTCAGTTATCTTATCATACATCCAATCTTCAGCTATTTCAGATGTTGCATCCCATCCAAAGAATATATCCACCATAAAACTTACTTCCTGAGCTCCCTTATATCCATGCCTCTTCAATCCTTCAAACCATTTTGGATTTAATATTCTTGATCTCATTATTTTGGCAGTTTCTTCTTTTAAATTTCTTATTTTTGTTGATTCGGGATCACTGGCATCTGCGCTATATGATTGTGGATCTTTTCCTCTAGCATATTTTACTGCTGCCACTAATCCACCATGATATGTATAGTAATCATCACTTTCCAACATATCTATTTCTATTGAACTTTCGTTTTTTACTGTTATTTCTGATTTTTTCATTCTCTCTGTAAATATATTTTCTACTTTCGTTCCATGATAACTGCTTCCATAAGCATAACTACTCCAATTAATATATGCTTTTCCTAAATCTTCTCTTGTTTCCCACTCTTTAGAATTAATAAGTACTCCTACCCCTGCTCCATATGTACCAGGTGGACATCCAAATACTCTCATTTTAGACATATGTTCAGCTTCACTTAATTTATATCCCTCTTCTAAAAGCTGTACTATTTCTTCATTCATATTTTTTCTAATATAGTTTATATCATCACTTTCATCTAATTGTGATACCAGATTCACTGCTTCCTCTAACAGCCTTATAAGGATTGGAAAAGTATCTCTGAACAATCCTGTTATTCTCAGTGTTACATCTATCCTAGGTCTTTTTAATTCTTCATATGGAATAACTTCCAATCCTATTACTCTATCTCCATTATTCAGCCATATTGGTCTTACCCCCATGAGATATAATGCTTCAGCTATATCATCTCCATTAGTTTTCATAGTTTCTCCACCATATATCAGCATGGCTATATTTTGAGGTATTTTTCCTTCATCTTGAATATACCTCTCAATGAGCTTATCTCCCAACTGTTTTCCAACTTTCCATGAAGCTCTTGATGGTATTTTATTTGGATCTATTGCATAGAAGTTAGTTCCTGTAGGAAGGATATTTATATTTCCTCTTGTTGGACATCCAGACTGACCTGGAAGAATAAATTTCCCTTCTGCTCCTTTTATAGTACTTTCTTTTTCTCTTACTGTTTCCATTATCTTAGGTAGAACTATTTCTAATATATTTTTCTGAAGACTTAAAATATACTTTTTATTTTTTATCTTATATCCTAAATATTCCTCTTTCAATTCTGGCTTTTTATCCTCTAGTGTTTCTTTTATAATTGCTAGAGTTATGTTTCTTATATCATCTAAAACCATAAGATTACTTTTCCCATTTTCACAAAGAATATATGGTTCATTTTTTAATTGCTCTATTTCATATCCTAAAGCCTTTCCTACATATTTATCAGCTGCCAGCATTCCACAATTATCTATCCTCATAAGAGATTGAATCAATGTAGCACATCTATCTCCTGAAGCTGGTTCTCCAAGTATATGCAGCCCATCTTTAATTGTTGAACTTTTTAATTCCTCTATATATGAATGAAACTTATTTATAAAACTTTTATAATCTTCTAAAATTTTTTCTTTTTTCAAATTCATATCTAAATTATAGTTATATTTAAAGACTCTCTCTAAAATATCTTCTTTTATACTTTCAAGCTTTGGGTCTTTTGCATTTTCAGCTTGATAATACTGTTTTATCAATTCGTCCATCTCTTCTATATCCTCATACTCACCTGCTAAGGTAAGAGCAGGAATCATATATGATATAAGAGCTGCATAACTCCGTCTTTTAGCTTGCAATCCTTCTCCTGTAACATTGACAGAATAATCATACAAGTGAGGAATATCATCTATATTAAAATCAGGACAGCAACTATTGCTTAAACCTATTTCTTTCCCTGGCAGCCATTCTAGTGTTCCATGTGTTCCTACATGATATATAACATCAGCTTTAAATTCTTCTTTTATCCATTTGTAAAATGAATAATATTGATGTGGTATCATAAAGTCTGTATTATGATATATCTCTTCAGCTCTACATATCATTCCTCTTGCAGGCTGCAACCCTATAAAAATATTTCCATTAAGTATTCCAGGTATTGGAAGAACATCTTCATATACCATAAACTCTCCTGGTCCTTCTCCCCATTGTTCTTCCATTTTATTTTGTACTTTTTTATCCAGCTTTTCAAACCATTTCAGATATTTTTTCTTATCTATTGTATCTATACTTCTTTCCAATACTTTTTCTGAAGTAAGCCATTGCTGATCATTTGATACTCCCTTTATAATATTTTGAATTATTTCATTTCCATCTTTAAATTTATATTCAGTTTTAACTCCCATTTCACTAAAAGTTTCCACCATATTATATACAGAATTAGGAGTATCCAATCCAAAAGCACAACCAATCATATCATTTCTTGGAGGCATATTATGAAAAATTATAGCTATTTTTTTATCTTCATTTTTTTCTGAAATAATCTTGACCAACCCATAGCCATTCTTGCTACTTTATTTACTCTTTCATCAATTGGCAGAAAAATAGATTTTTCTCCAAATTCATCTTTAATTATTTCATGAGTACAGCAAGTAACTGATATAATCTGTCCATCAAATTCGGGATAGTAAACTCCTGTTGTAAGAGACATAGTATCTAATCCGCGAACATCTTCTTCCCATATTTCTCTGCTTTGATATGTAGTCATAGCTTGTATCACAGGTATTTCCAATTCTTCAAATATACTTTTTTCGACCATAGATGTTCCATCTCCTGGTTCATTAAATATACTTTGAGAATATCCAATCAAGTTTATTATGACATTTGGAATAATTTTTCCATTCTTTTTAAAATAGTTTTCTATTACCCATTTTGTTCCCTTTGATTTTATAGATAAATCAGGTACTGAGTTGGTAAAAACAGCCAAAGGTAGTCCCCCTTCTTTTTTTATCTCCTCTATAAACTTATCTATAACTTCCATTTTTTTGCTTTGCCACTCTCGTCCATGAAAAAGTAATCCTATCACATTTTTCTCTTTAGCTATATTTTCTAAAAACTTTTCTGTATTTTCAACTACTTTTCCATCATTATATATCCCTTCCCACTGTGGATATTGACATTCCTCTATCTCATATTTATTTTTTCCTATAGCATTTGCTGCATACAATATCATATTTTTATAATTTTTTTCTCCACTTAGGATATAATATTTAGTCAATTTTTCTTGAATCAAAGGTGAAAGTCCTGAATTAGAAGTAAATTCTCTTGTTTCATCTTCTATAGTAGAATGAATAAAAAATGATTTTTTCCCTTGAAAATTCTTTCTAAACCTTAAAAATTTTTTAAATGTCGATATCCCCCCATGTATCATCATACATATTAAATCACTTTTTTCAGTAAAATTTTCCAGTTGATTATATATCTCATCACAAGAATCTATTTCAAAAGCTGTAAAAAATTTAAATTCAAATTTTTCTGGATATTCTTTAATTATTAAGCTGCATACTTTATTTAAAGTATGTATATTATCAAACATTGAAGTTATAAATACAATTCTAAACATTATTCCTCCATTTTTCTGCAACATACTTTGCAAAAGTCATAATATATCTTCTGACTAAAGAATCTTCATCTTCTAAGCTACAGTCTATCTGAAGTTTCTCACAAATAAGCTTTCTCATTTGCTCACACTGTTCTATTACTATTTTTTCCGAAAGAAGCTTCCAATCTAATTGATCCATCAGATGAATATATAAGGAAGTAAGTGCAACTATCTCTTCATCTTTTTCTATTCTTTCAATAAATTCTATATATTCAAGTTTTTCATCAGCTTTTTCAGAATGAATCTTAATATATTCATTCCATACTGCTTCAGCTGTTATTCCATATCTTCTTCCTCTTCTGAATATAGATTTCTGTTTTTCAGGTGTTAAATCAGATTGTTTTGCTAAGGCTTCCTTTACTCCTCTTTTTACAGCATTTCCTATCAATTCTCCTAACTTTGAATGTTTCCCAGCATCATTGTATACTGCTTCACTTTCAAGATTGCTGTAAACTATTACTCCATCTGTTCCAGAACCAGTTGCTATCCCACTGGAATATTTACTTCCTTCTAATAACTCCTGTATCGCAGCTGTCTTAGCTTCTGTTATAGTAATCATCGCTCTTGTCAAAGTTCTTGGGGGCAGATTTCCATTAATGGCTACAATTATATTTATAGTTCCATGTTTTATTTTTTCTGTTTTCCCATTATTTTCAATGTAAGAAGCTGGATCTCCAACACGTCCACCATTTGTTTCTATCCCTCCTGTTATAAGGGCAGTAACGCTTAAATCCCCATATTTCTCTATGGTTACACTCATATTTTTCATATCTGCTGCTGTTCCCATTCCAGTTGTATATTGAGGATTAAGACCTAATTCTTCTGCTATAATTTCCATATGTTCTTTATATGTTGGAGCTTTTAATTGGCATCCCATTCCTGGTGCAGTTTTTGCATCATTATTAAAAACAGAAGTCAGGTGTTCGCTATATCCCCCATTTATAACTCCTGTGCTTAGTACAGATCTTTTTCCAGCAAATTTAACTATCACACTTTTATTATATCTATATACTTTATCTCCTGTTTCTAATATTTTTAACATCTGTTCCTCCTAAATTCTATAATATACAAAAATCTAATAATCCCGATATTGAATTATGATAAACTCTTGCATTTATTCCATATACCTTATTTAGATTTTCTTCTGTTATAACTTTTTCTGGTTCTCCATCTTCTACTATCTCACCATTAGACATCAATATAAGCCTTGTACAATATTTTACAGCTATTCTTAAATTGTGAATTACTGATATAACTGTTTTATGCTCACTTTTCATACTCTCCAAATGTTTGAAAAGTTCATCTTCATACATCATATCCAAACTAGCTGATGGTTCGTCCAAAAGCATTATGTCACTTTCCTGTGTAAGTACTTTAGCAAAAAGTACTCTCTGCCTTTCTCCACCAGAAAGTTCTAATATAGATTTATCTTTAAATTTTAAAGTATTTGTCATTTTCATATATTTTTCAGCTATTTCTATGTCTTTCTTTCCATATTCCTGAAATCTTTCTAAATATGGGTATCTTCCTAAAACAACTATATCTAAACAGGGAAAATCAAAACCAAGATTTGTATTTTGGTTCATAAAAGAAATTTTTTTAGCTAATTCTTTTTCTTTGTATTCTGTTATGTTCCTTTCATTGAGTAATATAGTTCCCTTATCTATTTTATTTATTCCATTTATTGTTTTTAAAAGAGTTGTTTTTCCAGAACCATTAGGACCTATAATGCCTATTATCTCTCCCTCTTTGCATTCAAAACATATATTTTTTAATATTTCCCTTTCTCCTATTTTGTAATATACATTTTTAAGCTTTAAAGTAAAATTTTTCATAGTCCTTTTCCCTCTTTTCTAATTTTAATTATTAGATAAATAAAATATGGTGCACCTATCAATGATGTAATTATTCCTACACTTATCTCACTTGGTGCTAAAATTACTCTTGATATTAAATCGCTCAATGTAAGAAAAAATGCTCCTGCTAAAAATGAACCTTTTAATAGTTTTCTATTATCTGCCCCAATTATTTTTCTTAATATGTGAGGAACAACTAGTCCTACAAATCCAATATTTCCACTTATACATACAGATACTGCTGTAAGTACTGCTACTATAACAAGTATTTTTTTTCTCATTTTTCTTATATTTATTCCTAAAGACTTAGCTTCTTCATCTCCCAGCAAAAGTATATTCAATTCTTTTCCATGATAAAATAAAATAAAGGATAAAAATATAATAGGTCCTATTCCAAATAGAAAATGTTCCCATCTTCTTCCACTAAGGCTTCCAATAGACCAAAAGATATACTCCTTTATCTGTGATTCCATAAGATTTGTAAGTATTATAGAAGATATAGCCCCTACAAAACTGCTGATAGCAATTCCAGAAAGAATTAATAATAAATTGTCACTTTTTCCTCTTAAAGTTGAAAGTCTATATACAATGGCTGATATTAACAAAGAAAAAAATATAGAAAATAATGGCATTGCAAAAATATATTTTGAACTCAATCCTAATGCTATAGAAATTACTGCTCCAAGACTTGCACCACTAGAAATTCCAATTATTCCTGAATCAGCTATGGGATTTTTTAAAAGGCTCTGCATTGTACAGCCACATACAGCTAAAGCTCCTCCTACAATGACTGCTGTCATTATTCTAGGAAATCTTACATAATAAACTATTGAAATAAAACTTTTCCTTGTTATTTCATAGTTTGTAATTCCTATTTTATTCAACAGTATTTTTATGACTTCCAATATTGGCACTCTTACTGCTCCATAAAAAAGAGAAAAAATAATCACTATAACCAAAAGAAAAATTATAAGAATATTAAAATTTAATTTTCTTCTTATCATTGATTATTCCTCCCTCAAATTATATATAGTCTTTCCTAACTTTTCTATTCCATCAATCATATATTGAGAAGTTGGAGAAAGAGTTTTATGCTTTACTAAATATATTTTTTTATTCTTTACTGCTTTCAGATTTTCAAAACTTGGATCATTCATAACAAATGCTGAAAATTCTTCTGAATTTATATGCCCCTTCCATATTGGTATTATTATTACATCTGGATTTAACTCTATTACTTTTTCCTTTGATATTTTCTGTGAACCATTGATTCCTGCTTCCCCAGCTGTATTTATTCCTCCAATAAGTCTAACCATATCATCAAAAGTAGTGTCTTTTCCACTTGTATATTCATACGAAGTATACATTAATACTTTTGGTTTCTTTCCTTTATAATTATCAGTTATCTGTTTTTGAAGAGCAGAAAGTCTGTCTTCCATATTTTTAACCAATGCTTCTCCTCTTTCTTTTTCTCCTACTAATTCTGCTAATTCTCTTATAAGTTTTTTTTGTTCCTCAAAATTCTTTGGTGTTTTATAGGTATATATATTTACTCCTGTTTCTTCTATTTGTAAAAGCACATCTTTTTTCATCCAGTCAGCAGTTATTACCAAATCTGGTTCTAAATCTATCATTGTTTCTATGTTGCTTTCTATTTTAGGAAATCCTTTTGCGATTTCCCAAACATGTGACATATCTGGTTCTTCATTAATTTTCCCACACAGCCCAACTATTCTTTTATGATTCACAAGACTCAATATCATCTCATCTCCACTCAATGTGAGAGAAGCTATGCGATTAAATTTTTTCCCATCTGCTCCTAAAGCATATACAGAAATAACAAAGGTAAGAATTATATAAATTAGAGAGATTATTTTTTTCAATACCCTCACATCCCTTTTTAAATTGTTCTTCAATAGTAATAAAGCAGGGGGAAATATTCTCCCTGCTTTATATTTAACTTAATAATTAAAAGTTATATTTGAATCCTGCATAGAAACTTCTTCCATCTGCTGGGTAATAAACTTTTCTTGGACCAGGAGCATAAGTAGATCTTGTTGATGTTATTGTATTGCAGTATTCTTCATCAAAAAGATTTCTCACTCCGCCATAAATCTCTAATCCATTATCAAGTGTATAAGATATATTTGCATCTATTGTTATATAATCATTGTCTTTTCCAAAATAATTATCAAAATCATCTTCAGCATATGATTTTCCAACATAATATACATCTCCATTTATTAAAAGATTATTTGTTATATTATATGTTGCCCCTATATTTCCCTGCCATTTTGCTACTCCTGCAAATTCATTTCCATCATATATTCCACTTGTTACTTTTGGTTCAACATATGAAATATTTTCTCTTAAAGTTAATTTATCAAAATAATGAATAAGTGATAATTGTGCTCCAATTCTTCTGACAGTTCCATCAAAATTTCTATTAGTTGAAGTATTTGCATCAGTTTTATCATAATAAATTTCATTATCTGAATCTATGTAGAAAACAGATGTTGAAATAACTGTATTACTAACCATATCTCTTATTCCAAGTTCATAAACATCATTTTCTTGAGTTTTTACATCTCCCGACCAAGCTCCAGCATCTCCTATAGTTGGTGTTCTTATTGCCCTTGTATAATTAAAATAAACATTTCCACTATCAGAATATAAATAGTTTGCTCCCAACTCAAAGCTATCATTATTTGAATAATCTGAAGAATGAGGAGTTATTTCTTGTAAAACCCAACCAGCCCCATAAGTTTTTGTACTATACTTATATTTAACTTTTTCTCTCCTATACCCTTGAGTCAGCTGTAATTTCCCAAATGTAGTTTTATTCATTATGTATCCAGCATATGATTCTCTCTCATCATCTGGTGCTTTTTGGATTTTACCATTTACAAATACAGGAGTTTTAAATTCTCTATTTCCATCTCTATAATCTCCACCTATGATAATATAACTATTTTCTTCATAAGAATATTTTAATTGTGGTTTTATATAATATTCTTTTGTAAGTTGATTTTGATTCTTACTTTCATCTTCATAATAACCTCCATAAACTAATAAATCTAATTTATTAGTTAATTTTTTATTATAAGATAAATTCCAAATATCAGTTATATTATGCATAACTCCACCATAACTTCCAGGTTTAGTTGGATCTTTATCATATTGATTTTTTTCTAAGTAACCAGTATAATAATCTTTAATTTCATTATGATTATATCTTAATTCAATATTGCCATCTTTTAAAAGATACTTACCTCTTAACCAAACTGACTCTCTTTTATCTTCATCATTTTTATAGTCAGTATTTCTATCTCTATAATCCATACTTGAGTATCCTGAATATGAAGCATTTAATAATAATTTATCTCCAATTTTAGTTCCATAACTTAGATTTGCTCTTGTAGTTTCCCAAGAACCAGCTTCTAGTCCAACACTTCCATAGTTTATTTTGTTTTCTGGTGCTTTTGTAATAATATTTACAACTCCTCCAATAGCACCATCACCATACATAACAGCTCCTCCACCTTGAATAACTTCAATTCTTTCTACTTCTGCAATTGGAATTTGATTTATATTAAATCCCGCTACGCCATTTAAAGGTATTCCATCTAAAAGTACTATTGTATTATATTTTGCTGTTGCTCCTGATCCTCTTAAGTCTATCATTGGAGAAGCTCCATCCATTTTTCTGATTGTAACACCAGGAACTCCTTTCAAAGCTTCATCAACAGTTGCTGCTCCTCTCTCTTTAATTTCCTCACTTGTTATCACAGTTGCATTTTTGGCTGTTTCATGAATTGAAGATCCAAAACTTTCTCCTGTTGTTATCACTGTTTCATTAAGTCTTTGACTGGCAATATTTTCCTCTGCCATTGCTGTCATTGATGTTCCAACTGCTAATATAGCAGCTAACATTAAAGTTTTTTTCATTATTTCCTCCCAGATATTTGTATTTTTTACCAAACAAAAAAACTCTGATTAGGTAAAACATTTTACCTAACCAGAGCACCAATTTTGGAGTAATGAAAAAATACATCAAACATATCTCTCATATATATTAATTGGTAAGTCTTCTGACTCAGCTTCATCCTACTCTCACGCCTTCCCAGTTTCCCAGTGACATCTTTGTGATTTCGTCCACTATACAGCAGCTTGCGCTGTGGGGGATTCTCACCCCTCTTCCTCTATTAAGCTTGTTTGCACCTAATTATCTTTTTGTTTCATTCTAATTTTAATAGTATATTATCAAAACAAAATTGTCAAGTACATTATAGTTATTAACTTGTTTTTATAAATTTAAACTATATATAATTTAAAGATTACATTTATAATTATTTTTTCAAAAAACTTTTATTAAAAGGAATGTAGTAATTTCATAATATTAGCATTCATTCTTTTTTTTAATGATAAGTATCAGTTTTTAATATTATAAATTTAATTTTTTATTTAAAATAAACTTAAATTCATTACATAATATATATTTTACATATATTATTTTTTCAAAAATAAAATTATTTTGTTTTCAAAGTTTATGTTATATTATAATTATCGAGATAAAATAAAGGAGGATATTTATGAAAAAAATTGCAATAATTTTATTTACAACTTTTAGTACAATACTTTTTGCTTTTACCAATTCTCAAGAAATCAATGGTGTCAAATATGACTTTAATTTTGATAAGGCTCCTCAAAGAGCTGTAAGTATGTCACAGTTCACTACTGAGATAATGTTAAAATTAGGTCTTAAAAATAATATGGCTGGGACAGCATTTCTAGAAGAAGAAATATATCCATCTGTTGCTTCTGATTATAAACAGGTTCCTGTATTAGCTGAAAAATGGCCTTCTTTAGAAGAACTTTTAGCTGCTGATCCTGATTTTGTTACTGGGTGGGAAGTTGCCTTTAAAAAGGGTGTAGATTCAAAAATGATTGCTAAAAATAATATAAATATATTTGTTCCTCAGTCATCAATAGATTTCAATGCTGATTTGGACACTTTATTCAATGACTTTTTAATGTTTGGAAAAATATTTAATAAAGAAAAAGAAGCTCAAGATTATGTTAATTCTGAAAAAGCAAGAGTTGAAAATATAAAAAAAAGTACAACTGGAAAAAAAGAATTTACATATTTTATTTATGATTCTGGAACAGATAAAGCATTCACTGTTTTTGAAGGATTTACACCTAATCTTTTAAAATTAATAAATGGAAAAAATATTTTATCTGGTAAAGGTGTAGAAAAAACTTGGGGTGAAACAAGCTGGGAAGATGTAATAGCAGCAGACCCAGATTATTTCATAATAGTAGACTACAGTACTGGAATAAGAGAAGAAACTGATTCTGAAAGTAAAATAAAAGCTATTAAAGCAAATCCTAAATTAAATGGACTTAAAGCTGTAAAAAATGATAAATTTATAAGAGTAAAACTAGCTGAAATTGTTCCTGGAATAAGAAATGTTGATTTTTTTGAAAGAGTTGCAAAGGAAGTATATCAAGTAAATGAATAAAAAAAATAGAATATTAATCCTAGCACTTCTTTCATTAATAATCTGTATCTTATGTATAGGATTTGGTTCAGTAAAAATACCCAGCAGTCATGTTTTTAAAATAATTGTAAACAAAATAATAAGAAATGAATATTTTTCTATTGAATGGAAAAAAACTATTGAAAATATTATATGGAATATAAGAGTACCTAGAGTAATACTTGCTTTTATTACAGGAGCTTCTCTTTCTCTTGTAGGAATAGTGATGCAGACTATAACAAAAAATAATCTTGCCGAACCTTATATATTAGGAATATCAAGTGGAGCCTCAGCAGGAGCAGTTTCTGTAATAATCCTTAGTAATTCATACGCATTTCTAAGATTAATAACAATAGAGCAGGGAGCATTTATCGGTGCTCTCCTCTCTATTTCAGCTGTCTTTTTAATAAGTTCTAAACAGATTTTTAATGGAAGTAGTTTAATATTAACTGGTGTAGGTGTATCTGCATTTTTTTCAGCCTGTACCACTGTTATTATTTACAGCAGTAAAAATAACTCTCAGCTAGTAACTGCAATGTTTTGGATGACAGGAAGCTTAAGTTCAGCATCATGGGATGAACTTTTCTATCCAACTCTATTTTTATTAGTTATTCTTATTATAATAATTATTTATTCATATGAACTGGATATTCTTCTCATGGGTGACAGCAGTGCTAAAGCATTAGGCATCAATACTGCATGGATAAAATTATTTCTGATAGTAATTTCTACTCTTCTTGTATCTGTAATAGTTTCCCTTACAGGAATAATAGGTTTTATTGGTTTAGTTATTCCGCATATTTCAAGAAAAATAATAGGGTATAAACACAAAGCTTTAGCTATTTTTTCTGTTTTTGCTGGCGGGCTGTTTCTAGTGCTTTCTGATACATTTGCTAGAACATACTTTTCTCCAGAAGAGATGCCTATTGGAGTAATAACAGCATTTTGTGGAACTCCATTATTTCTTTGGATAATAAGAAAGAACTATTCATATGGAGGAAAAGAATGATACTGATAAAAAATTTATCTTATGTTCAAAATGGAAAATATATTTTAAAAAATATAAATATTGATATAAAACAAAATTGTGTTACAGGAATATTAGGACCTAATGGTTCTGGGAAAACTACTCTTTTAAAACATATAATTAAAGAACTTCCAAGTAAAAATAATATTTTTATTGATGGAGAAAATATTGAAAAAATCCCAAGAAAAAATTTTGCAAGAAAAATATCTTTTGTAGAGCAAAGTTTTACTGGAATAGAAGAAATAACAATAGAAGATATTGTAAAAATGGGAAGATATCCATATAAAAAAACATTCTTCAATTATAGTACCAAAGATAAAAATATAGTAGATGAAGTTCTTTTACTTTTTCAGTTAAAAGAATTAAAAGACAAAAGAGCTGGAAAAGTATCAGGAGGAGAATTAAAAAGAGCTTTTATCGCAAAAGCATTTGCTCAGCAAAGTGAAATTATGCTTTTAGATGAACCTATAAATCATTTAGATATAAAACATCAACTTGATTTAATGAAACTTTTAAAAAATATGAAAAACAAAACAATTATTTTTTCTATACACAATATTGATTTAGCCCTAAAATTCTGTGATGATATAATTCTCATGAAAGATGGAGAAATCACAGCTTATGGTGAAACTCAAAAAATATTGACCCCTCCAAAAATAAAAGAAATATTTGAAGTAGATGCTTCTATAAAAAATATAGAAAATGAAAATATTATTATTTATAAACAGTAAATAAAAAACTCTCTGATATTAATTTATTACTTGTAATTTTTTAATAATCAAGAGAGTTTTTTTATTAAAATATTTTCTTAATTTTAATATTTTTTATTCCTCATATTCCTCAATATCCCCTTCTATACTCATATATATTTTTCTTAGTTCATTGAGTTTTTCATGCGAAGCATTCCACATTCCTCTTTGTTCAGCTTCTAATAATCTTTCAGTAATATTCAATAAAGCATGAGGATTGTTTTCTTTTATCCATTCTCTATTCTCAATATTTTCCACATATTTTTCAGTTATTTTATCATACATCCAATTTTCTGCTACTTCTGCAGTAGCATCCCATCCAAATACAATATCCACCATGGCACTCACTTCCATAGCTCCTTTATAACCATGCCTTTTCAATCCTTCAAACCATTTTGGATTTAAAATTCTTGATCTCATTATCCTTGCTGTTTCTTCATTTAAACTTTTTATTTTTACATTATTAGGATCACTGGTATTTCCACTATATGATTTCGCTTCTTTTCCACTGGCATATTTTACTGCTGCTGTTAACCCACCATGATAAGCATAATAATCATCACTCTCCAGCATATCTAATTCCACTGATGCTTCATTTTTTACTGTAATATCTACATTTTGCAGTCTTTTTACAAACATATTTTCTAGTTTTGTTCCATGATAATTGCTGCTGTAGGCATGACTGCTCCAATTTATATATGCTCGACCTAAATCATCCCTTGTTTCCCATTGCTGTGATTCTATTAATACTCTTACTCCTGTTCCATATGTTCCTGGAGGGCATCCAAATATTCTAACTTTAGATAAATTTTCAGCATCACTAAAACTGTATCCATCTTTCAATAGTTTTTCTATATCATCTTTTAGGTTCTTTTTTATATAGTTTATTTCATCGCTCTCGTCTAATTGAGAAACTATGTTTACAGCATCCTCTAAAAGTTTAATCAAAGTAGGAAATGTATCTCTAAACAATCCAGATATTCTCAAAGTTACATCTATACGAGGTCTTTTTAATTCTTCATAAGGAATAACTTCTAATCCTATTACTCTATCTCCATTATTCAGCCATATTGGTCTTACCCCCATGAGATATAATGCTTCAGCTATATCATCTCCATTGGTTTTTATTGTATCTCCACTATATAAAATCATAGCAATACTCTTTGGAAGTTCTCCCTCGTCCTGAATATATCTTTTCATAAGTTCATCTGCCAGTTTTATTCCTACTTTCCAAGAGGCTCTTGATGGAATTTTATATGGATCAATGGAATAAAAATTTGTTCCTGTAGGAAGAATATTTATATTACCTCTTGTAGGATATCCTGACTGTCCTGGAATAATAAACTTTCCATTAGCACCATTTACTATACTTTTCTTTTCTCTTTTTGTTTCTATAATTTTAGGGAGAATAACTTCTAAAATATTTTTTTCTAAAGTAACAATATAACTTTCATCTATTATTTTATACTCTGTATTTTTTTCAACTACATATTTATATTTCTTTTCTCCCAGTATCTCTTTTATTATATTCTCTGTTATATTTCTAATTTCAGCTATTACCATTAAATTGGTTTTTCCTTTATGATGATACTTATAAGGATTTTCTTTCAAAACTTCTATATCATATCCCAAGCTCTTCCCCACTGCTTCATCTGCTGCCATCATTCCACAATTTTCAATTCTTAATAAAGCATATATCAATGATGCAAGTCTTTCTCCCTCTGGAGCTTCTCCTAATATATGAAGTCCATCTTTTATTATTGAACTTTTTAGTTCTTCTATATATGAATGAAGTTTATTTATAAAAAGAGAATAATTTTTTCTTATATCTTCTTCAGTAATATTCATATCTAAATTATAATTATATTCAAGTACTCTTTTTATTATGGCTTCTTTCAACTCTATTACCTTAGAATCTTTTCCTAACTCAGCTAAATAATATTGCTTAATTAAATCGTCCATTTCTTCTATATCTTCATATTCTCCAGAAAGTGTAAGAACAGGAATCATGTATGAAATCAATACTGCATTGCTCCTTCTTTTAGCTTGCAGTCCTTCTCCAGAAATATTTATTGAATAAGGATATAGGTGTGGAATATCATCTATATTAAAATCTGGACAGCATTTATTACTTAAACCTACTTCTTTTCCTGGAAGCCACTCCAAAGTTCCATGAGTTCCCACATGATAAATTACATCTGCTTTAAAAACTTCTTTTATCCATTTATAAAAAGAATAATATTGATGAGGAATAATAAAATCTGTACTATGATATATCTCTTCTGCTTTTTCTTCCATTCCTCTTGAAGGCTGTAATCCTATAAACACATTTCCATTAAGAATTCCTGGTACTGGGAATACATTTTCATAAATCATAAATTCTCCAGGAGCTTTTCCCCATTGTTCTTCTATTTTTTCTTGTACCTCTTTATCTAATTTAGAGAACCATTCCAGATACTTTTCTTCAGTAATTTTATCAATACTTCTCTCCAAAACTTTTTCACTGGTTAACCATTTTTTATCATTAGATACTCCTTTAATGATAGTATTTATTATTTCGTTTCCATCTTTAAATTCATACTCTGTCTTTATTCCCATATTTGAAAATAATTTCATCATATTATTTACTGAATTAGGAGTATCTAACCCAAAAGCTCTTCCTATCATATCATTTCTTGGAGGCATATTATGGAAAATTACAGCTATTTTTTTGTCTTCATTTTTTTTCATTCCTAATTTTGCCCAATTTACAGCCATTCTAGATATTTTATTTACTCTCTCATCTATAGGAATAAATATTTTTTTCTCTCCATATTCATCTCTTATACTTTCATATGTACAACATGTTACAGAAATAATCTGTCCATCAAACTCTGGATAATAAACTCCTGTAGTCAAAGCTTCAGAATCGAGCCCCCTTATATCTTTTTCCCATGTTTCTCTGTTCTGATAAGTACTCATAGCCTGTATCACAGGTATTTCCAATTCTTCAAAAATACTTTTTTCTACTATAGAAGTTCCATCACCAGGATCGCTAAATATAGTTTGAGAATATGCCATTAGGTTAATTATTACCTTTGGAATTACTTTTCCTTTATATTTCAAATAATTTTCTATTACCCATTTTATCCCTTTAGATTTTATTTCTGGTTTTAAAATAGAATTTGTAAATATAGGGTATGGAACTACTCCTAATTTTTTCAATTCTTCTATAAACTTATCTACTACTTTTATTCGTTTGCTGTTCCATTCTTTTCCATGAAATAAAACAGCAATTACCATGGGTTCTTTTGCTATTTTTTTTATAAAATTTTCCTCATCTTCTACTGCATTTCCATCATTATATATTCCTTCCCATCTCATATAAGTATATTTTTCATAAGGATATTTTTTATCTCCCAGCTCTGAAGCTGTATAAAGAATCATGTTCTTACAATTCTCTTCTCCTCCCAATGTATAATACTTCGCCATATTATATGCTGTTGTTACTGGAACTCCTCCATGTTCAACAAACTCTCTATTTTCATCAGAAATTGTGGTATTTATAAAAAATGGTATTTTTCCCCAAAATATATTTTTCAAATTCATAAATTTTTTAAAACTTGAAACTCCTCCATGAAGAAGGATATAAACTATATTACTTGTTTTTATTTCTTCTTCAAGTTTTCTATATTCCTCATCTGATTTATCTATTATATTAGATTTAAAGAAACTAAACTCAAAATCATCACAATATTCTTCTATTAGATTTTTACATATTTTGTTAAATGTGTAACTATTATCATAGTTTGATGTAATAAAAGTAATTTTAAACATATCTTCTTTTAAGATAAATATATAAATATTTATCTCTTCCCCTCCTATAAGTTTATTTTTCTTCATCTTTAAATTGATACACAGTTTGTGCCAAATCTTCTATTCCTTCAATTACATATTGGGAATAAATATACACATATTTTCCAGGTATTACATATATTTGATTATTTTTTACAGCTTTTAAATCCTTATAGCTATTATCTTTTTTTATAAAATCAAGAATTTTATTGTCATTTTCTTTGATATCTGAAAAATTCTCCCATGTAGGAACCAGAATTATATCAGGGTCAATTTCTATAACTTTTTCTTTTGATAGCTTTGCAAAACGTCCTATTCCAATTTCTGCTGCTAAATTTATTCCATAAATTTTTTGAATCATATCATCAAAAATACTTCCTTTTCCATTTGTTCCTTCAGTATGTGAATACTCCAAAATTCTTGGTGCTGATTTTCCACTTCTTTTTATCTTTTCCTGTACAACAGCAAGTCTGTCATCCATATTTTTCACTATCTCTTTTCCCTTTTCTTCTGCATCTAATAATATAGCCAACTCCATTATTAACTCTTTCTGCTCTTCAAATGTTGTAGAAGTTTTATATGTATATACATTAATATCAGCATCTTCTAATTGGTCTGCTATTTCTTTTTTTAGCCAGTTAGCTGCAATTACTAAATCAGGTTCCATATCAATTATTTTTTCTATATTATTATCAATTTTTTCATATCTATCTAATTTTTTATTTAATACTGATGCCATTTCATTGACACTGGAATGCCCACTAAATGCTATTATTCTTTCTCTATCTATTAAATCAAAAAGAATTTCATCTCCTGCCATAGACATAGAAACTATCCTATTGTATTTTTTATTTTCTATTTCTTTTGCATTTAAATTTCCTATTATAAATACCATAAAAAATAGGTATATTAATTTTTTCATTCTCTCCTCCGAATTTTTTTAATCTTCTAATTGATACACTTCTTTCCCCAGCATTTCTATTGCATCTATTAAATATTGCGAAGTTATTGTTTGGTATTTATGTGCCACTATATATACTTTTTTCTCTTTCACAGCTTTCACTTCCTCAAAACTTTTATCTTTTAGCAATATATCCAACAATTTATCTGTTCCTTTTTTTTCATGCATTCCCCATACCGGAATAAGTATTATTTCAGGATTTATATCTATAACCTTTTCTTTGGAAATTTTTCCTGTTCCCTTTAGCCCAAGCTCTGCTGCCAAATTTTGTCCATATATTAGTTTTATCATATCATCATATAGTGTTCCTATTCCTTCTGTTTCCTCTATAGAAGAATAAAGAAGTATTCTTGGACTTGCTTTATCTTTTAATTTTTCTTTTATTTGTTTTTGAAGTTTCTCCAATCTTTTATCCATATCTTTTAAAATTTTTTTCCCTTGTTCTTGTTCATCTACAAGTTCTGCAAGTTCTCTAAAAAGTTTATGTTGTTCCTCATATGTCCTTGAAGTTTTGTACACAAAGGTATCTATTCCTGCATCCTCCAGTTGTGATATTTTATCTTTTCCCATCCAATCCATTATAAGTACTAAATCAGGTTCTAAATCTATTACTAATTCTACATTATTTTCAACTTTTTCAAATTCCAATGTTTTGTTATATAACTCATCTGGACACTTTCCTTTTTTTATTTTTCCACTAAGAGCAGCTAGCCTACTTTTGTCTGTAATAAGGCTTAACAACATTTCATCACCATTCAATGTCAATGGAATTATTTTATTATATTTTTTCATTTTTTCTTGTGAAAATATATTTATTTGCACTATATTCCAGAATATTATCAGTATTAAAATTAATCTAAATATTTTTTTCATCTCGCTCCTTTTTATAAAATAAAAAAACTCTGCTTAAGATAATAATTTTAACTTAATCAGAGTGTCGTAAGTATAGAAATAGAATATTTCAATATATGACAAATTGGTAAGTCTTCTGACTCAGCTTCATCCTACTTTCACGCCTTCCCAGTTTCCCAGTGACATTTCTGTGATTTCGTCCACCATACAGCAGCTTTCGCTATGAGGGATTCTCACCCTACTTCCTCTATTAAGCTATCGCACCTATTTTTGTTTTATTTACACCTATATCTTATATTTTTAAAACACTTATGTCAACTTTTTTATTCTTCATATTTTATAGAAGTATTTTTATATTTTGTAATAAAATTAAATTTAATGGATATGTATTTTTTTTAAGCCATCATATATTTAGACATATATTTTGTTCCTATATAAATATTTATGTAGTATTATAAGAAAAAATATTGACTTTCTATGCATGATATTGTAATATTAAAGAGCTATGTTCAATTAAATATTTATTTTTGGTTTTAGTATATACTGAATTAAAAGGGAAACAGGTTAAAGTCCTGTACGGTCCCGCCACTGTAAGGAGGATGAAAGTAAATTTCCACTAGGATAAAATTCTGGGAAGGATTACAAGTAAAGCGATTCTGAGTCAGGAGACCTGCCATAAAATAATTAATCATATACTGCTTGCGAGGACGAGAAGTATAAAAGATATTTGTCTTTTATACTTCTCAATTTTTTTGAGAAGTTTTTTATTACTTTAGTTTATTTTAAAATTAAAATATCATAAACAATTAAAAATCTGGGAGGAAGAAATGAAAAAAATTAGTTTAATGCTTTTTGCTATTTTAGCAACGGCAGGAATGGCAGCTGAGGAAAACAGTATTGCAAGTACAAGGCTTAATGAAACAGTTGTATCAACAGAAAACTTTGGAATAAGTGTGCTGGAAACACCTAAAAATGTTACTGTTATTACAGCTGAAGATATTGAAAAATATGGGGCTCAAAGTGTTGAGGAGGCTGTAAGATCAGTTCCTGGAATGTACTTCAGTAATACTGGAGCACAAGATTTTATGTCTGATATTATTTTCAGGGGACAAACACCAGGAAAGTCTGCTCAAAATATTCTTGTTTTAGTTGATGGAAGCCCTATAAATAGTACCACCGATTCTGGTGCATTTAATCTAAGTTTGGTTCCTATTGATACTGTTGAAAGAATCGAAGTAGT
Source organism: Fusobacterium varium (assembly GCA_900637705.1). Taxonomy (NCBI): domain Bacteria; kingdom Fusobacteriati; phylum Fusobacteriota; class Fusobacteriia; order Fusobacteriales; family Fusobacteriaceae; genus Fusobacterium; species Fusobacterium varium. Next base: position 2,734,500 of record LR134390.1, read on the forward strand.
TCCCAATGGAGGAAATGTTCTTTATGGCGAAGGAGCTGTAGCAGGAGTAATAAACATTATTACTAAAGAAGCTCAAAACAAGAAATTTTACGGACAAGTTGGAACAGATAGAGGTAACTACACTAGAAACTATAAAGTTAATGTAGGTTCGCAAATTACTGATAGATTTGCTATTGAAGCAACATATCTTGATAAATTATCTGATGGATATAGACACCATTCAGAAAGAGAAACTAAATATGCAGAAGTTAAATCAAAATATAGATTTGATAAAGGAAATTTAGTTTTAAGCTATAGTACTGGTGAAATAAATTCTAAATTTTCTGGATATGTTACTAAAGATGATAAAAGAAAAAGTAATTCAACTACTGAAGCTAAAGAAACACTAGATATTTTTAGAGTGAAATATGATACTCAACTCGCTGATAATTTGACATTCATGATTAATGGAGACTACAAACACAGAGAATATTCTTCTACTAGTGAAAAAACAATAAATAAAATTACAAAAAGAATGCCAAGTACTGACAGAGATACCAAAACTTATTATATCAATCCTCAACTTAAATATAATTACTGGAATAAATCATATTTAGTTTTAGGAGGAGATTTTTCTAAGGGAGAATCAGATTATCAATCACAAAGTCATAAAAGTACTGGTTCATCTATAACAAATACATATACAGAAAGAGAATCTATTGGTGGATTCATCATAAATAATATAAAATATAAGGATTTTCAATTTACACAAGGATTTAGACACCAAATAATAGAATATAATCTTGAGAATAGAGAAACTCCATCAAAAAGTTTTAACCATTCATTTAATGAAGAAGCTTATGAATTGACAGGCACATATTTTATTAACGATACAGCCTCTGCTTTCTTGTCATATAATAGGGCTTTCAGAGCTCCTACTGCTGGTGAAGCTGGAAGTTGGCAAAGTGAAAATATAGATATTCAAACATCTGATACTTTTGAATTAGGTGGAAAAGCTCTTTGGAATAATATTTATTTTACTAGTTCAATTTTTCACAGTAAGACAAATAAAGAAATATTTTATCTTAGTGAGACAAGTGGAGAAATAGCAGGTAACTATAATTTCTCTGATCCTATTATCAGAAATGGAGTTGAGCTTGCTTCAGAACAATATTTTAATAAATTAACTTTAAAAGAAAGTTTCAGTTATACACATCATAAAATTGATGGGGGAAAATATGATGGAAAAAAAGTTCCTGGATTACCTAATATGGTGGCGAGTTTAGGATTTAATTATGAATTAGTTGAAAATTTAAACTTTAATACAACTTTACTTTATTATGGAAAAACTTATATTCAATATGATTATGCTAACAGATATCCTAAACAAGGTGGATATAGTGAAGTTAATGTAAATATTAACTATACTATGACAAATGGACTTACTTTATATGCTGGAATAAATAACCTCTTTGATAAAGAATATTATCATGCAAAAGCAGGAGTCACAAAAAATACATCAGGTAATGTAACTGGTGATAAAATTAACTACTATGCAGGAACAAAAAGAAATTACTTTGTTGGATTCAAATATAATTTCTAATATTGCAAATTTTTATATAGGGTGACTAAATATTTTGGTTCACCCTTATATTTATGTATTGCATTTTCTATTTTTGTTCCTTACAATAGAATATATAAATTTAAAATTTATTTAAAAGGAGCGATTATGACTAAAATAAAATTCCTGCTGCTCTTTTCAGTGCTTATATTATCTTCAATTGCAGCTTTAAACTTCGGAAGTTCCAGCTACAATATTTTTGATATACTTAATGCTTTTATTTCAAGTGCTGATTCAGGATTAAAAAATATAATTATCAATGTAAGAATTCCAAGACTGCTGCTCTCTATATTAGTAGGAGCAAATCTTGCTGTATCTGGTGTTCTGCTTCAAAGTGTAATGCAAAATCCTTTAGCTGATCCTGGACTAACTGGAGTATCTACTGGTGCTAGTTTAGTAGCCCTTGTTATTATGCTGCTTTTCCCAGATCATCTTTTCTGGATAAGTTTTATAGCTTTTATAGGTGGAACTATATCTTGTATGGCAGTTATAGTAATTTCAGTTAAAAACGGTAAAATAAAACCAATTAGAATTATATTAGGAGGAGTAGCAGTCAATGCTTTCCTTTCTAGTTTTATAAGTTTGTTATTTATTATTTTCAGTGACCAGCTGCAAGGTGCTCTATTGTGGCTCAATGGAAGTTTCAGTGGGAGAGGATGGCATCATATAAAAATTCTTTTCCCTATTACTATAATAGGTCTTTCCCTTTCTATTTTTTCATATAAAGATGCAAATCTTTTACAATTAGGAGATAAGGTTGCATCAAATCTTGGAATAAATCCTTCAGTAAAAAGAATTAAACTGGTACTCATAGCCTGCTTTTTAACTGGAATATCTGTTGCCAATGTAGGACTTATCTCTTTTGTTGGACTAGTTGTACCTCATATATCAAGACTTATAGTTGGGACAAATCACCTATTTTTAATTCCATTTTCTGCTGTTATGGGAAGTGTTCTTATGCTATTAGCTGACACTGCTGCACGTAATCTTTTTTCTCCTTTTGATATTCCAGTTGGGATAGTAACTTCTGCTATTGGTATTCCTTTTTTTCTATTCCTTTTAAGAACAAAGGAGAACTGATATGAATGTATTAAGTAGTAAAAAATTAAATCTTGCTTATGGAAATAAAATTATTTTAAAAGACTTTGATATAGAAATAAAAAAAGGAGAGATAATATCTCTTATTGGTCCTAATGGTTCTGGTAAATCTACATTTCTTGCAGGAATTGCTAAATTGATAAAAGCTGACAACGAATGTCTTTTTGTATCAGGAAAAGATATCAATGTCTTTTCTTTTAAAGAAATGTCAAAAACTATTGCTTTTGTCCATCAAGGGAATCCTACTATTGAAGATATGAAAGTAGAAGAATTGGTAGAGTGTGGAAGAGCTCCTTACAAAAGTTGGTATAATCTTTTTAACCAAGAAGATGAAGATATTGTAATGTGGGCTCTCAAAGAGACAAAAATGTATTCTTTCAAAGATAGAAAGCTCTCTACTTTGTCAGGAGGTGAACGTCAAAAAGTTTGGATAGCTACAGCTCTAGCACAAAAAACTGATTTTCTTATCTTAGATGAGCCTACAACCTATCTAGATATATGCCATCAATTGGAAATACTTGAGCTTATCAAATATTTGAATAAAAAATTAGGAATCACAGTACTTATGGTTCTTCATGATATAAATCAAGCTTCCCAATATAGTGATAAAATACTAGTGCTAAAAAATGGAGAAAAACAATGTTTTGGCTCTCCTTCAAAAGTACTTAATGAAACTCTTATACAAGATGTATATGGAGTTGTTACAGAAAAAGAAGTTAAAAGAGGTTATCCTTTCTTTAAGATACTTGGCCTTTATACTAAAAATACTGATAATATTTAAGGAGATTCCTATGAAACTTATAATATATATTTTTTCATGCTTTTTTCTCTTCTCTGCTTGCATTAAAGAAGAAAATAAAAGTTCTATATCAACTGACAATAAAATTTTAAAAATAGCTACTGATTCAGCAGTAACTGCTAAACTGTGCTATGAACTCGAAATACCTTTAGTAGCTGTTCCTATTTCACAGCATCCTATTCCAAAAGAATTGGAACATCTTCCAAAAATTGGGAGAGCTGCTGCCCCTGATTATGAAAAAATTATTGAATTAGGAATAAACCAAATTGTATCCACAACTTTTATTAAGCCTTCAACTCAATTAAAATACAAGGAACTGGGAATTTCAGTTCTTTATTTAAATTTTCACAGTTATGAAGATACTAAAGATACAATCAAACTACTTGGTAAAACATTTGACAGAGAGAAACAAGCTGAAAGAATATTAAGTGATATTGAAAAACGAGAAGATGTAATAAGAAAAAAAGTTAAAGATAAACCTAGAAAAAAAGTCGCTATGATTTATGGTTTTGATAACAGATATTCTTTAGCTGGAAAAAATCATTATGTTCATAGTTTATTAAAAATATTAAATTGTGATAATGCTGCCTCCTCTATTCAAAATAAACTCTTTACAAAAGGACTCATTCCTATTGATTTAGAAGCTCTTATTGAATTAAATCCTGATATAGTACTGAGATTATACATTGGAAAGAATTCTATGAGCAAAGAAAATTTTGATAGAGAATTTAATAATAATTCTCCATTAAAAGAAACTACAGCTTTTAAAACAAATATGATTATTGAAGCTGATCCAAATCTTCTACGAATGTCACCAGGGGTTAATTGCATTGATTCATTAGAAAAATTATATAAATATATTTACGAACCTAATATGTAACCAAAAAAGAAACAGTATTAAAAAATAACTGTTTCTTTTTTTAAAAATTTATTTTTTACCATTCATTCCTTCATTTCTAACAATTTTATTTTTTTACTTTTTTCAAAAAAATCTGTATTTGTTTTATTATAGTTTATTATATTCTATTTTAAATTATTTTGTTGACTTTTAAGTTTTATTATTGTATTATCATAAATATATTTCAATTAAATATTTATTTTTGGTTTTAGTATATACTGAATTAAAAGGGAAACAGGTTAAAGTCCTGTACGGTCCCGCCACTGTAAGGAGGATGAAAGTAAATTTCCACTAGAACAAAATTCTGGGAAGGGTTACAAGTAAAGCGATTCCAAGTCAGGAGACCTGCCATAAAATAATTAATCATATACTGCTTGCGAGGACGAGAAGTATAAAAGATATTTGTCTTTTATACTTCTCTAATTTTTTAGAGAAGTTTTTTATTTGTCTATATTTCATTTCAAACATCAAGGTATTCATCGTATCAGTTCATCAGAGAATGACAGACAGTCATCTTTATACATAAACACGGGAGGAAGAAATGAAAAAAATTAGTTTAATACTTTTGGCTATTTTAGCAACAGAGGGAATGGCAGCTGAGAAAAACAGTATTGCAAGTACAAGGCTTAATGAAACAGTTGTATCAACAGAAAACTTTGGTACAAGCGTCTTGGAAACACCAAAAAATGTTACTGTAATCACAGCAGCAGATATTGAAAAATATGGTGCTCAAAGTGTTGAGGAAGCCGTAAAATCAGTTCCAGGAATGTATATCAGCTCAACTGGTGGTCAAGATTTTATGGCCGATATTATTTTCAGAGGACAAATACCTGGAAAATCTGCTCAAAATATTCTAGTGCTAGTAGATGGAAGTTCTATTAATAGCACCACAGATACAGGAGCATTCAATCTTAATCTTGTTCCTATAGATACTGTTGAAAGAATAGAAGTTGTTCCTAATGGAGGAAATGTTCTTTATGGAGAAGGTGCTGTTGGAGGGGTAATCAATATTATTACAAAAGAAGCACAGAATAAAAAATATTATGGACAGGCTGGAATAGAGAGAGGAAATTGGAATACAAGAAATTATAAAGTAAATGTTGGTTCACAAGTAACTGATAGATTCTCTTTAGAAGCAACATATTTAGATAAATCTATTGATGGTTACAGACATCATTCTGAAAGAGAAACTAAATATGCAGAAATTAAATCAAAATATAGATTTGATAATGGAAATCTATATTTAAGCTATAGTAATGCTGAAGTAGATTCTAAATTTTCTGGTACTGTAGATAAAAAAGATAAAAGAAAAAGTAATTCAACTACTGAAGCAGAAGAAACTTTAGATATTTTCAGAATGAAATATGATACTCAATTCTCTGATAATCTAACATTTATGATTAACGGAGACTATAAACATAGAGAATATTCCTCTACAAGTATAAAAGATAAAATAGTTGGTGGAGTAAAAGTTCCTAAAAGAGTTCCAAGTACTGACAGAGATACAAAAACTTATTATATCAATCCTCAAATAAAATATACTTATTGGGATAAATCATATTTAATATTAGGTGGAGATTTTTCCAAAGGAAAATCTGATTATCAGTCACAAAGTCATACAAGTACCGGTTCATCTACAACAGATACATACACAGAAAGAAAATCTATTGGTGGTTTCATCATAAATAATATGAAATACAATAATTTTCAATTTACACAAGGATTTAGACATCAAAAAATAGAGTATGACCTTGAAAATAGAAATGCTCCTTCTAAAAGTTTTGACCATTCATTTAATGAACAAGCTTATGAATTAACAGGTACATATTTTGCAAATGATTCATCTGCAATCTTTTTAACATATAATAGAGCTTTCAGAGCTCCTACTGCTGGAGAAGCTGGAAGTTGGAATACTCTTTATACTGATTTAGATGTTCAGACTTCTGATACTATAGAACTGGGTGCAAAAACTCTTTGGAATAGCTTATACTTTACAGGATCAATATTCCATAGTAAAACTAAAAAAGAGATTTTTTATTTGACAAAAGCTAGTGGAGAACAGTCAAGTAATTATAATTTCCCAGATCCAATTTTGAGAACAGGTATTGAACTTGCTTCTGAACAATATATAGATAAACTAACTTTAAGACAGAGTTTAAGCTATATTCACCATGAAATAGATGGTGGAAAATATGATGGGAAAAAAGTTCCTGGTTTACCTAATTATACAGCTAGTATAGGTTTCAATTATGAACTTATTGATAATCTTAACATTAATGCAACTCTATTCTATTATGGAAGTTCATATGCCCAATATGATTATCATAATAGACTTGGAAAACAAGGAGGACATAGTGAAACAAATCTAAATATTAACTATACTCTTAACAATGGACTGACTATTTATGGTGGTGTAAACAATTTATTTGATAAAGAATACTACTATGCTAAAGCTTCTACTTCAACAGATACTCTTTCTTATTATGCTGGTAATAAAAGAAGCTATTTTGTCGGATTTAAGTATAGTTTTTAATATATACAATATTATAATGAAGGGAGGCTTCTACCTCCCTTCATTATTTATCAAAATCATCTGTAATAATTACACTTTTTAAGATTTTATCTTCTATTTTAGTATCAAGAATTTTTGTCTCTATCCCAAAATATTTTCTTAAATTATCCTCATTTATTATATCAGCAGTTTTTCCTATAATGTAATCATTCTTTCCCATTATCATAGATCTATCTGATATTCTCAAAGCATATTCTGGATAATGAGTATTAAAAATACAGGTTATTCCTCTCTCATTTACCAATTTTACTATTAATTTTAAAATGACAGCCTGGTTTTTAAAATCTAAATGAGATTCAGGTTCATCTAATATTAATATTTTAGGAGTTCCGACTAAAGCTCTTGCCACAAATACCATTTGTAGCTGCCCTCCACTCAATTCAGAGCATTTTTTATCTATCAAATGAAGAATTCCTATTTCATCTAATACCTCTTCCACCAACTTTTGATCTTTTTTAGAAGGAGTAGAAAACATTCCAAGATATCTAGCTCTTCCCATTATAGTTAACTCTCTCACTGAATATGGAAATGAAAGATTATGTGCCTGAGGCACATATCCTATACTTTTTAATTCTTTTGGTGAACTTACTCTTTTGCCTCCTATATACATTTCTCCAGAACTCCATTTCAATACACCATTAAAACACTTTAAAAGAGTAGTTTTTCCTATTCCGTTCTGCCCTAGTATTGTAAAAATCTCTCCATCATTTATTTTTAAATTTATATCTTTTAAAATCAAGTTATCTTTTAAATATCCAAAGTTTCCATTCTTTATTTCTAAGTTCATTTTATCACCAGCTCTTGTATCTTTTAAATATAATAATAAAAAATGGTGCTCCTACCAAAGAAGTTAATATCCCTATTGGTATATCTGCTGCTGTCGCTGTTCTTGCTATTCCATCTATTAGCAGCATAAATATAGCTCCCACTACACAAGAACTTGGTATTAATTTTGTATTATCCACTCCTATAAACATACGGCAGATATGAGGAATCAAAAGCCCTACCCATCCTATTATTCCTGTTATAGTTACACATGTGGCTGTAATCAAAGTAACCAATATTATTATAAAAGCTCTGATAGTACTGGGATTAACTCCCAATGAACGAACTTCATCATCTCCTAGGGAAAGAATATTTATTCTCCATCTTAAAAGGTATAGAATTGTTATTCCTAAGCCAATAGGAATTACTGCTATCTTCAATCCAGAATATGAAACATTTGAAAAACTTCCCATAAGCCAATAAGTTATTGCTGGAAGTTTATCATAAGGATCAGCAGTATATTTAATCAAGGAAATAAGAGAAGCAAAAAGCGATGTCATCACCATTCCTGAAAGGACAAGAGAAAGAGTAGAACTCTCTCCTCTAACTCTTGATAAAATATATGTCACTCCTACACTTAATATTCCAAAAAACATAGCTAATATTACAACATAGCCACTCATTCCAAAAAATAATATCCCAAGCACTGCACCAAAAGCTGATCCTGAGCTTACACTAATTACATCTGGACTTACAAGAGGATTTTGAAATATCCCTTGAAGTGCTGTTCCTGATACAGCAAGTCCTGCTCCTACCACTACATTCATCAACACTCTTGGAATCCTAAGTTGATATATTATAGAACTTTCAATAGAAGTATTTTCTATGCCTTTTAGTCCTTCAACTATAATTGATACAAATATTGATGGAGATATATAAAATCTTCCTAAAAATATTCCTCCAAATATGCAAAAAATTAATATTCCTATAAGAAGCAGAAATTTCTGCCTATAATTATCCTTATACATTTTATCCTCTCTTAAATATCAATTCCTTGATTTATTTTTACATTTAAAATAGTTTCTAATTGTTCCTCTGAAAGTTCATAATTAAAAAATTTAGAGTAAAAATCTTTGATGTCTTTTTTTATATTATATTCTTTAAAAATTTCAGGTTCAGCAATTTTAGCTATCCACTTAATCATAAGTGGTGTCTCTGCACAAGGCGCGTCCCATCTATAAATTCCTATTGGAGCTTTATATACTTTTTTATTTTTATAGCTTCAATATTTGCCCAATTTTGTCCACTGATTTTATTATTATAGAGATCATCTGGTTGTATATTATCAAAATTGCTCAAAATAATTATATCTGGATTCCATACCATTACTTGTTCCATAGTCACTTTAGTCCAGTTTCCTGTTTTAATATCCTTAGTTACATTTTCTCCACCAGCCATATTTATCATAATATCATTAACTGAATTTCCTGTTGCTACTGTTAATTGCGAATCTCTTATGTAAAGAATCTTTTTTCTTTTTATATTTTTTAATTCATTCTCTTTTGCTGCAAGATAGTTGTTTGTATCTTTATGATACGCTATAAGTTCACTTGCTTTTTCCTCTTTGTTGAAAATATCTCCCAATAATTTAATTCCTGCCTGTACATCTTCCAATGTTCCATATTTTATAGCCACTGAAGGAATTTTTATTTTATCAAGTTTTTCCTTTACCTCTCCTTGATAATCCCATATTACTACTAATTCAGGTTTTAAAAGAGCCAGTTCTTCATAATTCATATTAAAATTATTATCCACAAAAGTTGAATTTATTTTTTCCATCTCTGGAGCCATTTCCTTCAAGATACTTATTTTATATGCTCCTATTGCTGATGGATGCATTCCTACAATCTTTGAAGCACTCCCATCTACTGCATAAGCAAGTGATGCCCATGGTATTGGAACTATAGCCACCTTTTGAATATTATCTGATATTTCTACTTTCTTTCCTGTCAAATCAGTTACTATCTTTCCTTCAGCAGTTATACTTCCCAAAATAAATAATGAACACATAAGTGCATAACTTAAAAACTTTTTCATCCTTCCCACTCTCCTTTAATTATTTTATAGAAATTTTTTTAAATAATTATAACCATTTTCTCCACAATACTCATATTCATAATCCATATATAATTTTGTACTATATCCAGGATGAATCATAGGAATAAAAATTTTATTTCCTTCAAATATTCTCTGATAAATTAAATCTCCTACTATTATATCTGGATTATATTTTTCTTCCAATAATTTTAATTTTCCTTCATCTTCTATCATTTCTATTTCTTTGATATACTTATGTTGATAAGCTTTTTTCATTTTTCCAGATTTTCTTATAAAAGAAACAGCTTTAATCTCTGTCAATCCAAAATCTAATTTTAATATCTGCCTAATATTTTCTGCCATCACAGGTGATGAAATAATCAATACTTTTCTTTCATCTATTTCTTTATATTTTATATCTTGTTTGTATTCCAGATTAAAATATTTCCCAAGTTCTTCTTTCATTTTTTCCATGCTATATCTTCCCACAACATTTACTATTATATATGGAATATCATACTCTTTTTTCATGAATTCTGCCAGTTCTATCCCTTCATGACTTAATACTAAATTTAATTCTGCACAAGTACTTTTTTCTATTGCCTCCAATGAAAGTCTATGAGAAAAAATACTTTGTATCTCTAATTTTAGATTTTTAATTGTTAAAAAGAAAGGTTTTAATTTTTCTATTTTTCCAAATGTTAAAGGAGTATATCCTAAAATATTCACACTATTTTTCTTTTTTTTATTTTCTTTCATAAATTTTTTTCCAAGATTTTTTAAAGCAAGAGATACTCCTGAATAATAATTAGAAAATCCACTTGTATTTAAAGATATTACAGGAAGATTTGTTTCTTTTTCTACTTTTTCAGCAATACTTTCAATATCCATGCCTATTATAGCTGGAACAACTGTTTTTATAATAACAATAAAGTCTATTTTCTTATTTTTTATCAGTACATTTTTTATCTTTTCATTCAGTTCCTTTATATCTCCAAGAAGAATTTCTATTTCTCCCATAGTACTGCAATATACAATACTTTCATTTATATTTCTTATCTCATCATAAATAATTGGAGTTTTACATCCTCCAGGAGAAATAACAACTTTCAATATTTTAGAAGAATATAATGCTGAACAAACTCCAGAATAATCAGAAACTATTGGAGGGATATAATGTTGTATTTTCCCTTTTGATTTTGCTTTTTTTATATTTATAATTTTCTCATTTTGATTCAATTCTTCTTTTAATTCTGTTAATAAATTTTTTAATCTTTCTTTTGGAAATATTTTTCTCTTAGAAATTGGTCCTCTTTCTAAAACTTTTACTATTATTCCATACTCTTTTTTTATTCTTTTTATCAACAAATTAAAATCGCTACACATAAGTATATCTCCACAAGTCTTATAAATAATGATTGAATCAATCTCTTTATATTTTTCATTAATTATCTCTATTAATGATTTTTCTAAATTATTTATATGCTCTCCTGACAGCATCTCTATTTCATTTACTGGAAATGTATAAAGTTTCTCATTTTTATTTTCTCTTACTGACTCATTATATAAAACATTTAAACATCCTACAGGTCCTATAGAAACAATTATATTTCTTGGGATTTGTAACAATTCCTTCAGCATTTTATTTATTTCTCTATCTAAAAGGCATCTTTCTAGTTCCATTCCTTTAATCCTCTTCTCTTTCTTCCAACTGTAGTATCTGTGCTGCCAAATATTCTAATTTTTCTTCTGACAATGGCTCAGGAATAGTATCATTTGCATCTTTTAATATTTGTTCTCCAAGTTGTTCAAAATATTTATATACTTCTGACTGTATACAATTTTCGGCCAATGTTTTCCCTTGAAGTTCTGCTTTCATTATATCCTTATTGTACGGTATCTTACCAATTATCTCTGTCATTGTCATCTCTGCAAAAAGCTCCACTGCATTAATTCTGGAATTTTTACTTCTTTGATTATATATTATTCCACCGAATTTTATACCTTTATCATAAGAAAAATTTTTTATGCTTTTCATTATATTGTTAGCTGCATATAAAGACATGAATTCAGAAGATGTTACTATGTAAATAGTATCTGCATATCTTTCTCTCATTGGTACTGCAAATCCTCCACAAACTACATCTCCCAATACATCATAAACTATAATATCTCTTTCTTCTTCAAATACCTCCATATCTTCCAATTCTTCCATTGTTGTTATTATTCCTCTTCCAGCACAACCTATTCCTGCTTCTGGTCCCCCTGCTTCTATACATTCTATATCATTAAATCCTTTAAAAATAACATCTGCTCTTTCTATTTCATTTTTTTGTTTCAATTGATTTATAACTGTAGTAATTTTTTTCCCATTAAATTTCTGGTAGAATCTCCTTTCGGATCACAGCCTATATGTAACACTTTTTTTCCTTTCATAGAAAAAATAGCTGACAAATTTGAGGATATTGTTGATTTTCCAATTCCACCTTTTCCATAAATTGCTATTTTTTTCATCTTTCCTCCATTTCCTAAATAAAAAAATTCTCCAGTTAATAGAGAATTCTACCTTACTGGAGAGTCAAATATTAAAAAACTATTTAAAAAATAGCATATTTTTATATGACCATTGGTAAGTCTTCTGACTCAGCTTCATCCTACTCTCACGCCTTCCCAGTTTCCCAGTGACATAATATGATTTCGTCCACTATACAGCAGCTTGCGCTGTGGGAGATTCTCACTCCTCTTCCTCTATTAAGCTTATATGCACCTAATCATCTTTTTTATTTAAATAACATTTTTATATTACAACTTTTAAACATAATTGTCAATATATTACTTTTACCATCTATTTTCAAACATAGACTATATAAAATCAATTCTTGTTTTTTATAAAAAATATACAATCTGAATCAATAAAACTTATAATTTTTATTTTTATTTTCACTTTTATATAAAATACCAAAATTATTTTTTTATTCCTTATTAAAATTACTATCTTTCTAAGGTTGATATGTTTTCCATTGACTTTCAAATAAAATTAATATATCATTTGATTAAAGATATTACAATAAAATATTTATTTTTGGTTCTAGTATTACTAGATTAAAAGGGAAACAGGTTTAAATCCTGTACGGTCCCGCCACTGTAATGAGGATGAAAGCAAATTACCACTGAATATAATATTTGGGAAGGTATGTGAGTAAAATGATTCTAAGTCAGGAAACCTGCCATAAATAATATTGATTATACAGCTCACGAGGATTGGGAAGTATAAAAGAATAAAAACTTTTATACTTCTCTTATTATTAAGAGAAGTTTTTTATTTTGGCTTGCTCTAGTATTAGGGAGGATAATGATGGTCTTAAAAGAATTAAAAGAAATATTTGAAGAAATGCTTACAAAAGGAGAATGGGAAAATAATGTTCTTCTTAATATGGAACTATCTCAATATTCAAAATATCATATTCCTATTGAAATTATTATAAGAGGAAAAGACAGCAAAGGAAATAATTTATACATAATGGGAAATAAAAATGAATTTGGATTTCCTAACTTTTTTCCTGAAGAAACTATTAAAGTGTATGACCATATACCTACTCTTTTAGAACTATATTATGATCTTTTTATTAATAAAAATTCATCTTTAAAATTAGAAACTCTATTATTCTTATCTATTGATTACAATAAATATTTTAACTTAGGAAATGCAACTTCTATTGAAAGCATAAAAAAAGTTTTTTCTTTTGATGATACTATTCTAATTTGTAATTAATGCTCTTCATACTATCAACACTTTATTTTTAGATATATTTAATATAATAATATAAAATAATATTCATTTCTAAAGTTATCTTTATACTTATGATGAAAAATATTATTAATTTAAAATAGCCCTATTAAGGGCTACTTTAAGTTTAAACTACACAGAATTAAATATTATATATTTACCAGAAGAAAAGTCTATCTAAAAAGAAAATCAACAAAATTCTATATAAGTTCTATTAAATATTTAGTTTCCCACCAATAATATCTTAATTGGCGAATAAGAAAATTATTAGTGGGAAAATTTGGCATATATCGCACTACCGGGGGGCAATGCAATTAAGAATCTCTTCTTGATATAATTATATAATATAAATATTTTTTATGCAATAATATATCAAATAAATAATTATATAAGTTTTAGACTTTAAAAATTAACTTAATAAATATAATTTTATAAAAATATACAAAAAAATAAGATTTAAAATAAAATAACTAAATGTATTATATTTATAAAAGTCACTATATTAGTGTAAAAAATGAAAAAATAGATTTAAAAAAGAAATTTTAAACCTTTAAAACATATATAATAATAAACTATATATATTCTTGCATTTATTTTATTTATGTTATATACTTATAGTAAGAAAAGAAAAGCCCTAGTAGTAACTACAAATTTTTAATACGAGCAAGGTTTAAAACCTTACTTGCAAAGATTATAATTGGTATATCTGCCTTAAAATATTGTATCTATCTAAATTAATAAAAGGCAACAATGGAGTTGATTTTTATTATAACCATAAAAAAGAACAGCAACGAGGCTGTTCTTTTTTATATATTTCTATTTATTATTTTATTAAATTCTATCATCTTCCACAGAATTCTCTTTCACCAATGTTTTTTTCAACTGAGGAATAAGAAATATTCCTCTACAAAAATAAAATATAATTAATGAAAGCCAAACTCCATTATTTCCAATTTCTGGTATTATAAATTTCCATGAAATTGAAAAAAATAAAAATGCTAAAAAAGTTGATTGTGCTATTGGTGAAGTTATATTAGAGCCTGTAAAAACACCATAATATGTCAAACCTAAAAATGCTGTTATTGGGTACAAAGCTATCCAATAAGAATATTTTTCTGATAAGCTTACTATTTTTTCTATATCTGTAAAAATTAAAATTATATTCTTTGATATCAAAATATATATAGTAGTTAGTAAAAAAACCAGAATTATCCCCCATTGTAAATTCTTTTTCCATACCTGTATCATCAGGTTATTATCTTTTAATCCCCTTGCTCTTCCTGCAAAAACACTAGATGTATTTGCTATTCCATCAAAAGCATATGACAGCAATGAAAGTATTTGTAAAAGAATACTATTCACTGCTAATATGTCTGCTCCCAGTCCAGAACTAGCTGCCATGATCATATTATTGTGCATAAGAAGAAAAAAAGTTCTTATCATTAAATTTTTATTTAACGAAATTATATTTACAAATTCCTCTCTATTCAAAATATTTTTTATTTCAATATGTTTAAAATAACCATAGGGTACTATAAAATAAAGTCCCACAATTGTTGAAAAGATTTGAGATATCAATGTAGCATAAGCTACTCCTTCCACACCAAAATTCATTATTAAAACAAACACTATATCTAATATTATATTTAAAATATTTCCACCTATTTGCATTATTAACGATCCTTTTATGTCCCCTTTTCCCATTAACCAACCTAAAACTACATAATTAAAAAGTACAAAAGGTGCTCCATTTATTAATATTTTAAAATAAACATATGATATATCTTTAATTTCATCTAAAGGAGCTATAAATTTCATGGAAGTATTAAATATAATTTTCTGAAAAATTAAAAAAATTATACTAATAACAATTGCTATAAAAACTGGTCTTAAAAATATATCTGAATTTTCTTTTAAAGTCTTATATGTAGACTGAGCACTGTATCCTGTACTGCTGACTCTTAAAAATCCAAACATCCAGTACAAAGTATTAAATATCAATGCTCCTATTGCTATTCCTGATATATAATTTTCATTTGCTAATCTGCCTATTACTGCAATATCGACAGCACCTAATAGAGGCTGTGTAATTGTAGAAAATATAAAAGGAAACATAAGAGAAAGATACATTTTATCAGTTAATATTTTTGTTTTCATCTTTACTCAACTTCTCCTTCATTTAAATGACAAGCTATTTTATGTTCATTATTAATTTCTTTTAATACTGGCTTTTCTTTTTTACATATTTCTATTGCACACTTACATCTATTTACAAAAGGACAACCTTCTGGAAGATTTACTGGGCTTGGTACTTCTCCTTCCAACAATTCCAAATTATCTTTAGAATTCATGTCAAGAGTAAAGACTGCATTTACTAAAGCTTTTGTATATGGATGAAGTGCTTCTTTCTTTACTTTTTGCCCTGGTAAAATTTCCATTATATTTCCTAAGTACATTACAACAACTTCATGAGAAAAAGATTGAACTAAAGCTAAATCATGGCATACAAAAACTATACTTAAATTTTTTTCTTTTTGGAGTTTTTTTAATAATTTTATAATACTATCCTGTATAGAAACATCTAAAGCTGAAGTAGCTTCATCACATATTAATATTTTAGGACTTAATGAAAGAGCTCTTGCTATCCCCACCCTTTGAAGTTGTCCTCCACTTACATTATGAGGATATGAATACAAATATTCTTTAGAAAGCTCTACCATTTCTAATAATTCTTCTGCTCTCTGTTTTTTATTTTTATTTGACAACAATCCATAATTCATCAGAGGTTCTGTTATAATATCTATAATCTTCATTTTTGGATTAAACGCTGCCATTGAATCTTGAAAAATCATCTGCATATTTTTTCTATGCTCCCATATTTCTTTCTTTGAAAAGTGAGCTATATCTCTATTTTCATAAATTATACTGCCTAAACTTACCTCTTCCAATTGCATCAGCATTCTTACAAATGTAGATTTTCCACAACCACTTTCTCCTACTATCCCTAGTGTCCTTCCTCTATAAACATTTAAATTTATATCATTACATGCTATTAAAAACTGATTTTTTGCTGTAGTAAATATTTTAGAAACACCTCTAGTCCTTAAAATTAAATCCGATTCTTTAGACAGCATGTCTTTCCTCCAATCTTGGAACAGAATCCAATAATAATTTTGTATATTCGCTTTGAGGGAAATTTAGTATTTCTTTAGGGATACCTTCTTCTACTACATCTCCATCTTTCATTACTATAATTCTATCTGACATATAAGCTGCTACTCCTAAATTATGAGTTACAATAATGATACTTGTTTCATATACATCTCTTAAATTTATAAGCTCTTGTACAATCTGTGCTTGTGTTGTCACATCTAATGCACTTGTAGGTTCATCAGCTAATAATATTTTAGGATTAAATGTCATTGCCATAGCAATTCCTATTCTTTGACACATTCCTCCACTTAACTGATGAGGATAACTCATCATCACATTTTGAGGATCAGGAAGTTTCATTTTTCTAAGCATTGATTCAGCTTTTCTTCTAGCTTCCTCTTTTGAACAGTTTAGATGATACTGAATATATTCAATATACTGACTGCCTATTTTTCTAATTGGATTTAGTGTATTTCTACAATCTTGAAAAATCATAGCTATATTTTTCCCTCTATTTTTTTTCAATGTTTCTCCAGTATATTCAAGTAATTCTTCACCATCTAGTGTAATGCTTCCAGATAATATTTTACTATTATATGATAAAGCACCTATAATACTTTTTATTATAGTAGTTTTTCCACTCCCACTTTCTCCTACAATTCCTATAATTTCACTTTTTTTTACTGAAAGATTAAAATTTTTTACTACTGGTTTTTTATCTCCATATTGTACAGTCAAGTTTCTTACCTTTAGCATATTTTTCTCCTATTTCAGCGCTGTTTTACTTGTTATCCAATAATAATCTGTTGGATATAATACTATATTTTCTACATTTTTTGAAGTAATTAAATATGTTGTTTCATATCCAAAGAAAATTGTAGAAATGTCATTCATTATTAATTGTTGAATTTCAATAATAATTTTTTTCTTTCTTCAGAATCAAATTCAGATGATAGTTTATCTAATAGTTCATCTACCTTAATGTTTTTATATCCTGATTGATTAGATGGAGATTTACTATACCAATTCTCACGAAGATAGTTTTCTGGATCTCCAGTATTGGCTACTAATACATTCCAAATCAACATATCAAACTTTCCTGCATCTCTTAAATCTAATAAAGTTTCATAACTTACTGTATTTATTTTTACATTAATTCCAACTTCTTTAAGGCTTATCTGAGCAGCTTGAGCATATATTTTTAACTCTTCTCTGCTTGTATAAATAACAAAATTAAGTTGAATCTTTTTTCCATCTGGAGTTTCTACATATCCATCTCCATCAATATCTTTATACCCTGCCTCTTTCAATAATTGCTTTGCACTTTCTGGATTGTAGCTGTTCTCATCTATCAATTCATCAAATCCAAAATCTAGTGTAGGAGGTATTGGTGCTTTTCCTGGTGTTGCTCCTCCCTCTAACAATACTTTACAATATACTTCTCTATTTAAAGCTCTTGATACTGCTTGACGTAAAACTTTATCTCCAAGAACACCTTTTTCATTCATAAAAGCAAAAGTTGTTCTTAGTGATTTTAAACTTTGTATTTTATATTTTTCTTGATTCTCAAAATCCTGTAAATTTTCTGTTTTAAGGTTATATGCAACTTGAATTTCCCCTGATTGTAATGCCATTGAACGTGTAGCCTGATCATTTATACATTTAAAAGTTACTTTATCAAGAGGAACTTCTCCATTCCAATAATGTTTATTTTTTATAACAATACATACTTCTGTAGGATTAAATGATTCCACAATATAAGGTCCTGTACAAATTGGTCCTTTCATTGCAAAAGTTGAAGTATCTGCATCTGTATTAACAATTATAAATAAAGGATCTGCCAAACATTCAGGAAGAATAGTAACAGGCTTATCAGTACTAATTACCAAATACTGTCCATCTACTTTAATGGAACTTGGCATAAAGAATGTTGAAGCTCTTTTACTTAATTTAAATGTACGTTCAAGAGAACTTTTTACTCTTTCAGGTGTCATTTCTGTTCCATCAGAAAACTTTACTCCTTCTCTTATTTTAAATTTCCATACTTTTCCACTCTCACTATTTTCCCAGCTTTCTGCCAACAAAGGTGCTTTTTCTCCCTGCTCATTAAATCTTACTAAAGTTTCCCCAACTCCATATCTCGAAACCACCCAACTAAAATATTGTTCTGTTGTTTCAAGAGTATCTGCAAAACTTGTTACCCCTACTGTTATTTCTTTTTGAGCTGCTGTTATTGATGTTGACATACCAGCAAAAAGAGCCAAAATCATTATCCCTGTTAAAATGATTTTTTTAGCATAATTTTTTTCTTTTACTCTCATCTTTTATTCCCCCTCTATATTTTTTAGTTTTCTTTAGGATCTAAAATATCACGAATACTATCCCCCAACATATTAAATATTACTACTACTGTTATTATAGCAATTCCAGGATACATTATTAACCATGAAGCTTTTGTTATATAGGTTCTCCCTTCATTCAGCATCAATCCCCATTCTGGAGTTGGAGCCTGTGCTCCAAACCCTAAAAAAGACAATGAAGCCAATTCCAACATCATTGTTCCTATATCTGTAGTAGCTGTTACAATCATTGTTGGTATCATATTAGGAATAAGATATCTTCCTATTATTTTCCTTGTTCTCGCTCCTCCTACAATAGCTGCTTCTATATATGTATTATTTTTAATTTTTAAAACTAGACTCCTTGCCAACCTTGCATATTTTGGCCAACTTACCAATGCTATAGCAAGTACTGCATTAGTCATACTTGGTCCTAATAACCCTGCAACTGCTATTGCCAAAACCAATCCTGGAAATGATATCATCATGTCTGCAAACCTCATAATGACTATATCTATACTTCCTCCAAAATAACCTGCCAGTATTCCAAATCCTGTTCCTGTTAAAAATACAACGGATACTAAAGTAAATGTCATTATTAATGATGGTCTTGTTCCATAAACTATTCTTGAAAATATATCCCTTCCCAATCTATCTGTTCCCCACATATATTTTTCCCCTGGTGGAATTAGTGAGTCAGTCATTATTGCATCATAAGGATTTTTAACAGCAATCCATGGAGCAAAAATAGCTATTAATACAACTATTAATGCCAGTATAGAAAAAATACAAATTGCTTATTTTTCATTAATTTTTTCACTAAATCCATTTTAATGTTTCTCCCCCAATCTAGGATCCAAATATTTGTATGAACTGTCGACTATTAAATTTATAATCATATAAAATAATGCTACAAATAAAACATATCCCTGTACTAATGGGTAATCATGACTAGAGATAGCTTTTACAGCCATACTTCCCATTCCAGGCCAGTTATATACTATTTCTATAACTGCCGTTCCGCTTAATAAACTTCCTAAAGACAATCCCAAAAGAGTTACTAATGGAAGTAATACATTTGGAAGAACATGTTTTATCATGATTATCCTCTCACTCATTCCTCTTATCCTTGCTCCAATTACATAGTCCTGCCTTAATTCATCTAAAATTGTTGTTCTAACCTGCCTTGTATATTTTGCTGACATTGCCAAAGCCAATGTTACTGCTGGAAGAATTAAAGCTTTTAAATTAGCTGTTCCTCCTGCTATTGGTACTAATTTCAATTTTACTCCAAATATACTTAAAAATATTAATCCTAACCAGAAGCTTGGAACTGATATTCCTATAAAAGTAAAAGCTCTTACAAAATAATCTATTTTTTTATTTCTGTTTACTGCAGCTAATACTCCCAAAGGTATTGATATTACAACCATTAAAACTAATGAGGCTATTGCTAGTTTAAGGGTTATAAAAAAATTAGAAACAAGTTTTCCCCACACTGGCACCTTTAACGAATAAGAGTATCCCATATCTCCCTTACATATTTTAATAACCACTCTCCATATTGAGTTAAAAATGGCTTGTCTAATCCTAACTCTATTCTTGTTTGAGTTAAAAGTTCTGGTGTTGGAATATTCCCACATGCTGTTAACATAATTTCTGCTGGATCTCCTGGTGACAAATATATCAATGCAAATGTTAAAAAACTTATTCCAAATAAAACAATTCCTATTTGAAATATTTTTTCAAATATTTTTTTCAATTCCATCATATCTCTCCCACTAATTTTTATAAAATCAAATCGCATTTCTATACTTTATCAATACAGATTTAAAATAAAAAAATCAACTCCTTCCAACTAAAATTTTAAAATAGAAATTCCCCTAAATTTTAAAATTTTAGTCTTAAAGAATTGATTATTTTCAATAGGTATAAATATTATTTTTAATAAATATATCATTATTGTATAATAATTCATCACTCTTATCTCCCCGATAAAAGCTAAAACTAAAATTAGATAAGTCTCCTGGCTTGATTTCACTTTACTCCTATCCCTTCCCAGAATTTTCCAGTGGTTTTGATAGTTTCATCCATCTTACAGTAGCGGGGGCTGCGTAGGAATTTAACCTACTTCCTCTTTTAAGCTATAAGCACCTAATTTTTATATATTTCTAATAAAAATTAAATCATGTATATTATTTTTTGTCAATCTTTTACTTTTAAAAAAGTACATATTTCAATTAATTTTTCAACATTTTTCATTTATATTTATTTTAATTATTTTCATTTTAATTCATTTACTAATTTTTCTAGTATTTTTTTTGTTTCTTCTGAATCTACATCTTGTTTTTTTATTGCTGTTCCATCTAGAATATTTGCATCAGTACATACTTTTTTCAAATCCTTTACTGTATTAGTAAGTCCTCCTCCTCCATGCATACATATAGGAAGTATTATTTTTTCTTTAAAATCATATTTTTCTAGAAAACTAAACACAGGCATTGGTAATGTTCCCCACCAGTTAGGAAATACTAACACTATTTTTTTATATTCTGAAATATTTTCTAATTCTCTTTTCAACTGAGGTCTTTCTTTTTTTAACTTCTCCATACCTGCTTGAGCCACACATGTAATATATTTATTTGGATATTTTTTTACTGCTTCTATTTGGAATATATCAGCATTTAATTCATTTTTTATTCTTTCAGCTATTATTTTTGAAGTTCCACTCCAAGTAAAGTAAACAACTAACATTTTATTTTCCATGGTTATCCCCTCCATTTCAAAATACAAAATCAACTAATACACATTCTATCTTAAGCTTATATTATAATATATAAAAAATATTGTCAAATTATATAAAATAAAACAGAACTTAAAATAATTATAAGAGTTTTTCTCTCTATTTTAAGTTCTGTTTATTTCTCATTACATATTTTTATTATTTTTATACTATTGTCATATATTAAACTACTATTTTATTGTTATTCTTATATTTCAGGAACAAATAATCCAGTCTGAGAATTTCTATATTGTATAACAGCTCTTGAATCTTTTGCTAAATCATCAAGTTTCCCTTCTCTTTTCATTAATAGAAGAATTTGAATATCCTTAAATTCTGTCATCATATTGTAATCTCCTGAACTATCTCCTGCTACTAATATAGGATCCTTTCCTTTATGCTTAGGTTTTATGAATTTATTTATTGCTTCTACTTTTCCTTTAGTCTGAGTTTGCGGATAATCTTTCTTATATTCTGTAATAAATTTTCCATTTTTCATTTCCAATCTCATTCCAAAAACATTTTCTATAGGCAGATTATATCCATATGATGGATCAGCAGCAAAAACTTCTACCACTTCTTCTAATGATGCTGATACTACATATACTTCTATTCCATTATCTCTCAAAGTATGAAATAAATTTGCTGTTTCAGGTTGTGTTCTTAATCCACTTTTATACATATTACTTACTTTTCCAGCTTTTCCTTTAAGAATATCACTTGATTCTAAAACATATTTATCAAGTTTGTTTCCAATTCCAAAATCATTTGCCTCTTTTGCTAATTCTTTCACTTCTACTGGAGTCATTCCAGTAAACAGATAAAGAACCCATGGATAAGCTATATCATGAGAAAAAGTTCCTCCAATAGCTTCATAAAGAAATGCTAATTTACCTCTAAAATCTTTGAACTCCTCTGTTTTATGAATCTCTTCAAGAGTCATTTTTTTATTTTTTATATAATTTTCATAAAGAAAAGTATAATCTTTATCTAAGTCTTCTCCTATTTTTTCTATATTTATATTTTGTCCATCAACATTCTTAAATTCATCTGCAAAATTATCCATAGGAATATCTTTTCTTATAGCTTTTTTAAATTCTGCTGGAGTCATTTTAAATTTTAAATTATCTATTTGATATCTAAATAGATTTTCTTGGGTATCTTGATATATAGATGTATAATCCCAGTCAAAAACTACATAATTTCCTTTACCTCTATTATTTTCTATTAACTTTTCTAATTTTTCTCTATTTACAGGATTCCATCTTCCATTTTCTAACAGCCCTCCTGCAAAAATTGTAGTAACTAAAAATTGAAATATCATTATTCCTTTGATTATTTTCTTTATAGTTTTATTCATAGAATTCTCCTTATTTTAAAAGTAAAATATTCATGATGGAGTAATTTTAATATACCTTGTCCATTCTATTTTCCATAGTAAATTTTCAACAATAACTTTATATAATCTTCATCAGTTAAACTATTAGGATTATATGTAGTACATATATCTTTTTTATATCTGCTAATATTTCTGGTATTAATTTTTTATACTCTTCAAAATTTATTCCAAATTCCTCAAGGGATTTCTCTATTTTCATTTTTTCTTTTAAAATTTCAATAAATATTTTGAGGGATTTTTTTCCTTCTTCTTTGTTAGAAGCAGGAAATCCTAAATTTTTAGCAATTGAAGCATATCTTCCATCAGCATTACTATTTACTTCTATTATATAAGGAAGAAGAATAGCATTTGCTCTTCCATGAGGTATATGAAATTTAGCTCCTATACTATGAGCAATACTATGATTTATTCCCAATGATGAATTATTAAATGCTATCCCTGCCATGCAAGAGGCATATTGTACCTTTTCTCTAGGTTCTATAACCTCTCTGTCATTGTAGTGTTCCAGTAGATTCTCAAATATAATTTTTATAGCTTCCAATGCCATAGAATCTGTAAATGAATTAGAAATTTTTGATACATATGCTTCCAGTGCATGTGTTAATACATCCATACCTGTATCAGCTACTACTTTTTTAGGCAGAGTTTTCATAAACTCTGGGTTTAATATAGCTATATCAGGAAGCATTTTATCATTTGCCAGTGCTATTTTACTGTTATTATCAGTTATAACACTATAAGAAGTTACTTCTGAACCTGTCCCACTTGTAGTTGGTACAGCAATAAATATCCTATCCTTTTTCTTTCCTAAAAGGTTAAATATTTTATCACCAAAATATAGTATCGCTTTACAAGCATCTATTGGAGAACCTCCACCTAAAGCTATTACACACTCTGGTTCAAAAGTTACTAAATCTGCTATTCCTTTTTGAACTATATCTACAGTTGGATTTGGAAGCACCTTGCTGAATATTTTTATTTTACAGTCGGAATTTAAATTATCTATAATTTTATCAGTGAGTTTCAGCTGTACCATCATCTCATCTGTTACTATAAAATATTTTTTATAAGGAAGATTTTTTAAAAAAGAAAGAGAATCTTCTCCAAATTTAATTTCTGGTTTTATTCCAAAAGCTTTCATTTTCCCCTCCTATTTTCCTTCCTGCCAGTTTGCTGGATAAACTACATATAAAAATTTTGCATATTCAGGAGCACTAAACTGTATTTTTGAGTTTTTAGGTATCAATATTACATCACCCTTTTCTCCTGATATTGTTCGTCCATCTATTACTATATCCAATTTCCCATCTATTATATAATCTATCTCATCATAAGTAAGAGTCCAGTCAAATGTAGTTTTTATCATTTCCATCAGTCCAGCACCTATTCTTGGTCCTTCTTCTAAAGTGAACAGATCAGTAGTATATACTTCATCCTTTGGATTCCCTGTATCCATTCTATCTCTTTTTGTCATCTTATTTAATTTAATTACACCAACACCACTCTTATCCATAAATTTATATTCTGAAGTATTTTTATTTCCCATTTCAGCTTCTATGACTTTTTTTATTAGTTCTTCTAATAAAGTTTGATTTATTTCCATATTTTCACCTGCTTATCTTATTTTTTCTCTTCAGAAACCTTTCCAAACATTATCATTGCCAATATTACAGCAGATATACCTCCAACAAGTTTTCCCACTACCATTGGAAATATCATTGTTTTATCTACACCAGCTATAAATCCTAAATGATCTCCAAATACAAATGCTCCACTTACTGCAAATGCCACATTTAAAATTTTTCCTCTATTATCCATTTCTTTCAATAACCCAAACATAGGAATATTATTAGCAAGAGTAGCTATCATTCCTGCTGCTGCTTTATCATTCATTCCAAGCAATCCACCTAGTTTTAAAAGAGGCTTACTAAATACTTTTGTAATAAAGTAAACTAATGGAAATGCTCCTGCTAAAGTTATTGCAATAGCTCCTATTGTAGCTATTCCTTCTGATATAGGGGCCATTCCTGGAATAACTACTATCCCTGTCAGTGTTTCAATTATTATTGCTGCCAGTCCAATAGTTATAACAATAACAACTCCCTGTCCAAATATAGTAAATCCTTTTGTCATTTTCTCTGGTATTTTCCACAGACCTAAAGAAATAAGAACAGCAACAATAATTATAGGCACAAGATTAGCAAGTACCATAGAAAGACTATATCCTGCTGCAAGTCCTCCAGCCAAACATCCAAGAGGTATTGTTATAATTCCTGCCAAAACTCCCTTAGCTAAAAATTCTCTATCTTTTTCTTCTATAATTCCTAAAGCTACAGGAATGGTAAACACTATTGTTGCTCCCATCATTGACCCAAGAATAAGTCCTGCAAATTTTCCAGCTGCCTCTGTTTCTGCCAGCTGCATAGCCAGAGGATATCCCCCCATATCACAAGCAAGAAGAGTAGTTGCAAACATTGCTGGGTCAGCTCCAAGCATTTTATATACTGGTGAAACTATTGGTCTTAAAATATTTGCCAGTACTGGGGCAAGAGAAACTACCCCTACCATTGCAAGAGCCAATGAACCCATAGCCATAAATCCTTCTTCAAACTGTTTTCCATATCCAAATTTATTTCCCAGACATCTGTCTATTGCCCCAATTACCATAAATAAAACCATTATATAGATGATTATTTCATTGATCCCCATTATTTAATCACTCCTTCAATTTTTTTTAAAATCAGCTCTGCTAATTTTTTATCATATATATTGAAATCTTTCTCTAAAACTCTTATTATCATATCTTTTAAATTCTCTGCTGATTGTTTTTCACAACACTTTTTTTCTTCACACAATTCTGTTTCTCCATAGATTAATGTAATCATCTTTTCCTTGAAATAATCCTTCACTCCTGGAGATAAGATCATATCCTTATCAACATACAGTTTATTTCCATTTAAATATTGTGTTACATTATTAGGAGTTATTAATTTTTTTGCCATCTCCTATTCACCTTCTCCTTCATCTATTATTCCAATTATTGCAGCATCAATAGGAGCTTCTTCAAAAGTCATAATTTTTCTTGCTGAACTTCCTTTTGTTATAAGAACTTTATCTCCTATTCCAGCTCCTACTCCATCACAAGCTACTATAGATATCCCTGTCTGAAGTTCTACTATCATAAATTTCAGTCCACTCAAATTATCTGCTTTTCTTGTAGCCCATACATTTCCAATAACTTTTCCTATTATCATATTTTCACCTTTTTGTTATTTTGATATTGTTCATAGCTGCATATTCTTTTGCCAACTCTGTAACCACAGTAGATGTTGATACCTCTATATACTCCTCATTTCTGCTGATACTATTTTTCAAAGCTCTCAGATCAAGTACTTTTCCATTGTAACACTCTTTCTTTCCTATAAGATATTCTCTGATTTCTATTCTTTTCAAAATTTTTATTCCATATGTTTCTATTATTTTTTCATATTCTTCATATTTTTCTTGAAGTTTAGATGGAACAAGAGAAAAATTTCTCCATTCTATTCCCTCTTTTACTAGTATTATTTTTTTACCATCCAATATATTATACAAAAGTTTTTTGCCAATAGCAGTTGAATATGTTCCCTGACTTATTTCAGTCAGTTCCTTTATACTTAATTCAGATATCACTATTTCATCTGCTGTTTCTTCTATTCTAAATATTTCTTCAAGATTATTTTTTAATATGATATCTTTTCCTAAAAATCCAATAGTTTTTTTCAAATTTACTTCATTTTTTATTCCTGATTTCAAATAATATTTTTCTATCTCTCTTTTGATTATCTCTATTAATTCATGTTCATTCATAAATAACTCCATATGAATCTTTTTCTAAAAGACAAGCATTGGCTTCATCATAATCTATATGCATACTGAATTTCGATTTATTTGTGACTCTTATTACAACATCTTCAAATATTAAAGGTCTTTTAGAAAACACTTTCACTTTTACTAACTGCTTATCTTTCACATTCATTCTCTCAGCATCTTCTGGTGTCATATGAATATGATTTTTAGCTACTATTACTCCTTCTATTAGATTTAATATTTTCTCTTGGTTAGTTACCAAGATTCCTGGAGTTTCATTAGTATCTCCAGATAATCTTAACATTCCTTTTATCCCCAAAATTTTTGCATCTGTCATAGATATCTCTACTTGAGTTTTTTCTCTTACAGGTCCTAAAATAACTACCCCTTCTATCATTCCTTTAGGTCCTATCAATCTTACTCTTTCTTTACAAGCAAATTGTCCTGGTTGAGAAAGTTCCTTTACTGCTGTAAAATTATAATCCTTTCCAAAAAGAAATTCTGCATCTTTTTCTGATAAATGAATGTGTCTTCCAGAAGCTTCTATGGGGATTCTTTTTTTCTCATAATTTTCCAGCTGCTTTTTTACAAGTTCAACTATTCTATCTATCTCCATATTCACCCTTTTCTCCTTTTAACATCATTACATATATTATGCTACTGAATCTATTCAATGCTTTTAAAATTTCTTTTTTTGTAACTATTCCCTTTTCATTCAAAAAAGCAGTAACTCCTGCTATTTCAATCTCTCTTGAACTACTTCTCATCTCATTCAGTTTTAAAACCAACATACTGTTTTTCACTGAAATATCAAACATATGTCCAATTTCAAAGAATTTTTTAGGATTATGAGATATCTCCTTTATTTTGTCTAAAGTTTCTCCTAATACTTTTATTTCTTCTAATTCTGTATCCAAAACTTCTGACAATACTATTTTTTTTATAAAAATACTTACGCTCTCCATATCTTTATTAAGTTTTTCATTTCCATAGCTTTCAAACTCTTTTTGCAGTACTAGCCATTTAGCTTGCAGACTATCAAGCTTTCCTCTGAATATTATTCTTTCATCATTCTTTTTTACAAGTATATTTCCAGATATTTGAGTCATATGTTCTGGTTTTTCAAAATAACTTTCTCCAGCAAGTCCGATATATTTAGGAGTTATTGCTTTTTCTATAACTCTTTCCACTACTTTTTCCTGCATTGCAGTTTTTTCTTCAGTAGTTCCTTCCTTCACTAACTCTATTCCTTTGTCTGCAAGAAATTGTCTGGCAGATGGAGTCATTATAGTTCCATTTTCAACTATATACTTTTTAAACTCTTTTTTTCTATATAGATTTTTTAGTTTATCTTCAGTCAAAACCATAATTACACCTCTCTATCCTTTAGCAATTTCAGAAAGAACTTTTTTCACTAACTCCTCTATATTCATTTCTTCTAAAGAATCACATGAGCTGCAGTTCTCTTTTTCTCTAAAATCTTCAATTTC
The DNA here is from genome assembly GCA_900637705.1 of Fusobacterium varium. NCBI lineage: Bacteria > Fusobacteriati > Fusobacteriota > Fusobacteriia > Fusobacteriales > Fusobacteriaceae > Fusobacterium > Fusobacterium varium. The sequence goes on from LR134390.1 coordinate 2,763,128, forward strand.
TTTTACTCCCCAGCCTACTTTTCTTATATTCAAAAGATTCATAGGAGTCACATTATCAGAAGTTGAACTTCCTCCTATAGCTCCACAACCCAAAGTCAGAGCAGGAGCTAGATTTGTACTTCCACCTATTCCTCCCAATGATCCTGGAGTATTAATCAGAAGTCTTGATACTGGTTTTTTCAATGCAAATTCTTTTACAAGCTCTTTATTTTCTGTGTGAATAATCATTGTATGACCTTTCCCTTCATTCATTAGAAGTTCTATAGCTCTTTCGCAAGCTTTCTCCCAATTCTCAGCTGTATAAAATGCAAGTATTGTAGTTAATTTTTCTCTTGAATATGGATTATTCTTTGATACAGTTGATTGTTCAGAAAGTAATACTCTTGTTTCTGCTGGTATTTCAATATCTGCCATTTTTGCAAGTGTCTGAGCATCTTTTCCTACTATCTGAGGATTCATTGTCCCATTTGCTCTCAATATAAATTTACCAAGTTTTTCTGACTGTTCTTCTGTTAGAAAATACCCCCCTTGTTTTTTAAATTCATTTATTACTTCCTGTTTATTTGAAGGTTCTACTATAATAGATTGTTCAGAAGCACATATAACTCCATTATCAAAAGTTTTACTATCCATTATCCTTTTCACTGCTTTTTTTGCATCAGCAGTTTTTTCTATATATGCTGGTCCATTTCCTGGTCCCACTCCTATAGCTGGAGTTCCGGAACTATATGCTGCTCTTACCATTGCTTCTCCACCAGTAGCTAGAATCAATGCTGTATCTTTGTGTTTCATAAGTTCGGCTGTTGCCTCCATTGTAGGAATCTCTATTACTCCTATCAGTCCTTCTGGGGCTCCTGCTCCATAAGCTGCTCTTTTTAAAATTTCAACTGTTTCAATAATACATTTTTTTGCATTAGGATGTGGACTTATAATTATTCCATTTCCTGCTTTTAAAGATATCAATGTTTTATATATTACTGTAGATGTTGGATTAGTTGAGGGAATAAGTCCAGCTACTACTCCCACTGGAACAGCTACATCCATAACAGAATCTTTTTCACCAAGTATTCCAATAGTTTTCATTCCCTTTATAGATTCATAAACAATTTCAGCAGCAAATTTATTCTTGATTACTTTATCCTGCCATTTTCCAAAACCAGTTTCTTCATTAGCCATTTTAGCAAGTTTTTCAGCATATTTTCTCACTTCCATAGACATAGCTTCTACTACTTTGTCTACCTGTTCCTGAGTAAATTCTGCATATATAGCCTGAGCAGTTTTTGCTGCCTTTAACAAATCTCTTACCTGTTGAATTGATAATAAATCTTTATCCATATGTATCTCCTTCTATATCAAATAAACTTAATTATATTCTTGTCTGGATTATTAATTAGAGATTTCTCTCTATATCTTATTTTTTTATCAATGGAATTTACTGCTTCTGTTACAGAGCTGGTATCTCCTGTGATAACAAAATAGCTCTTCCCTGCTATTCCACTTCCTAGTATAAGTTTCAAAGTTTCTACTGTATTGCCTTTTAAAATCATGTCTAGTGCTTTTACACTTTCTGATATTGTAAAAAATTCTATTATTCCAATAGAACTTCCTAATTCTTTTTTATTCCTTTTTTCTAATATTTCTATTACTTTATTAGAAACACCAGAAATAATCTCAAATTTTGCCTCTCCAGTAACTTCTTGAAAAGCACTCTTTACATCTTCATTATCACCATAAATAATAAAATAATATTTACCTGGGCATGTTACTCCAGCTTTATATACAACTACATCTGCCTTTTTTAAAACTATATCCAGATTTTTTAATCCTTCTGGTATATTATTAAATTCTGCTATCCCTATTGTTTTCATAGAACCTCTTTTTAATACAAGAGGCTGACTGTTTCAGCCAGCCTCCTATTAGAATTATTTAGAAGACTTTGGTAAAATAATTTCAACTTCTGAGTGAGGTCTTGGTATTACATGAACAGAAATTAATTCTCCAATTCTGTCAGCTGCTGCTGCTCCTGCATCAGTAGCTGCCTTTACTGCTCCTACATCTCCTCTTACAAGGACACTCACAAGTCCTCCTCCTACCATTTCTTTTCCTACTAGTGTTACATTTGCTGCTTTCACCATTGCATCTGCTGCTTCAATTGCTGCTACTAAACCTCTAGTTTCTATCATTCCTAATGCATTTAATGTTGCCATTTAAATCAACTCCTTATTTTCTTTTAGATTTATTTTCTTTTATAATTGGTTTTTCTGTTAAAGTATCAACTGATTTTTCAATTATTTCTGTTTCTTCAGTTCCTATTTCCTCTTTTATTTCCATCATTTCTTTTTCTAACTCTTTTTCTTCTATAACTTCTGTTATTTCTTCAGTAATATTTTCAGCAACAATTATGCTGTTTTCTTCTATCATTTTAGAAACCATTTCATCTGGTCTTGCTATTACATGGCTGCTGACAAAAACTCCTAATCTTTTAGCTGCTTCTGCTCCTGCTTCTACTGCAACTTTTATAGCTCCAACATCTCCACTTAGTTCAACAGTAACAATCCCACCTTTTACAATATGTCTATTTACTATTTCCACTTCAGCTGTTTTCAAAGCTGTATCTGCTGCTTCAATAGCTCCTACCAGTCCAATAGTTTCTATCATTCCTAAAGCCTTCATATTTTACTCCTTAGTATTTTGTAGGATTTTGAGCCACAAATTTTACTGCATCAGCAAAAGCTTCACAAGCTGCCTTACAAGCTGACTGACTTCCAGTAAGAAGTCCTCCACCAAAGTTTGTTTCAGAAGGTGGTCCAAAGAAAGCTGTAAGTGTAACATCTGCTGCTTTTAATGCTGCATCTAGTGCATACATGGCTTCAATGGGTGGAGCTATTAAATAGGCCAGCGCTTCTCCTTCCTCCACACCAGCTGTTTTAGAAAGATAACTTCCTGTTCTTGATACACAGTGGGCATAATATGCAATTGAATCATCTTCATTTGCACTATAGAAACATGCTTCATTTTCTATAAAATCCACTATTGCATTCAAACCACTTCTTACTTCTGCTGGTGTAGGTCCAGCTATTATTCCAATTACTTCTCCAGCTAATTTTGTATTAGCATTTGCTGCTCCACCATAAAAAGATTTTCCATATACCACAGTTACTTCAGCCATTTTTGTAGCCTGATCCAGTGCTGTATATGTAACATCATCACAATCTGCTGTTACTATCCCAATACTTTTGTATCCTGCTGGTAAATTTAATTCTTCTGCCATTTTGTCATCTACATTAGGAATAAGTTTTACTCCTAATACATTTGGTTTTAAAGGATCATTAATCATTTTTCCCTCCACAAATTAAAGTTTTAAGTCTTGTCCACTTGCTTTAGCATCTAATATTTTTTTGATTATATGAGCTATATGCGCCCCAGCTTCAGAAGCTGGAGTTCCATTTTTATGAATATTTGAAACTACTGTTCTTTTAGATTCTGGAATACCTACATATCCTTTATATGTAATATAGGCACTCATACTTTCTGAAGTTGCCAATCCAGGTCTTTCCCCAATGAGTACACAAGTTACTTCTGCATCTAATATCTCTGATACTTCGTCAGCAGCCCCTACTCTTCCATATTTTAGAAAGAATGGTGTCCCTGCTTCTATTCCATAAGATTTTAATCCATTGATTATAGCTGGAAGTGTATCTTCTACATTTGCTTCAATAGCTGTAGAACTAAGTCCATCAGATACAAATATTTCTACTTTTGGAGATTTTTTAGCCTTCTCTTTAAGAATAGCTATTGATTCTTCACTCAATCTTCTTCCCAAGTCTGGTCTTGTCATATATTCATCTTTTGAATGACATTTAGTTTGTATTGTAAAAAGATTATTTGCATTCAGAAATTCTTCTGAAACATCTGTATATACAGCATCTACTGCTGAAGCATGGTCTGCTCTAAATCTCAGCATAGTATTTGTTGTATATCTAGTTCCTGCCCTTGATATTCCTATTCTAGCTGGAGTTTTCTTTTTATATTTCATCAATTCAGCTTTATTTGCAGGATTTTTTAGCTCAATTACATCTCTAAGATCTATTTTAGTAATATCTTGAAGATCACTTTCTGTTTGTTCTGCTTCTTTTTCTCTAACTTTATTCTCAGTTCCCATCTCTTTCAGAACCTGTGAAATTATTTCCTTTAAATCTTTTTCAGAAACCATTTTATCCTCCTACTTTAAAAATATTGATGCATCTCCTGCTATTTCTGTAAGTTTTCCATTTTTTCTTATTCCCATTTTTTCCAACCATTCATCAAACTCTTTTATTGGTTTTACTCCCAATGTTTCTCTTAAAGTTTGAATGTCATGATATCCTGTACATTGGTAATTAAGCATAATATCATCTCCTGCTGGAACTCCAATGAAATAGTTACATCCTGCTGCTGTCAATAAAACTGACAAGCATTCAATATCATTTTGATCTGCTTTCATGTGATTTGTATAGCAAACATCAACTCCCATTGGTATTCCATGCAGTTTTCCCATGAAGTGATCTTCAAGTCCTGCTCTTATTACCTGCTTACTATCATACAGATATTCTGGACCTATGAATCCAACAACTGTATTTACCATGAATGGAGAAAACTTTTTAGCAAATCCATAACATCTTGCTTCCATAGTTACTTGGTCTACACCATGATGTCCATTTGAAGAAAGTTCAGAACCTTGCCCTGTTTCAAAATACATAACATTTGGTCCTGCTCCTGTTCCTTCTCTTAATGCAAGTAATCTAGCTTCTTCAATCATATCTCCTGTAATTCCAAATGCTTCATTTGATTTTTGTGATCCTGCTATACTTTGGAAAATTAAATCAGTTGGTGCTCCTCTTCTGATAGCCTCCATCTGTGTAGTTACATGAGCCAAAACGCAAGTTTGTGTTGGTATCTGATATTTTTCTTTAATTTCATGAAACCTTTCCAAAACTCTTATTACACTGTCAACAGTGTCATCAACTGGATTAAGACCTATAACAGCATCTCCTACACCATAAGTAAGCCCTTCCAAAAGAGAAATCATTATTCCATCTGGATCGTCAGTAGTATGATTTGGCTGTAATCTTGCAGCTAATATTCCCTCTCCTCCAATTGTTGTATTACAATGAGCTGTAACTACCATTTTTCTTGCAGCCTTAATCAGATCAAGGTTTGACATAAGCTTTGCTACTGCTGCAATCATCTCAGAAGTAAGACCTCTTCTAATCCACTTGATTTCAGTATCTCCTACTTCGTCACTCAAAAGCCATTCTCTTAACTCACCAACAGTCCACTCTTTAATTTCATCATAGATTTTTAAATTTAAACCATCAATAATTATTCTTGTTACCTCATCTTCATCATAAGGTACTGCTGGATTTTCCTTTAAATCCTTCAGCTGAATGTTTGAAAGAACTTCTTTTGCTGCTACTCTTTCCTTCATTGACCTTGCTGCTATTCCAGCCAGTTCATCTCCAGACTTTTGTTCATTTGCTTTGGCCATTACATCCATCAAAGAACTGAATTTGTAATCTTGACCAAAAAGTCTTGCTTCTAATCTCATTAATATTCACCCCGCCTATTGATAACTACTTAATACTAAAGTTTTTACTATAACAGGAAGCACACTTCCGCTTCCTAATGGTCTGCCTATATCAATAAAATCTCCATCTGCTACTTTGATGCTATCTATGCAAATAATTGGAACTTTATTGCCATATTTTAGTGAAAGTGCCTGTCCAAGAGCCTTTCCTACATCATTTTCTATTACCAGTATCAATCTGTCCACATTTGTGAAAACATCATAAATTCCATCTGACAGTTCTAATATTTCTTTATATTTCATATTAGCCCTCCCTGTAAGCCCTATGGCTACTTCTTGAATTCCGTCTTCTACTTTGAACCATTCTATTTTTTTTCTTAAACTCATTTTAAAACTTTCTATTTCTCTTTCATCATTTTGATTAATTTTCAATACTGGAATATTTTTAAGTGGAAAAATATCATTTGTATATGTTATTGTACTTCCACTGATTTCTGTCGTATGAGATCCTGCTCCTACTACTGTTGCTCCTATTGTTTCTCCACTTTTTATAATATTGATACTTTTTTCTTTAAAGATCTTAAGTATTTCTTTCCCTAAAATGATACCTATATCTCCATACTTAAATTCATCTCCAGAATATTGATTATATATAAAATCTGCCACACCACCTGAAAAATTAACAAATTTTAATTCTCCTTCTCCTCTAAAATCCTTATCAGTAATAAGATATTTATAACTATCGTCCTTAGGTAGTGCTCCTATAGAACTCAAAAGTATTTCTCCCAACTTTCTGCATAGTTTTTTTATCTCTTCTTTATCAGCTCTTTTCCCTACTTTCAACGTCTGGAGCTTCATATCATCAATCAATTTTTCAAATTTTTTGAAAATATATGTTATTTCCAGTGAACTGTCCTTGAACTTTATAAGTCTTCCACCTATATCCATACAAGTAGTATCTATCACTTCTCCATTTTTGAATAAAGCTATATTAGTTGTTCCTCCACCTATATCCAAATTATAGACTGCAGTATTATTCTTCTCAGAATAATCCATAGCTCCTGCTCCTTTTCCAGCTATTACACTTTCTAAATCAGGACCTGCTGTTGCTACTACAAAATCTCCTGCCATTCCACTTAAAGCATTAAGAACCTCTTTAGCATTAGACTTTCTCGCTGTTTCACCAGTTATTATCACTGCTCCTGTTGAAACATCTTTAATAAATACTCCCGCCTTTCTGTATTCATCTTGTATTATCTGCTTAACTTTTTCAGCATCTATCTCACTCTGACTTAAAAGAGGCGTGAAATATATTTCACTTCTGTAAAATACATCTTTAGATATAATTTTTATTTGTGGAACTCTCGCTCCAGAAGCTATATTTTCCAATGTAATTCTGGTAAATACTAGCTGGGTAGTTGAAGTTCCGATATCTATTCCTACACTAACGATTTCCTCTTTCATCAACTTCCTCCTAAAAAATAAAAATAAAAAAAGCCAAAGAAAATAGGATAACCTATCTCTTTGGCCTCATTGCCTTTTTTAATACACAGCCTTGTGTATCAACTATTTTTTATTTCAAATTCTATGGTAGTTCCTTCATTAATCTTGCTTTTTAGTTCAAAATTTCCTTCCAGTTTATCAGTAACAAGCTTTTCCACTATCATTAGACCCAAACTGTTTTCTCTATATTTTTTGCATCCATTCCAACGCCATTGTCAGAAATTGTTATTTTAGAAAAAAAAGTTTTCTTTTCTATAATGACATCAATTTTTCCTTCTACTCTATTATGAAAAGCATAGTGTATTGCATTCTGAATAAGTTCATTTATTACTAAAGCTACAGATGTTGCTTTATCTGAACTAATGATAAAGTCATCTCCTATCATATTAAACTCTATTTTTTTTGTTTTGTCAATAGTATTTTCAAAAGAATTTTTATATAATAACTGTAATATTGTTTTTATATTAAGACTATCCATTCCATTTTCAGATAGTACTTCATGTGTTACAGCTATACTTAATATCCTGCTTATTGTTTCATCTAATATTTTTTTGTTTCATCATTTTCCACACGTCTTTTCTGTATTCTTAAAAGACTTGCAATTGTTTGAAGATTATTTTTTACTCTGTGATGAATCTCTTTTATCACCACTGATTTTAATAAAATCTCCTGTTCATTGTTCTTTTCTTTTGTTATATCTCTAATTACCATTACTATACTGTAATTATCTTCTTCCAAAGATGTAATAAAATAAGCTATTGCTAAGATTATATTTGAAATAGTGACTTCTATAGTTTTATCTGTTTTTTGATTTAAGATTTCTTGAATACTAGTTTTTGTAAGAGCTATATTCTCAAACTGTTCTCCCACAATTGATTTTGAAAATCCTAAAGAAGCATATATTTTTTCAGCTATTTTATTGATATATGTCACTATACCATCTTGATTAAATACTACTATACCATCTTTTACAAATTCTGGTATTCTACTTCTTGAAATATCTATATCTCTAATAAGCTTTGTAGCTGTAAAATTAAAAAGATCAGAATTAAACTCATGTTCTTGACTCTCTCTATATTCTACAATTATAACTCCTATAACTTCTTTAAGTTCATTGAAAACAGGCATTATATTTTGAAATACATGCTGTTCCTCCTGAGTAATAGCTTTATAGTTTTTAGAAGGTAGTCCTGTTAAAAAAGTTCGAAAAACTGCTGGTTCCTTTGATGAATGTGCCATTTCCCCATCTATATTTTTTGAGTAAAGACTGTTTGTTTCAGGTCTTGCATGATATACAACAACAGCATTATCCTTATCTTTTGTAGGACAATCTAAAAATACATCCATATTAAGTATATTACTAAGTATAGACACAGTTTCAGATACTCTTTCTATTTTTTCAATATCTGAAGCTGTCAATGTTGAACACATTTTACAATAATTTTTTATCATATCAGTATTCCACCTGTCAATATTATTATTTCAGCCAAATCAATTAAAGCTATTCTTTTCTTCATACTTATATTTCTCATTTCTTGGTAAGCCTCACTCTCAGAAATATTCTTATTTTTCATTAATATCCCTTTAGCCTTTTCTATTTTTTTTCGTTCTTCTAATTTTTGTCTTGCTCCTTCTGCTTCATCTTTAAATCTCAAAAGCCTCATATGAGTACTATAAATCATTTCCAATCTTGAAAGAAATATTTCTTCATCTATAGGTTTTATTAAATATCCCATCACAGAACTTTCTGTTGCTTCATGAATATATTCTTTGATATTATATGCTGTTAACATAATGATACAACCAGAAAAACCTTCCTCATGAAGAACTTTTGCAGTTTGAAGTCCATCCATCAAAGGCATCTTTACATCCAACAACAAAATATCCGGCTTTTTTTCACGACATATTTTCAAAGCTTCCAACCCATCTGAAGCCTCTCCTACTACTTCATACCCATTTTCATTAAGCATCTCTGCAATATCCATTCTTGTCAATGTTTCATCTTCAGCTATTACTATTCTTACTTTCATCCCCTATACCCAACCTTTCTTTAAGCCTTATAATCTCATTTTTATCATTTAGCCCTATATAATATATTTCCTCTGCTCCTGCACATTTTAAAAAATTTTCTGCATTGCTACTCTCAAGCTGGAGGTCTTTTTTAGTTATTATCCCTATTATTCTTTTTCCTGTAAACATAGTAGAAAATTTAGGTGGAAAGAGTGTATCTTCATCTAAGGCTGATTGGACAAATGCTATTATGTCAGCATTACTTGCTGTTACTGTTAAGGCTTTATAGTAAAATTTATTTTCAATATATTCTCCTGGAGTATCAATAATATTATCTTCAAATAATATCATTTGCGTCTTTTTATAATTAATATCCATTCCATTAATTCTTTGGGCAAGAGTGGTTTTTCCACTTCCTGTTTTTCCTACCAGCATCAGCTTCATAAAATATCACGACCTTGTAAGTTCAGATATAGAAAATTTTAATGTTGTTGCAAGAAAATCAATGACACTCTTTAATGAACTTTCTACACTTGACACATCTCCATTTATTACTAAAGTTCCACTAAATCTATCTAAAAATCCTATCTCTATATTTCCTGACTTTGTGGCTATGTCTGCTGCTATTATAGCTGCCTCCCCTGGAGTAATTGTAAGTATTCCTATTGCTTGTGTAGTTTCTGTATTTAATCCTATTTTTTTACAAATATCTTTATTTGGATGAGCTATCAAATGTGCTAAAGTCACTTGTTTTCCTGGAACATATTCCTGTATTACTCTATTTTTTTCCATCTTTATCTCCTTTTAATATAAAACGATTTTATTTTACACAATTTTATTATATATAAGCACATTTTTTATTTTTTATCAAATGATTTTATTCTATAAAGATTTTTATCCACTTTCAAATACTGAAATTGATTGAATTTCTTTATCAAAAAATTTTATTTAAAAATTTCTTTTGTGATATCAATTTTTTATTTTTAAATTTAAAATAAAAAAATAGAGAAAAATTATTCTCTATTTTTTCAGCTAGTTATTTATACTATATTTTTAATATTTTCAATTAATTTATATTAAAAATATATTTATATTTTTTTAATTTTTGTTCCAATGCTTTACTGTAAAATCTGCAAATCCTTTAAATGTATAATCTTCATTTTCTGGTCTTTCTGTTGATATTTTCTTGAAAAAGCATGATGGTATCTCATTTAGTTTTAAACATTTTGATATACATAAATCACACCCTTTATCATGATTGATTGGATTAAACGGACATTTATGATCTGTACAGCTACAAAATTCTTTAGCATTCATATACTTTCTCCCCCTTATTAAATTACATTTTTTAATTTAACTATCTCTTATTTTTATTATACTACATAATTTTATCAACTGTAAATTTAAAAACAGTATTACTTGCAATATAATATAATTAAATTACAAATAAATAAAAAAGTATGGCTCACAAGCATCTCTATCTATTTAACATTTCCATAAGAATTGATTCCTGTGTACAGGAAGCAATTAATCAATATTTAAAAACAATATCCAAGAAAATAAGTCCATTACCAATCATCAGTGAACTTAATTACATCTTAATAAATTTATTTAAATAAAAAAAGAGCCTTAAACAAAGGCTCTTTCTAAACTAATTACTCAGCTGATATAGCTGAAACAGGACATCCACCTGCACAAGCTCCACAGTCAACACAAGCATCTGATATTCCGTATTTTCCATCATCAGTTGCAGCGATTGCTCCTACTGGACAAGTTCCTTCACAAGCTCCACATCCTATACAAGCATCTTTATCTATTACGTGCATTAAAAATCCCTCCTAATATTCATTTAATTTTTTAACTAATTAAATTCTATATCATTTTCTAAATCTTGTCAAGTGTAATTTAAAAAAAATGTTGTATTTTCAAACACTTATATTTTGAATGCCAAATAATTTAATGCACATTCACCCTATTTAGTTCAAGCATCATGCTCTAATAAATCATTAGCTTTTATTATAGTTGTTAATTTCCTTCCATACTCTTCTCTTATTTCAGAATAATTATTCAAATGTTTTACTAATTTTAATGAGTTTTCTCCATTAACTATAGCAGCTCTAAGTTGTTTATATGCCCCATGTCTTGCTAATGTCATTATGTAATCTTTCACTGAGTCATCTATAGTATCATATTTTTTATAATAAGTTCCTTTTCCTACTTTAATACTTCTATTCTGATCCTTTGAGAAAGATTTCATTCCAAAAAGATTATTTGCTTTTTTAGCTACATTTGAAGTCCCCCAGCCACTTTCCAATGAAGCTTGAGCTATTATCAGTGAAGTAGGTGGTACTATCATTTTATTTAAAAGTTCATCAGTATTCATATTTTTTACTTTATATTTTGTAAAAGCATTATTCAAAATATCTTTTTCTTCTTGAGTTCTTACACCTTTTTCTATTATTTTCTTTACCTGCTCTTTTTCAGTCTTTATCTCTGTTTCAATATTTTCAATTATTGGTACAAGTGTTTGTATAAATAATTTTTTTCTTTCATTACCTTGTATTGCACTAAAATCAATTCTTTTATTTAGATAAAACTGTTTATTTTTTAGTTCACTTTCATTTATTGTAGTTCCTGAAAAAGCAGTAAAAGAAAAAAGAAAAATTAATAATATAAATATTTTTTTCCTCATTTTTTCCTCCGAGTTAATAAAGTTAGCAGAAAATCCAATTGATTTTCTTAATATTGTTATATTGACCACTATCTCTGGTGATCAAATTTTCTGCTTATCCCCATATCAGCGTCAGAATACATCTTTCAGAACATTAATTTATGAATCTTCAAAAAAGATATATTTTTTAATTAAATAACAATATATTATACCATACTAATCGAAAAAAAGATAACTTTTTTTGCTCATTTTTAGTAAAAAAATAAAAAGCTCTCTAAAGAAAGAGAGCTTTAATATTATATTTAGATTTATTTAATTGTCGCTTTTTATCCAGTTCTCTTCTCCATTTATTAATAGAGGAAGAGAAATAGTTGCATCTTCAGTTGGTGTAAGTTTAAATTCATTTTCCAATATAACATTTTTACCTGTATTATCTTTAAATTCTATAATTAATTTATGCTTTGGTCCTTTTACATATACCATAGCTTTTTTATTCACTCTAATCTTCTTAGCTTTTTCTCCATTTATAGAATATGAAACATCTATAGCTGTGTATTCTCCAACTTTTTTATTATCAATAAATACTCTGTGTTGCTTTCCACTAATAAATAATGCAGCTGCAATCCCTAAAAGGACCACTATTAATATTATCCAATTTCTTGCTATTTTCATTAGTTACCACCTGCCTGATTAGAGTTCATCTCAAGTATTCTTTTTCTCTCTGCTTCTTTTTCTTTCTCTCTTCTCCACTGATGTAGGATAAGAACTAAAGCAATTATTCCATAAGACACAAACACTCTAAAATACTCTCCTATCTGGGCTGAACCTATAAGTTCTTTCCCTGCTCTTGGAGCTAATACGAACATAGTATGAAAAAGAATTACTCCACTAAGTGCATTTGGAATACTAGCTTTAGATACAGTTGCTCCTCCTATTAAAAGAGCTGCAATAGCAAACATTCCTATCTGTTCATGACTGTTATATGTATTCATAGTTCCAATATTTTGAAGAAATATGAGTTGACCTATTCCAGCAAGAATAGTGGAAATAACAATTGCTAATATTCTTGTTCTGTCAACTGCAATACCTGATGATTTAGAAACTTCTATATCCTGACCAATTGCTCTCATATCTTGACCTAGCTTAGTTTTTCTAAACCAAACTATAAAAAAACATAAAAGCACTATAGCTAAAATAGTCAAAACAGGAATAGAGTACTGTCCTATGTTAAAAACTATTCCATCATCTAAAGCCCTTCTTATATTTTTAAGATCTATTGCATTTCTTATTCCATGTCCTCTTGAAAGAAGTATAGCTTCATTTTTTATAGGTATTACTTTTCCCATTCCATATAAAACTAAAAGCTGATATACACCATTGATAAAAAATCCAAGTATCATAGATGTAATCATTTCCCTTCCTTTTGCTCTATTTAAAACAATTCCACCTACATATCCCATAAGGGCTGCTATTGGAAGAGTTATAATAACAGCAAGAAAAAATCCCTGCAGTCCAACTATATTCCAGTCAGTGATAAATATTAAAGCTATCTGTCCTGCCATTGCTCCTAACACTATACCAAAATTTAATCCCATTCCTGCTATTATAGGTATTAAAAGAGATAATACCAAGAATAAATTACGAGATAATCTTAAAATTATTTCCTGAATAAGATACTCTATACTTAACCCTGATATAGGTATAGATAAAAGTATTATTATTACCATAAATATAGGAACTATATTATTCACTAAAAATTTTTTAATTTTATTTTCCACTTCCAGCACCTTCCTTTCTTGTCAAAGCATATAGTATCATTCCATTAGATACTATAATTCTTATTGTTTCTGACATATCTGTCTGAATTATATTATTAACAACTGAAGGAGTCATTGTCAGTATTCCTTGAAATAAAAATGTTCCAACTATAACATTGACAATAGTTACTTTATTTACAGATGCTCCTCCTATAAGGATTGCTGCTATTGCTGGAAATGCCATATAAAACGGAGCAAGATATAATTGTACAAATCCAAAACTTTGCTGATATACTACTATTCCAACTGCTGCCAGAACTGTAGACATAACAACAGATTCTACTCTTATTTTATTTATGTTAATTCCTGTAGCTTTTGCAAATTTATCATTAGTTCCAACTGCTTTCATTGCATACCCAGTTCTTGATCTAAAAAATATCCACATTCCAAAAGCCAATATAGCAAAAAATACTACTTCTCCCAATGGAAGCATATCTCCTGGCATATGAAGTACTTTATCAAGAATTTTATGCCAGTGACTTTCAACACTTATAGTTGTACGAAGTCCCTCTCCCCCATATGCCCAAATCATATCCTGGCTTTTAAAAGGAAGAATAAGCCACATTATACACATTACAGCAACAGATGAAAAACCTATATAAGTTGCAATCATCATTTCTCCACCTTTTACTTTATTAAGGATATGTCCATATAACCAACCAAATAAAATTGCAAAAGGTATCGATATTATTATAGCTCCTGCAAAACCTGCAAATCCACTGAGCCCCATTTCTATACTTATTACAGCTCCCAGAAGTCCTGCTTCTACTCCTAAAGGCATACCAAAATTAAGCCCTGTTCCTGATTGTATCATTGGTACAAGAGATAAAACTAATATAGCATTCATTCCAAATCTTACTAAGGTATCTCCTAAAGCTGATTTTAAATTTATTCCTATAAAGGGAGAAACTATATACATAGATAAAAGAAAGAGAGTTATTATTATTCTAGGCCACCCTGCATTCTTCAGCATAGTCTTTATATTATTCATTATTTCCCTCCTTTAATACTCCTACCATCATTTTTCCAAATTCTAATATATCTGCTGTAGGTGGTAGTATTCCAGCCACTTTTCCTTCATTTATTATTGCAATTCTATCACATACACTTCTCAATTCTTCTATTTCAGAAGAAGTTATTATTATAGTTGTTCCTTTAGTTGAATTATATTCTTTTAAAGTATCTAAAACCAATTTTTTAGCTCCTACATCTATTCCTCTTGTAGGTTCTGAAACAAACAAAACTTCTGGATCCATAGTAAAAGCTTTAGCAAGGCATACTTTCTGCTGATTTCCTCCACTTAATTCCTGAACTTTCTGCTTCTCACTCATACATCTTATTTCTAATTTTTTATATAGTCCTGAGCATTTTCCTTCATTGCTTCTTCATCAACAAGATTAAATAAACCTCCAAATCTTTTTTTGAAGAACTTTCTTTGTATCTGCATAGCTGGATAGGCTATATTTTCTTCAATAGAACTTTCAAGAAGTAACCCTACTCCTTTTCTGTCTTCTGAAACAAAAAATATTCCTTTTTCCAATGGATTATTAGGATCATTTAATTTGATAATTTCTCCTTTAAAAGTAACTTTTCCACTTGAATCATATAATCCCATTATTCCATTTGCAATTCCTATTTTACCCTGACCAGCCATACCTCCCAGTCCTAAAATCTCGCCTTTTTTTATATCAAGATTCAATCCTTTTGCCATTTCTCCAGGCATATCCACCCAAAAATTTTTCACAGAAAGAATAGTTTCCTTGTTGTCATCTAAAGTTTCTATTTTTTCTTCAGATTCTCCCATTTTTCTTCCTATCATCCATTCTGTTATCTGATTTACATTAGTATCCTTTGTACTGACAGTATTAATCAAAAGTCCATCTCTCAAAACAACTACTGTATCACATATGTCCATTATTTCATCTAGTCTATGAGTAATAAATATTATAGATATTCCCTTTTCAGATAATCTTCTCATAGTTTCAAGCAATACCTTTGCCTCTTCTTCAGTCAAAACAGCTGTAGGTTCATCTAAAACCAAAAGCTTTGTTTTTTCTCTCTCAATCTCACGAGCTATTTCTGTAAACTGCTTATGAGCTACTGGCATTTCATTAATAACAGTATCAGGATCTATCTCTATACCTAGCTGAGAAATAGCATTATTTGCTCTTTTCTCTATATTTTTTGAATCTATTCTCCTTATTCTTTCTCCAAAAAGACTTTCTAAAAAACTATTAGCAGTAGATTCTCTATTTAAAACTATATTTTCATTAGCTTTAAAACCAGGTATTAAAGAAAATTCCTGATGAACCATTCCTATTCCTACAGCAAGAGCATCAAATGGAGATTTAAAATTTGTTTCTTCTCCATTAAAAATTATTTTTCCTCCATACCCTCCTGTTTCAGAAATAACTGGCATACCAAAAATAGCCTTCATCAAAGTTGATTTTCCGGCTCCATTCTCTCCTACCAGTCCTACTATTTCACCAGGTTTAACCTCCAAATTTATATCTTTTAATACTACATTTTCTCCAAAAGACTTTGAAAGCCCCTCTATTTTCAATAATACTTTATCCACATTTTCACCCCTTGAAAATTAAAGGAGGGGGATTACCCCTCCCTTATTATTTTATTTTAAAATATTTTTCAGGAACAGTTTCATTAGTCATGTTCATGTAACCTTTTCCTAAAACATAAGTGTCTTGATATAATAAGTAGAAGTTATCTTTTTCCACTCCATTGACGTCTGTGTAGTTACTTCCATTCCAACCAGCACCAGGAGTAAATTTCTTCAATGAATTCATAATAGAATCAAAGTCAGTAGCATCTACACCTTTTTCTATAACTGCTCTTGCATGTTCTCCTAAAGCAATAACAGAAATAAAGTTATATGAGTAAGCCCATGTTCCCATTCTTCCAGCTCCACCTTTTGCTACTACTGTATCTTCAACTTTCTTTAATATTTTTGGCCAGTTCCCTTTTTCATCTTCAGAGAATTTTATTCCTAAAGCTCCAGGATATCCCATTGTAGGAGATGGTAAATCTGCTTCTACAAAGTATCCACCTACTTCAGCTACTCTTTTTAATAATGGTTCAGTGTGAGCATCATTTGTTGCAAAGAATGCTGTATCTTTACCATATTTTTCCAACCAGTTAGGTACTTGTTCCAATATATACTGTTGAGCTCCTGCCACTCCAACATCACTTACTGGATCTGGAGCAGACATATCAATAAATTCCATTCCAAGATCTTTTGCAGTTTCTGCCATTATATTTCTTCTTCTTGACAATAATTCATAACTCAAATGTCTTGGGAAAGATATATGCATAAATTTTGTAGCTCCCATCTCTTTTGCAGCTTTTACAATTAAATATCCTCTTGCCACATTGTCTGGGTTAGTAACTAAATCAGCTGCATCACTTATGATCTCTGGATCTTCATGTGGAGCATTAGCTATCAATAATATATCAGGTCTTTTTTCTCTTATTCTTCTAAATGCTTCAACTGTTCCAGGAACAGCTTCTGCTACTAATATAACTTTCATTTTAGGGTCATCTGCTAATCCTACCATTTGAGAAATAGTAGTTTCCATCTCCTGCATAAAATTATCAGGATAAGTAACATGTGTAACCATTCCACCTTTATCACTTGCTCCATACATTTTCACTAACTCTTCAGCACCACGAAGACTATCTTCTGATTGAGATACAGTTCCACTTACAACTCCAATATGGTAATCTGCTTCAGCAGCAAAACTGAACAATGAAAACAAAAACATAAATAATCCAACAAAATACTTTTTCATAAGTTCCCCCTTACAATTTTATTATCTTCTTTATAATTCTATACTTAACTATATACCTACAATAAAAAAAGTACCATTATTTAAGTACAGAGGTTATAAAACTTTTTGATATTGTTAGGATTATACTCCTTTAAATAATGTATGTCAACCATTATTTTCTTTAATTAAAAAAAATATTTCATTTATTTGTTTTTTAAAAAATACCAATCAAGATTTTAAGGTATATTTTTATATATTTATATTTGAATTAATATTTCATATTTTTTAATTTTTTTAATTTATAAATTTTTATTTTTAGATTTTTTTGTTAATTTTATATTTATTTCATTTTTACAAAAAATAAAAAAGATCTGGTACTTTATAAATATCAGATCTGATTTATAAGATTATTTACTTGTTCCTAATCTTCCATTAAAAAAAGAACTCTTCATCTCATCAGATTTATTCTTTTCTAGCTTCTTCATCATTTCAGTTTTTTCTTCAATTTTTTTAGATATATAAAATATAATATCAAAATTAGTTATTTCATGATAACTACTTTTTTCCTCTTCTTCTTTTTTTATATATGGTTTTTCATACATTTCAAATATAATATCTAAATTAGTTATTTCTTTCATTTTTCTCCCTCCAAGGTCAACCCAAAATTAAAAATATCCTTAGAATCATACCACTAATTAAAACTATAGTTTCAAACTTCAATCTATCTTCCTTATAGCTATATAGTATTAAAAATCATCAAAAATGTAAAACCATATTTCAGACACATCTTAACAAGTATAAGCTTGTATCTCTTCTCATCTATAGTTTTTTATAAAATAAAAAAGGGCTCAATTTTTTATTGAACCCCTTTCATTTAAAAACTATTTTCTTATATTTCATCCCAGCCATCAATAGATGAACTCATATTATAACTTGTCACTGTCCCTTCAAAGAAATTTGCTTTTACATTTCCTTCTCCCTCTGTATCTGCAAATTTTGTAAGATGTTTATATGGATTTTTATTAAATCCATCATATATTGGCTTCAAACCAATACTTCTCAATCTCTCATTTGCCAGCCACTTTGTATATTGTTCTGTTGTTTCCTCTGTTATTCCAAGAATTTGATTTCCTATTATATGGTTAGTCCAATTTATTTCTTGTTCTACTGCTTTCCTAAACATATCATAGATTTCTTCATCATTGAAAAAATCTGGATTTTCATTTCTTATCTCTTTTAATAGATGCTGAAAAATAACAACATGAGATAGTTCATCTCTATTTATAAGTCTTATTATATCAGATGTTCCCATCATTCTATTTCTGCTTGCCAAAAGATAGAAAAAATTAAATCCATTATAGAAATATATTGCCTCTAAAAGATAGTCAGCTACAATAACCTTAGAAAAATTTTCATCATTTGGATTTTCTAAAAATCTTTGATACATTTCAGCAATATATTTATTTCTTTCAAAAAGTATCTTATCTTCTCTCCATTTATCATATATAGAGTTTCTTATTTCTTTTGGAAGAATAGATTCTATTATATATTGATAAGATTGTGAATGTATTGCTTCTTGAAATGTCTGAATGGAAAGTATCAGATTTATTTCTGGAGCAGTTATATAATCACACACATTTGGAATATTATTAGTTTGAATACTATCAAGAAAAATTAAAAATGATAAAATTCCATCATAGGCTTCTTTCTCCTGATCTGTCAGATTTTTATAGTCATTTTTATCTTGTGTTAAATCTATTTTTTCTGGTATCCAAAAGTTTCCCATCATTGTTCTATAAAGTTGATTAGCCCATTGATACTTAACATTATTTAAATTAAATATATTTGTGCTATCTCCTTTTATTATTCTTCTTTTAGATAAAGAATCATCTCCTAGAGGATTAAAAAGTTTTTTCCTATCCACTGCAGCTTTCACACTCCTCTTTTTCATTCATTATATTAGTATTTTTTTGAATCGTTCTTATATAATATATTGATTTACAACCATTTTTCCACGCAGACATAAGAGTATTATAAATATCTTTTGCTCTTATATTTTTATTTAAATCAAAAATTAGCTCCATTGAAACTCCTTGAGTAGTCCACTTTCCTATCCTACTCATTATTTCTACATAAATTTGTGGATTCACATTTTTAAATTCTGGATAAAACCAAGCTCTATCTTTCAAATATTTCACTACTCTTGGTACTGCTCCTTTTTGATTTTTTTCTATATAGAATCTTGAAAATGTAGGATTTACTGATGCTGTTGCTCCCATAAGAAGTGATGTAGAAGTGTTAGGAGCTATGGCAGTAAGTTCTCCATTACGCATTCCATATTTTGCTACCAGTTCAAATACTTCATTCCATTTAGTTGCATATTTAGAATTTTTTATATACCAATCTTTATTTTTCTGAAAAAATACCCCTCTATCCCACATTGATCCTTTAAACATTGGATATTGACCTCTATTTTTAGCTAATAATGCTGATGATTTTATACTATATAAAGCAATTTCTTCAAATAGTTCATCTATATCATTTAGTGATTCATCATAAATCATAAATTCTCTTGCTAAATAATCTGCTAGTCCCATAGTTCCAACTCCAATAGTTCTGTATGCAATGTTATGTTTATCTGATTCCATTATAGGTGTTTTTGTTAAATCTATTGTATTATCAAGCATTCTTACAGCTGTATCAACTATATTTTCAAGTTCTTCTCTTGCTATCTCTGCCAGATTTAATGAAACTAAATTACATGTATGAACCTCTCCAAGTTTAGCGCTTCTTACTCCCTTTTCTTCAACAACTTTCTCTGTAAAATCCTTACTTGGGAAAAAATTAGAAAAACTTTCCATACATAAATTTCCATTTCCTATCATTCCCTTATGATTGTTATGATTCATTAAGTTTGCCCTGTCTTTAAAAAAGATATATGGCATTCCCGTTTCAATCTGTACTTTCATTATTTCTTTGAATAATTCTCTTGCTTTTATTACTTTTTTTAATTTCAGAGAAGTGTCTTTTTCTAAAGCTTTATAAATTTCTTCAAATTTTTCTCCATAAAGTTCACACAGTTCAACCCCATATTTTATACGCACTTCATAAGGATCTACCAATGTCCATTCCAGATTATTTTCTACCCTTTTCATAAATAAATCAGACAATACAACTTGAGGGTATATATCATAAGCCTTACCCCTTTGATCTCCATTCTCTGTCTGAAGCTCTAAAAATAATTCTATATCTAAATGCCAAGAATCTAATGCTACTGTTACAGCTCCTGCTCTTCTTCCTTGTTGATTTACAGCTACAGCTGTATCATTTACTATTTTTATCCATGGAACTACCCCACCACTTGCATTATAATATCCATTTACCATAGAGTCCTTAGCTCTTATTCTTGAAACATTTAATCCTACTCCTCCTCCACTTTTGCTTATTTTAGCAATTGTATCTATATTATAAAAAATAGATTCTATATTATCGTCCATTGCAGTAATGAAACATGACGATAAATTTCCCTTTGGTATTCTCAAATTCGCTAGAATAGGAGTAGCTAAAGATATTTTTTTCAATGACAGAGCATTGTAAAATCTCTTGGCTACTAAAACTCTATTTTCTTCATTTATAGCTAATAACATAGCTATACACATAAATACTTCTTGTGGTAGTTCATAAATATTTCCCTTATATTTTAAAAGATACCTATTTACAAACATATTAGCACCAGCATAGTCATACATCATATCTCTTGATATATCAATAGCTTTTTCTAATTCTTTAATTTCATCTTCTGTATATTCCTGAAGTCTATTATCATATATCCCATTCTCTGTAAGAGTCTTTATTGTTTTATAAAATTCTCCATATGAAAATCCTCTTTTATGAAAAACTTCTCTTTCTGTTTCCATCATAAGAAGTCTTCCTGCTACATATGTCCAATCACTTTCTTCAAAACTGGTCATAGCAACTGCTTGATTTATAAGGGACTCTTGTATTTTTTTTGTTGTTATATTTTCTTGGTATATTGAATCTATATAACTTTCTAATTCAACCATATTGACTTCAAGTCCTTCACAAGCTCGTATAAGTTTCTCTCTTATTTTTATTATGTCCAAGTTTTCTTTTATTCCTGCTCTATTTATAACTTCTCTCATTATATAACCTCTAAAAATCTTTCCATTGGATAATATTCTCCATCTTTCTCAACAACTGGTGCACTCATAATTCTATTTTTGCTAGCTACAGTCATTAAAGTTTTTAAATCTTGAATATATTCATATTTAATTCCTTTATTATCTAATGTTTTTTTTAATGATTCGCATTTACTGCAACCTTCTTTTCCAAATATCTTTATCATCTTTTTCCTCCTAAGCATAATATATCATTTTTACAATATATTGTGTTTTTTTCATTACAAACACAACATACAGTAATATTATTACATATATCTTCTATTTTTTCAATTACTTTATTCATTTTCCATGATGAATTATTCAATAATAATAACAAAAATCCTGTAATTCAAAGAAAACTTTATAAAAAAATTTTAGTATTAATATCAATTTAGTCATCTATTGTATCACTTATTTTTATATATTAGAAAAATTTCCCCTTCATTAATTTTTAGAAAATAAAATTTATTAATAAAAAGTAATACATATTAAAAACCTTATAATATAAAACTTAAATATATGAAAAACGCTAAAGAATATAGACTCTTTAGCGTTTTTGATTTATCTCTTTATTTGGTGGAAAGATTTTTATTAAGATATTTTTTAAATAATTCTATAAGTTTTTCTTTATCAAAATATACTGGATTTGCTCCAGCACAAGCATCTTTCATAGCATTTTCTGCTAATAGTTCAAAGTCTGGATTATCTACTCCTACATCTTTTAATGATTTTGGTATTCCTACTTCCTCAGAAAGTGCTTTTATTCTTCCAATTACATAATCCACACATTCTTTATCAGTTTTTCCATTTACGTCATAACCAATAGTTTGAGCTATTACTCTGAATTTTTCAGGAGCATTCTTTGCATTCTCTTCTTCTACTATTGGAAGAAGCATAGCATTACATACACCATGAGGAAGATCATACAATCCACCTAGCTGATGTGCCATTGCATGTACATTCCCAAGTCCAGCATTACTAAAAGCTATTCCATTCAAGAAACATGAATAACACATTTGTTCTCTGGCTTCTATATCATTTCCATCTTTTACAGCTCTTGGAAGATAATCAAAAATTTCTTTTATAGCATATAGTGCTGTACAATCAGTAACATCCATAGCTCCTTTAGCCACTACTGCTTCTATCGCATGTGTTAGTGCGTCCATTCCTGTTGCTGCTGTAAGAGGAGCAGGCTTGCTCAACATAAGCTCAGGATCATTAACTGTTACTGCTGCCAAAGAATTTGTATCTACCATAATCATTTTTACATGTCTTTCTTCATCAGTTATTACATAGTTAATAGTTACTTCAGCAGATGTTCCAGCTGTAGTAGTTATAGCTATTATAGGAAGTGATTTATTTTTTGTTTTATTCACTCCTTCATAATCTTTTATATTTCCTCCGTTAGTTGCAAGTACAGCAATAGCTTTTCCACAATCTTGAGGTGACCCTCCTCCAATACTTACAACAATGTCACATTTTTCATCTTTTAATATTTTGTATCCATCTTCAACATTTTTTACTGTAGGATTTGGCTTTGGTTCATCATAGACAACAAAATCTACTCCAGCTTCTTTTAATATATCAGTAACTTTTTTATTGTTCCATTTCCCATAAGAAATTTATCACTTACAACTAAAGCTTTTTTACACCCCATTGTTGATAATGGTTGCTTAAGCTCTGCAAGACACCCTCTTCCTAACAAATTAATTGGTGGTATGTAGTAAATCATTTAATCCCCCTTTTTATATTTTATTCGTATATTCGTACATAATTCTTATATACGTATTTATATTTTTATATTAACATAAAAAATATAAATTGTCAAATATTTTCTAAAATTTATGAGTTGAATATTTTTTCAAAAAATAAAAAAAAGAGAGCATTAAAATACTCCCTTACACTCTTATAATTCCATTTAATTATAGAGCAGCTTTTGCAGTTTCAGCTAATTTAGCAAATTCAGCTGCATTGTTTAGAGCGATATCTGCTAAAACTTTTCTATCTAATACAATTCCAGCTCTTTTTAATCCATTGATTAAAGTTGAATAAGTTAATCCATTGATTCTAGCTGCTGAGTTTATTCTGATAATCCAAAGTGATCTCATTCTTCTTTTATTAACTTTTCTATCTCTAGTTGAGTAAGCTGCTGCTTTCATTGTAGCCTGTTTAGCTTGTTTTATAACGTCACCAGATGCTCCTCTAAATCCTTTTGCTGCTTGTAATATTTTTTTATGCTTTCTTCTTCTAACTATTCCAGTCTTAACTCTCATTGTTTTTTCCTCCTAAATATAAATCTCAAAAATTTGAATTATTTATTATCTTCCTACTCCATATGGTAGTAACCCTTGCATATGTTTCTTTAAAGTGTCAGTAACTACTAAATCTTTCTTTAGGCTATTTTTTCTTTTTCTATCTTTTTTAGTTAAGATATGGCTTTTTCCAGAATGTTTAACAATAAATTTCCCAGTCCCTGTTACTTTAATTCTCTTTTTTGCTCCTCTGTGAGTCTTCATTTTTGGCATAATAATACCCTCCTCTCGAATATATAAATATTAAATATAGTTATTAACTCTTTTTAGGTGTTAATATAATGTGTTTTTGTTTTTCATTATATTTTTTATCTGCATCTGCAACTTCAGCAAATTTTTCTGCTATCTCATTTAAAGTATCTATTCCAAGAGTAGCATGCATTCTTTCTCTTCCAAATAAAACTAAAGTTACTTTTACTTTATTTTCTTTAGATAAGAATTTTTCAATTTGCCCCATTTTTGTTTCTAAATCATGAGTATCTATTCTTGCAGTAACCTTTACTTCTTTAATTACTACCTGCTTTTGATTTTTTTTAGCTTCTTTAGCTTTTCTTGTTTGCTCATATCTGTATTTTCCGAAGTCCATTATTTTACATACTGGTGGCTTCGCTGTAGGTGAAATCTCTACTAGATCTAAATCTTCCTGTCTTGCTAACTCTAAAGCTTCATTAGCTGACATAACTCCTAATTGTTCACCTGTTGAAGAGATAATTCTAAATTCTCTTCCTTTAATTTTTTCGTTGATTCTAATTTTTTCAGAAATAATTCAACACCTCCATCTAGTTACACAATAAAAAAACAGGACAACACTACGCCCTGTTATTACTCCTAAAATTGAAATATAGAGGATTAAAATCTCGTACTCTATTAAATCTTTTTTTATACCTAATGCAAGCCTTAAAGCCCAAAAGGTGAGAAACAGGCGTTTCTTCTTTATCCAACTTTTATTTAGTTCCTTTATTATTATATCAGAAACATAAATAAAGTCAAGCTTTTTTTATACTTATCCTATTTCACATACAGAAATATTTTTATCTATTATAGCTGATTTGCATTGACCTCCCAATTCTTGAAGTACAAGTTCTTCCAAGTCTTTGACTATTTTTCTAAATTCTTCCTTTCTGTTTTCATCTATTAATTCCATATAAAGAAGAGCATTTTTAGTATTCTCTGTTATTTTTGTTCTGTCTGCTTCTCGCCAAAGCCAGCCTCTCACTACTGCTCCCTTATCATCTCTATATATAAGTTCACCTTCTTTAGGTGGTTTATTTTCCTCTTCTCCTAAAGGTATAAATTCCTCATCTCCTTTAGCAAAACACAGTACCATATCTCCTTCTATCTTATCTATATCTTCTCCCCCACATGTAACAAGGTTTTTTAAGCATATTACATTATATATATCTACAAGAGGATTTATTGAACCTAATATATGTCCTTTCAGGATTCTTGAAGCCATTGCCTCTATTGAAGCTTTAGCTCCTTTTTTAGTTTTAAATTTTTTCATAGCAAGACTGTATTCTTTTATATATCTCTCTGCTTCATCTCCAGAAGCCAATCTTTCATAAAGTGATTTACAAACATTTTCTAACATCTGTGTTTTTCCAGTTCCTATATTATCAATATTTTTAAAAGATAATACTCCTATTTCTAAATGAGGAAACATTTCAAATACTTTATCTTCAATAATAAATCTTTTCATTTCTCCCTCCCATTTTCTATACTAATTAAACTATACCATAAAAAAATTAAAAAAACTATTTTCCCACAAAACTTATGGACTTTAAAATTATTTTGCGTTAAAATATCATAAAAATATTATACAAGGGGGAAAAATGGAAATAGATATCAAAGCTGCTTATAATGATTTAGAAAATATAAAACTCCTTTTTAATGAATACACTACTATGCTTGGTGTTAATCTTACTTTTCAAGGATATGATGAAGAAATAAAAAACCTTCCTGGAAAGTATGCTCTCCCCTATGGAAGACTGTACATTGCATATTATAACAACAAAGCTGCTGGCTGTATAGCTTTAAGGAAATTTGAAAATGATGGTTGTGAAATGAAAAGACTATTTGTCAGACCTGAATATAGACATTTAAAAATAGGAAAGAAATTAGTAGATAAAATTATAGAAGATGCTCGAGAATTAAAATATAAATATATGGTGCTAGATACTCTTTCCAAGTTACATGAAGCCGTTTCTCTTTATAGAAAATCTGGCTTTCAAGAAGTTGAGGCTTATTATGAAAATCCTTTAGACAATGTATTATATTTTAAATTAGAGCTTTAATAAGAAAGAGAGGGTTAATTCTAAAATTTAGAATCCTCCCTCTCATATTTTTTTATTCTTCATCATTAAATTTTATATGTTTATGTGTTCCATCACAAAAAGGTTTATGTTTAGAGTGTCCACATCTACATAATGAATAATGCTCTTTACTATCCAATATTTCTTCAGAATTATTGTCATCTATTACTTTGACCCCACCAGTAATATTGATAGAACCATTTTTTTCAATAGTTATTTTTTCTATATCATGATAAACAGTTTCCCTTTCTCCCCCTTCTAATTGATATGAAAGAGCTCCTGATGGACAGTTTTTTATCACTTTTATTAATTTTTCTATGTCTGTTGCATTTTTCATTTCTATCCAAGGAATTTTCTCAGTATTAAATACTTCTGGATATCCTTTTACACATTTAGCAGCATGCTTACATATATACTTATCAAAATAAACTATTATTTTATCACCAGTATAACCTTTTGCTCCCCTAGTTTTTTCCTCTTCTCTCTCATTATTAAATTCCACTCCTCTAGCATGAGTTCCGTCACAAAAAGGCTTATTTTTAGAGTGCCCACATCTACATAATGAAACTGTCCTTGGTATCTCATATTTTTCCCCTTTGTAATTTTCTATTTTAGTATCCACAACTGTATAAGGACTGAATTTTGTAAAAACTATCATTCCTTTTTTCTCTTTATCTCCTGCCATAAATACTCCTCCTAAATACATTTTATAAAGTTCCACTTTATGAAATATTCTATTATATTTAAACATATCCTTTTTCTATATTAATATTTTTTAGAGATCATACATAAATTCTACATCATTCATTACAGCTGATTTTTCTATAATATTGCAAAGCTCATTATATTCCTCATAAACTATTTTATTTATTCCAGCAACTGCTCTTGCACCTAAATGTAATATTTTTTTATTTTTAGTTGTATAAATAATTATTTTTCTGAAGTTTTTCCCAATCAATCCTTCTTCATATGAAGCTGGAGTAGCAACTATTTTCTTTATCTCTTTCATACTATAAACTTTTCCATCAATATTAATATTGTCTATATCCACATATATTCTCTCAGGAATTTCATTCCTCTTCTTTATATATTCATAAAATATAGCTATTCCAGGTATTCCAAACATTAAAATATTAAATAAAATCATTATTCCTAGAAGTGGTGCCATCTCTCTTCCACCAGAATTTTTTTTAACGAGAAAATAAAGTCCACTACTCAAAATTATAGCTACTCCTGTTGCTAGTATTACATATTTTTTTAACAATCTCATATGTTCTTCCAAAATATCTTCTTTTGGGATATTAAATATTTCCTTTTTTAGAGAACTTTTTATTTCCTCTTTATCAAGTGTCTTTTTATTTAAAATAGCCAGTACTTTATCAAATGATTTTTTAGAAAAATTTGAAAGTTTTATTTCTTTTTCTTCATTCCCATCAAATATAATTAAAAATCTTTCTACCTGTGTTGGTATAAAATTTATAGAATGAGTACATATTCTTGATGAAAAAACATATTTATCAAATTCTAATTTTCCTTTCTTTGATATTAGATTTTTTATAGTAACTTCTCTTTCTCCTATATTCACAATAACATATCCTGTCGTTATAGAATAAATGGCACAAACTATAAAAATTATTATTCCTATTGGGTATAAATAAGAAAATCTTATAACTATAAATTTTGAAAGTATATATGTCAAAAACAACATTATTCCTATACCTCCAAGTATTGTCCAGATAAAATTATATAGCATTATAAAAAAACTGCTTCTGTACCTCATTCTTCCCCCTTATGCTGTTTTTTATTTATTCTAACATAATTTTTTTCTTTCTTCTATGTACCAGAGGTTGCTTTTATCTTAAATTATGTCTAGCTAAAGTTGCTATTTTTCTCTTTTATTTCTTAAAAACAAAAAGACAGGATATTATATCCTGCCTATTCTTTAATTTTTTTATTAGATTGCTTCAAAATCGTCTTTTCCTACTCCACATAAAGGACATACCCAATCATCAGGAATGTCTTCAAATGCTGTTCCTGGAGCTATTCCACTATCTGGATCTCCTTCTACTGGATCATAAATATATCCACATACTTTGCACTCATATTTTTTCATACCATTTCCTCCTAATTGTTTTTTTATTTTAAACAAATAAATTATTTATATTATTATCATAATTTATTCTTATCTATTATATTATACTATAAAAACTATCTATTTTCCTCTTTTATTTTTCAAATTTTTTTATTTGTTATTATCAAATACCTTCCATTTAAAACTTTTGCCTATATTTCACTTCTAAAAACTCTTTTAAATAAAAAAGGCTGCAGTCATTTAGATTACAGTCTTATTATTTAAAATTAAATGGCGCACCCAAGAGGAGTCGAACCCCTAACCTTCTGATCCGTAGTCAGACGCTCTATCCAATTGAGCTATGGATGCACTGGGATTGTATAAAAAAAGGTAGTTGCCTACCTGAACTTACAAATGGCGGTGAAGGAGAGATTTGAACTCTCGGTACCGTTTATAGGTACTCTCCCTTAGCAGGGGAGTGCATTAGGCCACTCTGCCACTTCACCATCATATCTGGCGGAAGATCAGAGATTCGAACTCTGAAGTCTTGCGACGCCGGTTTTCAAGACCGGTTCCTTACCAATTAGGATAACCTTCCACGCATTAGTTATGATATCATATGATTTCTTATTTGTCAATAATATTTTATAAAAATGGCTTGTAGATACTAAAAAAGGCAGATTATATAAAAATCTGCCTTTTGTTTTTAGTAATTTTAATATAATTATTTTTGTGCTGCTACTAATTCATTAGCTTCAGCTATTATAGCATCTGCATCTAATCCATGAGCAGAAATTCCTTCTCCTAGAGTTTCTCCAGCAGCTATCATACAACCTACACATCCTAATCCATGTTTTCTGAATATATCTGCTAATACAGGGTATTGTTGAACTGCTTCAAGAATGTTCATATCTTTAGTTATCATTATTATCACTCCTTAAAAATTTAATTTTTATGTATATCTAAGATTATATAAAATTTACTTCCCATGTCAACTATTTTCCAATTATCTTCCTACAACATTTAGAAGGTCATGTACTCTTACCATTCCTACTAGTTTATCCTTATCAAATACAGGAAGAACCGATATCTGACTTTCTCTATTTTCCATAAGTTCCAAAGCATCTATTGCCATACTTTCACTATCTACTTTAGTAAAATTTCTTGTCATTATATCCTTTGCTTTAAAACCAAAAAATTCTTCTCTTCTTTTTAAAGCTCTTCTTATATCTCCCTCTGTGATTATTCCAACCATCAAATCCCCATTCATTACACAGACAGCTCCAAGTCTTTTATCTGTCATTGTTAATATTACATCATCTATTATACTTTCTTTATCACATAAAGGAAGCATATCTTCTTTATGCATAACATCTCTTACCTTCATCAAAAGTCTTTTTCCAAGACTTCCACCTGGATGATACAATGCAAAATTCTCTGGTTTGAAATCTCTTTTTTTTATGAGAATAGCTGCAAGAGCATCTCCCATTACTAATGTACTTGTAGTAGAAGACATTGGTGCAAGGTTAAGAGGGCATCCCTCTCTCTTTACCCCTATATTTAATATATAGTCTGCTTCTCTTCCAAGTTTTGAATTTCTGTTTCCTGTCATTGCAACTATCTTAGCACCTATTTTCTTGATAGATGGAAGTATAGCAACTATTTCATCACTATTTCCACTATTTGATATAGCTATAACTACATCTTCTTTAGATATCATTCCAAGATCTCCATGAAGTCCCTCTGCTGAATTCATAAATACTGAATGTGTTCCAGTAGAAGCAAGTGTAGCAGCTATTTTTTTACCAATCAACCCTGATTTTCCGATACCTGTTACTACTACTTTTCCCTCTGACTTCAAAATTTCTTCCACTACTTCTATTATTTCTCTGTTTATTTTATCTCTCACTATTTTCAATTCTTCTATTTCTGAATCAAAAACTTCTTTGGCATAATTAATTATATCCATTTCCTTTGTCATCTCCTATTATCTTCCTTTTACAAGATCATCTATTTTAACTGCCATTTTTAGTATCTCTTCAAGGTCAGATAAATAAAGCATATTAGGACCATCTGACATAGCTTTTTCTGGATTTGGGTGCACCTCTGCAAATATTGCATCTACACCTATTGCAAGTCCTGCCCTCATTAGAGGATAAACATATTCTCTATCTCCAGAAGTAGCTGTTCCCAATCCTCCTGGTTTTTGTACTGCATGAGTTACATCAAATACTACTGGATATCCAAATTTTCTCATTTCCATAAAAGATCTCATGTCTACTACCATATTATTGTACCCAAATGTGCTCCCTCTTTCACAAAGCATAACATTTGGATTTCCACTTTCCTCCATTTTAGTTACTACATTTTTCATATCCCATGGAGCAAGAAATTGTCCTTTTTTTACATTTACAGGAAGCCCTGTTTCAGCTGCTGCTATGAGCAAATCTGTCTGTCTGCATAAAAATGCCGGTATCTGTATAAGGTCTACTACTTCTGCTGCTTTTTTACATTGCCATACTTCATGTACATCTGTTACTACTGGAAGTCCATATGTATCTTTTACTTTTTTCAGTATTCTAAGCCCTTCTTCTATCCCAGGTCCTCTATATGAATGAATAGATGATCTGTTAGCTTTATCAAAAGAAGCTTTAAATATGTAGTTTATTCCTAATCTGTCACATATTTCCTTTACTTTTCCTGCTACCTCCATCACCAATTCTTCAGATTCTATTACACATGGACCTGCTATCAAAGTGAATCTATTATTGCCACCAATCTCTATATTTTTTCCTACTTTAACTTTCTTTACTTCACTTACCAGCATGATTCCCCCTTATTTCATCTTTTTCTTTTTTACTATCTCTCTTCTAGCTATTTCTCTATCATCAAAGTGTATTTTTTTTCTACCTAATATTTGATAAGTTTCATGACCCTTTCCTGCAATAAGAATAATATCTTTTGCTTCTGCTAACTTTACAGCCTTAGATATAGCAATATCTCTATCCTCCTCTACAATATGATTTTTTCCTTTCATTCCTTCCAGTACTTGTTCTACTATTTTATGAGGATCTTCTGTTCTTGGATTATCTGATGTTACTATTGCAATATCACTCAATCTTTCAGCTATTTCTCCCATAACAGATCTTTTATTTGGATCTCTATCTCCACCACAACCAAAAACTGTTATTATTTTCCTTTTTTCAATTCATTTATACTTTTTAATATATTTTCAAGAGCATCCCCTGTGTGAGAATAATCAACTATCACTGTAAAATCCTGTCCACAGTTTACCAACTCATATCTTCCTGGTGCTCCTTTTAATTCTTTTATCTTATCTAAAATAATATCTCTTTCAATTCCTAAAAGCAATGCTATTGATAATGCTCCAAGTACATTGTATACATTATATCTTCCCAGTATAGCTAGTTTTATTTTTGTTGAAAAGTTATCTATATTAATCTCTACTTCCTGTCCATCGCCATGAAATTCAAGTATTTTTCCTCTTACTCTTCCTTCATTATGCATACCATAAGATATTCCACCAAATTCTGAAGAAAGTCTTTTTCCATATAAATCATCTATATTAATAACACAATTTTTTTCGCAACCTTTTTTCATCATTGTAAAAAGTTTTCTTTTTGCTTGAAAGTAATCTTCCATTGTTTTATGAAAATCAAGATGATCTAAAGTGAGATTAGTGAACATACTCACATCAAATTCAAGCATATCAACTCTTCCAAGAGCAAGAGCATGAGAGCTCACTTCCATCACAAGATATTCCATTCCCTTTTCTACAGACTTTTTACACATCTTTACTATATCTAAAGATTCAGGAGTTGTATTAGGAGCTTCTATTATTTCATCTCCTATTTTATATTCAACAGTTCCTATTCTTGCTGTTTTATCACTTCCTAATATAGATTCTATCAGGTAAGTTGTTGTTGTTTTTCCATTTGTTCCTGTTATTCCTATAATCTTTAATTTTTTTTGAGGCCAATTATAAAAATTAGAAGCTAACACTCCTAATTTTCTTCTTAGATCTTTGATCCAAATATATTTCACTGGAAAGACAGCTTCTATTTTTTTAGATACTAAAATACATTTAGCTCCATTTTTCACTGCCTGTTCTATATAATTATGCCCATCAGATACAGCACCTTCCAAGGCAACAAATATATTTCCAGTTTTTATTTTTCTAGAATCATACTCTATTCCAGTATATTCTTCCTCTTTAACTACATCTTTTAAAATTTCATATTCCAGTCCATTAAGAAATTTTTCCATCTTATATTCTCCTTAAAAAGAAATTTTGATACTGTAATAATTCTAACATAATTTTTATTATTTTCATAGAAAAAGACTAATCTGCACTAGTTAAAGAGTTTTGTTTTAAATTATTCTTATATGTGATTTCTTCTAATTTATTTTTATACTTTAAAAGTTCATTTGTAAGCTGTCCTTGTAAAGCAAAAAATCTTTTATTAAGATCGTCCATATATCCCCAATCTGGAGTTTCTTTTCTCATTTCTTGCTGTATCTTATATCTAATACTTTTCAATTGATCTTTTATCTCATTAGATTTGACCAAAAGATCCTCTCTAAGCTCTATCACTTCTTCTTTTTGCTCACTGCTCAATTCATTGAAGTAAACAGTACATCCATCAATTATGATTTCATCAGCATATATACATAGAGTAGAAATAGAAAATATTAAAATCAACATACTAATATACTTCATAATTAGCCTCCAGTTTATAACCTCTTTTACACAAATTATATTAAACATCTGTGTCATATTTGTGACAACAGCATTTATTTAATACAACTTAAATAAAAGATAAAACTGTTGTATCACTCCATTTATACATTTTCTATCTGCCAGTTGATTTCTTTCTTACCTAAATTACTCAATATTTCATTTATTTTCTTAAAATGACCACAACCAAAAAAACCATTGTGAGCAGATAGAGGACTTGGATGTGCTGCTTCAAGTATATAGTGTTTATCTGTATTAATAAAAGATTTTTTCTTTCTTGCATTTCCTCCCCACAAAACAAATATAACTGGATCTTCTCTATCATTTAGATATTTAATTATATTATCTGTAAATATTTCCCAGCCTATTTTTGAATGAGAGTTTGCTGCTCCTGCTCTTACTGTAAGAGCAGTATTTAAAAGAAGTATACCCTGCTCTGCCCAAGGAACAAGATATCCATTATTTGGCACATATAATCCCAATTCATCTCTAAGTTCTTTGTACATATTTTGAAGTGAAGGAGGAGTTTTTATTCCAATATTCACTGAAAATGCTAACCCATGTGCCTGATTAGGTCCATGGTATGGATCTTGCCCTAAAATCAATACTTTACAATCTTTATAACTAGTAAGTTTTAATGCTGAAAATATATTTTCCATTTTAGGATAAATAATCTCAGTTTTATATTCTGTTATCAGAAATTTTCTCAATTTTTGATAATATTCCTTTGTAAATTCATTTTTTAGTATTTCGTCCCAGTCATTTCCTAGATTTACCATTTTCTCTCCTCCAATTTTATTTTTATTAATCTGTTGCTATTTTTAAACAGTTAGGAAATCTCTTTTTCATTCCACAACCAGAGCATACTTCTCTACAATCTGGTGTTAGTGTTCCCTCTTCTGCTTTTTATATTCTTTTAAAAGAAAACCTTTATCTACTCCTATATCCACAATATCCCATGGAAGATTATTTTCCAAATCCCTTGCTCCAAGATAATCTTTTTCATCTATTCCAAGTTCATCAGCTGATGATTTCCAGATATCATAGTTATCTTTATAGTCATCAAGTTTTGCACCTTTTTTCCAAGCAAGTTCTATAAGATCTCCTGTTCTTTCATCTCCCCTTGAAAGAAATCCTTCAAGATAAGATTTTCTCATATCATGTATTCTCAAAGTACAATGTTTTGAAGTTCTAAATAAATCTTTCAATATTTTATGTTTTCTCTTCATTTCCTCTATATCCATCTGTTCAGCCCATTGAAATGGAGTATGAGGCTTTGGAACAAAATTTGAAACACTCACTGTTACATTTATTCTCTTACTTATAGGTCTGCATCTCTTTATAACTTTAGAAGCAAGTTCAAATATTTCTGCTACATCTTCATCTGTTTCAAAAGGAAGTCCTATCATAAAATAAAATTTAAGATTCTCCCAACCACCTCTTATAGCAGCTTCTGCAGTAGTCAGTACATCTTCTTCTTCTACACCTTTATTTATTATATCTCTTAGTCTTTGCGAACCAGCTTCTGGAGCAAATGTAAATCCAGTTCTTTTTCCTCCACTTATATCATCTGCTAC
This sequence comes from Fusobacterium varium, assembly GCA_900637705.1. Lineage (NCBI taxonomy): Bacteria > Fusobacteriati > Fusobacteriota > Fusobacteriia > Fusobacteriales > Fusobacteriaceae > Fusobacterium > Fusobacterium varium. The sequence continues at coordinate 2,797,692 of LR134390.1, forward strand.
TTGTACAGAATATGGGTTCATTCTCAAAGATGGAAGAGATATTCCAAGATTCCTATTTTCATATCTATTTTTTAACCCTTTAATAAGATCATCTATTTTACTATAGTCGCTACTGCTTAAAGATGAAAGTGAAATTTCTGAATAACCTGTATTTTTTATCATCTTTTCTATAAGTTCACAATTATTTTTAAAGCTTCTCTCTCTAATAGGTCTATATACAATTCCTGCTTGACAAAATCTGCAACCTCTTGTACACCCTCTCTGTATCTCCACAGAAGCCCTATCATGTACTATATTTATATATGGTACAAGTTGATTATCATAAAATTCTGTTTTATTTAAGTCTTCAACAATAGCTCTTTTTATTCTTTTCTTTCCTTTATGAAGTGAAGGAACATAAACTCCATCAAAACCCTCTATCAATTTCAATTTTTCTATCTTACTTTTATCATGGTTAGCTGTAAGAACTTTAGCTATCTCTACCATGACATCTTCCCCATCTCCTATGACTATAAAATCAAGAAATTTTTCCATAGGTACAGGATTCATCATACATGTTCCTCCTGCCATTATTAAAGGATATTCTTCTCCTCTATTTTTACTTTCAACTGGTATTCCAGCTAAATCCAAAGCATTTAATACATTCGGATAACACATTTCATATGATAATGAAAATCCTATTACATCAAATTCCTTCAATGGAGTTTTGCTTTCTAAAGAAAACATTGGAATTCCATTTTCTCTCATGAGATTCTCCATATCTTCCATAGGAGAAAATCCTCTTTCTAGAGAAAAACCCTCTACTCTATTCATAATACTATATAAAATTCTTATTCCTAAATTAGACATTCCAACTTCGTATATATCAGGAAAAAATAAACACATTCTTGCTTTAAATTCATCTTTATGTATACTATTTATTTCATTTCCTAGATATTGTGCTGGTTTTTCAACTTTTAATAAATATTTATCTAAATTTACTCTCATCTTTTCCTCACTTTTTTATTATTACATTTTTATTTTATCATTTTCTTATTAAAATTACCTGCTTTTTTACTTATCATCTAATTTTTGAAATTCTTTCATTTTTATATCATCACTTTTATCATGATGTATTCTGCATAATTGAGCTAACTCTTTATTTATTTTTTTTAATTTCCCATAAGCATTCTCTGTATGACCTTCAAGCTTTCTATCACCAATTACAACTTTTTTCATTCTTTTTAGAAATGTAGTTTTACCCTTCCCACAGTCGTGGAGAAGAGCAAGCTTCCAGTATAAAATATCATCTTTCAATATTTCATTTTTTTTACAAAACTTAATAATCGAACAGAGTGAACTTTGTCATACTCCATCATAGAATCAAAAATTTTAAATTCATCTTCAGAAAGGATTTCTTTTACAATTTTATCTTTTTCCCCATTATATCTTCCAAATACATAGATAATTCCTTGTCTGAGCCTGTTTAACATTTAAATCTCCCTCACTACTATATCTCCATATTTTTTCTTTAGTCCTTTTATATTTTTTCCATTTTTTCCTATAAATTCTCCCCTTTTTCCTTGGGCTACATAGAAAATATATAAACTTCCATCTGTTGTTTTTTCAATTTTAATTACATTTTCTTCTAATTTATCTGAAACTTCCTGAAAAATTATATTTTTCATCTCATCTTTTAAATAAATTTTTTCAAGAGTCAGATATTTTCCCATAAGAGGCTCTTTTTTCCTGTAAGTATATATCCTGACATTATTCTTACTTGTTTAGGCATAAATGAACTTCCTAAAAATCTTAATTTTCCTCTTTCATATGTAATTTTCACTTCTCTTATATGTTCTTTAAGCTCAAGTCCTTTCTTATCAGTAAATTCACTTACATCATATATTCCACTAAGTTCTTTACAAAGTTTTTCTATTTCTTTTTCTGTATTTTTAATAAGTTTTTCAGGATATGAATATATATATTCTCTTTTCTCTATCATATCTGGAAATATAATATTAGGAAAAGTTTTTTTTACCATAGTAACTTTCAATTCATCATCAGAATTTTTATTAAATTTTTCCTGTATTTTATTTATATCACCATTAAAATTACTGCTGACATAGAGAATGTTTTCATTTGCACTTACTTTAGCATCAGTTCTTCCTGCCTGTTGTATCCCTTTTGCCCAAGTAAATCCTACTTTCTCCATTATATCTTTAAATTTTCCTTTTACACTTTTTTTCCCATTTATTTCATCAAAAGATTGAAATTTTTGCCCATTGTATGAGATATAAAACATATATCCCCATTTTTTACTTTTTTCTATTGTTCTTATATCCATACCTTTTCTCCTTATTTTCCGATTCTTTTAATTATATCATATCATCAAAGAAAAAAAAAGCTGTAAGCAGTTTTAACTGTTTACAGCTTTAAATATTTTATTAATTCCAAGTTTGACTTTTCAATCTCCCATTTTCATAAACAGCTATGCTGTCAACGGTTCCATCTTCTTGGTATCTTTTCCATGTACCATCTTTAACCCAATTTTTATATTTCCCTTCTTCCAATAACTTTCCATTATCCCAGAAAAATTTCCATTCTCCAGTCCCTGTACTCATATCACTTTTATGAAGAAGCTTTCCATCTTGGGCATAAAATTCAATCCCTGTTACTCTATTGTTTTTATATTTTGTTATTGCCTTTATACTTCCATCTGAATAGTATGACCTTTGCTCCCCGTTTAATTTTTCATTCACATAGCTTTCTGTCATAATAATATTCCCTTCATCAGAATACCATATCTTGTTGCCATTCAGTTTTCCATCAACATAAGCTTCACTATATTCGATAATATCTCCAATGAACAGTCCAAACTCTCCAGTAAAAGGCTTATCTTCTCCTTGAGCATAGACAAGTTTATTATCTCCATGAACTTTTTTACTAATATCTAATATTCTTATTCCACTTTTTTGAAGTGCTTTTTGTGCATCAGTTAATTTAATTTCACTTTCAGCACTTTTTTCTGCAATAACTGTTTCAGTTTTTACCTCTTCTTTTTTTTCTGATGTATTCAGTTTTTCTAAAGGTTTCAGCTCATTATTTATATTTGATACAGGTTTTGATACATTGGTTCTTGATGTTGTTCCTTTATTGATTTCATCTAGAGTTTTTATCTCTCTAAGTTCATCAGCAAAAATCTGTAAACTATACATGGATATGACTGATAAAAAAATAATTATCCTTGTCCTTTTTTTCACTTTTCCTCTCCTTAAACTTAAAAATAAAATAAATCAGTCCCAAGAGGAAACATATCCTATTTAGAATAGTTTGGAGCCTCTTTAGTTATAGTAATATCATGTGGGTGGCTTTCTTTTAAACCTGCTCCAGTTATTTTTATAAATCTTCCATTTATTTTAAGATCTTCTATAGTTCGTGTTCCACAGTATCCCATACCTGCTCTAATTCCACCACAAAGCTGGAACACTACATCTTTAAGATTTCCTTTGTATGCAATACGACCTTCAATTCCTTCTGGAACTAATTTTTGAGCATCATTTTGGAAATATCTGTCTTTTGATCCTCTCTTCATTGCTACAATAGAACCCATTCCTACATATATTTTATATCTTCTTCCCTCAAGAATAATCTCTTCTCCTGGTGCTTCTTTAGTTCCAGCTAAAAGCCCTCCAAGCATTACACAATCTGCTCCTGCAGCCAATGCTTTTACTATATCTCCAGAAAGTTTTATTCCTCCGTCAGCTATTACTCCTATTCCTCTATCTTTACATACTTGATATACATCATTTACAGCTGTAAGCTGAGGAACTCCTACTCCTGCAACAACTCTTGTTGTACAGATTGATCCTGGTCCGATACCTACTTTTACTGCATTTACTCCTGCAGCTATAAGATCTAATGCAGCTTCAGCTGTTACTATATTTCCTCCAATTAAATTTAAATCTGGAAAAGCTTCTCTTATTTCTCTTATTTTTCTTATAACTCCAGCTGAATGTCCATGAGCAGAATCAACAGTAATAATATCCACTCCTGCTCTTACTAAAGCTTCTACTCTTTCTAAAGTATCTGCTCCAATCCCTACTGCTGCCCCTACTCTAAGAGTTCCATGAGCATCTTTACAAGCATTTGGATATTCCACAAGATTATCTATATCTTTTATTGTAATAAGACCTTTTAAATATCCAGACTCATCAGTTATTGGAAGTTTTTCTATTCTATTAGATAAAAGAACTTCTTTTGCCTGTTCTAAAGTAGTTCCTACTGGAGCTGTAATAAGATTTTCTTTAGTCATTATTTCACCAACAAGCTGCTCCATATCTTTATGATACTTTATATCTCTATTTGTAACTATACCTATAAGCTTTCCATCATCTTCAATAACTGGAAGTCCTGATATTTTATATCTTCTCATTAAGTCTTCAGCAAACCCTACTGTACAGTCTTCTTTTAAAGTTACAGGATTTCTTATCATTCCACTTTCAATTCTTTTTACTCTGTCTACTTCAGCAGCCTGATCAGCTATACTCATATTTTTATGAATAAATCCAATCCCACCTTGTCTTGCTAAAGCAATAGCTAAATCTGATTCAGTTACAGTATCCATTGCTGCACTAAGAACTGGTACATTAAGTACTATGTCCTTTGTTAAGTTAGTTTTCAGGCTTACCTCATGTGGTAAAACGTCTGATTTTGCAGGCACCAATAGTACATCATCAAATGTAATAGCTTCTTTTACTATTTTTCCGTTCATATCCCTCTCCTTTTTTCATAAAAACTCAATATTTATGCTTCATAAAATCAAAATTTAATAGCCAAAAAAACTTTATATATATATTTTGATTATTATAGCACAAATTTAAGAATTTTGTCACATAAAAAAGATATTTTTTATAAATACTACTTTTCAGTTCTATTGTATATATCAATTTTCTGATATGGAATTTCTATACCATTTTCATCAAAAACTCTTTTTACTTCCTCATTAAAGTCATACATTGTATCCCAATAATCTGAACTTTTTACCCATACTCTAAAATTAAAATCAAGGGAACTTGCATTTTGTTTAACCATTCTTATAGTCATAGCTTTATCTTTTAAAACTGCTGGATGATTTTCAGCTATTTGTCTTAATAATTCTTTAGTTTTATCTGTAGGAGTATCATATGATACAGAAAATACCATATCTAATCTTCTCTCTGATTTTTTAGAATAATTTATTATTGCATTATTTGCAAGTTGTCCATTAGGAACTACAATTACTTTATTATCTACTGTTATAAGAGTAGTGTAAAGAATATGTATCTGATCTACTGTACCTTCTATTCCACCATTATTAGATATATAATCTCCTTTTGAAAACTGTTTGAAAAAAAGTATAAGAACTCCTCCAGCCAGATTAGATAAACTTCCTTGTAAAGCCAAACCAACTGCGATACCAGCAGTACCTAAAACTGTAACAAGAGATGTTGCTTTTATTCCTATTACACTCACTACTACAAAAAATAAAGCTATATAAGCAAGAGTTTTAAGTAAAGAAACAGTAAAACTTTCAAGTAAAGGATCTACTTTTTTCTTTTCAAGTGTCTTTTTATAAGTTGTTAAAACCATTCCTAAAAGTTTAGGCCAAGCTATAAATAAAACTATCAGAACCAATCCTCTTATTACCAATTCTGGAAGAACTCCCAAAATATCCGTAAAAAAACTTTCTACTAATGCATGCATATTTAATACCACTCCTTTGAAATTAATTTAAATTTATATAATTATACTTAAATAGTATAACTATTCTTTTATTATTTTTATAAAATTTCTGTTCATTTACATTAATTATAATATCTTTTCTATTTTTTAACAAGTCCCTACTATAAAATTCTATATGTAATTTTATTTTATTTTTACTATTTATGATATATAATAATATTACAGAGGTGAAATTCTATGGCAGAAAAGATAAAAGGAATTATACAGATTATTCATGGAATGAGTGAGCACAAAGGAAGGTATCTTCATTTTTTTAAATATTTTACAGAACGAGGTTATCTTGTATTTTTACATGAACATTTGCACCATGGAAATAATGTTGTAGCAAAAGAGGAACTAGGTATATTCCAAAGTGATTTTCCTATATTAATAAAGGAGCAGAAAGCATATACTGAAAAATTAAAAAAGGATTATCCTGACATTCCTTTTTTTATATTTGGGCATAGTATGGGATCTTTTATTGCTCAAGAACATATGAAGACTTGCTGGAATGAAATAGATGGATATATATTTTGTGGTTCATGTTATAAACAGCCTTTTTTATGGAAAGCTGGAGAAATAGCAAGTTATCTTTTAGATAAAATATATAGAAACAGAAGAGCCTATATAATTAAAAAACTTGTTTTTTTAAATTCTAACAGTAAAACAAGATCTGAATATTATTATAATGAAAACTCGTGGCTATCTAGAGATGTAGAAGAAGTAAAAAGATACTGCAATGATAAATTATGTGATTTTACTTATAGCAGCACTTTTTATACTACTTTTTTTAAATTTCTAAATTCTCTTTACTTAGAGAACTCTTTCAAAGATATACCTAGAAAACTTCCTATAATGATAATATCAGGAGATATGGATCCTGTGGGAAAATTTGGAAAAGGAGTTATTGAGCTTGAAAAATTTTATAACAGAATAGGATTTGAAGATGTTACATGTCATTTATATAAAAATGCAAGACATGAACTGCACAATGAAATAAATAGAGATGAAGTCTTTAGTGATATTGAAAAATGGTTAGAAACTAAAATTTAATATATACATTTAAGGAGATGATTTTATGTACACTTGTGACGCTTGTACTAAATATGTTTGTAGAACTGGGAATCTTGCTGAAGCTCCCCTCAACTGCCCATGCAGAGAATTGGACAATATTGAGGAAATAAAAAATTCTATCTTGAGAAAGAAAATATGAAACTTGCTCATAATTCAGCTCTTACTGAAAGTGAAGGATATTGTAAGCAGACAAGAGTGGAGGAAATAATAAATTTTGCAAATAAATGTGGTTATAAAAAACTTGGACTTGCTTTTTGTGTAGGGCTCTCAAAAGAAGCAAAAATTTTTGCTTCTATACTTAGAAATCATGGCTTTGAAGTGGAGTCTTTATCATGTAAAAATGGTTCTGTTCTTAAAGAATTTATCAATATATCTAATGAAGAACAAGTAAGACCTTGTACTTATGAACCTATGTGTAATCCTATTGGTCAAGCAAAACTTTTAAATCAGTCTGGAACTCAATTAAATATACTTTTAGGACTTTGTGTAGGACATGACTCTCTATTCTTGAAATATTCAGAAGCTCCTGTTACAATATTTGCAGTTAAAGACAGAGTATTAGGACACAATCCACTTACAGCCATATATATGGCTGAAGGATACTACAAGAAAAAACTTTTTAAATAAAAGCGAGGAAACATAATGGTAGAAAAAAATTCCCTATGGATAAATAATAAAAATGGAAGAGAATATCAAGTTATAGATGAAGCTATAGACTGTACAAATGAGAGAGATGGATTAATAGTGGTAGTCTATATCTGTAAAGAAGCTAAAGGAAAACTTTTTGTAAGAGAAAAAAATGAATTTTTAAAAAAATTTTCACCTAAAAAATAGAAAATAAGGTGGTTCAAAATTACTCTGAACCACCTTATCTTTATTACAATTCATATTCATTTTTTGCATAAGCCACTGCCACTTTTCCTATAATATCATTAGGATCTATAAGAGGCACTGTAAAACTCTTTCCTTTTAATATAATTGGAATTTCTGTACATCCCATTATTAATGCCTCTGCTCCATTTTCTATAAAATATTCAGCACAATCTGTGGCATCTTTTACATTCTTTTCTGTAACCCCATTGTATTTAAAGTCAAATATAGTATCATGTACTTTATTCTGTACATCTTCCTTTGCAGCTATCACTTCTATTCCAAATTTTGCACAGCATTTATCATATAATTTAATTTTTACTGCTGCATTAGTTGCCATTACCCCCACTTTTTTTATTCCTGGCACTTGACGCATCATCTCTTTAACTGCTTCTTCTATTATATGTAAAAATGGTATATCTACCTGACTGGCAACTTCATCATAAAAATAATGTGCTGTATTTGCCCCAATTATTATAAAATCAGCCCCTGCTTTTTTTAAATTCTCTGCTGTAGCAACCATTGCTGCAACTGGACTTTCTGTTCCTTTCATAATTGCATCCTGTCTACTTGGCATTTTTGGGTTATTGTCTATTATTATTCTCAAATGATCTTCATCACATTTTGCATGTGTTTCTTCTACTATTTTAGCAAAAAGGTCTATAGTAGCTTCTGGTCCCATTCCTCCTAATATTCCTACAACTTTCTCTCTCATTATTCTCCCTCCCTAACTGCCTCTTTCTGCTCATTTTTTCTTTCACCAGCATCTAGAACAGCAGCTACGACTACAGATCCCACTACATTTACAGTAGTGATTCCCATATCCATTATACGGAAGATTCCTCCTAACAAGCCAACAAACTCTATTGGCAATCCTAAAGTTGTAAGGAAAATAGTTGTTGCAACAAATATTCCTCCAGGGATACCAGGACTTCCTAAAGTCATTAATACTCCTGTAAATACAGCTATAAACATTTGATATAAAGACATTTCAATTCCAAGTACTTGTGATACAAACACTGCTACCACTCCATACCAAAGTCCATTTCCATCCATATTCATTGTTGCCCCTACTGGAATAGTAAAGCCAGCTATATCTTTTTTTAATTTTAATTCATCTTCACAGACTTTTATAGATACTGGTATAGTTGCAGCTGTACTGCATGTAGCAAAACTTGTAGTCCATACTGGAGCTATTTTCTTATAAAATGAAACTGGACTTTTTCCAGAGGCTGCCAAATACATTCCTCCATAAACTATAAAAGCATGTATTATTAATCCTATATAAATAGTAATAATAAATTTTCCTAAAGGTCCTAATATATCTGTTCCATATTTTCCTGTTGTTGTTGCCATAAGAGCAAAAACACCATATGGAGTAAATCCCATAACAAATTTTAATATCATCATTATGAAACGAGAAAGAGTTCCAAACATATCTAACATATGTTTTTTATCCTCTTCTTTTAACAGAAGGATAGCTATTCCAGAAAATATAGCAAAAGTAATTATCTGAAGCATATTTCCTTCTGAGAATGACTGCATTATATTAACAGGGAAAAATCCTAAAATAACACTGCTTACAGTAGGAGCCCCTTTTTCTACTATTCCACTGACATCTGTCATTACAAATCCTACACCTGGTCTTATCACAAGAGCAGAAAATAATCCAATACCTGCTGCAACAAATGTTGTAGCTAAAAAGATAACAACAAGTTTCACTCCAATTTTTCCAAGACGTCTTAAATCTCCCATACCTGCTACTGCTAAAACAACATTAGCAAAAATAAGAGGTACAACTGACATTCTCAACAATCTTAAAAAAACATCCCCAATAACAGCTATTGCTGTAATTTTTGGTCCTATAACAAGTCCAGCTATTGCCCCCAGAATCATACCAATTAATATCTTATTGGCTAATCCTATCTTCTTTTTCAACATAATAATCCCCCCACTTAAAATTAAGCAGTATATGAAAGATTGCTATTCTTGACATTTTGCAACTTAATACTTGATGAAGACTTTAATGACGTTTTCCATTTCTCTCTTCAATAGAAATTTCTGAATTAATAACTTCCATTTTTTGATTGACAGCTACAAATTCCAAGCAGAGATCACATCTATCTCCTCGATAGGTCCTTCTATTAAACACTACAGGATCTTTTCCTATAAATGACAAACATTCCACTACCATTCCTGTTGGTACTTCTGGAAAATCAAACTGTTCCTTTTCATATTGATCAAGCATTATTGCCTGTACCCCTATTTTATAATTAGTAAATTTTTTTTCATAGGTATTCTCAATATACTTATATACAGCTATTTCTTTAATATCTTCCTTTGAAATATCTCCTGCCCATTTTGGATTGATATAGTGAGTATCTAAAAGAACAGGCTTTCCACTAATATAATGAAGCCTTTCTATTTGATACACTGTTTCATTGTTTTCTAGTCCTAGTATTTTTTGCATTCTGCTGTCAGTTTCTGTAAAATCTGAAAAAATCACTGTTGAGTAATCATTCAGTCCTGTTTCTCCACTTTTCTTACTGAAAGCTGGTTCTAATAAAAAATTTTCTGTAATTTTTTGATAGACCACAAAAGATCCTTTTCCTTTTTTCCTTACAATAAGTCCTTCGTTTACAAGACCATCCATTGCTTGCTTTACTGTGGCTCTGCATAAATTAAACTCATCACAAAGCTTCAATTCTGAAGGTATCTCTGTTCCATATCCCCAATCTTCATTCATTATTTTATCTCTTATAATTTCTCTGAGCTGATAATAAAGAGGAATTGGACTATCACTTTTTAATTTTTTCATACAAACCACACCCTATCCAAATTTTAAAACTCTTCTACATTGTATAAAGTGTAGCAATACTTGTCAAGAATATTAAAACCATATACAGATATTCGATTGTTCAAATGTCTAGACATTTGAATTATACCAATTATATATTTTATTGTCAATAGTTTTACGAATTAAATGTTTTATTAATTTTTATTTTGTATTTTTTCCTTACAAAAATATTTACAAGTTTTAGAATATAGCTTAAATAATATTTTCTCTCTTTTGCTTCATGTGTAAAAAGAAAGAATTAAAGTAAAATAGATAAATAAAATTTAATACTATATAAAAAATTTATCTTTTTTAATATTTATTTTTAATATTTATTTTTAATATTTATTTTTAATTCTTTGAAAAATCTGAAGCACTTGTTACTCATTTTATAAATCAATGTATAAAATAAATTAGAGGTGTGAAGTTTATCCACACCTCTTTATACTTTTTTATTAAAGCTTTATTCCCATTTCTTTAAATATTAAAATACAAACACTCAATGAGAGTAAATTAATAACCAATCCAATAAAAGCTAATCTTTTTTTATTAAAGGAACCAAATATTCCAATTCCACCAAAAATTAATCCTACCACTGCAACTGCCGGTCCAATTAATGCTATGGCAATCATAACAAGCACCATAATATGACCCAATATGACAAACCAACCATTTCCAGAATTTATCAAACATATTTTTAAGAGCCCAACTGACAATCCACTGGCAACGAGCAGAAGTATTCCTATTACCAAAGATATTGTTCCCATCAAGTTCTCCTCATGATTTATTTTCACTCTTTTCTCCTTATATTTTGAAGTAATTTTTTAAGTATAGTCTTATAATTTAGAGAATGTTGCATTCTATTTCATAAAAACATATGCATTGTAAATATTTATAAATACTATAACGAGCATCAAACCCATAAAAAGTTTATCAACCTTTTCTTCTGATATCTTCTTGTTAACTATACTTCCTGCTATTCCTCCGCATACTCCACCTAATACCATAAGTCCAAGATAAAGGATACTTACATCTGGAATTTTTCTCGCAAATATAGTGTGAAGCAGACTTGCTATTTGTGAAAATAGTATTATGTATATAGAATTAATAGCTGCTTCCTTAGTAGTCATAGAAAAGAAAAAGATTAATATTACAAGATTGATAGGTCCCCCTCCTATTCCTAAGAAAGATGAAAATATTCCTAAAATAACTCCTATAACAAAACATAAAAACTTATTTTTAAAATGATGTGTCTTTATTTGAGATTTTTTTGCTGTATATATCAAAGTCCCCAATGTTATAAATATCATAACAATTGATTGAACTGCTCCTGTCTTATTTTCATTTTGAAGAATCTCTTTTACAGTCTGAAACATAACCTTTCCACTCATACCACCTAATACACTTCCTAAAGCAAGCCATGTCGTAATTCGTGTATTTATCTTTATTGTAGTATTTTTTATTGCTTTAGCTACAGAAATAATAGACATAGAAAGAACAGTACATCCTGACAAAAAACTTATAGCTGTTACACTCATAGTTCCTGTTGCATCAAGAACAGGTTTAATTATTACTCCTCCTCCTATACCACATATTGCCCCTACAAGAGAAGAAAAAAAACTAACTAGTAAAAAAATGACTGGCATATCTTACCCCCAAATACTTTTATTTTTATATCATTCAATAATTATATTTGTTTTTTTATAAAAAATCAACCTTCATTCTTTTATAATTCGCTATTTTCCACTTTTTAGAAAACTACATTAAATTTCTCTCTTTGTATTATTTATAAATTTATGATAAAATATAACGATAAAAATTTAATTTTCAAAGGAGTTGAGTATGACTAAATTTGATAAAATATACAAAGAAATTGTTGAAATTATAGATAAAAATGGAATATGGAGTGAAGGAAATGTCAGAACTAAATATGCTGATGGAACCCCTGCTCATTATAAAAGTTATATAGGATATCAATTTAGACTTGATAATTCTACAGATGAAGCACATCTTATCACTACTAGATTTGCTCCAAATAAAGCTCCCATAAGAGAACTTTACTGGATATGGATAATGCAGTCTAATGATGTAGATGAATTAAATAAATTAAAATGTAAATTCTGGGACGAATGGAAAATGAATGATGGTACTATTGGAAAAGCCTATGGTTATCAAATTGCAAAACAAACATTTGGATATAAAAGCCAACTTGATTATGTAATAGGAGAGTTGAAAAAAAATCCTAACAGTCGTAGAATAATGACAGAAATCTGGGTACCAGAAGATCTTGATAAAATGGCTCTTACCCCTTGTGTACACCTTACTCAATGGAGTGTCATAGGAAACAAACTTTATCTTGAAGTAAGACAAAGAAGCTGTGATGTAGCTCTTGGACTTGTTGCTAATGTATTTCAATATTCTATACTTCATAAACTAGTAGCTATGGAATGTAATCTAGAACCTGCTGAAATTATATGGAATATTCATAATGTACACATCTATGACAGACATATGCCAGACCTTTTAGAACAGATAAAAAGACCTTCAATAGATGGTGCAACTGTAAAAATCGAAAACTTTAAATCTATATATGATTTTAAACCTGACGATGTAGTTGTTGAAAACTATCAATATGGAGAAAAAATTTCTTATGAGGTGGCGATATAATGAATAAACCAAAATTAAATATGATAGTATGTGTGGCAGAAAATAATTTAATAGGCGATAAAGTTCCTGAAGGAAATGGACTTTTGTGGCACTCTCTGGAAGAACTAAACTACTACAAATCTAAAACAGTTGGAAATGTCGTTTTATTTGGAGAAAATACAGCTAAATATGTTCCTATTAATCTAATGAAAAAAAATAGAGAAGTAATAGTTCTTACTCTTGATTCTAAACTTAAAGATATTATGGAGCAGTATAAAGATAGTGGGAAAGACATCTTTATCTGTGGAGGATACACTATTTATAAATATTATTTAGATAATTATGAAATAGATGAAATTTATATTTCAAAATTAAAACCTCATGTGAAAGTAGCTCATGCTTCTAATCCTCTTTATTTTCCAGATGTAGAAAAATACGGATATAATCTTGTGTCTGAAACTGATTATAATGATTTTACTGCAACAATATATAAAAAATAATTTTTAAAAGAACCTGAATTGCTAGAAAGTTCTATCAAGACAGGTTCTTTTTTATTATTTATCAAAAAGTTTTTATAATTAATTTTCACTTACATTTTAATAAATTATCTATAGAAAAAAGAAAAGTTTGACATTATTAGAAAATAATATTACAATCAATGTATAAAAAGTACGATATCGTACTATTAGGAGGTGTAGAATGAATTTTAGAGCTTTAAGAATTTATGAAGAAAATGGTACTTTTATTAGAAAAATTGTTGAACGAAATATTAATGAACTCCCTGAAGGAGAAGTTTTAATCAAAGTTAAATATTCATCACTTAACTATAAAGATGCTTTATCTTGTATAGGAAATAGAGGAGTAACTAGAGAATATCCTCATACTCCTGGAATAGATGCTGCTGGTATTGTAGAAGATTCTAATGTTCCTGATTTCATAAAAGGTGAGGAAGTTTTTATTACTGGATATGATTTAGGTATGAATACTGATGGAGGATTTGGAGAATACATAAGAGTTCCAGCAAACTGGGTAGTTAAAAAACCTGTAAATCTTTCTTTAAAAGAAGCTATGATATATGGTACAGCTGGTTTCACTTCTGCCCTATCTGTTTTTGAGCTTATAAAAGAAGTAGTTCCTGAAGATGGAGATATCTTAGTCATTGGTGCTGGAGGAGGTGTAGGAAGTCATTCTGTTAAGTTTCTTACTAAACTTGGATACAAAGTTACTGCTGTAGTAAATGATGAAAAAGGTATTGAATATGCAAAGGAGCTCGGTGCTTCTGCCTGCATACTAAGAGATGAAATAGATGATAAATCAGGTAAGCCTATGCTAAAGCAAAAATGGGCTGGTGTTATTGATACAGTAGGAGGCAATCCACTATCTACTGCTATAAGATCACTTAAATATGGTGGAGTAATTACTACATGTGGAAATATAGCTGGTGGAGATATTCCTAATGCTAATGTATATCCTTTTATTTTGAGAAGTGTAAAACTTATAGGAATAGATTCTGTTCAATGTCCTATGAAAAAAAGAAAAGAAGTTTGGGATACCTTAGCTGAAAAATGGAAAGGAGAGAATTTAGAAAAAGGTATTAAAGAAGTAACACTTGATGAAATTTCTAATTCAGTTGATAAAATGCTTGCTCAACAACTTATAGGTAGAGTCATTCTTAAACATAAGTAATTTTCAAATAAAAACAGTTATCAAAATTATTTTTTTATAACTGTTTTTTTATTTACTTAATAAAAGTTTTATTTTGCTGTTGACTATTTATTAAATATGTGGTAAATCTCTTATCAAGAAATTCTATAAAAGGAGAGTATAAATGATTGAAATTATAAAAAGTGATGCCTTTAAAGAAAGCAAATGGAGTGGAGGAATAACTACACAATTGTACATTTATCCTAAAGACTCAGATTATCAAAAAAGAAATTTTAATTTTAGAATAAGTATAGCAACTACTGAACTTATGGAATCTAATTTTACAAAATTAGAAGGTGTAAAAAGAGTTATTTCCATACTTGAAGGAAAAATGCAACTCTCTCATAAGAATAAATATGATATTACATTAACTCCTTATGAAATAGATAGATTCGATGGTAACTGGGACACTATTTCCAAAGGAAAAGTAAAAGATTTCAATCTTATGCTTAAAGATTGTGATGGTGATTTTTTATACAAAGAAATCAATAGTGATGAAAATATTATTTTAGGAGAAAAGGAATTAATATTTTTTATTTATTGCATTTCTGGTAAAATTGAAATATCTGAAAACTTATTACTTAAAAATGAGCTAGCTGTTGGAAAGGGAAAAAATATTCAAATATCTGGTAAAAACAGTAAAATATTCTATGGTTATATAACAAAATTATAATATAAGTAAGACTACAGGAGGATTGGAATGAAAGATTTATGGAATGGGAGATTAGACAGTTATGAAGAAATTGATCTCAGATTATGGCAAGTAATAAAAGAAATAAAAGAAGCTCAGGAACCTGGTGGAATATGTTTTATAGGTTATAATACAGATGAAGGAGTAGTAAGAAATCTTGGAAGAAAGGGAGCTGAGGGTGGTTCAAATGCTATTAGAAAAGCTATTCAATCTTTTCCTCGATTAAAAGGATTAAAAGTATATGATTACAGAAATCTCAAAAATAAAAGTGTGGAAGAGGCTCAAGAGGAATATTCTGAAAAAATAGCAGATGTATTAAAAAAAGAAATTTTTCCTATTGGATTAGGAGGAGGGCATGATATAGCCTATGGCTCATACCTTGGAATAAGAAAAGCCTATCCTGATAAAAAGATAGGAATAATAAATTTTGATGCTCATTTAGATATGAGACCCTATGATAATGGTAGAACATCTGGCACTTCATTCAAAGAAATAATGGATAATGACAAAGAAGTTCAATATGCAATAACAGGATTTCAAAAAAGTGGAAATACAGAAAGATTAATAAAAACTGCTGAATCCTTTAATGTATTAATATTAGAAGAAGAATATCCAGAAGAATTGGTTATTGAAGAATTAAAAAATTTTATAGAAAAAGTAGATATACTCTATATAACTTTCTGTATGGATGTATTTGAAGCAAGTTCAGCTCCTGGAGTATCTGCTCCTGTTGTAATGGGAATGGATCCCAAAAAAGGTAAAAGATTATTGAGATTTCTTATGAGAACCGAAAAAGTAATATGTGTTGATTTTGCAGAAGTAAATCCTGTGTATGATATCGACAACAGAACTGCAAAACTTGCTGGCTGTTTAATTTATGAAGTAATGGAACATATCAAAAAATAAAAAATATTACCGAAAAAGGTCCTAATAAAGTTAAGACCTTTTTCAATTTTTATTGCTAGCATAGGAACTTACCTTGAATACTTGATAAAATAATGAGTTTATAATTGCGAGGAATAACCCAACTACAAATACTATAAAAGGAACATATTTAAAGTCGACATGAATTATATTAGGGCTGATTAAAAAATTTGTAATGCTCATAGCTAATAAATTTGATAAAAAGTATCCTAAGTAATATTTCAACCCATAGTAATCATCTAATACCCAATATGCAAAAATAATTATACTTTTACTCATTGATAGATATTCAACTATTCTCAACAAATTTTTATTATTATCAAAAATACTTTTACTAATAATTATTACAACTATAAAATTTAAAACTAATCCTAATTCTAGAACAAATCGATCAAAATGATTTTTCATACAATTTCTCCCTTTTTATTTTTTATATACAATAATAGTCTTGATTTACTTTTAAATTGTTTATTATTATTATACACATTTTATAATACAAAATCAAGAAAAATAGAAGTATATAAAAAAGCTACAAACCAATAACAGTCTATAGCTCAAGTTTTTTGATTGATATTTTTTTATTTTTGATAATTTTTTCTAATTTTATTAAGTAGCAGTACAAGAGTTTCCTTTTCCTCCTGAGTAAAATCCTTGTACGTTTTTTCTAAAAGATTATCACTTATTTCTTCAAATAAAGTTTTAAACTGCCAACCTTTTTCTGTAAGGCTTATTTCAATAACTCTTGAATCTTTTTCACTTTTTTCTCTTGTTATATATCCAAGCTCAGTAAGTTTTCTTACCAAATCTGTAAGAGTTGATTTTTTCTTTCCAATTATCTTTCCAATCTCATTCATAGTTATTTTTCCATCATGATCATATAAAATAGAAAGGATAGTTCCATGACTATTTATAAGCCCTTCCACTCCTTTTTCTTTTAATTGGCTATTTATAAATTGAGCACTTTTTTCTCTTATATTTGATATTAACCCCACCACTTTGACAGTTTCCACTTTGTTCCTCCTTAAAACGGTGAAAAGTTCATCTTTATTTAAACTTTCTATTAAAGTATAGATTATCTCTATTACAAAGTCAAATAAATTTTTTCTGTGATATTTTTTCAAGTTACAGTTTTCTACTTTTGTTAATAAATTTTATAAATTACTTTTTAATATATTTTTATATACAAAAAATATTAAGAAATAGAGGAAACAATCTTTTTTTTAATAGAATTACTATTTTTTTCTTTATAAAAATATAAAGAATTTTTTATTTCTTAATGGTATAATTTTATTAAAATGATATTTGTGATTTAAAATTTTAATAAAACAAAGGGGGGAAGTATTTTGGGAATATTCCATAAATATCTCTGGCTTTTTCTCATTATACAATAAAATGGCTGGCAAAGAACAAATGAAATATGAGTTAAGAATGTATTTTTTTCTATTCATGCTTTATTCATTTATAGGCTGGATATACGAAACTATAATATTCTCACTTGAAGAAGGACATTTTATTAACAGAGGATTTAATTTTGGACCTTATATTCCAATATATGGTTTTGGAGCTGTCATTATTATGATAATAATCTCAAGATTTATAGCTGAGCCTGATAAAAGCAATAAATTTAATATAAGACCTTTGAAAATATTTTTACTTATTCTTATACTTTCCACTTTTGCTGAACTTATAGGAAGTTATATTATGGAGTATACTCTTGGATTAGTACTATGGGATTACAGTAATGAATGGATGAATTTTCAAGGAAGAATATCCCCTAGAACAAGTTTTATCTTTGCTGCTGGAGGAACTGCTGTGTTTTATACAATACAGCCTCTTGGTAAAAAATTAATTGATAGAATATCTGTCAAAGGGCAGAAGATATTTGCTTCCATTCTTTTAACTTTAGTATTAATAGATTTTTCTGCTTCTCTTGTTACAACAATATGGTTTTCTGATTCTATAAAAAAAGCTGGAATAATAGAAAGAAAATAAAAATAAAAGCATCTTTATTTACCTAATACACAATAACTATTACAAAATAAGGGGGAAATAATGGACATACGTAATAAATATTGGAAAATGATAACGATTTTTTATCTATGTTTATTTTTTAGTAATTGTGGTAGCAGTGGTGGGGGCAGCTCCTCTTCATCTAATAATAATATTGCTCCTCCTCCTCCACAAAATATAACCATGGATTTTAAAAAATCCGATACTATTATAGGGGTTATCGATTCTTCTTTTTCGTATCTTGATGAATTTAAAGATTCTTCAGGAAAATACAGAATATTTATAGATAACAGCTTCCCTACTGATCCTGAGGAAAGAAAAACCAGTTCCTATACACATGGAGAACTAGTATCCCTTCTTATAGGAGGTAATAAAACTGGTGTCACTGATGGAGTAAAAATTTATGCTATTCCATCTTTTTTGGCATATAGTGATCAAATAAAAATACAGGGAAGTATGTATCAAAAAATGTATCAAGCAGGAGTAAGAATATTCAGTCAATCCTTCGGAAGTCCAACTAATGACTTAACTTCTGAAAAATTTCCTGCTTCCAGTTCTTTAGTCAATTTTTATATAAGTAGATCTTCTACTGATAGTTTATTTATTTTTGCTGCAGGAAACAATGGAAAAAATAATCCTGCTGCTGAAGCTCTTTTTCCTAAACTTTATCCAAAAGCTGAAAAAGGTTGGATATCTGTTGTAGGAATAAATCCTGCAACAAAACTAATAGACCCTGAATCTAATAGAGCAGGAGATGCAAAAAATTGGACTATTGCTGCAAACTATGCAGTTACAGTGAATAAAACATCTGGTGTTACTGTTTATACTACTACAGCATATGGAACTTCTTTTGCTGCTCCTGTAGTAGCCGGTGCTGCTGGTGCCATTCAATTAAAATATCCATGGATGTCCAGAGATCTTATCAAACAATCTTTGTTAACTACAGCAACAGATTTAGGAGCTACTGGGGTGGATGATATTTATGGTTGGGGATTATTAAATTTAGAAAAAGCAATAAATGGACCTGCTGCCTTTGATAAAAGACTTACCTTTGATGAAAATGGTTATCGTTCAAATGATGTAATTATAGATATGGAAGGATATCCCTCTTCTGCCAGTGATATTGACAGTTATACTTTTTCAAATAACATATCTGGAAATGCTGGTGTTATAAAAAAAGGTTCTGGAACATTATGGTTTACAGGTTACAATACTTATTCTGGTCAAACTACTATACAGGATGGAGTGCTTACTGTTACAAATCATTTAAATTCAGATGTAGTAATAGAAAAAAATGGTACAATGAGGGCTGTTGGGCTTATTTCTCCTTTGGGTACTGTTGAAAGGACTGTTACTGTAAATGGAAATATAAAAAATACCTCTTCATCTTTGGAAGGATTGAGTATATCCAGAGGTGGACTAAAAATAAATGGAAATTATACAGGAAACAGTTTAAGTTCTATCAGTATTGACATAACATCTGCTTTAGAAGTAACTGGAACATTTAACAATGAAAATGGTAAAATAAATATTACCTATGGAAGTAAAAATATTCCATCAGCTTCAGTATATACTACTAAAGATATAATCATAGCTGGAGCTGTTCAAAATACAACAGTTGGTGATATTGATACTAGTACTCTAAATAATTATTTTGATCTTCAGAATATAACTGTTACAGGACAGAAAATACATTTAGATTATAAAAGAAATTCTACTGAATATGTAGTAAGTAGTCTTGGTATAACATCTGTTTCTGCTATGAATACAGCTTTAAATTTAGAAAATTCTTTTAGTTATATTGGAAACGATGATACTCTTTTAAGAGCAGCTTCAGGAATATTAGCCACTCCTAATGCTCTGCTTCCAAGAACTATTGATTCTCTGTCTGCTGAAATATATGCTTCATCTCAAAATCTTATATTTAAACAGTTAAAAGAAATGAACAGAGATCTTTCTAACAGAATGATATTGATTTCAAATGATAAAAATAAAAATATGGCTGGAATATGGTTCAATGGAATAGGAACAAAAGGAGAACTTTATCAAAGTGGTTATGCTAAAGCAGATACTAAACTATATGGTGGACAAATAGGAATAGATAAATATTTTACAGATAAACTTCTATTAGGAGCTACTATTTCTGCTTCAAAAGCTGAAGCTGATTTTAATAAATATGCTGGTAAAGCTGAAAATACAAATGTTATGCTGTCTGGATATGGTTTATATGAATTTAATAAAAATTTCTATACTTTAGGAAGAATAGGAATAGGCTATACAGAGAGCGATGTTGAAAGAGATATCTGGATAAATAATGATAATATCCATCTAAAGACAGATTATGATAGTATTACTTACTCTTTATATGGAGAATTAGGATATAAATTTTCTATTACTGAAAAATAAAAATAAATCCTTTTGCTGGACTTATGTATGATCATGTAAGAAGAGGAAGTTTCAATGAAGATTCTAACAGTATCTATGGAATAGAAGCTGACAGAAAAAATTATGAACAATTCTCTGGAACAGCTGGAATAAGGGGAGAACTTGAATTTGATAAAATCAAACTATATAGTGGTATAACTCAAGTGGTTTCTCTTTCTGAAGATAAGCTTGATTTTAAAGCAAGATATGTAGGTGATACAAGTGGCAATAAATATAATATAACAGGTATAAAACTAAATAAAAATACTACTTGGATTAATCTAGGAATAGAAGCAAAAATAAGTGAACAGACATCAATAAATGCTTCTTATGATATCTCTGTAGAAAGATCAAAAATTTCTGATAATATGATATCAATAGGATATAAATTTAGATTCTAATAAGCAGAAATAACTTTTAGAACTTTTTCAGTAGAAAGGTTTGTTATTAATTTCGTTCCTAAAACTAAAAAAATAGTTAAAGGATTACAACAGTTCCACTGTTGCATCTCAGTAATTATAGCAGTTAAATTTTTAACTGCTTAATTACTGGAAACTCATTTCATTCAAACATACTATTTTTTACGTTTTACTTACTTCATTAATTATACAAACCTTTCTAATTTCCAAATTTCTAAAACTTATTCAAACTTTTTAGATATCCTCTATTTTTATTATTTTTACCAGTCTGCTTGTTCCTAATCTATCTGCTCCTGCCTCTATAAATTTTTCTGCATCTTCAAAAGAACTTATCCCACCAGCTGCCTTTATTTTCACATTCTTTCCTACATATTTTTTCATAAGAAAAACATCTTCCAATGTAGCCCCAGAGGTAGAAAACCCTGTAGAAGTCTTGATATATTCAGCTCCTGATTCAGTAACTATTTCACACATTTTTATTTTTTCATCTTCAGTCAAAAGACAAGTTTCAATAATTACTTTTAATATTTTCCCTTTACAAGCCTTGTGGATATCTTTTATCTCATTTAAAATAATATCATATTTTTTATCTTTCAAATCTCCCATATTGATTACCATATCTATTTCATCAGCACCATTTTTTACTGCTTCTTCTGTTTCAAACACTTTTACAGCTGTTGTATTGTAACCATTTGGAAACCCTATTACAGTGCATATAGGAAGAGATTCCTTTACATATTCTTTAGCTCTTTTTACAAATGATGGAGGTATACAGGCTGAAGCCGTTTCATATTTCATTCCATCATCAAGTATTTCTTTTATCTGTTCCCATGTAGAAGTTTGAGTCAAAAGAGTATGATCCACTATTTTCAATATATCTTTCTTAGTCATTTTTTCTCCTCTGATTATTTTAATTCATCAAGTATAGAGCTTCCTATTGTATTTTCAGGCATCACTACATCAAAATTATCAGCAATAGTAGCTCCTATTACAGCAAATGTATCTGCTACTGGTAAAGCTCCTGCTCCTTTCATAGAAGGTGAATATGCTATAAAGGGAACTCTTTCTCTTGTATGATCAGTTCCTCTAAATGTAGGATCATTTCCATGATCAGCAGTTATTATCAAAAGGTCATTTTCTTGAAGCTTTTCCAGTAATTTTCCTAAATTTATATCAAATTTTTCTAATTCTTCTGCATACCCTTTGGGATTTCGTCTATGCCCCCATAAAGCATCAAAGTCAACTAAATTCACAAAACATAATCCAGTAAAGTCTTTATCTAAAAGTTCCAAAGTTTGTTCCATACCATGTACAGAGCTTTTTGATTTATATGCTTCTGTTATTCCTTCACCATCAAAGATATCTCTAATTTTTCCAACAGATATTACATCAAATCCTCCTGTTTTCAACACATCTAAAGTTGTCTTTCCAAATGGTTTCAGAGCATAATCATGACGATTACTTGTACGTTTAAATTCTCCTTTTTTCATTCCAATATATGGTCTGGCTATTACTCTTCCTACTTTCCATTCATCTCTCATAGTAAGTTCTCTTGCTATTTCACAAAATCTGTACAGAGTTTCAAGCCCCATAGTTTCTTCGTTTCCACATATCTGAAGAACTGAGTCAGCACTGGTATATACTATTACATCTCCAGTAGCTATTTCATGCTCTCCATATTCCTCCAATATCTCTGTTCCACTAGCTGATTTATTTCCAACTATTTTACGTTCAAATCTTTTCTCTAGCTCATCAATTAATTCTTTAGGAAATCCAGTTTCTGTAAATGTTTTAAATGGAGTTCTTATATTTAGTCCCATCATTTCCCAGTGCCCAGTCATAGTATCCTTTCCTATACTTCTTTCTTTAAGTTCTCCATAATAGGCAAGAGGTTTTTCTACTGCTTTTACATTTTTCATTAGATGAAGATTAGCAAGTCCTAATTTTTGAAGATTTGGTATATTAAATTTTTCCACTGAATCAGCTATGTGTCCTAATGTATCTGCCCCTGTATCTCCATACTTTTCAGCATCGTCCATAGCTCCTATTCCCAATGAATCAATAACTATAGTAAATATTCTCTTATACTTTCTCATAAGTATTACCTCCGTTGAATCAACAGAATGTTTCAAGAGCTACTTTCATCATATTTATAAAAGATGATTGCCTCTCCTCTGGTGTAGTTTCTTGTTTAGTTACAAAAGAATCTGATATAGTCAAAAGACATGCAGCATTTTTTCCCAAAACTGCTGCATTATGGAAAAGTGCAAAACTTTCCATCTCTACACAAACACATCCATGTTTAGCATAAAGTTCTTTAAATCCATCTACATTACTTTCTCTGTAGAATACATCACTTGAATGTATTTTATCCAAATGTATTTTTACACCTAATTTTCCTGCTGTTTCCAGTATTTTTTTATTCAATTCAGTACTTGGAAAAATTGTATCTCCCTTAAAACCATTTTGTGTATGAGCAAAACTTGATTCACTCCATGCACTCTCTGCAAGTACTACATCATATATATTCAAATTTTCTATGTAAGATCCTGCTGAACCTACACGAATTATATTTTCAACTCCATATACTTTATACAGCTCATATGAATATATTCCAATAGATGGCATTCCCATTCCAGAAGCCATAACAGTTATTTCTTTCCCTTTATATTCTCCTGTAAAGGCAAGCATATTTCTTACAGAATTCACTTGTTTTACATTTGTTAAAAATGTATCTGCTATAAATTTTGCTCTTAAAGGATCTCCTGGCATAAGAACATTTTTTGCTATTTCTCCAAGACTTGCTTGATTGTGTGGTGTAGACATAATTTCCTCCTTATAAGTCATCACTTGTAAATGACATTGGTAAAAGTTCTTCTATATTTGTTATCATCTCTTCTTCACCATTTGATAATAGAATAGGTGTATTTCCATTTAAAAGTTCTACTAACACCTGCCTGCATGCACCACATGGTGTTGCAAGAGTTTTTCCTCTGCTCACAATTGCAATAGCTTCTATATCTTCCTTTCTATAGCCTTGTGAATATGTCTGAAATATTGCATTCCTTTCTGCACAGTTAGTTAATCCATAAGAAGCATTTTCCACATTGGCTCCTATAAAATATTTACCATCTTTTGTTTTTACACAGGCTCCTACATAATAATTGGAATATGGAGCATAAGCATTATTCATAGCTGAGAAAGCTTTATCTAATATCTCTCTATATTTTTCCATATCTTTCTCCTTTAATCTGGTATATCTGTTTTTATAAGATTACGTATAGCTTCTACAGCCAATCTTATTGCTGCATCTGTATCATGTACAACTGGATTTTCAAGCCCAGCCTTTTCTCTTTCTTGATTAGCTACTACTAAAAATGCTGATCCTACACGTACTTTTAAATAATCTCCTATTACAAAAAGTGCTGCAGACTCCATTTCAGAAGCTTTACAGCCAAGACGTATCCATGCTTCCCATTTATTCATTAATTCATAACTTACTGGTTTTATTTCAGGTTCATGCTGTCCATAAAAAGAATCTTTACATTGAACTATTCCTGTATGATACTTTTCTCCTAAATCTTTTGCTGCTTGAATAAAAGCATTTACTATTTCTATGTTTGCAACTGCTGGAAATTCTATTGGAGCATATTCTCTGCTAGTTCCTTCCATTCTTATTGCTCCAGTAGCAATTACTATATCCCCTCCCATAATTTCAGTCTGCATTCCTCCACATGTTCCTACACGCAAAAATGTATCTGCTCCTGATTTTACGAGTTCTTCTAAAGCGATAGCTGCTGACGGTCCACCTATCCCTGTAGAAGTAACACTTACTTTTATACCATCAAGGTATCCAGTATATGTTATAAATTCTCTATTATCTGCTATAAGTTTTGCATCTTCAAAGTATTTTGATATTTTTTCACAACGTTTTGGATCTCCTGGAAGTATTACATATTTTCCAACATCACCTTTTTTTATTCCTATATGATATTGAACTCCTTCTTCTGCATATTTCATAATTATCCCTCCAATATCTATCATATTTTAAATACTTTATAAAACTATACTATCTATATGTTTAATATACCACAAATATAAATATATTGTCGAATAATTTACTGGCAAAATGAAAAAAACGGCAAATGACTTTATTGTCATGCCGTTTTTTCATATCTATATATAAAACATCTTGGGGAAAGATTTATATGTTTTGATAATACCAAATATTTGTGACAATTTTGTTACAAATATCAAAAATATTTTTTTTATTTAAAAATATTTTTAATTTCTATATCTAAGTAGATTATTTTCTTAAAAAATTAATAAACTTTATATATTTAAAGAATTAAATTGTTTTAAAAAATATATATAAACTAAATTAAACGTGTTGAAGATAGTTAATCACATTATAAATTATAAAGTACAATTTTTTATGTATATAAAATTCTAAAAAAGTGTTACAATTTAAATTGTATAATTCAATAAACTTCTTAAGAAACATAAAATTAAAAACAGTAACATATATAGCTGTTGTTTAGGAGGTATAAATTTAAATGATTAGAATTGGCTTTAACAAAAAGCAAAAAGAGCAAGAAATAATAAAATATCTCAACAGTAATTGTATAAATAAAATTTATTGCTTCTTTTTCAAAAAATTTTACGTTAATTATGATATTGGAACTGAAAATATTGAATATATTGAATATTCTAATATTGAAAAATATAAATATTTTTATAGATTACTAAGTGAAATAAATGAAAATTCCTTAATTATAATAGATGAATGTATGAGAACAAGTAACAGAAGCAAATTGATATATAATTGTGCCCATCATTACTTAAATCAAACTCCTCATAGAATAATTTTTGAATATTTTCCAATAATAGAAAATTATGAGGACTTCATGATTCTTTTAAATTTTGAGAATAAAGGGAAATATAAAGGGAAAGGATTTGATTACAACTTTTTAAAAAATGAAGATATAAAAATGATTAAAAGAACTATTCCTATGAAAGTACATACAATAAGGACAACAAGATTTATGAGAGAAAGATATGAAAGAGAGAAAAATCTATTATTTAAACTTCTTGGAAATCAAGACCCTGATATCCTTCCAAGAAATCTGCATCTGTTAACAGGAGATTTTAAAAAAGAACATATAAAAGAAAAAATTTCTGTTGCAAGAAATAATAGATTTAGACTTAAAAATGTTGTTTCCTATAATAATATAAATCTAATATCTGAAGAACCAGAAGTGCTTGTTGTTGATTTTCATTATAGAAGATTAAATTTCAACGATTTTTTAAAAACCATGAAAAATATAAAAGAATTTGAATTTCTTTCAACGAGTTTACCAGTCGACAAATTTTATATAAAAAGTTATATAGAATGGAAGGATAAGTGTGAAGCGATCTATGATAAAGCAAATGTATTCTAATAAAAATGTTCTTGAGGTATCAAAAGAAAGAATAAGTTTCCTTTTTGATAACTTTAAAAATATATGTGTTTCTATTTCTGGTGGAAAAGATAGCACAGTTTTGGCATATCTCACTTTAAAAGAAGCTGTTAAAAGAAATAGAAAAGTAGGATTATTTTTTTTAGATGAAGAAGTTGTCTATAGCAGTACAGTAAAACAAATAAAATATTTAATGAATCTTTTTCCCCAAAACACTATAAACTACTGGCTTCAAGTGGAATTTAATCTTACTAATGCTACAAGTATCACAGAAGGGCAGCTTAAGTGCTGGGAAAAAAATAAATCTCATTTATGGATGCGACCTAAAGAAAAAAATTCTATTCAAAATAAACCATGGGATATAGAAACTGAAACTGTAAGAGATAAAAATAAAGGCTTTGGGTTTTATGATGCAATAGATAATTTCCAAAAACTAAAGAGTGATACCATTTTTTTAGTTGGTTTAAGAGCAACGGAAAGCCCAAATCGCTGGGGAGCTGTTGTAAAAAATCCTGTAGATGTAAATGGAACTCTTATTTATTGGGGAACAAAATTAAAATATGGAAGTTTTTCTTTTTATCCTATATAT
Organism: Fusobacterium varium; assembly: GCA_900637705.1. Taxonomy (NCBI): domain Bacteria; kingdom Fusobacteriati; phylum Fusobacteriota; class Fusobacteriia; order Fusobacteriales; family Fusobacteriaceae; genus Fusobacterium; species Fusobacterium varium. Next base: position 2,825,077 of record LR134390.1, read on the forward strand.
GATTGGAATTTTCATGATATATGGAAATATATTTACGATGAAAAATTAAAATATTCTAAAATATATGACTATCAATATAAAAAAGGGACAGGACTAAGAGAAATAAGAGTGTCCTCATTAATACATGAAAAAAGTTTTAAAGCATTGGTTGATCTTCCTGAATTTGAACCTAAAACTTATGATAAGCTTCTCAAAAGAATAGCTGGAATAAGTATTGGAAATCTTTATGGAAAAGACAGCAAAATGTTAAGATGTACAAAACTTCCTAAAAATTATGATTCTTGGATAGAATATAGAAATTTTTTATTAGAAACATATCCCATTGAAAATAAAAAATGGATATTTCAAAAAAGATTTCAAAAACATTTGGAAAATGAGTATGTTGCAAGACAGCAATGTAAACAGCTTATACTAAATGATTATGAAAATAATTTACCAGTAGATAATAGAAAAGACCCAAGATTAGAAAAACTAAAAAAATGGAGAGCAATACTATGAGATATATAAAAACAAAAAAAGGAAATATAGCACTTCCTGTTATGAATCCTATTATAGTTCCTATATACAAGGTAGAACCAAACAAATACAATCCAAACAAGGTTGCAATTAATAATATGGAATTATTAGAAAGATCTATCTTAGATAATGGATTTTGTTTTGCTGTAGTTACTATATATGATCAAAATAGGGATAAATATATAATAGTTGATGGTTTTCATCGATATGAAATTTTTAAAAAATATTTCAAAGCTAAAGAAATTCCAATAATTGTATTAGAGCATGAGATAGAAAAAAGAATGGCTGCAACAGTACAATTTAACAGAGCTAGAGGAGTTCATCAAGTTGAACTTATGGGGGAATTAGTCAGAGAATTATGTGAAAAAGGTCTTGAAGATGAGAAAATAGCCCAATCTCTAGGAATGGAAGAAGAAGAGGTTTTTAGACTAAAACAGATAACAGGTATTGCAGAAATTTTTAAAAATAAAGCTTATTCAAAAAGCTGGGAAATGCTGGAGGTTGATGATGAGTGAAAAATGGGAATATGGAGGTTCTTATCTAAACTATCCAATAAAACCTGCTGTTCCATATATTATAGATAAAAATATCATTATGGCATCTGATCTTATTGATGAACTGCCAGATTTTATGAAAAAAGCAGATATATTATTTATCGATCCTCCTTGGAATTTAAGAAATCTCAATACTTTTTATATGAAAGCCAGATTAATGCCTAAGGTAGAGAGTTATGAAGAATTTTATGAAATACTTTTTAAAAGAATAAGTGAGATAAAGGCAAAACTCTGTTTTTTGGAAATTGGTAAAGAATATCTTGCTGATTTTATAATAGAAATGAAAAAACTCTATAAATATGTAACATTTTATAATAGTACTTACTATAATAATAGTAAAAATTTATGTTATATAGTTCAAGGAAGTGAAAAAAGACTAAATCTAAAATTAGATGGTATGGATGAAGAAAAAATAATAGAATTTATTTGTAAAAACCTCCAATACGAATGTATAGGTGACCTATGTATGGGAAGGGGTCTTGTTGGTTTTAATTCTTACCTTAATAATAAAAATTTTGTAGGAATTGAGTTAAATCATAAAAGACTATCTGTCCTTCTGGAAAATATTTCCAAAAGAAAATATAGCTAATTAGCCAAAATTAAAAGCTGTAATTTCAAGTTAAAATTACAGCTTTTTAGTTTTTTATTTCTTATTTTCTTTACTATATATTTTAAATAATTCCAAAAGTATTACACTATTTGACATATCTTGTTTTTTCTTCAATTTTTTTAATTTTTTATTTATATATTTAAAATCCTCTTCGATAAAACGACAGCCAAATAATCTGTAAGTTTTTTCTACTTCTTTATCAACTTTTTTCATAGTATCACTCTTACTTTATTGCTTCAAATATACTGATTATTTCTTCCTGCTTCCTCATATCTGCCTCAAGTTCCTTTTTAGCCTCACCATATTTTTTTGCTAATTCCTGATATTGTCCTTTATAAAACTTATTATCTTTTACACTTAATATTCTTTTTTCTTTCTCTGATATCTCTGCATACATTTTTCTTTGAGCTTCTAATGTTTTTTCTGCCTCTTCTGCCTCAGCTTTTCTTTGATTGTACATTGCTCTTTCCTCTGCTTCTAATTGTTGAAGATTAAGTTCAAGCTGTTCCAATGTAGACATTACATCTGTTGCTGAATATGATACTGCTGATACTGCCAGAAGACACCCTATTATTATTTTTTTCATCTTATCCCCCTTTTAGTTTTTCTTTATTTATTTTCCTCTTCTTTTTTCGCTGATTCTTCTACTTTTATATACTCTTTTAATACATCGTTTATCTTGTACTTCTCAACTATTTCATTTATTACCTTTACTTTTTCTTCTCCAAGTTTTTGATTAAATAGCGCCTGTTGAAGTTGTGGATATACTTCCACTGTATTTTTATCCTTTAATAGTTCTGCATTGTTTTTGTATACTTCTAATAATTCATAGTCATGTATTTGAACTGTTTTTTGAGCTATTGAATTAAGATAAAATTCTATCTCCATATTAAGTTTCATTTCTTCAAGATACTTTTTTTCCTCTTCTGTATATTCTTTTTTTCCCATTTCTTCAAGGATAGCTTTTCTCACTAAAAGTTGTGCAATTGCATCTTTATTTTCCCCTAAAGTTTCTAATTCCTTTTTTGTTAATTTTATCATTCTTTTCCTCCAAAATAGTATTTTTTCCCTTTTTTTCAATGTTATTTCCATATTTTTTAAAAAGATTTAAAATTATCTTACCATTTGATCCATATTCTTCTTTTAAATCCTTTAAGCTTTCTTGGATTAGTAAGTATTCCTTCTCAGTGAACCGACACCCAAGAGTGCAGTAATTTTTTACTCCACTTCCTAAAGGGCGGCCTCTTTTTCTTTTTTCTGTCATATTTTGACCTCCTTTAGTAATATTAGACTGCCTTTATTCAAAGGCAGTCCAATACTTTAATTATTGATTAGAATTTATAATTAAATCTTACACCATATTTAATTGATGAATCGTTTTTATGTGATTCATCTGCTGCTTCCACTTCAAATGTTACTCCCATATGGTTGGCTTTTTCCACTGTAAGTCCAATTTTTCCTGACAGCTTTCCTTCTCTCTCTTCTGGAGTGATTAAACTATAATATCCTTCTCTTCCATTTTTAAGCTTTGCTTTATTTCCATCATAATTATCTCCGAATTCGTATGCATATTTTACATCTGCTGTTACTTTTACAGATATATCATTTCCTGCATAGATTCTTTGTGATGCTTTTACTCCTGCTGCTGCCTGTGCGCTTAAGTAATCATTATCTTTAATTTGTACTTCAAGTCCACCTTTGCTTCCAGCATGTTCTTTAAAGTCATCTACTTTTCCATATTCTAAATCTAAATCAGCATATACATCTAACTGTCTAGATAAATCTGTATAGATAACTTTTGTAAGTCTGTTGTCAAATGCTACAGAGTAAGTATTATACTCTCCTTTGTTTTCATAAGTTTTATTCAATTCAAGTTTTCTCTTAGCAATATGTCTGTTGTATCCTAGTTCTATTCTTGATAACCATGATACTTTATGCTCATCACTTAAATTTTTAACTCTATGAGCTCCTACTCTCAATGAATATACATCTTCTTTTGATCCACCATCATCAAAGTCAAATTTAGATCCAGCAAATCCCACTGTATATCCATATTTGCTTCCATATTCTGTTCCCTCTTTTTCTTTCATATATAGAAGTCCCATTACCTTGTAATCATAGTCGTCTATTCCTAAAGTAGAATCCTTATAGTTTCCATCAGTATAGATAACACTGTATTTACTGCTGTCTTTAGTCAGGTTGTATGATGATTCAAGTTCATAGAAAGAATTATCAAATGCCTGATTAATATCCTGCATTCTTCCTTGAATAGTTGCATAAATATCTCCTCTAGTTTCAGCTAATTTCTTTGAAGCTTCTCTTTCAAATTCATCTCCATGGAAATTCCCTAGATATTTATTCAATTCTTTTAATATTTGAGCATCTCTTCCTTGTCCATTAGTATCATCAATCAGATTATCCAATCCTTTATATAGCGCATCAAATTGTTCACCTAAAGTCAATCCTGCATAATCTTTTACTACTAATACTAGTTTTCCATCATCTGTTATTTTTCCTACAAACATAGGTGATGTTATAGGAGTAAGTTTAGTTCCTGTAATTGTTCCCATTGCTGTATTTACAAATCCTTCTATTTCATATGTACGACCATTTCCTGTAGCTGCAAAGTTTGGTAATATATTTACTTCTCCACTTACACTATGTGCATTAAATAGAGGTGTTCCAGTTGTTACATCTACATATGCTCCATCTACTACTATATTTCCTGCTGTAGAAAGAGTTCCTCCAATAGAAGTATAGTTCCCATTAATTTTAATAGTTCCATCTGGTTTTATCTCTATAGCTCCTACCTGAGCAGTAGCTAATCCACCTGATCCTACTGCCGCTCCACCATTTACTATTATATGTCCAGCATTTACTGTACTTCCTATTCCTTCTATTCCCACTCCGTTATTTACTACAATAGTTCCATTATTTTCAAATGTTGTTCCTACTCCTACAAGCATTCCAGCACCTTGATTTACTGTAATAATTCCATTATTAACAATCTTAGCTCCTGCTCCATGTGATGCCATACCTACTGTTACTGCTCCACATGATGCAAGTGTTCCTCCTAAATTAATATTAGCTCCTACAGCATTTACAGCTACTGCTCCATCTCTTACAAGAATTCCTACTCCACCATTATCTACATTGATAGTTCCTGTATTTGTAAAGCTTGTTCCAGCTCCTTCTCCATATACTCCTACTGAATGATCATGATTTACAGTTATTGTTCCAGAACTTGTTGCTATTGTTCCACCAGAAATATACATACCTACTGAGTTAAGATGATTTTGAGTATTATTATGATCACCATTTACATTTGTACTTCCTACAGTTATATTTCCTGCATTATTTACTGTATTAGCTCCATTAGAGAATATTCCTACTGATGATGTTCCTAGTGTCATATCAGCATTGTTGTTGATTATCGCTGATTGTCCTGCTGTTTGTTTTAAATAGATTCCATATCCACTGTTTCCTACTGACCAGTTTCCTACTGATGTAGTTATAGTTCCTGTTCCATCTACCTTATAGATTCCTACTGAAGCTGTATCATTTATTCCAGTTCCCTTATCATCTATTGTTATAGCTCCTGTATATGTCACATTTCCATTACCTTCACTTGCAATACCAACACTTGTATTTGCACCAATTCTCATGTTTCCTGTTACTACTGAATTCATTCCTTTGGCGTATACTCCTATTGCATTACCTGTTCCTACTGTAATGTTTGACATGTTAGCAGTTATTGTTCCTCCAGTTCCTTCTCCATAGATTCCAACTCCTTCTGTTCCAACAGCCATTGTTTCTGTTCCAGTTCCTTGAGTAATTACACTTCCAGGTGCCATTCCTTTTCCAAAAACACCTATACTGTAGTTTCCTGCTGAAAGATTTCCATTTCCTGTGTATGACCCTCCATTTATTGAAACTCCTATTGATGATGTTGTTTTATTTACACATGTTGAAGAATCTGCAACTATTACGTTACCATTTACAGTAATTATACTGTTTTCTCCATATACACCAATATTATTATCTCCTCCACTTATATTTACTGTTCCTGCTACTGTAAGGTTAGAGTTTCCTTTTGCCATTACTCCTACTTGATTGGCTGTTCCAGAACCACCAATAGAAATTCCTCCTGCTGTAGTCCCTGTTGAATTATTTAATACCATACCAATAGTATAGCTTCCTGTTTGTGTTATTACAGGTGCAGTTCCTATAGAAGATACTCCATCATAGTAAACTCCTATAGAGTAATATTCAGAGGATGTTCCTGTCTGTACATCTATTGTTGTTGTTCCAAATGCTGGTGCTGCATTCTTTACATATGCTCCTATTCCACCATTTTGAACTGTTATTGTTGAAGCTCCCATAGCATTGATGGTTCCACCATCTGCTACTATTCCTATTTGATTGTTTGCTGTAATATTTCCACTGAAATTTAATGTAGCATCTTTAGAATACATATATATTCCTTGTGTACCAACTGTAATATTAGCAGTATTTGGAACTGTTACTGTTGTTCCTGCTCCTTGAGCATATACTCCTATACCACCTTTTCCAGTAGTAATTGCTGTTGTTCCTGCTAAAGTTACACTAGAACCAGCATTTGCTACTACTCCTATTGCACTCTTAGAAGTACTTGACTCTCCAACTATAATAGTTCCATCTATTGTAGAAGTTGTTCCTGAAGTTGCCATTACTCCTACACTTTCATTTCCTAAGTTAACAGTTCCTGCATTTATATTTGATGTTACACCTTCAAGAACTACCCCTGTATTTCTTGAACCTGTTGAAGTTATATTATTTGCAGTAAGTCCACTTGTTGCTCCTTTAATATATACTCCTATTCCATCAGTTCCTGTCATATTCATATTATTATTTTGTACTGATGTCATAACTCCATTGTGGCTTGAGTATATTCCTATTCCTCTATCTCCTACATTAATAGTTCCTGTGTTTACTATATCTGCTACATCTGTATAAATTCCTATTGATGGTGTGTTTGTACTTGATATTCCAGATATATTGATTGTTCCTGTATTATTTATTGTTACTGGAAATCCAGGATTTGTTGCTCCTTTTACTGCTGCCAGTCCTATTCCTCCTGATACAGCTGTAATAGTTCCTCCATTATTTGTTATACTTTGAGGTCCTCCCATTGTTCCATCATATGTTCCAAGCATTCCAGTAGCACCTTCTCCTATATTCAGATTTCCTGTAGAATTAAGGCTTCCATTTGAAGTAGCTGCAAGTGATCCTGAGCCTGTTACAGTTATGTTGTTTCCAAGATTAAGTGTTCCTCCATTATTGTATACTCCTATTCCTCCACCAGCTAAAAAATTAAATGTTAAGCTTCCTGCTGTTCCAAGGTTGGCAGTTCCCCCAGCTACATATACTCCTGTTCCTCCATTGATATTCATAGTTGATGTTCCTGTAGCTAAAGTAGTTCCTGTAGGAACATATATTCCTATTCCACCTTCAGTAGTTACATTTCCATTATGGTTAAGAGTCATTCCAGCTCCACCAAGGTATACTCCTACTCCATTTTTAGCGTTTACACTCACATTATTCATAGTATATGTGCCAGTTATTCCAGCATCAAACAATATTCCTACTGATGTTTTTGTACTATTTGTACCTGTTGTTATATTAGCTCCATTAAATGATACACTATTATCAAGAACATATACTCCAACCGAATCTTGTCCTGTTGTTATATTTCCTGATATTACAGAGTTAGTTTTTGCTGCAACTCCTACTGCTTCTGTTCCTACAACATTTACTGCAAAATCTATCTTAGCATTTTCTCCAAATACTCCAACTCCCCCTGAAGCTATATTCAAAGTTCCTGCTGTTATTTTATTAGTATCTGTATTTTTTAGATAGATTCCAACTGCATTTGAAGTAATAGTTCCTCCAGTTCCATCAAAACTATTTCCTGAACCATCTATATACACTCCAGTTCCTGTTCCAGTAGCAGTTATACTTCCTGTATTTCTTCCAGAACTTGCACCTGCTCCTGCTATATACATTCCAAGATTATTACCAGCAGTGATTACATTTGTATTTTCTACAACAGCTGTTTTTCCTGCTTTTGCTTCAGATGCCATTCCTACCATTGAACCTGCTGTTCCATTTAATGTGATAGTTCCAGAATTAATACCTTTTCCTTCTTCTGTATATATTCCAATTCCATCACTTGTATCATTTAAGGTAATAGTTCCATTTGAAGTCAGCTGTGAACCTCCTCCAACATATGAAGCTATACTATCACTTTGCCCTACTGCTGATGTAATATTGGAATTATTTACTAAAGTTATTCCATCTGCTGCATATATTCCTATACTTTCACTTCCAATAAGAGAAATAACTGAGTTATTTGTTACAGTTCCTGATGCAGTTCCTTTACTGTAATAAACCCCTATATTTTTAGTTCCAGCAACTGTATTATTTACAGTTATTGTTCCTCCTGTTGCAGAAGCTCCATCTGTAAGATACATTCCTGTTCCTCTTCCAGAATTAGTATTAAGAACAAGTCCTCCTGCTCCTATAGTTACAGCTCCTCCACTTCCATATACTCCTACTGCTCCTGCTGTAGCTGTTCCTGTAGCAGCTACTGTTCCTGATATAGTTGATGTTCCATCAATAAATATACCAGTTGTTCTCTCTCCAGTAGCAGTTACATCAACATTTAAAGTATTATTTCCCTTAGAATATATACCTACTGCTTCATTTGTAACATTAAGCTTCCCTGTTCCATTAAATGTACTTCCAGTACTAACATTTTCAAGATAAATCCCAACAGTTTTATTTCCAGGTGTTGTTGGTGTTCCCACTCCATCTATTGTTACAGTTTTACCTGAGTCTATTCCTACTGTTGCATCTTTCCCATATACAAAGATATTTTTATTTTCATTTGTACTTGTAAGAGTCAGGTTATCTTTAAAGTTTACAGATGAATTTTCAGCGAAAACTCCTACACTTGATTTTCCACCAAACACTATTTTATTTCCAGTATTAAGTTCAGTTACAGCACCTGCTTTAACATATATTCCTGTAGTTCCATCTACATTAAGATTGATTGTACCTTGATTTATTGCTTTAGCCCCTGATCCTTCTGCATACATTCCTATTTGTGAAGCATCATTTACATTAATTATTCCTGTTGTAGTATCATTAAGGATATTAGCTGTTTTAGTATACATTCCAACAGCTCCTGTCTTCCCTGTTCCTAAAGTTATAGTTCCTGTATTAGTTCCTGTATTAGTACTACTTCCTTTAATATATATTCCTACTCCAGAAGTTCCTATACTTAATGCTCCTGATGATGAAACATTCATATCTTCTGTATATATAGCAGTTCCTTTATCTAAAGCTAAAGCATTTACAGCTACACCAATATTTTTAGTTTCTCCACCAGTTCCTTTATAGTAGATAGCAGTTTTTCCAAGTGTTCCAGTATTATTTGATGTTACTGTTACAGTAGTTGCAGTAAGGTCTGATGTTCCATCAAGCATTACTCCAACACCATCTGCTCCAAGATCAAGAGTACCAAGACTTGTAACCTCAGTTCCATTTTTAGCATAAATAGCTACTCCACCATCTCCTACAGATACTTTTCCAAGATTTGAAATAGTCGCTTTATCCCCATAAATACCAATAGCAGCATTAGAGCCACTAGAATGTCCAACTTTTATTTCTCCAGTTGCTGTATTTGTTACAAGAACATCCCCTTTTGCTCCAGTTGAATTGTTATTGTATGCATAAATACCAACACTTCCTGTTCCATCAAGAGTTATTTTATTATTGTTAGTAATATCAGCTTTTCCCTGCCCTACTGCTAATGAACCAAATTCATTAACTATTGGCACTTTAGAAGAATCTTCTCTATATGCCATTCCTAGAATACCTATAGATTGCTCTCCTCCTACTTCAATACTTCCATCATTTGATACTGTACTTCCATTTACAGCATAAATACCTACTGCTTGTGCATTCGCAGCATTACTCTCTTTTTCAACTTTTATCGAGCTAGTTCCATCTACTGTTACAACTCCATAATTTATAAAAGCTCCAATAGCTCCTGTTCCTACACCATCTCTATCAGCAACAATAGTTGAATTAACTAAGTTTATTCCTGCTTCTGTATTAGAAGTAGCCAACTTACTTGAGTTCATTTCTAATCCAACCACTTGATTGTTAAATTTAGATGCCTGAGTATTATCGAGAATTGCAGAAATAGTACTTCCTGTAGCAGTCGCTACAAGTCTTTGTCCTAAAAATCTATTATAATAGAAATTCCCATCTTCTTGTGCCTGAGTTTCTCCTAATGCACCTACTCCAGTTTTATCCAAATTTCCAATATTAATTGTTCCTCCATCAACTGCTGCTATTTTATATTTGTCAATACCACCACCTGCAACTATAAGATCTGAAAGATTTGCTCCTCCCAGAGCTGTTCCAAGAGCTCCAGTTATACTGGCTTCCAATCCAGTTGTACTCAATCCAGTTGCATTTTTTAGATTAAAGACAACAACATCATTAGATTCTACATGAATTCTTGAGTTTGCATCTAATGTTACAGGTGGTGTTCCTGCCAACATATCTACATCAAATGCTGTTGCCTTTCCTTTAAGAATCATTTTAGAATTACTTAAATTTATTTTTCCTACTCCATCTGAATAAACAGCATATCCTGAACCATCAAATTCTACTGTCCCTCCTGATAAATCTATATTAGAATTTGTTCCTATAGAGGCTGCTGCTGTTGATCCATTAGTTACTTTTATATAATTGTTTTTAGCATTAACAACTCCACCATTTGTTGCCATAACTCCAAATCCAACATATCTGTCTGCATCACTTAATTTTGATCCTGTTATAGATATATTAGCACTTCCTGGAGTTGCTGTTCTATTGATTGTAATAACAGTATTAGCTCCAGAAGCAAAAGCTGCTCCTGTATCTTTTCCATTTATAGTTGTAGGGTTAGCTCCTACTTTTGAAACTACATTTAATTCCTTTGCTGTAATTTGGGCTCCACTTTCTCCATAAACAACCACTGAATCTTCAGTATTTGCAGCTGTTATTTTATTTACTGTTACAGTTTCTGCTATTCCAGAAGAAGCACCTTTTACATAGACTGCCATATTTCCTATTCCATTAGTTAATGAAATATCTCCTGTAGAAGTTATACTTCCTTTACCATTAATTAAAACACCAATATTTCCACTTCCACCATTTAGAGAAATCTCTCCTCCACCTATATTAAGTGCTACATCAGCATTAGGATATACTCCAACATTATTTTCAGTTTTATCATATATTCTTATCTGATGACTTGTTAGATTTATGGCTGCATTAGCAATTATTCCAAAAGAACCTTCTATATTTGTATTTGTTCCACCACTTGGATTGATATTATAATCTGTTAAATTTGTTCCATTAGTAGTTCCAGAAGCTGTAGAAGTTGTGAAATTCTGATTTCCTTTACCAGTTTCTCCAATATCAACAGCAAAATTTCCAATTGTAGAACCAGATGTAGCAGCTCCATATAAACCTATACTTTTATCTCCAAATAGCTTCAATGGTTTATAGCTTCCTGCAGTTACAGTATTAGTTGCACTATTGAATGCAAAATTATCAGTAGCAAAATATAAATCATTATCAGAACCTGTTTTTAGGAAAATTCCAGCAGAATTCTCTCCATACATTTCTAAAGTTCCTCTATTTACTATACTCAATGGTCTTCCTGTGCCACTTGAACCAGAAAGGAAAATAGAAGCTGTCTGAGTGTATGTTTTTATACTTCCAGTAGGTCCATTATACATTATATGATGAACCCCAGTTCCATCAAGGGACATTACAAAAGCTGAAGTATATTTTTGATAATAATTAGTTCCATTAAAATATGGTTGAAAAATTACCTCACCTGTATTCATAGCTATAGCTTTTCTTCCTGCTGAACTATGGTCATAATGGTTAGTAAGAGAAGTGTTTCCCCCTTCAATAACTATTTTTCCACTATTTATCCATGTATATCTAGCTGAAGCAGCTGTTGTATTTTTTGTTGTTCCATAAGTCCAGTTAATATTATTTCCAGCATCATCATAAGCAGCTAAAATGTCAGCTTTATTACTTAGACCATTAGTTCCAGTATCTAATCCTGCTCTTTGACTTGTTGGATCAGCAGCCCCATGAATATCCATATGTACAAATTCTCCTAGGTTAGAAGCTGCATTTTCCATTCCTCTAGTATAAAGAAATGTTGCATTACTTAACATTGTCGATTGAGTTCCTGACCCAACTAATTTTTGAAACCCTAGTTGAGATCCACTAGAAGCTGTAGAAGTTCTAGCTAAACTATTCCATGTCAATCCTGCTCCAACATTTGCATGAAGATCACTTTTAGCATCATTTCCACCTTGAGCCCAAACATTAGCTCCACTATATCCAGTATATTCATATGTCCATGTATTAGCAGTATTTCTAACTAAATTAAAATTTCCACCTTTAATTGCAACCATTTCTATAACACCATTACTTAAAGTTCTAGTATCAATATGATTATCTGTTCCATTTCCACTTGAAGCAACATTTGAAGCAAATGATGGAATAGTTGGTGGCACGATAACTGGTATAGTTGGTGCTGTTGGTGCTGTTACTGTAGTTGGTTCAAATCCTGTTGGCGTTGCTGGAGCACTCACATTTATATTCTTATCCCCTGGTGTTGTTGGTGTTGTTATTACTGGTGCTGTTACTGTTATCTTATCAACAGCTGCTGGAGTTGTAATTGATACACTTACTCCACTTGGTGATGATGGTATTGAAACTACTGGTGCTGTAATTGTTGGCATTGTTGGCATTGTTGGACTTACCGTTCCTGGTAATGCTCCTAAATTTACAGTAGGTGTTGATACATTCACTGACACACTTGGATTAATTATTGGAAGCTCTGGTTCAATAGGTTTGATATTAGCTCCAACTTCAATTGTTTCTCTAAATACTTCAGTGTCAACAGCTACTCCATTTCCAGCCATTATTTTATCTTTTCCAACATTTCCTGTAGCTCTAAGCAGACTTCTTCCACTCTTTGTTCCATAATGCTCATTTATTGCATCTATTGTTTCTTTAAATTCTTTATCAGTTCTGTCTTTCATTTTTCCATTATCTAAATATTGATAACTTAAAAATACCTGTGTACTGTTGAATAAAGGTTTAGAATAAAAATCTCCCTTTCTTACAAGTTCCACAAAATCTGAATTGTATTCTTTTATCATTCTTTCATTTTCTGCTATTTTTCTTTTATTTCCTCGCGCTCTGTTTGTATCTTAGTTAAAAGATCTCCTTTAGTTTCCTGTATCTCCTCTGCTGTTATCCCTGCACCTAAAGATATCCCTCCTGTTATCATGAAGGCTATCAAAAGCGAAAGAGAATAACTGACTTTTCTCTTCAAAAATCTCTTTAGAGATTTTTCAATGTCACCTTTTTTCATAAATCTTTCCCCCTTAGTTTCCTGCTCTAACTTTTTGTTCCATCTTATCTAATCTATTCAAGTATTCATTAAGTTTTTCATTTTCTAATAATAATAGTTCAATCTCATTATTATTAGATTTGAATTCATCATATACTTCATCATATTTTTGACTTAGAAATACTCTGTTTTCATCAGATTCCATTCCTAAAACTTCCTCAAGCTTCATGATTTCTTCCTCTTCCATTTTCAGAAAAGCCATTCTTTCCTTACCTATTTCAAAAGCTGCTCCTGCTGCTGCAATTCTAGCTTCTGGAGTACTTTCGCTTCTGAATACCTTTTCCTCAAGAGATTCATTTAAATCTCTCCTGATATCTTCAATTATTTTCTTTCCTTTTTTTTCCTCTGCCTTTTCAGCAGCAATTCTTGCTTTTTCTTCAGCTTCTTTAGCTTTTTCAGCATCTTCAATGGCTTTTTGCTTTGCTTTTTCTTCAGCCTGTATCTCTTTTCTTATCTGTTCAAGAACTTTTTTCCCTTCTTTTTCACTTATTTCCTGTGAATAAAGAGTTGTTGCTCCCAAACAAGATATCAAAAGAAATATCCCCAAAATTTTTTTCATATTTCTTTCCTCCTTAAGAATAAACTTCATAATTTTTTAAATGTCATGATTTTTCAATAATCAATAAAAATCCCCCCTTTTTTATAAAAAATGACAAACAAATATTTTTAAAATTGTGATTTATAGAATATATTTATTTGTAATTTTGTTAATTTTATAAGTTTACAATCTTATTTAAAGTAAGTAAATTATAGCATAATATTTTTTTGCATACAAATAAAAACATATTATAAATAAATTATTTTTATTGTATATATTTATTTTTAGATTTATAGATATTAAACAATATTTTTATTTTTTATAAAAAATGTATATATTTTTTGAATGTGTAATAAAAATAAAAAATAAATTATAGTATTTTTTGAAAAATAAAGACAATGAAGAAAAATGTCAAAAAAAGGAAAATGAAAATATTCCACTTTAAAAAATTTCTAGAATATAAAATAAAGAAGACTTTTATGATAAGAAAAAGATATTGGCAATTTATAAAAAGAAATAAAAAAATGGCTGAATATAGTTTTACACTACATTCAGCCTCAAAAAATTATTTATTTATTTTAATTAATTTTTAAAATATTTTATTAAAAACAAAAATCATTATACATTTGCTTCTACAATTTTTTCTTTCTTTAAACTTTTAAAAAATCCTAAAGTACATACTGCTGATAATACTAATCCACATATTAACCCAATCATTTCTATTGTAGCCACTGGAGTTTCATGGAAGAATCTTACAAATCCTTCTGGAGCTATAACAATATAATCAGTAACAACAACTGTCATAAACATTGCTGGAAGAAGAGCTATATAATAATTTTTTCCATGATTATTTAAATATTTAGCTGCAGCCCAAAGTGCAATTGTAGCAAGAGTTTGGTTAGACCAACTAAAATATCTCCATAAAATATTAAAATCTATAAAACATAATGAAATTCCAACAATAAATAGTGGAATAGCAACTATAAATCTATTTGCTACAGGTCCTTGCTTATATCCAATTGCATCTGCTATTGTAAGTCTTGCACTTCTAAAAGCTGTATCTCCTGATGTTATTGGACATGCTACTACTCCTAATAGAGCTAAAGCTCCTCCTACTTTTCCTAATACAGAATTAGAAATTCTATTTACTACAACTGCTGCTCCACCATGTCCTAATGCTTCTCCCAATCCTGGAGTTCCACCAAAGAAACTCATTGCTGCTGCTGCCCATACTAGAGCTACAACACCTTCAGAAATCATAGCACCATAAAATACTTTTCTTCCTTCAACTTCATTCTGAAGACATCTAGCCATCATTGGAGATTGAGTAGCATGGAATCCACTTATAGCTCCACAAGCTATTGTTATAAACAAATAAGGAAAAATTGATTGTTTTGCTGGATGAAAATTATGTAAAGCTATCTCAGGAATATTATATCCTTGAACTACTATTCCTATACCTATTCCCACAGCCATTACTAATAAAGCAATTCCAAATATTGGATAAATTCTTCCAATTATTTTATCTATTGGTAATACTGTTGCTGCTAAATAATAAATTATTATAATTCCAATAAGTACCATTTTATCTATTCCTGTAAGGTCATTCAATATAGCAGCTGGACTTGTTATAAATACCACTCCAACTAGTACTAAAAGAATAATTGAGAAAACTACCATAAGCTTTCTTGCACCATTTCCAAGATTTTCTCCAACTAATTCTGCGACACTTGCTCCATTCTTTCTTAAAGACATCATTCCAATTAAAAAGTCATGAACGGCACCTGCAAATATACAACCAAATACAATCCATAAAAATGCTGCTGGTCCCCACATTGCTCCTGCTACTGCTCCAAATATAGGTCCTGTTCCAGCTATATTTAGAAATTGAATTAGAAATGCTTTTTTCCATCCCATTTCCACATAATCAACACCATCACTTAATTTTTTAGCTGGTGTAACTCTATCTGGTTCAATCCCAAATATTTTTTCAACTATTTTTCCATAAATAATGTAACCTACTATTAGAGCTATTATTGAAATAATAAAACTAAACATAAAATTTGCCTCCCATTTTTATATTTTAATATATAATCTTCTAGTATAAATAATACATCAAAAGCTTCTAAAAAGAATGGATTGTTCTTTAAAAGGTTAAATTTAATACTTAGAATGCAAAAATAAATCCTTTAATATCACTTTTTATATTCTATTCTTTATGGTATAATTTTTGTGTCTATACATGGAGGGGATATAAATTGTTAAAATTAACTAGCCATTTATTAAATAATCTAGGATATATTATTGCAATAGCTTTCTTTTTTACAAAGTTTAAAAGTGCTAAAAATATATTTACAAGAAAAAAATATAGCCAAAAGGATATTCTTCTCCTTTCTACTTTTTTCTCAGGACTTGCAATAATTGGTACATATACAGGAGTAGACTATCGTGGAGCAATAGTAAATGTTAGAAATATAGGTGTAATTGTTGGAGGAATTCTTGCAGGACCTGAAGTTGGAATTATGGTTGGTCTTATTGCTGGTATTCATAGATTATTTGTAGATGCAAGTTCTATAACTACTATTCCATGTGCTATTGCTACAATGTCAGGTGGCTTTGTCACTGCTCATCTTTATAAAAAAACCAATGAAAAAAATTGCTATCTATATGGATTTCTTGGTGGTTTCATTGTTGAAAATCTCAGTATGATATTAATACTTGTCCTTGGTTCAGATTTTGAGCTTGCAAAGGACATAGTTTCTAAGATATATTTCCCAATGATACTTGCTAATGCAATTGGTGTATCAATAGTAATTCTTATTATTCAGGATATAATTTCTGAAAAAGAAATTATAGCTGGTAAACAGGCAAAACTAGCTCTTGAAATAGCTAATAAAACTCTTCCTTATTTTAGAAAGGGAGAATCTATGAATGAAATTTGTAAAATAATCTTAAATTCTTTAGAAGCTAAAGCTGTTGTAATAACTAATGATAAATATATAATTGCTAGTTATGCAGAATCTGATGAATTTAAAATAGCTCATACAGATATAAGAAGCGAAGTGACAAAACAAGTTTTAAAAACTGGTAAAGTTCTTGTACTTGGTGAAGAAAATGGAATAAAAGACTTTCATTGTATTTCTGGAAAAATAAAATCATGTATAATTTCTCCTCTTTTCCAAGGTGAAAAAGTAGTATCTGGAACACTTAAAATATATTTTGATAAAGCTGAAAATATTACTGCTAGGAATCAATATCTTGCTGAAGGTCTTTCTCTGCTCATATCTACTCAATTAGAAATAAGCACTGTTGAAAACTTCAAAGCTATGGCAAGAGATGCTGAACTAAAAGCTCTACAGACACAAATCAATCCTCATTTTCTCTTTAACGCACTTCATACTACAGCATTTTTTGTCCGAATGGATCCTGCAAAAGCAAAAGAAGTAATAATTGATTTGTCCACATATTTACGTTATAACTTAGAGAATGCTTCTAAAGTTGTATCTCTTGATA
This sequence comes from Fusobacterium varium, assembly GCA_900637705.1. NCBI lineage: Bacteria > Fusobacteriati > Fusobacteriota > Fusobacteriia > Fusobacteriales > Fusobacteriaceae > Fusobacterium > Fusobacterium varium. The sequence goes on from LR134390.1 coordinate 2,842,353, forward strand.
TGGAACTTACTCAAGTAAAAGCCTATGTTAATATAGAAAAAGCTCGCTTTGGAGATAAAATTTCAATAGAATATGATGTTGAAGAAGGGTTAGAAAATATAAAAATTCCAAGCCTAACTATTCAACCTTTAGTTGAAAATAGCATAAAACATGGTCTACTAAAACAAAGAGGAGGAGGACATGTTTATATTACTGCCAAGAAAAAAGATAAGGGGTGTATTGTAACTATTGAAGATGATGGTGTTGGTATTGATCCTAAAATAATAGATGAATTAGATGAAAGAATGGAAAAAAGTATTGGTCTTAAAAATGTTCATAACAGAATAAAGTTAATGTATGGTAAAGGATTAGTTATAGAATGTCTGGAAAAAGGAACTAGAATATCCTTTTATATTGAATAGGAGGTAGTAATGCTTAAATGCGTAATTATAGAAGATGAATTTCCTGCTAGAGAGGAATTAAAATTTTTTATAGAAAAACACAATGGAATTGAAGTTGAAAAAGAGTTTGATAACCCTCTAGATGCTCTCAAATATCTTCAAGAAAATGAAACAGACATAGCTTTCTTAGATATTAATATGCCCGAATTAGATGGTATGAGTCTTGGGAAAATTCTTTCTAAACTTAATAAAAATCTAAAAATAGTATTTATTACAGCTTATAAAGAATATGCTGCAGAAGCTTTTGAAATTAAAGCTTTTGATTATCTTCTAAAACCTTATTCTGAAAAAAGAATAAATGAAGTATTGAGTAATCTTACAAAAGAAAAAGAAATAGATCACACAAAAGATATCAACAAAATTAATAAAGTAACTGTTACATCTGATGAGAAAATGTATGTTATTTCTATTGATGACATCTATTATATTGAAGCTGGAGAAAAAGAAAGTATGATATATACCAAAGATAATTTCTATTCTTCAAAAATAAAAATATCAAAATGGGAAGAAATACTTCCTAAAAATAAGTTTTATAGAACTCATAGATCATATATGGTAAATTTGGATAAAATAACAGAAGTAGAACCTTGGTTTAATGGAACTTATGTGTTAAAAATACAAGATTTAAAATTCAAAATTCCTGTAAGTAGAAATAATATAAAAGAATTTAAAGAAATATTAGTTATAAAATGATAAAATTTCAGTTGAAAAATAAATATATGAAATAAGGAGGATAACTCAGTATCCTCCTATTTTATTATTTTTCTATTTTTTATCTCCTGTTATTGAAAGCTCAGGCATATTTATAGATTTTGCTATATCATTTGCCATTTTAAAAGCTGGTATAGCTCTTGTTATATCTGTCACTATTCCTGCAATTTGATTTCCTGCTCCACTATTTCCATCTGTTGATCCTCCATCACCAGATATAATATTCAGACTATTAATATCTATGTTTGCCACTGCATCTGCCTGTGCTCTTGCCAACTCTGGAAGTATTTCAATAAGTTTAAGCCCCATAATTCCTGACTGTCCATATACCTCCAAAAGTTTCTTCTCTGCTTCAGCTTTTTTCTCAATGGGTAGTGCCACTTTGATTGCATCTGCTTCAGCTAATGCCTTCAATTTATCTGCTTCTGCTCTTGCTTCTATTAATATTGCATCAGCCTTAATTTTAGCAATTTCTAATTGATTGTCTGCCTCTAATTTTTTTAGTTTAAGCTCTGTAATTTTTCCTATTTCAAGTTTTTCATTATATACTTTTGTTTCTACTATTTCCTTTGCTCTCTGAGTTTCCAATGCCACTTCTGCCTGTTTTTAACAGTTTCTTTAGATTTATCTGCTATTTCCTGTTTTAAATTTTCCTCTTGAAGTTTTATTTCTTTTTCTTTATCTAATTCCTTCAAATTAATTGATTTTTCACTTTCTATTCTATAAAGATTTTGAGCTTTTTGAGATTCAGATTCCATTCTTTTCTCTTCAGCTAATTTATTTTGAGTTGCATTAGTCTGAATAAGCTCTGCCTTAATTGTTTCTTCTGTTATCACTGCTTTAGTTTTTGATACTTGTATCTGTCTTACTTTATCCTGCTCAGTTACAGCTATATCTCTTTGAGTATTAGCTTCTGCTACTCCTACATCAGACTTTCTCTGTTGTTCTGCTACAGCTATCTGTGCATCTGAAGTTGCAAGAGCAGAAGCTTTCTTTCCAAGCATCTCTGTGATTCCGTCCATATCTTTTATCATCTTGATATTATAGTTAATTAAATCAAGTCCTAGTTTACTAAGTTCTTTTTCAGCATTTTCACTTACTTTTGTCATCAGTAAAACCCTATCCTGTAGTAAGTCTTCAAATTCCATTTCTGATATAATGGTTCTTGTCTGTCCTGTTAGTATTTCTTTTGCTAATGTACATATTTCATTGTCATTAAAACTCAACAATCTATGTGAAGCTATAATTCTCTCCTCTGGTGAACTAGATATAGCAAAAGTAGCATCTGCTTCCACTACTACTCTAATTTTATCATTAGATACAACATTTGAGTCCTCTTTTAAATCTATGTCTATATTCATAGGTTTCAAATTAAGCTTCTTACATCCTTGAACTATTGGTAGTATAAAAGTCCCATTTGATGTTATTATTTTATTTCCACCAAGTCCATATTTCACTAAAATAACATCATTAGGACATTTTCTGTATATAAGAACTGCTCCCCCTATTAATATAACTACTAAAAAATAACTAAAGTAAGTCCTGTTTCTAAAATCATATCTTCCCCCTATCAATTTAATATTTTTTATCATTAAAAATAAAACATCCATCACTTAAATATACACTATTTAAATTTAAAAGTCTATATTTTATATGATGAAATATATTTTAATTATATTTTTTTATACAAAATAACATTTTTTAAATCAATAATAAACTATATTATTATATTTTTGTAAGTTTTTTAATTTTATTTGTTTTTGTTCCATACAACAAACATAATTATAAATAATTATGTTTTATACAATATATATAATTTAAAAATTATTAAATATAATATTGTTTTAAAAATATTATTCTACTAAAAATAAGATTATTAAAAAATAATATTTTCATTTATTTTTCAATTTTTAGCAACTAAAAAATATAAACTTTTTATTTTATATTTATTATTTTCTTACTACTATTTTCCTAATAACAAGTATTCTACTACTTATCTTTATAATTATATATATATATTCATATCAATATTTAAGAAAACAAACTCTAATACCTTTCATAAAAAACTATTTAAATTTTCAAGAATATAATTTATTTCTACTAAACAGAAATTTTTTAATAAAAAAAGATGGCTACTAACCACCCTTTTTTATTTTTAATATTATTCTTCTATTTTCTCTTCCTGTTTAATCATTCGATACTTTAAATCTTTAACTACTTTAAATGCTATTACAGTTCCAAGTATAAAAGTACATACATCAGCAAAAGGCTGACATAGCTGCAATCCTCTTATTCCTCCAATTTTTGGAAAAATAAACAATACAGGGATAAGAAAAGTTCCTTGCCTTCCCATTGCTACAAGAGTAGCCATAAAACCATATCCAATAGATTGAGTAAGCATATTTGCCATTATTATACATGCCTGTATTGGAAGAGTCATGCACTGAAATCTCAATGCAAGAGCTCCTATTTCTATAACTTCAAGGTCTGTTTTACGGAACAAAGCTAAAATATCTGGAGCAAATATGAAACAAATAGTTCCCAAGATTGTTAAAAGAATTACTGCTACTTTTAAACAAAAATGATAAGCCTCTAATACTCTGTCATATCTTTTAGCTCCATAGTTAAATCCACATACTGGCTGAAATCCCTGCCCAAACCCTATTAAGCTTGAGTTTACAAACATCATTATTCTTGATACTATAGACATTGCAGCAATAGCTGCATCTCCAAATGGTGAAGCACATACATTCAATGCCACAGCTGCCATACTTGCAAGTCCTTGTCTTGAAAGAGTTGGAAACCCTGCTCGAAATATTTCTTTATACATAGTAAGCCTAAACTTAAAACTGCTTAATTTTATAGTCACATGCTCTTTGTTTTTATTACACATATACATCAATATTGAAAAGCTTATAAATTGACTTATTATAGTAGCCAATGCTGCTCCTGATATCCCTAAATTAAGTTGAAATATAAATATAGGATCAAGAACCATATTAAGAATTCCACCAGTTCCTATTCCTATCATTGAATAAAAAGCATTACCTTGAGAACGTATTATATTATTTAAAACAAAAGAACAACACATATATGGAGTAGCTATAAGAATATATTTAGCATAATCCTTTGCATAAGGAGCTATTGTTTCAGTAGCCCCAAGCAACCTAACAAATTTATCTAAAAATAATAAACCTAAAACAGCTAATAAAGCTCCCAATATTAAGGCAGTAAAAAATGCTGTAGCTGCTGCTTCATGAGCACCTTCTCTATCCTGTCTTCCAAGACTTCTAGATATATAATTCCCGCTTCCCATTCCCAAAGTGAAGCCAATAGCTTGAATCATTGCCATTACAGAAAAATTTATTCCTACTGCAGCTGATGCAGATGTTCCTATCTGACTTACAAAAAATGTATCAGCCATATTATAAATAGAAGTTACCAACATACTTATTATAGTAGGTATAGCTAATCTTGGTATCAATTTTGATATTTTTGTTTCTGTCATTTTTATAAATAAATCATTTTGTGCCATATATTCCCCCAAATATTACAAAATTTTATTTTTATTTATATACATATAATTTAGTATATATTTTTATTTCTATACTCCATCAATACTGTATTCTGCCAAATATTATTCCTATCCTTTGATATTTTTTCTCTATATCCCACTTCTCGAAATCCACATTTTTTATGAAGTTTTATACTAGCCTCATTAACTTGAAATATTGAGGATTGTAAAGTCCATATTCCATTTTTTTCTGCTTCTTCTTTTACTTTATTTAAAAGAAATTCACCAAGTTTTTTCCTTGATGAGCTTTATCAATATATATACTTACTTCAGTTACTCCACAATAGTCTATTCTGCTGGAAGTAGGACTGAGTGCTGCCCAACCTACTACAGTTCCATCATTATTGCACAATACAAATCTACATATTTTCAAATGTGAGTTTTCCCATGACTTTTGATCAGGCAAATCTTTTCTGAATGTAGATATTCCTGATTCTATTCCCTGTTTATATATTTTCAGTACATCTTCCCAATCTTTATCTTCCATTTCTCTGATAAAATATTCCATATAATCCCCTTTGATCTTTATAATAGAATTTTATCATATAAAATGAAAAATTTCTAAACTATTATATCTCCAACTGTCATATTCAAATATTTTATTAAATCTTTTGGTGATATTATAATTTGAATTCCCCTCATTCCACCACTTACAAATATTACATCTTTTGTTAAGGCTGACTGATGTATAAATGCCTTATGTTTCTTTTTTATACCAACAGGAGAACAACCTCCTCTAATATATCCAGTCATAGCAAACAACTCTTTCATTTCTAACATTTCTACTTTTTTATCTCCAGATAATTTCGCTAATTTTTTTAAATCAATATTATCACTTCCAGGAATACAAGCTACTAGCATTTCTCTCTTTTCATTTAAAAGTATTAATGTTTTAAATATCTTTGTTATATCCTGTCCTGTTTTTATTGATACTGATATTGCACTAAGATCATTTTCATCAACTTCGTATTCTACATATTCATATTTTATTTTATTTTTATCAAGTTCTCTCATTGCATTAGTTTTTTTCATTATGACCTCCAGAAAAAAATTCCAAAAAATAAAAAAATGGCGCTTCCTAATGGACTCGAACCATTGACACTGCGGTTAACAGCCGCATGCTCTACCGACTGAGCTAAGGAAGCACTCATTTGAGCTTGGCAAGTTCCTATCCTCCCGGGAGGCTTCCCTCCAAGTACTTTCAGCGTTTACGGGCTTAACTTCTGGGTTCGGAATGGGACCAGGTGTACCCCCGCAGCTATTCTTACCAAGCTGTGTCTTTTTCTCTTCTTATAGACACTTGAAACTATATAGTAGCTTACGCCTTCGCGCTTTTCAATCTTTAGGTTAAAACTTTGACTTATTAGTATTGGTCAGCTAAAAGCCTCGCAGCCCTTACACCCCCAACCTATCAACCTTCTAGTCTCGAAGGAGTCTTAAAGAATACTTATCTTGAAGCTGGTTTCCTGCTTAGATGCTTTCAGCGGTTATCCGTTCCAAACGTGACTACCCAGCTGTGCCACTGGCGTGACAACTGGTACATCAGAGGTTTGTCCATCCCGGTCCTCTCGTACTAAGGACAGATCTTCTCAATATTCTAACGCCTACAGTGGATAGGGACCGAACTGTCTCACGACGTTCTGAACCCAGCTCACGTACCGCTTTAATGGGCGAACAGCCCAACCCTTGGGACCTTCTCCAGCCCCAGGATGCGATGAGCCGACATCGAGGTGCCAAACTTTGCCGTCGATATGGACTCTCGGGCAAAATCAGCCTGTTATCCCCAGGGTAGCTTTTATCCGTTGAGCGACGACCCTTCCATTCGGAATCGCCGGATCACTATGTCCTGCTTTCGCACCTGCTCGACCCGTCAGTCTTGCAGTTAAGCTCTCTTATGCCATTGCACTCTGCGGTTGATTTCCATCCAACCTGAGAGAACCTTTGAACGCCTCCGTTACTCTTTCGGAGGCGACCGCCCCAGTCAAACTGCCCACCTAGCACTGTTTCCGTGGCTACAAACCACAGATTAGAATTTCAACATTGAATGGTTGGTATTCCACCGACAACTCCAATACAGCTAGCGCCATACCTTCTTAGTTTCCCAACTATCCTATACATGCAATGCCAAAACCCAATACCAAGCTACAGTAAAGCTCCATGGGGTCTTTCCGTCCTACTGTAGGTAACCGGTATCTTCACCGGTAGTACAATTTCACCAGGCCTCCCGTCAAGACAGCGCTCAAATCATTACACCATTCGTGCAGGTCGGAACTTACCCGACAAGGAATTTCGCTACCTTAGGACCGTTATAGTTACGGCCGCCGTTCACCGGGGCTTCAATTCGGAGCTCTCACTCCTCCTCTTAACCTTCCGGCACTGGGCAGGTGTCAGCCCATATACATCGCCTTACAGCTTAGCATAGACCTGTGTTTTTGTTAAACAGTTGCTTGAGCCTCTTCACTGCGACCCCCAAATGCTTCATATCGCGTGTATATTAACATTCAGGGGCACCCCTTCTCCCAAAGTTACGGGGCTATTTTGCAGAGTTCCTTAACGAGAGTTAGCCTGTCCGCCTTAGATTTCTCATCCTGACCACCTGTGTCGGTTTCGGGTACGGGCAGTTATACCTTAACGTTAGAAGCTTTTCTCGGCAGCGTGGGATTTGTGCATTCATCTTACGACTATATATCACACCTCAAGTCTAATCTAGCGGATTTGCCTACTAGACCACTCTACATGCTTCTACGGGAACTTCCGTTCTCCCGCGCACATACCCTTCTGCGTCCCTCCTTCACAAAATATAACTGGCACAGAAATATTAATCTGTTTTCCATTCGCCTACGCATTTTAGCCTCGGCTTAGGTCCCGGCTTACTCAGGGAAGACAAGCTTTACCCTGAAAACCTTGGTCTTCCGGCGAGGGGATTCTCGCCCCCTTTCTCGCTACTTATTCCTGCATTCTCACTTCTGATACCTCCAGAGTTGCTTACGCTTCTCCTTCAACGGCCTACAGAACGCTCTCCTACCAATTGCTTGCGCAATTCCACAGCTTCGGTTTATAACTTAGCCCCGTTACATTGTCGGCGCAGAGACTCTCGACCAGTGAGCTATTACGCACTCTTTAAAGGTATGGCTGCTTCTAAGCCAACCTCCTGGTTGTTTGTGAATCTCCACCTCCTTTCCCACTTAGTTATAATTAGGGACCTTAGCTGGTGGTCTGGGTTGTTTCCCTTTTGACAATGGAAGTTAATTCCCATAGTCTCACTCCTGAGCTTTGAATTATGGTATTCGGAGTTTGATTGAATTCAGTAAGCAATATGCCCCCTAGTTCATTCAGTGCTCTACCCCCATAATTAAACACTCAAGGCTGCACCTAAATGCATTTCGGAGAGAACGAGCTATCTCCTAGTTCGATTGGCTTTTCACCCCTAAACCTACCTCATCTCCCAACTTTTCAACGGCGGTGAGTTCGGGCCTCCACTGTGTCTTACCACAGCTTCACCCTGGACAGGCTTAGATCACCAGGTTTCGCGTCTACGCCCAGCGACTATGTCGCCCTATTCAGACTCGGTTTCCCTTCGGCTCCGTTATACTTAACCTCGCCACTGAACGTAACTCGCAGGATCATTCTCCAAAAGGCACGCCATCACTCCGAAGAGCTCTGACCGCTTGTAAGCACACAGTTTCAGGTTCTATTTCACTCCCCTCCCGGGGTTCTTTTCACCTTTCCCTCACGGTACTATACGCTATCGGTTAGTAAGAGTATTTAGCCTTACGAGATATGGTCCTCGCAGATTCACACAGAATTCCTCGTGTTCCATGTTACTTGGGAGAGAACATACATTCTAATGAGTTTACCTGTACAGGATTATCACCTTCTACGATCTAGCTTTCCAACTAGTTCCAGTTCGGTCATTAGATATGTTGAATATCTTACAGTTCTTCAAACGTTCTTCCCACAACCCCATATAAGCAACGGCTGTATCCTTGACACTTATATGGTTTAGGCTCATCCCCGTTCGCTCGCCGCTACTTGGGGAATCGTTTTTACTTTCTTTTCCTCGAGTTACTTAGATGTTTCAGTTCACTCGGTACCCTCTTTCGTGCTAAGACTCCATCTTAGCAGATTGCTCCATTCGGAAATCTTGGGATTGGCGCTCGTTTGCAGCTAACCCAAGCTTATCGCAGCTTACCACGTCCTTCATCGGCTCTTACTACCTAGGCATTCCCTGTGTGCCCTTAATTATTTTAACCTATTTTGTTTTTGTTTAATTTGATTGACAGCTAACTCTGTTTATATAAACAAGAGTTAAAATTGTATTATCTACTATATAGTTTCCAATGTCCATAAAAAATTGAAAAAAAATTTGGTGGAGATAAGCGGGATCGAACCGCTGACCTACGCAGTGCAAGTGCGTCGCTCTCCCAAACTGAGCTATATCCCCATACCATATGGTGCGTTTGAGTGGACTCGAACCACCGACCTCACGCTTATCAGGCGTGTGCTCTAACCAGCTGAGCTACAAACGCATTCATAAAGATACTGTTCTATCTTTTAACTGATAACTGCCGTTACCACAAGAACACCATCAATAGAATAGAGAAAGAGAAATGATCTCCTTAGAAAGGAGGTGATCCATCCGCACGTTCCCGTACGGATACCTTGTTACGACTTCACCCCAATCGCTAATCACACCCTCGGAACATCCCTCCTTACGGTTAGGCCTGTTACTTCAGGTGCAACCAACTCTCGTGGTGTGACGGGCGGTGTGTACAAGACCCGAGAACGTATTCACCGCAACATAGCTGATTTGCGATTACTAGCGATTCCAACTTCATGTACTCGAGTTGCAGAGTACAATCCGAACTAAGAATAGTTTTATGAGATTAGCTTACCCTCGCAGGTTTGCAGCTCTCTGTACTACCCATTGTAGCACGTGTGTAGCCCAGCGTATAAGGGGCATGATGACTTGACGTCATCCCCACCTTCCTCCTGCTCATCGCAGGCAGTCTCGCATGAGTCCCCAACTTAATGATGGTAACATACGAAAGGGGTTGCGCTCGTTGCGGGACTTAACCCAACATCTCACGACACGAGCTGACGACAGCCATGCACCACCTGTCACCAAGTTCCTCCGAAGAGGCACGAAAACATCTCTGTTAACTTCTTGGGATGTCAAACGCTGGTAAGGTTCCTCGCGTTGCGTCGAATTAAACCACATGCTCCACCGCTTGTGCGGGTCCCCGTCAATTCCTTTGAGTTTCATACTTGCGTACGTACTCCCCAGGCGGATTACTTATCGCGTTAGCTTGGGCGCTGAGGTTCGACCCCCAACACCTAGTAATCATCGTTTACGGCGTGGACTACCAGGGTATCTAATCCTGTTTGCTACCCACGCTTTCGCGCTTTAGCGTCAGTATCTGTCCAGTAGGCTGGCTTCCCCATCGGCATTCCTACAAATATCTACGAATTTCACCTCTACACTTGTAGTTCCGCCTACCTCTCCAGTACTCTAGTTTAGCAGTTTCCAACGCAATACGGGGTTGAGCCCCGCATTTTCACATCAGACTTACTAAACCGCCTAGACGCGCTTTACGCCCAATAAATCCGGATAACGCTTGCGACATACGTATTACCGCGGCTGCTGGCACGTATTTAGCCGTCGCTTCTTCTGTTGGTACCGTCACTGACTTCTTCCCAACTGAAAGCACTTTACATTCCGAAAAACTTCATCGTGCACACAGAATTGCTGGATCAGACTTTTGGTCCATTGTCCAATATTCCCCACTGCTGCCTCCCGTAGGAGTAAGGGCCGTGTCTCAGTCCCCTTGTGGCCGTTCACCCTCTCAGGCCGGCTACCCATCATCGTCTTGGTGAGCCGTTACCTCACCAACTAACTAATGGGACGCAAAGCTCTCTCACAGCGCATATAGCTTTCATAACCAAATCATGCGACTCAGTCATAATATCTGGTATTAGCATTCGTTTCCAAATGTTGTCCCAGTCTGTAAGGCAAGTTCTTTACGCGTTACTCACCCGTCCGCCACCTTCACCCGAAGGATCAAGTAGACTTGCATGTGTTAAGCATTCTGTCAGCGTTCATCCTGAGCCAGGATCAAACTCTTCGTTCAATCTATTTACTCAGTTATTCAACTGATTGTTTACACCTATTTATTGTTTGTTGATTTTTTCATCTCTCTCTATTCTGTTGCTAATGTCCTTTTTTATTACTTTTTTCTTCCCGCTTTCCTGCGGTACATTGATTATAATATCATAATTTTTAGATTCCGTCAATATTTTTTTGCTTTTTTTAAAAAAATTATTTATCTTCTAAATTCTTTGATTTCACTTTTAAATTATTAATATTTCTTAATTCTAATATTATAATCTTTTCCCAAGATTTCTTTATATTTTCAAAAAATATTCTTTAAAGATATACTTAATTTTATTTCTTCTTTTGTTATAAGTTTTCCAGTTTCAACAACATTTCCATCTATCACAACTTTATATTCTCCCAAAACTTTTCCTGCTTCTACTGGGGCAATTGCTCCCTTATTCCTTTTTATAGATATTTTTATATCACTATCTTTATTCAAGATATCTGTAAAGCTTTTATCAGGATATAAATCAGCATATTCTTTATCTCCACTAAATATTGGAACTTTAGCAATAGCTATATTTTTATCAGTAAGTTTTCTAAATTGATAATGCTCATAAAATTCTTCCATTTTTTTTAAAACACTTTCATCTCTTTTTTTATAAGTAGGTCCTCCCACAACTACTGTAAATATCTGCATACTTTCTTTATCACTTAATACAGAAATATTATACCCTACTTTAGAATGATGTCCTGTTTTAATTCCATATATTCCCTCTTCTCCTAATAATAAATTTCTATTTTTTATTTTCAATTTTCCATCATGTATAGTGGCTTCCTTCATAGAAGCTATATCCATATATTGGCTATATTTAGCAGCCTCAAGAGATAACTTATATATTCCTCTTGTTGTTCCAGAATCCATTCCTTTTTTTGTCATATCACTTGGAAGTCCAGCTGGTGTATAAAACTCTAATTCTTTTTCCAATCCTAAATCAATAGATTTTTTATTCATCATTTTTACAAATTTATCTACATCTCCCTTTCCTATATATTCAGCTATAGCATAAGCTGCATTATTAGCTGAGTATATTGCTGTCGCCTTAATTAAATCTTCAAGAGTAAAAACTTCTCCCTCTTTCATAGGAATTCTACTTCCACCAGTTTGTGCAGATTTCTTACTGACTTTAATTTTGTCCTTCATTTTTATACTACCTTTTTCTAGTTGATCAAAAGTTACCATCAAAGTCATCATTTTCGTAAGAGAAGCTAAAGGATATTTTTCATCAATATTTTCTGAATAATATATCTTCCCTTTATCATCTCCTAAAAGTATTGCCTTATATGAAGGTTTTTCCTCTTTCACTACAACTTCACTTTCTACTTCTTTAGCAAAAACTGTAGAACTGGCAAGTATAATAGTTAATAACAATACATTTATAATTTTCTTCATTACGCATCTCCTGTTGTATAAAAATAAGCTTCTGTAAAATTATATCATAAATTTACAGAAGCTTATATTAAAAATTAATTTTTAATAATCTATTTTTTTATTTATCTTCTTTTTTATCTTTTTTAGAAAGATAATCCTCAATAGCTAATTTGATAGCCTCTTCCGCAAGAACAGAACAGTGCATCTTTACTGGTGGAAGTCCACCTAATTCTTCTACTACTTTTTTGTTTGTAAGAGCTAAAGCTTCCTCCACAGTTTTTCCCATGATAAGTTCTGTAGATACTGAAGAACTAGCTATTGCTGAAGCACATCCAAAAGTTCTAAATTTGACATCAGTTATTATATTACCTTCTACCTTAATAAATATTTCCATTATATCCCCACATGAAGGATTTCCTACTTTTCCATATCCAGATGGATTTTCTATAACTCCAACATTATGCGGATTCATGAAATGTTCCATTACTTTTTCTGTATATTGCATTTTCATACTCCTTATTTACATTATTTATTTTTAAATTCATTCCAAAGAGGAGAGATCGCTCTTAATTTTTCGATCACTTCTACCAGAACATCCAATGTATAATCTATTTCTTCCTTTGTATTATATTTCCCTAACCCAAATCTTATAGTTCCATGTGCAAATTCAGGTTCAATTCCCATTGCTAATAATACATGTGAAGCCTGTAAATCATCTGATGAACAAGCAGACCCTGAGCTTACTGCTATTCCTTTATAACTTAGGCTAAGAAGAATTGATTCTCCTTCAAGATACTTAAATGTTATACTTGAAGTCCCTGGAAGTCTTTTTGCTTCTTTAGCATTTATCACAACCTCAGGTATTCTTTTTAGTACTTCACTTTCAAAATAATCCCTTAATTCTTCTTCTTTTTTAAATTCTTCTGCCATATCTCTATAAGCTATTTCCAAGGCTTTAGCCATTCCAACCATTCCTGGAACATTTGAAGTTCCTGGTCTTCTTTTCCCTTCTTGTCCTCCACCAGTAAGAACTTTACCAAATCTTACTCCGTTTCTCCAGTAAAGAGCTGCTATCCCTTTAGGTCCATAAAATTTATGCGCTGAGAAAGAAAGAAGATCTATTCCCATTTCTTTTGGTTTTATATCAACTTTTCCCATTGTCTGAACTGCATCAACATGAAATATAATTTTATTTTCCTTAGCTATTTTTCCTATCTCTTCTATTGGTTGAAAAGTTCCAACCTCATTATTAGCATGCATTACAGTTATTAGAATAGTTTCATCTTTTATTGCATTTTTCAACTCTTCTATATTAAGTACTCCATTTTTATCCACATGAAGAATTGTTATTTCATAACCTTCGTCTTCAAGATCTTTTAAAGTATTTTTTATAGCTGGGTGCTCTATCGGACTTGCTATTATATGCTTTCCTCTATTTTTATATGCTCTAGCTATTCCTCTAATTGCAAGATTATCTGATTCACTTCCTGATGCAGTAAATATTATTTCATTAGGTTCTACACCAAGATGCTTTGCGATAGTTTCTCTTGATTCATTCATAGCTTTATTTGTTTCTTTACCAAAAAGATGCAAACTTGAAGCATTTCCATAATACTCAGTTAAATAAGGTACCATTGCTTCAAATACTTCGTTATCCATCTTTGTTGTTGCATTATTATCTAGATAAACTCTCATATTTATCGTCTCCTTGAATTACATTTCTTATTACTACTATGTTATACCATTCCTTATTTATTTTGTCAAGAATTAAAATGATTATTTATCTATATTTTTTCCATGTTCACAAAACTCTTTTATTTCGCACTCATTACACTTTGGTCTTCTAGCTATACATTTATCCCTTCCTTGTAATATAAGGTAGTGTGAAAAATCTATCCAGTCTTTTTTAGGAACTATTTTCATCAGGTCTTGTTCAATTTTTATAGGATCATCATTTTTTACCAATCCAATAAGATTAGATAATCTTTTTACATGAGTATCAACAGTTATCCCATCTGCTAATCCCCATACTTCACCTCTTACCACATTGGCTGTTTTTCTTCCTACTCCTGCAAGTTCTATAAGCTTATCCATATCCTTTGGTATTTCTCCATTGTATTTAGAAAGAAGCTGCTGACTGCATAATTTTATATTTTTAGCTTTATTTCTAAAAAAACCTGTACTTTTTATCATTTCTTCTATTTTTTCTACTGGAAGAGCTGCAAATCCTTCAGGAGTATTAACCTTTTTATACATTTCTTTTGTAACAATATTTACTCTTACATCTGTACACTGAGCTGAAAGAATAACAGCTACAAGAAGTTCAAAAGGTGTTTTATAATCTAATGCACATTTAGGATCTCCAAATTTTTCATGGAGTTTTTCAAGTATCTTTTTTACTTTTTCTTTCTTAGTCATAATTTTTTCCTCTAAAGTTTTCACTTTCTTCTCAAATAAAATATGTTCAGTTCCATTATACTCTTCTATTTTTTTTCTTTTAAATCCAATTTTAAGAAATACTTTTTGTGATATTTCATTTTCTTCTAATACATATGCTGATATTTTTTTTATATTTGGTTTTTCAAAACAGAGTTCATTGATACTATTGATAATAACAGTTTCTGAATATCCTTTTCCTCTTATACTTTCTACAAGATATACACTTATAGCAGCAGTTTCCTCATCTAATTCAAATTTTACAGTTCCTAGAAATTCTCTACTCAAACTTTCTATAGTATAAAAAAGATACGAAGGGGAATTGATAACAAAACTATACCATCTTCTATGAGCTTCCCACTGCTCCTTTTCATTATCTGAATAGTATTTTTTTACATAATTTAAATGGATATATCTATAAATATCTGGTATATCTTTATCCATCATTTTTCTCAATATTATCTCAATCAATAAACTCACCTTTGACTATTTTAAAACTACTTTATGATATTTTTTCTTTCCTATTTTTACAAGAAATTCTCCATTAGCGAAAAGATCTTTTGTTATAGGCATAGTAAAATCCGTTACTTTACTATCTCCTATATTTAATCCATTTTGTTGAACTAATCTTCTACCTTCACTTTTAGTTTTTAATATTCCTTTTTCTACTAGAAAATCTATAAGTCCAATTCCTAAAACTGCTTCTTCTATTTCTACTGAAGGAACACTGCTCATATCCTGTCCTCCACCGAATAAAGCCTCTGCAGCTGTTTTAGCTTTAAGAGCTTCTTCTTCTCCATGAATCATCTTTGTAATTTCAAAAGCAAGTATTTTTTTAGCCTCATTTATTTCTGCACCTTCTAATGCACTTAATCTTTTTACTTCATCCATTGGAATGAATGTTAATAATGAAAGACATTTTTCTACATCTGCATCATCAACATTTCTCCAGTATTGGTAAAATTCATAAGGAGATGTTTTTTCTGGATCTAGCCACAAAGCTCCTTTTGCAGTTTTCCCCATCTTCTTTCCTTCACTATTAGTAAGAAGAGTACAAGTCATTGCAAAAGCTTGTTTTTGCTCTTTTTTTCTAATAAGTTCTACTCCTGCAATCATGTTAGACCATTGGTCATCTCCACCAAGTTGCATAGTACAACCATGTTTTTGATTTAATACAAGAAAGTCATATCCTTGCATCAACATATAGTTAAATTCAAGGAAAGAAAGTCCAACTTCCATTCTAGATTTAAAACATTCAGCTGCAAGCATTCTATTTACAGAAAAATGTGCTCCTATATCTCTTATAAAATCTATATAATTAAGTCCTAATAGCCAATCTGCATTATTTTCAAGTATAGCTTTACCATCTGAAAAATCTATAAACTTTTCCATTTGTTTTTTTATAGCTGCTACATTGTGAGCAATAGTTTCTTTGGACATCATAGTTCTCATGTCAGTTCTTCCACTTGGATCCCCTATCATAGCTGTTCCACCACCAAGTAGAGCTATTGGTCTATGACCATGTTTTTGCATATGAGACATAAACATCATAGCAATAAAATGTCCTACATGCAGACTATCTGCTGTTGGGTCAAAACCTATATAAAAAGTAACTTTCTCTTTTCCTAATATTTCTCTCATCTCTTCTTCATGAGTGAATTGTTTTAAGTATCCACGTCCTACTAATACATCAAATACGTTTTCCATCTCGTCCTCCCTTGTTTTTTCTATATTATTTTAACACAAAGCCCTTTATTTTTAAAGAAAAATAAAAGCCTATTGATTGTATCAACAGGCTTTTTCTATCTATTAATACATCTCCCTTACTATTAAACTGCATAACAAAAGGGATTTAGTTACCTAAATCCTAGTTACAGTAATAGTATGAAGATGTTATGAATACATTATTTTTATTAAACATTTTTGACCTCTGTGTACTTTATTTTTTAAATTTTATCATGTTTTTCTTATTTTTTCAAATTTTAATTACTTCATATTATTTTATAAAAGTAATTTTCAAATAAAAAAAGAGCTCTCAAGTTCCTTGAAAGCTCAATATTGCACATTTATCTTTGAATTCCTGGATAAGCCCACATTCCTGCAGCTCTCATCATATCTCTATAAATAACTAATTTTTCATTATTAGATACTTTATGTGCTTCTCGTAAAGTTGGATAGTCTAAATATACTAGATTATCCATAACTGAAAGATTTAACCCTTCACTTACTGCCATTTCTTTAAAAACAGCCAATCCTCTTCTCATATGACTTGCACTGCTTATTAAAGTCATATTTTCTGTTCCTAATTTTTTCATAATTTCTACTGAATAAAGTGCATTTCCAACTGTATCTTTTGCTTGGTCTTCAATATGGACTTTACTAGGATTTACTCCTTTTTCTACTAACCATTTTTTCATAAGATATGCTTCTGTTACTCCACCTTTTGGAACTCCACCAGTTACTATTATCTCAGCATTAGGATTTTTTCTATACATAGCAAGTCCTTGCTCCAATCTTCCTATCAATGGTTCTTTCATTACCCCATTTTCTCCTAGAGCATATCCTAAAATAACAATCGCATAATTTTCTAAATTTAAAGATTCTGGTTTTACTTTTAAAATAGTATTCATATAGTTATCTGTTCTGTCAAATCTTTCTACAAATTTCCTAGTCATTTCTGGATAAATTTTTTCCATAGCTGCTATTGTATTAGTGTAAGTATTATTATCTCCTAACGCTCTACTATATCCAGCCAACAACATATTTGCATCAAAACTTTCTGGATATATTTTTATTATTTCTTTATATGTTGCTAATGCTTCTTGTATTTTGCTCTGAAGTACCTGAGTTGTTGCTATTCCAAACCTCAAGTCTAATCTATTTGGGTCAAGCATACTTGCTTCCCTAAAAGAATTTTCAACAACATCATACTTTCCTTTTAATGTTATCCCTTTAAAAAATTCTTTTTCTACTTTTTGTAAATCCCCGCCATTCCAATAATAATATATTCCAGTTTGAGTATATTCATTTATTTTTTTCTGATCTTCAAAAGTTTTTGCCGAAGTACATCCTGCTAAAGATAATACAGCTAAAATTCCTGCTATTAATTTTATTTTATTCATATCTAATCACCTCTAATATAGTATTGATTATAATATGAATTTTAACATATTTCCTATATTTCTTCAATTAAATCACAAATTTTTATTTCATATTTTTATAAAAAAATGCTATAAAAATTCAAAAAAAGGAACAGAAATTTCTTCCTGCTCCTTAGTTAATTATTATACTTATTTTACTTTTTCCAAAGCTTTATCTAAGTCAGCTATTATATCCTCTACATTTTCCAATCCTACTGATAATCTTACTAAACCTTCTGGTATTCCTGCTTCTTTTAATTCTTCACTTGTGTAAGCAGAATGAGTCATAGAAGCTGGATGCTGTATCAATGTTTCAGTATCTCCTAAGCTTACTGCCAATGCACACATTTCAACATTATTTAGCAATGTTTTTCCTGCTTCAAATCCTCCTTTAAGTTCAAATGACATTATTCCTCCAAACCCTGTCATTTGTTTTTTAGCAATCTCATATCCCTCATGATCTTTTAGTCCTGGATAATAAACTTTTTCTACTTTAGAATGAGCATTTAAATATTCAGCAACCTTCATTGCATTTTCACAATGCCTTTGCATCCTTATTTCAAATGTTTTTAATCCTCTTATTATAAGATGAGCTTCTGTTGGTCCTAATACTGATCCTGTCATATCTTTTATTCCAAAAAGCTTTACTTCTGTTATAAGTTCTTTACTTCCAACTGCAAACCCTGCTATTACATCTCCATGTCCATTTAAATACTTAGTTGCTGAATGAACCACTATATCTGCCCCTAACTGTAAAGGTTTCTGCAAATAAGGAGAAGCAAATGTATTATCTACCACCACTTTTGTATATTCATTTGTGTGAGCTATTTTCGCTATTTCTTCTATATCAGATATTTTTAAATTTGGGTTTGCTGGTGTTTCCAAATATACAACTCTTGTATTTTTCTTCATTGCTTTTTTAACTGCTTCAAGATCTGAAGTATCTAAAAATTCAACTTCTACTCCATACCTAGTCATTCCATGGCACAATAATGCAAATGTACATCCATATAATATTTTATCTGCTATTACATGATCTCCAGCTCTCAACAGTGTCCAAAGCACAGATGAAATAGCCCCCATTCCTGAAGATGTAGCTGCTGCTGCCTCTCCACATTCTAATGCTGCTATTTTCTCTTCTGCTACTGCTGTTGTAGGATTTCCAAGTCTAGAGTATATATACCCCTCCTCTTTTCCTGCAAATCTTGCTCCACCTTGCTCTGTTGAGTCAAATACGAATGTAGAAGTTTGGTATATTGGAGTAGATAGAGCTCCAAATGGATTTTTACCTTGTCCTGCATGGATAGCTATTGTTCCTATTCCCTTATTTTTTAAGTCTTTCATTACTCCCCTCCATAAATTTTAAAATAATCTTGATTAGTACTATTGATTTAATTTCTATTCTCTTATTCCATTAGGATTTTTCTCAATAAATTCCTTCTCTTCTTTTGTACGTAGCAATCCAAACTGAATAGTTATACAAGTTGTTATTATTAAAGCAAACATATAAAACATATATTTTAATACAGCCATTGGTGATACATCTGAAAGCCCTGTAACTATAAGCATACCTCCATCATATGGTGTCAATGCAATAAATGCACATGCAAATATATCTATAAGACTTGCAAGACGTTTGGGAGCAATTCCATAATTTTTTCCTATTTCCTTAGCTATAGGAGCTGATATAATAATAGCAATTGTATTATTTACAAGAGCTGCTGATAAAAGTCCTGAAAGAAGTCCAATTCCATATTCTGCTCCTTTACGTTCCTTAATCCTAGATACTATACTGTTTACTAACCAGTCTACTCCACCATAATACTTTATCAATCCTATAAGTCCTGAGATTAATATTGCAACAATAGTGATACTGAACATATCTTCCATTCCTCCACCTATTGCACCTACCCACTCTAAGAAACTTACACTTCCCTCTCCAATACCTATAACTCCTGTCATTGCTATACCTATAAATAACACCCCTGCCACATTGAATCCCATTAAAGCTGCTATCAATACCACTATATATGGAATTACACGAAGTAGATAAAAGGGATGTTCCCCTGTTATAACCCCAGCTCCTCCAAATGCCCAGTATCCTATTATTGCAATTATAGCTGCTGGAAGAGCTATAAAAAAGTTCATCTTAAATTTGTCTTTCATTTCTGAACCTACACCTTTCGCAGCAGAAATTGTAGTATCTGATATCATTGAAAGGTTATCTCCAAAATATGCTCCCCCAATAACAGCAGCACATGTCAAAGGTAGATTTAATCCTGCTGCTTGAGCTACCCCTATTGCTATTGGAGCCATAGCTGCAACTGTTCCCATAGATGTTCCTATTGCAGTAGAAATAAAACATGATATAAGAAATACTCCAGGAACAAGAGCTGCACTTGGAATAAATGTAAGTCCAAGGTTAACTACTGATTCAACTCCACCCATTGATTTTGCTGCTCCTTGGAATCCACCTGCTAAAAGATAAATCAATCCTATAAGGATAACACCTGCATTTCCTGCATTTTCAGAAAATATATCTATCTTCTTTTCAAGTTTCATTGATTTGTTCATAATCAATGCCACAGCTATACCTATAAGAAGAGCAACATGCCTAGGAAATTTTTTAAACGCTCCATCTACTCCCATAAATGTGAACATAAGTCCACTTCCTATATACAAAGCTAAAAATACTAACAAAGGTAAAAATGCTATCGCGCCATATTTTTTTTCTCCATTTTTTTCGTTCATAAATTAAACCTCCCCTAATCTTTTTATCTTTTTTCTCTCCATTTTTTTATTCCCTTTTCTATCCTATTCATTCCTTCTTCTACCATGTATCTCGGACAAGCTATATTCATTCTTTCAAAACCTATTCCATTTTCACCAAACCAATATCCATCATCTAATGCTATTTTACATTCCTCCTGCATAAATTTTGACAATTCTTCTTTAGATAATCCTAAAGCAGAAAAATCAAGCCACATAAGATAAGTTCCTTCAGGTTTTTTAACTTTTACTTCTGGTATTTTTTCTTCTACAAATTTAATTACATAATCCATATTTCCGTTTAGATGTTCAATTAGTTGATCTACCCACTCATCGCATTTTTCATATCCAGTTTCAAAAGCTACTAGACTAAATGGACTATTTCTTTTTATATCCAATATTCCAAGCTCATTATCAAATTTCTCCCATTCTTCTCTTCTTGGAAATGTTACAAATGAAGCTTGAAGCCCTGCTATATTAAATGTTTTAGTTGGTGAAAAACAAGTAATAGTATTGTCCTCTATTTCTTTTCCAAGAGAAGCTACTGGTATATGTTTATATCCTGGCATTACCATATCTCTCCATATTTCATCTGCAATAACTCTTACTTTATATTTTAAGCATAAATCAGACATCTTTTGAAGCTCTTCTCTTCTCCATACTCTTCCCACTGGATTATGAGGACTACATAAAATAAATAAATTAACATTTTCATCAGAAATTTTTTGCTCAAAATCTTCAAAATCTATTGTATAATATCCAGTATCATCTTTTACTAACTTATTTTCTATTACTTCTCTTCCATTATCCTTTATTGTAGCTGCAAATGGATAATATACAGGACTTTGAATAAGTATTTTTTCTCCTGGCTTTGTCATTCCTCTCACTAATAAAGAAAGTGTAGGCACAACTCCTGGACTATTTATAAGAGTAGCAGGATCAATCTTATATCCAAATCTTCTTTCCAACCAATCTGCTGCTGCTTTATAATAAGAATCCGGTCTATATACATAACCAAATATTCCTTGTTCTACCTTTTCTCTCATAGCATCTATTATCTCAGGAGCTGTTTTTAAGTCCATATCTGCTATCCACATTGGCCATAAATCATTTGATATAAATTTTTTTCCCATCTCCTCCCATTTAGCTGCATGATTTCCTGTTCTGTCAATTTTTTCATCAAAAGAATATTTCATTTTTCCTCCTTACAGAAACAACTTACATATTTTTTTAATGCATAGCAATTTTTTAATTCATATATTATAATACAACTATAAACTGTTATACCCTTTTAGTCAATATATATAACTGTTGAAACCGATATACAACAGTTTGTATTTTTGATATAAATGTCTTTTTACGTATTTTAAGCTCTATTTTCAAATGTTGATAACTGTTTTAATATCTGTTGTATAACACTTTTTGATTTTTATTCACATCAAACATTTTTAATTTATATAAAACAGTTAGAAATTAAAGGGGGAAGATTTTTATGAAACTTAATTTTATAATCTACAAAGATTCACCTCATAAAATTTACTTGCAGCTGTATGATTCTATAAAAAATATGATAGAAACTGGGGAAGCTCTTCCCAATGAAAAGCTTCCATCTATAAGACAGATAGCTATTAAATTTGACATAAACACCCTTACTGTATTAAAGGCATATGATCTTCTTGAAAAAAATAATTATATCTATAAGCTTTCTGGAAAAGGCTGCTTTGTAAAAGAAAAAAATAAACTTATATCAAGTACTCAAAAGCCCGTCATAAATAATTTTGCAATAATGAATAAAGATATAAATTTTGCCAGTGCTACTCCTGCAGCAAATCTTTATCCTGTTGATATATTTCAGGAAATTATAAATGATATATTTAGTAATTATGGAGAAAAAGCTTTTAATTATTTTAATACTCAAGGACTTTTAGAATTAAGAGAAACAATTACTGAAAAGCTTAAAAATAATAATATTTATACTTCTCCAAATAATATTCAAATAGTTTCTGGTTCTCAACAAGCTCTTGATTTAATAAAAAAATTATATTGAAGAGAAAAACCACTACAGTAGTTGCTGCAAATCCAACATACTATGGAGCTATAAATACTTTTTCTGAAATAGCTAAAATGATAAGTGTTCCTTTAGAAGAAGATGGAATAAATATAGAAGAGTTAGAAAAAATTCTTCAAAAAAATAAAGTAGATTTTATATATACTATGATAAATTTTGAAACTCCTACTGGAATTTCATGGTCAACAGAAAAAAAGAAAAAAATACTTGAACTCTCAGAAAAATATAATTTCACTATTATAGAAGATGATTGTCTTTCTCCTTTGTATTATTATAATAATGTTACAATTCCCTTAAAAGCTATGGATAAAAAAAATAAAGTAATTTATATAAATTCTTTTTCAAAACTTATAATGCCTGGATTAAGGCTTGGATATATGATCGTACCTAATAATTTAATTTCAGATATAATAGCTGCAAAGTTTTCTGCTGATATATCATCTTCTGGTTTATTTCAAATGGCACTTCATTTTTTCATTAAAAAGGCTATTTAGAACCCAATATTGAAAAATTAAAAAAGCATTTAAGGAAAAATATGAACTTACATTGTCCCTTTTACAAGAAATAAAAGAAATTGAACTTCCATATATTCCACAAGGAGGATTATATATATGGATAAAATTGCCAAAAGGTCTCAATTCAAATGTTTTTTATAATATATTGAAAGAAAGACATGTTTCTATACTTCCTGATTCTGTATTTTACATAAATGATGAACAGGAAAATAATCATATTCGTTTAAGTTTTGCTGCTGTTACAAAAGAAGAGATAGTAAGGGGAATAAAAATAATAAAAAAATCTTTAGAGGAATTTTCACAAAAAAAGGATTTCTTATTTAAAGAAGACTTTATGTCTATCTTAATAAGATAAGTTTTTATAATTATTATTATAAATTTTATAAATTCTATTTTTAAAAAAGTATCGTATTATTATGGTACTTTTTTTATTTTTTAGTACATAAAGTTCATTAGCTTAAAAAACATAAAAAAAATTTATGTTTTTTTAAATAATGATTATATTCTTAAATACTTTTTAAATCTAATTTCATATTTTCCCAGCATTTTATTACTAAAAAAAAGTATTGCACAAAATATAATCCCATGCTAAAATTTTGAAATAAAATTTAAAAAAAAGAGCACGTGTTTCTTTATAATAAAAATATATTTTTATTTATAAGGAGGATAAAAATGAAAAGTATGCTAGAAACTTTTGGGATTAACTATTTTTCTGAACTTGATCTGAAAAGTAGGGTGCCTGGAACAATATTCAAAAAATTTAAATCTGCTCAACTTGGAGAGGGTGAACTGTCTTCAGAAGTCGCAGATGTAATCGCATCTACTGTTAAAAACTGGGCTATTGAAAATGGTGCCACTCACTTTACCCACTGGTTCCAACCTCTTACTGACCTCACTGCTGAAAAACATGAATCTTTTATCTCTATTTCTTCTGACGGAACAATTCTATCTCAATTTTCTGGAAAATCTCTTATTAAAGGTGAAACTGATACTTCTTCTTTCCCAAATGGTGGACTTCGTTCGACTTTTGAAGCTCGTGGTTATACTGCATGGGATACAACTTCTCCAATGTTCTTAAAAGGTGAGGGAATCTCTAAAACTCTTTATATTCCTACTGCTTTTGTTGGATATAATGGAGAAGCTCTTGATAAAAAAGTTCCTCTTTTGAGATCAATAAAAGCTATTGAAACTCAAGCTTTAAGAATTCAAAAACTGCTGGGTGATACAAAAACTACACATATTGATGTTACTTTAGGAGTGGAGCAGGAATACTTTCTAGTTGATAAAAAATTCTGGGACAAACGTCTTGATCTTTCTTTAGCTGGAAGAACTCTTTTTGGTAATCTTCCACCAAAAGGTCAGGAAATGAATGACCATTATTATGGAACCATAAAAGAAAGAGTTGAAGTCTTTATGGCCGAACTTGATAGCGAACTTTGGAAAATAGGAGTTATTGCCAAAACAAAACATAATGAAGTTGCTCCTAATCAATTTGAACTTGCTCTTATGTTTGCATCAGCAAATGTGGCTGTAGACCAAAATCATCTTGCTATGGATACAATTAAAAAAGTTGCCAACAGACATCAATTAACAGCTTTACTTCATGAAAAACCATTCCAAGGTATCAATGGTTCTGGTAAACACTGCAACTGGTCTCTTTTAACTAATACAGGAATAAATATTTTTGATCCAGATACTCTTGCAAAAGATAATATGCAATTCCTTCTCTACATAATGGCTGTAGTTGAAGGAATAGACAGATATGCTGATATATTAAGAGCATCTACTGCTACTCCAGGAAACGATCATAGACTTGGAGGTCATGAAGCCCCTCCAGCTATTATTTCCATATTCTTAGGAGAACAATTACAGCAGCTTTTAGAAAATATAGAAGATATTGATACTTCTTCCACTGAAGAAGGAATGATAGATATTGATATTCATATACCTAAAATACCAAAAGATTTTTCAGATAGAAACAGAACTTCACCTTTTGCATTCACAGGAAATAAATTTGAATTTAGAATGCCAGGTTCAAGTGCTTCTCCTTCAACTCCAGTATTTGTTTTAAATACTATTGTTGCTGATATATTGAGAGAATATGCTGATTCTTTATCTGAAAATGCATCATCAAAAAACATAAATACATCTATAATCAAATTAATAAAAGACAGATATAAAAAACATAAAAGAATAATCTTCAATGGAAATGGGTATGAGGGTTCTTGGATAGAACAGGCTGAAGAACTTGGACTTTCCAATCTAAAAAATACTATTGAAGGACTTCCAGTATATACTAAAGAGGAAACTATAGCATTGTTTGAAAGAAATGGTATTCTTACTAGAGAGGAAGTTTATTCAAGATATAAAATTTACTGTGATAGATACAATAACCAATCAAATATTGAAATAACAACAGCTGTTAGAATGGCAAGAAATGAAATATATCCATGCATTACCAAATACATTAATAATATTTCTCAAATGATTAATAATGTAAGAACAGCTCTTGGAGAAGAAGAATTCATTCAATATGATAAAGAACACCTTATAAAAGTAATTGGTTATAAAAATCGTTTAAAAGATACTATAACAAAATTAAATGAAGGTACAAAAAAAGCATTCTCTATTTCAGACTGCTATAAAAAAGCCGTTTACTATGATACTGAACTTATTCCTATACTTAATGAAATGAGAGTCATTGTAGATGAACTTGAATTATTAATAGAAAAATCGGTATGGCCTATTCCTTCATATTTTGATTTATTATTTAATCTTTAAAAAATTTCATTTTGTTTTTAACACACTTCAATATAATATAATAAAAGAAGCTGGCATAAGCCAGCTTCTTTATATTATATCCCACTGTATTTTCCATTTAAATAATCATATGCTATCTTAGAAAATGCTGCTGCTCCCATTTTTATTACTTTTTCATCTACATTAAATTTAGGATTATGAAGTGGATATTGTGTATCTTTCTCCTCATTTGCACTTCCTACTATCATATATGTAGCTGGTATATTTTCACTGAAGAAACAGAAATCATCTCCACCTATTTTAAAGCTCTGGTTTACAACAAACCCTTTATTAAAAACATCTTTTACACTATCTCTCACAGCTTCTATCACTTCTGGTGTGTTATATACAGGAAAAGTCTTTCCTCTATATGAAAATTCACACTTCACTCCATATATTTCACTTATATTTTTTATTATTTTGTCTATTTGTTCTTTTACAAATTCACGATTATATTTGTGTAAAGTTCTTACTGTTCCTGCAATTACTGCTTCATTTGGAATAATAGCATCATATGTTCCTGCATTGAATCTGCATATCTGCACCACACATGGCTCTAATGGTGATACTTTTTTAGGTATGAGATTCAAGAGATTATATGCTTCTACTGCTGGAAGTATAGGATCTATACTTTTAGATGGAAATGAACCATGTCCTCCCTTTCCTATAAACTTTATTTCAAAAAAATCTGGATATGAACTTACAGGTCCTGGTTCTATAGAGGCAGTTCCTATTTTTTCATTAGGTTCCACATGCATTCCAATCACATAGTCTACTTTTGGATTTTCCAGTATTCCATCTTCCACCATTAAATCTGCACCACCTACTGTTTCTTCTGCTGGTTGAAAACAGAGTTTTACATTTCCATTAAGTTCATCTTTTAATTGAGATAATATTTTTGCTGCTCCTAATAAAGCAGCAGTATGAACATCATGCCCACATGCATGCATTTTTCCATTTACCTGTGATTTATACTCTATATCATTTTCTTCGCTCATAGGAAGAGCATCTATATCAGCTCTTATCATTATTGTCTTTCCAGAAGGATTTTTACCATATATCATTCCCTGTATCCCTGTTTTGGCAAATCCTCTTTTCACTTCTATTCCTAATTTTTCCAATTCAGCTGTTATAAAATCTGAAGTATCAGTTTCCTGCCCACCTAGCTCTGGATTTTTATGTATTTTTCTACGATTTTCTATCATTTCATCAGCATATTTTTCTGCTAATTCTATTATTCTATCCATTTTATCCTCCCATTCTTATCCTAACTGAGTATTTTGCTTCTCTAACAAGTCAGCTTCTTTTTCCTCTTTAGTTTTCATAAGTCCAAATTGGATAGTTATTATAGTACAAATTCCTAAAAATACCTGATAGAAAGAAAAACTTATTATTTCTATTGGAGAAACTGACGCCATAGATGTTATAAGAAGCATTCCTCCAGCATGTGGAGCCAGACATAATATTACACAACTGAATATATCCAATAAACTAGCAGTTCTTTTTGGAGCTATTTTGAATTTTTCTCCTACCTGTTTAGCTATTGGAGAAGCAATTATAATAGCAATAGTATTGTTTACAAGGCAAAAAACCAATACTGATACTAAAACAGCTATACTATATTCTGCACCCTTACGAGTTTTTATATTTCCAGTAAGTTTCTGCACAAGCCACTCTATTCCACCATATTCTTTTATTAATCCAATAAGTCCTCTAATAAGAATAGCCATAATAGTTACATTCATCATTCCATCCATACCTTTTGCTACTGACTGGAAAAATGTTACAAAAGTCATACTTCCTGTTACAAATCCTACTGCTCCAGCAAATAATATTCCTCCAATAAGAACTGTGAATACATTTATTCCTGCTACAGCTGCTACAAGTACTGCCAAATATGGAACCACCTTTATTAAATTATAGCTCAATTCTCCTTCAATCTGTCCAGCTCCTCCTACTATTGTAAAAGCTATAATTGTTGCTATTGCTGCTGGTATAGCAATTAAAAAGTTCATTCTAAACTTATCTTTCATTTCACAGCCTACTCCTCTAGTAGCTGCAATTGTAGTATCTGATATAACTGACAGATTATCTCCAAACATAGCTCCTCCCAAAACTGCCGCTAAGGTTATTGCTGGATTTAATCCTACTTTCTCTGATATTCCCAATGCAATTGGAGCAACTGCAACAAGTGTTCCTGTTGAAGTTCCCATTGCTGTTGATATAAATGCTGATATTACAAACAATCCTGGAACTAAAAACTGTTTTGGAACAAATGTAAGTCCAAGATTTACAACAGAATCTACTCCTCCCATTCCTTTTGCTACCCCTGCAAAAGCTCCTGCCAAAAGAAAGATAAGAGCCATCATCATAACTCCACTTTCTCCAGAAGTTGTTGTGAATATATTGATTTTATCATCTAATTTCATTTTTCTATTCATAGCAAATGCTATGATAACCCCTATAAGCAATGCCGCATGTCTTGGAAGCTGATTAAATGGACTAGCTACTCCTCTAGCTGAAAAAAACATTCCTCCACCTAAATATATTATCAAAAATATAACCAGTGGAATAAACGCCCAACCCCCATAATTCTTTTTTTCTCCTTCTGTTTTCTTGTTCATAATTATAACCCCCTTATTATAAAAAAATAATTGCTTCTAACCTCCTTTTTATATATTTTAGCTAAATATTTATTCCCCTATTATTTATTAATATATAATATAGCCTTTCATTATTTATTCGTCAAGAGCTATAACTGTTTAAACCGATATACAACAGTTTAATTTTTACAATATTTTGTATCTTTATCGTACTTTAAGGCTATCTTTGATATATAAAATAAAAAAAACAACTGTTGTATAACACTTTTGATTCTCTTCATATAGTTATAATTTTAAAAAGCGATTAAAAAAGAGAACCACTTTTGATTCTCTTCTCCATTTTATTTCAATATATTTTCTATCTTCATTATCTCATCTTCTGAAAAATATAAATTCTGAATAGTTTTTACATTATCTTCTATTTGTTCTGATCTACTTGCTCCTATCAGTACACTTGTTACTTCTTTTTTTCTCAATACCCATGCAAGTGCCATTTGTGCCATGCTTTGATTTCTATTTTCTGCTATTTCATTCAGTTTTTTTACTTTTAGCAATTTTTCTTCATCAAGATAACGTTCTGCTATGGTAGTCCCTATTCTTGCTGCTCTTGAATCAGAAGGCACATCATTGATATACCTATTAGTTAAAGCTCCCTGTGCTAAAGGGCTGTAACATATGCACCCTGTTCCTGAGTTTTCCAATACTTCAAATAATTTTTCTTCTGCCCATCTCTCAAACATATTATATCTGATTTGATTTATAAGACATGGAACTTTTAATTCATTAAGTATTTTTATAGCTTTCTCTGCTTCTTCAGCTTCATAATTAGAGATTCCTACATACAAAGCTTTTCCCTGTTTCACTATATCAGCAAGAGCAGTCATAGATTCTTCTAAAGGTGTTTCTGAATCAGGTCTGTGATGATAAAATATATCT
Source organism: Fusobacterium varium (assembly GCA_900637705.1). Classification (NCBI taxonomy): domain Bacteria; kingdom Fusobacteriati; phylum Fusobacteriota; class Fusobacteriia; order Fusobacteriales; family Fusobacteriaceae; genus Fusobacterium; species Fusobacterium varium. The sequence goes on from LR134390.1 coordinate 2,871,873, forward strand.
ACATATTCCAGACCCATTCTTTTTAGGCTCTGATCTAAACTTGCCATGATATATTTTCTTGAACCTCCATCTCCATAAGGTCCTGGCCACATATCATACCCTGCTTTTGTAGATATTATCATCTCATCTCTATAACTTTTCAAATCAGATTTTAATATTCTACCAAAATTTTCTTCAGCAGAACCATCTGCTGGTTTTCCATAATTATTGGCTAAATCAAAATGTGTTATTCCAAGGTCAAAAGCTTTGAACAATTTTTTCTTTTGAATCCCTAAAGGTGTTTCTTCTCCAAAATTCTGCCATAACCCTAAGGAAATGACAGGAAGATAAAGTCCACTATTCCCACACTTTCTATATTTCATATTATCATATCTTTTTTCATCAGCTCTATAATTCATATTCTTCTCCTTATAGTCCTTCTTCCATAACTACTTGAGGTACTACCTCTATCTCCAGTTCTGCAAGACTTGCTCTTACCAAAATAACCTTGTATTTATCTCCAATACTGTATATTTTTCCACCATCTATATCTTTCATTACATATTCTCTATCATCAAATTCATAGTAATGTTTAGCTGCCACCACATCCCAGAAACATTCTACATGTTCTTCAGTTTCAAAGAATACTCTCTTATTACTAAATCCAACAATAGTAGCTTCATATTCCTCTCCAACTTTATCTATCATATATTCTACAAGCTTAATTTTTACACTTTCATCTTCTACTTTCATAGCTGCTCTCTCTGTTTTTGATATATGAGTACATATTTGTGGAAGTTCTTCTGCATTTTTAGCTATCACTTTTTTACTTGGATATCCATGAAGAACAGAATTCAATATTCTATGAACAGTCAGGTCTGCATATCTTCTGATTGGTGAAGTAAAATGTGTATAGTATCCAGATGCCAGTCCAAAATGCCCCAAATTATCAACTGTATATCTTGCCTGTTTCAATGCCATAAGTATAAGCTTATGTACAAGAAGATTTATTCCTCTTTCCTTTGAATCTTCAATTATTTTTTGGAATTTTTTAGGATGTATTTCATCTAAGGAATGTATTCTATATTTAAATTTACTTAATGTTTCATTTAGATTTTTTATTCTTTCAGGATCTGGTTTTTCATGTGTTCTATATACTGATGGTATTTCCAGCCAGAAAAGTTTTTCAGCTACAGTTTCGTTAGCTGCTATCATAAAATCTTCTATTATTCTTTCAGACTCTCCTCTTTCTCTATTCTTAATGTATTTTACTTTTCCATTTTCATCAAGAACTAATTTTATTTCAGGAAGATCAAAATCTATGCTTCCTCTGTTATATTTTACCTGTCTGATTATTTTAGAAAGTTCAAGCATTTCCATTACCATATCTTTTATATCTGCATACTCTTTTAAAGCTTCCTCTTCTCCTGCTATCATTCTATTGACATTAGTATATGTCATTCTTCTTACACTTTTAATTACAGATTTATAAGTATCAGAATCTACTACTTTACCATTTTGGTCTATTTCCATTTCACAAGTAAATGTAAGTTTATCTTCATCAGGATTTAAAGAACATATTCCATTAGATATTTCTTTAGGAAACATAGGAAGTACTCTATCTACAAGATATACTGAATTTCCTCTTTTAAAAGCCTCCTGGTCTAACATAGACCCCTCTGGTATATAGTATGATACATCAGCTATACTTACTATCAGCTTATAATTGCCATTTGGAAGTTTTTTTACATAAACAGCATCATCTAAATCTTTTGCATCATCTCCATCTATTGTTATTATAGAAAGATTTCTCAAATCTTTTCTTTTTGCTATTTCATCTTTTGGTATAGTTGTTGCTATACTTCTTGCCTCTGCTAATACGGGCTTAGAAAAAGTTTCTGACATTCCCTCTCTTACAATAAGAGCTTCAATCATGTTATTTGTATTATATGGGTCACCAATTACCTCAATAATTTCTCCTTCAGGTTTCTTTTCATTAGTTCCCCATGAAGTTATCTTTACTACAACAAGCTGTTGATTTTTAGCATCTTTCATCATTCGATATGGAATATATATATCCTTTCCAAATGAATGTGTGGGAGTTACAAATCCAAAATTTTCATTTCTTTGCAGTATTCCTACTATTGTATCTCTTTCTCTACTTATTACTTTTACTACTTCTCCCTCTTTTTTCTTATCACCATTGAGCCCTGATGTTATTTTTACTAATACAGTATCTCCATCTAGTGCTGAATTAAAATGAGGTTTTGGAATAAATATTCCTTCATCAGCAGTATCAACAAAAGCAAATCTATCTTTTATTATACTGAAAGTCCCCTTTACAAATCCAAGATTTTCAGGAATATTATATTTCCCTCTATTATTCCTCATAAGATCTCCATCTTCTATCCACTTTTCAAGTATTTCTCTATTTTCCTTTTTATTTTTAAGGGACCACCCTAAAAGTTTTGTTATTTCGTCTAATTTTAATCCTTTTCCTTTATCCATAAGTTGTTTAAGTCTTTCTAATTCTTTATCTAAATTCATTTTTCCTCCTTAATCTCTTCCTCTTTCAGCCATTCAAGCATATCTTCAGTATTTTTATGTATCTTTCCTTTTCTCTCTGTGAGATATTCTATTTTCTTATTAATTTCCAATATTATCCCTTTGTTCAAATCCTTTTCTACTTCTTTTCTAATTTCATTAACAGCAGGATAATCTCTATTTTTTTCAATTCCATCTGCAATATATATTATTCTTCCTAAAAGGCTAAGTCCTCTTTTCCCAACAGTATGATATTTTATTCCATTGAGAATATCTTCATCTGTTATTCCAAATTCATTTCTCGCTATTACACACCCTGCAAATCCATGAAGTATCTCATTTATCTCCATATCCTCTTTTGAAAGTTCATCAGAAAAATTTTTTTGACATATATCTTTCATTTTATTTATTTGCATCTCCTTGGCTACATCATGCAGTATCGCCGCTATTCTGCATTTTTTTTCATCAGCTCCATATTTTTCTGCCAATTCTGCTGCTTTTTCCTCCACACCTAAGGTATGTATATATCTTTTTTCTCTCATTCTTTTTCTAACTTCTTCTCTTAATTTTTCCAGCATAACACTGCCTCCATCAAGTTAAATACATTTCATAGATTTTTGATTCCCATCAATTTAAGTGTATCATTTTATTCTCCCTTTTCAAAATTTTTTAATAAAATATGAGAAAATAAAAAAACTGCACCTTCCATCTTAATTATCTAAGACTTTAGGTGCAATATAAAGTTAAAATTCTTTCTATTTTCATTTTTTATAAAATCATTAATTTATAATACTATATTTTTAAAAACCTGATATTTTTTTAAACTTTATACATTACTTATTTCTATATTTTTTAATATATTATTTAAAATTTTTAAATCAATACTCCCTGTAGTTTCAAGCATTGCATTTGTAGTTCCACAAGCTATTCCCAATTTAAAACTTTCCCTTAAACTTTTTCCTTCAGATATTCCATGAGCAAATCCTCCAATTACAGAATCACCTGAACCAACTGTGTTTTTAATTTCAACTTTTGGAAGAAAAGCTCTATATACTTCATTTTCAGTTACAAGAACAGCCCCGTTTCCTCCAAGTGTTACCATTACATTCTTCACACCTTTTTTTACAATTTTTCTTGCTGCTTCTATTATTTCATTTACAGTGCTGAATTTTTTATTAAACATATCTTCTAATTCATCTTGATTAGGTTTTATTAAAAAAGGTTTAGCTTCTATTCCCTTTATAAGAGTATCTCCACTTGTATCAAGAATAAATTTTATCCCTCTTTTAGAGGCTTCATTTATTAAAATATTGTATGAATCCTTTTGAATCCCATTTAGAATACTCCCAGAACCACATACTAATTTTACTCCACTTTCTAAAATAGAAATATATTTTTTTAAAAAGTTTTCAAAATCTTTTTCCTTTCCCTCTGCTGACTCAAGAAGTTCAGTTATTTTTCCTGTACTTTTATCAATAACAGCTATACATGTCCTTGTTTCAAAATCAGTTTTTATAAAATTATTTTTTATTCCATCTTTATCTAATTTTGATAAAAATAATTTTCCTGTATGCCCTCCTACAATTCCAGTAGCAAGAACATCTCCACCTAATTTTTTTATTATTCTACTTACATTTATTCCTTTTCCCCCAGCATTTTTTTCAATAGATATGGTCCTATTTATATTTCCCGTATCAAGTTTTTCAACATTATATCTTACATCTATTGCTGGATTAAGTGTAACTGTTAAAATTTTATTCATAATTATGCCTTCCCATTACTTCCACACATTAATATTTTTTCAATGGCAACTTTTTTCATTGATTCCTTAGCAGGTCCAAAATATTTTCTTGGATCACTTTCATTAGGATTATTTACCAATACTTGTCTTAAAGTTTCAGCAAAAGGCATTTTTAATTCTGTTGCAATATTAACCTTTGTTATCCCAATGTCTATTGCTTTTTTCACTTGATCTGCTGGCACCCCAGAAGCACCATGTAAAACCAAAGGAATATCCACCACTGATCTTATTTCTGCAAGTCTTTCAAAATCTAATTTTGGTTCTTCTTTGTACACTCCATGAGCTGTTCCAATTGCTACTGCAAGAGAATCTATTCCTGTTCTTTCTACATACTCTCTTGCTTGAGCTGGATTTGTATATTTACTGTCTTTATCATCTCTTATAAGATCATCTTCCTGACCTCCAAGTATTCCCAATTCACCTTCAACTGTAACATCAAATTTATGGGCATAATCCACTACCTTTTTTACTTTAGCTATATTTTCTTCAAAACTTAGATGAGAAGCATCAATCATTACAGATTTTGTTCCTATATCTATGGCATTTACTATTTCATCATAACTTTCATGATGATCCAGATGCATAGCTATAGGAATATCATATTTCTCAGAACATATTTCAACTAATTTTATAAAAAATTCTGCTCCTGCATATTTCATTGTTCCTGGAGTAGCTGCTACAATAATTGGTGATTTCAATTCTGCTGCTGCCTCTATTACAGTTTGAATTGTTTCCATGTTATGAACATTAAACGCTGGAACAGCATATTTTCTTTTTTGAGCATCTAATAATAATTGTCTTGTTGAAACTAACATTTTATATTCCTCCTAAAATTTTATTCTTCATATTTATGAATGATTACACCTTTTACAACTCTATTAACCTCTCCTGTAGGACAAGGATTATCTGGATTTATACCAAGCTTTGACGATTTTAAAAGAGAAATCATCTGTCCCCACAAAAGATACCCAAGTCCTGCTATTACTTCTTCCATCTCTCCTAATTTTTCATCATTAAAAGAAAAATAGTAATCAGAATTTTCTTTTACCTCATCATCATAAGCAGTATCTAAAACTATTACTTTCTTCTCTTTTTTCTCGTTTTTAAATTCTTTTAACAGATCAAGTTCATAAATTCTTGTATATTTATTATTTGACATCATACATACAATAGCCGTCTTATCATTTACTATTGATTTAGGCCCATGTCTAAATCCTAAAAAAGTATTATAGAAAGAAGCTACTTTACCCCCTGTAAGCTCTAAAACTTTTAATGATACTTCCTCTGCCAATCCTTTTAAAGCCCCATCTCCTAAATATACTATTCTTTCTATATCAAGATTTGAAATAGCATCTGCTCCACTTAAAATATTTTCTAAATTCTTTTCTACTATTTCTGCTACATAGTTCACTCTTTCTGCATAATATTTAAAATTTTCTCTTAATAGAATAAATATCCCTGCAACTACCATAGATGAAAAACTTCCTGTCATAGCAAATCCCTTATCATTTGTCCTCTCAGGCATTAATAACAAAAATTTATTATCTTTTTTTTCTGATATTTTTGCTAACTTTCCCTCTGAATTACAAGTTATGAATATATGATATATATTCTTCACCATTTTATCTGCTAACTCTACTGTTGCAACACTCTCTGGAGAATTTCCAGATCTAGCACAAGATATCAATATTGTTGCAGTTTCTTTATCTAAGTATTGCTCAGGCATAGATACTATATCTGTAGTAGGAATTGATAGTACCTCTATATCCAATTTGCTGTTTATGTAAGAGCTTATTGTATTTCCTACAAATTCTGATGATCCTGCTCCAGTAAATATTACCTTGACCTTATTCCCTTTTATTTTCTCTAAAAATCTACTTATTTCTGGAAGTTTTTCTTTTATTAGTTGTATTTCTTCTTTCCAGATAGATGGCTGTTGGACTATTTCTCTCCATGTTATACAATTTTTAAATTCCATTTTTCTCCCCTTTATAATAAATTATTTTTTATTACTAATGCTGCTGCACCTTTTATTCCAGCTTCTTCATTTAATTCTCCAAAAGATATTTTAAGATTCTCCATAGTCATGCTGAGAGCATATTTTGATAAATGCTTTTTTATACCTCTCAACAAAATATCCCCTGCTCTGGAAACTCCTCCTGTAAAAATAATTATTTCAGGATTTACTATATTCAAAAGCATTCCAATTCCTTCTGCCATATATTCACAAAAAAAATCTACTATCTCTATTGAAAATTTATCTCCAGATTTTGCCATATCAAATATATCCTTTGCTTCTAATTTATTCAAATTCCCATTTATTCTTTTATATAATTCATTATTTTTATCTTGTTCTAATCTTCTTATTCCCTCACGCACTATTCCAGTAGCAGAGCAGTATGTTTCCAAACACCCAGTAAGACCACAGCCACACTTATATCCATTTTTATTTACTACTATATGCCCAATTTCACCAGCTGCACCAGCTGCTCCCTCTACTATTTTTCCATTTATTATTATTCCTGCTGCTACCCCTGTTCCTATAGGAATAGTTATACTATTTTTATATTCTCTACCTGCACCAAAAAGTGCTTCTCCTAAAGCAATAACTCTTACATCATTTTCTACTTTTACAGGTTTTTTAGATATTCTTTCCATAAGTTCTTTGGCAGGAAAATCATTTCCCCAAGAAAAATTTGCTGCTATTTTTACAATTGAATTATTTACCACAGGTCCAGGAATTCCCATTCCAACAGCTTCAATTTCATCTTCTGAAATTTTTGACTCTTCTGCTAATACTCTAACTGTATTCCATATTCTTATAAAAGTTTCTTCTCCACCATTTTTAGAATTTGTCTTTATACTTTTTTTCTTTAATATTTCAGCTTTTTCATTTAAAATCCCTATTTCTGTATTTGTTCCACCAATATCTATTCCAACAAAGTAAGCCATTTTATCCCTCCTTTCTTTAATTTTATTTTCTTTAAACATTTTTAAAATTCATTATGTTGTCCGTACCAATTTTAATCCCTTAAAAATCAGACTCTTAAGAGTCTGATCTTAATTATCTTCTAGCTCTACTTCAAATTCAAATTTATCTCCACGAAGAAAACTTATTGTATATTCTATTTTTTCTATTCCTGTATATGTCCATCTTTGAAGTTTTATAATTGGACTTTTCTCTTCTATTTCCAATATATCAGAAATTTTTTTATCTGCACTAAGAACTGAAAATCTTTCAGTTGCTTTACTAAAAGCTATTTTATATTTTTTATGCAAAACATCATATAAAGGTGCTGCCAAAATATCTTTTTTAGAGAAATTTAAAAACTTTTTAGATGGAAGATAAGTTTTTTCATACATAAATATTTCTCCATCAGCTAATCTTAGACGTATAAGTTCAAATGCTTTTTCATCTTTACTCAAATTTAATTCCTGTTCTATTTTTTCTCCAACTACTTTTTCTTTAAATGAAAGAATTTTTGACTCAGGAATTTTTCCTTGCTTTTTCATTTCCTCAGTAAAACTATAGAATTTTAAAAGTTTTTGTTTTAATACTCTTGCTGAAACAAAAGTTCCACAACCTTGAATCTTATATATATACCCTTTTTTTCTAAATATGCTATTGCCTGTCTTACTGTGGCTCTACTTAAATTATACTTTTCACAATACTCTCTTTCAGTAAGAATTTTATCATTTTCTTTTAAATTTCTACTTTTTATCTCTTCAATTATAATCTCTGCTAATTGGTAGTAAAGTGGACTTTTAGATTTATTTATCAGCATCTTGTCCTCCATAAATATTTTATTATTGATTAAATAATATCATCTGTCCAATCATTTTACAAGAGATTTACTCTTTTAGTCTATTATTACTTTATATTTCATTGATTATTCTATAGAGCCACCCTGCTAATGGATCTTTTATTTTTACCATTTCATTATATAATTCTTCCAGCATTTCTTTCTTGATATGTCTATACTCTTCATTATAAAACAGATTATTCATTTCTTCCTTATCATTTTCTATATCATAAAGTTCTCCAATATCTGAAGCATTGAAAATTATTTTATAATCTTTTCTTCTCCACATTCTCTGTTCAAAATATACAAAGTGTCCAGCCAGCTGTCCAAGAACTCCTTTTCTTTTATTGTTTTTTCCTTCTCTTAAAATAGGAAGAAGTGATTCCCCATCAAAAAAACTTGAAACATTCTTTCCAGCCACATCATTGCAAGTTGGTGTTAAGTCATGAAGATATACAAAATTATCATCTTCCTCATTTTTTCTATTTGAACCAGGGTCTTTTATTATCATTGGAATTCTGTAAGTTGTATCAAACATAAATTCCCCTTTTTCTATGAGTTTGTGAGCTCCCATTGCATCTCCGTGATCAGCTGTTATTGCCATAAAAAGATTTTCATATAGTCCCTCTTTTTTAAGAACTTTACAAATTCTCCTATTGCATCATCTATCAAAGTTATATAACCCCAAAATTTAGCAATAACCTCTTTCCATCTTTCTTCAGATGCATTCCATACTCCCCACATTTTAGCTATATCTTTATAATGATTTGGTTTCCCTTCCATTGGACTATAAAAGCTTTTATCTAAAACTACATCTTCAGGGTTATACATTGAATAATAAGGCTCTGGAATTATACAAGGAGTATGTGGTCCCCAAAAATTTAACCATACAAAAAATGGCTTTCCTTCTTTTTGGGCTTCAAGTACAGCTTTTTTAGCTTCATCTACTATAAAGAATGGAAGCGTTGCCTCTTTGGTTCCACTCAGAAGACCACAAAGTTCTTGAACTCTAAGATGAGAATTTTCTCCAAAATAGCTATTAGAAACCTCTGGCATTTCAAAACCTTTTTCCACCAGCCAGTCTTTATATCTAGTTTCCTGCTCAGGTCCCTGAGCAAATACAAGATTTTTATATACTCCACTTCCTGGATATCCATATCCATCAAAATTATGACCTCTAAAACCAAAATCTCTTGGAAGAACTGTTTTTCCTACATGCCATTTTCCTATCAAATAATTTGCATAATCCTGCATTTCTGATATTATATTAGGATTTGACAATGAAGGATCTCCCAATCCACCCTTTTCACTATTTCTCATAAGTCCATGATTACTTGGCATTTGTCCTGTAAATAGTGAAGTTCTGGCTGGACTACACACAGATGCTGGAGTAAATGCATTATTAAATTTAACTCCATCTGCTGCTATTTATCCATATTTGGTGTCTTAACTATTTTATGTCCATATGTTCCCAACATATCAACTCTTACTTGATCTAATAATATAAAAGCTATATTATTATTCATCTTATTTTTCCTCCTTAAATTTCCAGTTGCCCTGTTTCTAATTTGTTTTTTAATATTCTTCACATATTACTTTACTTGTCTTCTTCTTTTTTATATTTAATCCTGCTATCAATATCAAAGCAAGCACTGCAAATATCATAGTTATCCTTGTAAGACTGTTTCCACCAGCAAGCCCTATTGGTGAAAGAATACAGTATAAATAACACAATCCTAAAATAAGTAAAGCTGATGCTTCTTTTGCATATTTCCAATTGGTTAAATCTACATCTGACTTATTTTTAACAGAAGGAACATATGGATTTTCTCTTTTAAAAATTCCTCCTAATACAAACATTGTCACAATATCAAATACAAATAATCCACCCATTACATGAACAAAATTTATTTTTACCTTGAATATCCATACTAATGAAAAATACAACAATACATGAAGTAATACTGTTATTCTTGCTGCTTTTCCAGAAACTGTTTTATTTAAAAATCCTACTGCTACTAGAGCAACTATTGGGATATTGAAAAATCCTGCAAATCTTTTTAAAAGAAGGAACAATCCACCAGTTCCATATTGTAGTAATGGAGCAATTATCATAGATACTATTGCTATTATAGTTCCAGCTATTTTAGCCACTTTTATTAAATCTTCATCTGATATTTTCTTATTGAATATTGGCTTATATATATCATAGCAAAATAATGTTGCAGCACTATTTATAAATGAATTAAATGTACTCAAGATAGCTCCAAACAAGCATGCAGTAAAAAATCCCAATAAAGGTTTCGGCAGAACTTTTGATACTAGTGTTGGATAAGCTAAGTCTATATTTCCTAATGAATTTCCAAAAATATGGAAAGAAATAAGTCCAGGAACATTTAACAGTACAGGTAAAAATAATAAGAATACTCCAGCATACAAAATTCCTTTCTGTCCTTCTGCTAAACTTTTAGCTGCAAGTGACCTTTGAATTATTGCCTGATTTGTTGTCCAATAGAAGAAATTTACTATTAATATTCCAGTAAATATTGTTGTCCAAGGTACTGGATCATTTGCTGCTCCCCAAGCAGTAAGCTTTTCTATATGAGCTGATGTAACTATATCTACTCCCTTTGGTAAACTTCCATTTCCTAAAAATTTCAAAGCAAAGAAAGGAATCATAGTTCCTCCTATTATTAATGCAAATCCATTTAATGTATCTGAAACAGCAACTGCTTTTAATCCACCAAATATTGCGTAAATACCTCCAATAATACCAATCAGCCAAACTACACCCCAAAGAGCTGTGTTAAAACTTACTCCAAACATTCCTGTTACATCAAATATTTGAGTGAAAGCGATAGCTCCTGAATATAAAGCTCCTGGTATCATCACAAAAGTATATGCAACTAAGAAAAGAAGCGACATTATCTGCCTTGTTTGTTTATCATATCTTTCTTCAAAAATTCAGGTATAGTTGTGAATCCACCCTTTAGATATCTTGGTAGAAGAAATAATGCAAGTACACACAAAGGAACTACTGATTGTACTGTCCATGCTATAATTGAAAAATTACTTATATATGAAGATGCATTTACTCCTACTAATTGTTCTGTTGAAAGACTTGTTAATACCATTGAAAATCCTATAACTGTAGCACTCAATCCTCTTCCAGCTAAAAAATATCCTTGAGCACTGCTGTCTTCATCTTTAGTTTTTAACCATGAGATAAAAGCAATTAATGCTGTTATTAAAACAAATGTAAAAAAAGTCATTTTTTCCTCCCTAATTTATATCAATGGAGAGTTTTAAAAATTTGTTGTATAAACAAACTTATCTCCTCTCACTGTAGATTTTGTATATTCTAAAACCTTACTTCCTTGGAAAACTGTTCTTTCTACTTTCATACCTAAATCCCCTTCGTTTAATCCTAGAAATTTAGCTTCAGAAGCATCTAACTTACATGGATAAAATAACTCTTTTCCATGAGTTATTTTTATTCCAAATTCATTTGCCAAAACATCATATAATTTTTTTGATTTGAGATCAATATTTTCAATTCCTTCAACTAAAGAATAATTTAAATAAATCGTTTCATAAATTAAAGCCTCATCATTTCCATATCTTACCCATATAAGCTTGCATATAAATTCATCATCTGAAAGATTCATTTTTTCCTTAACAATACTATTAGGCTTTTTAATTTTTAAAGATAATATTTTAGAAACAGGAATTTTTCCAAGACTCATCATATCATCATAAAACTTACTAAAATCTGACCGATTCTGATAAATTTTAGGAGAAGACACATAACTCCCCTTTCCTTGAAGTTTGTAAATATATCCTTCTTTTTCTAAAGTTCTTAAAGCCTGTCTTACAGTTGTTCTGCTAAGTTCATATGTAATACAAAATTCTGATTCAGCAGGTATCTTATCATTTTCTTTAAGTATACCTTCTTCAATATATTTTTTTATACTATGTACTAACTGTTGATATAAAGGAACCTCACTTTTCTTATTAATCTCAAACATAATTTTCTCCCATGGGTTTTTTAATAATATTATCTTTTCTATTACGATAAGTATAATTCAACCTTTAAGTGTTGTCAATACTGATTTTTACAGGGTTTGAACTTGTATCATACACCTAAACCACTATATTAATTACTTAGTATCAACTTGTATCTAAAAAAATTTTTTTATTTTTTTTTACACATTATTAAGACAATATGTATTCTATTTTTTCAAATTAATCTTTTTTAGTTTCTATTTACCTCATCTAATCTTTTTAATTTTCACTTATACCCTCTTTATTTTATTTTTTCAATATTTTTATAAAAAATAAAAATTCTTTCATCTAAGACTTAATAAAAAAAATATTTGAATAATTTTATAATTGATGTTATCTTTATATCAGTATGAAAATTTAATTTTTAGAAATAAGAAGGAAAAATTCAATTAGAAAGGACGTTTTAATATGACAAATAAATATAACCACAATAAAGAAGATATGATACTTAGGGATTTTCTTGCAACTGACAGAACAATCTTAGCAAATGAAAGAACCCTCTTAGCATATCTAAGAACTTTTATCAGTTTTTTTGCTGCTGGTATTGGTTTTGTTAAATTTGTAGATAATATTTTAGTAGTTTTTTTAGGATATGTTCTTGTAGTTTTTAGTATTATTGTTTTATGGTTTGGTTCTAAAAGATACATAAAAACTAAAAAAAGATATGAACATATAAAATTTTAAATTTTCCACTAAAAAAAGAGTACCTTTTATTTTTTGAGGTACTCTTTTTTGGTTATATATTTGTATTTCTATTATAAAATTTACTCAAATTATTGCTTCCATCTTTACCATTTATTAATATTTTCACTCTGTTGATATTTCCAAGTTCTGTTAGACTATTTACTATTGAATAAATATTTAAAAGACTTTTTCGGCTATTATCGTCCATTTCCTTCGATGAAGGACTTAAATCAATATATGCTGTATCACCACTGAAATATAAATTTAAAACAGTAATATCCTTATTCTCAAGAAAGCCTTCATTTTGAAGAACCTCTATAGTTTTAGAAACTACTTTAACTGATTTATCTCTTCTGCTTTGACTTTCTTCTATATTTTCATCTTTTTTAATAAGTTCTCTCCCATCTGCTCCTGGAATATATATAGTTACTTTTTCCTTAACTTTTTCTTCTATAGTTATTTCATCAGTATTAATCTTTTTTATACTTTTATCCTTTACAGTATTAGAGTATATTACTCCAAGTACTATAGCAACTATCCATATTCCTATTAATGTTCCTAGCCATTTTTTACTCACTGCTTCACCTCATTGATTAATAAAAATACCCTCTTACCATCTCAGCTATCTCTTTTGCCATCTTTTTTTGATATACTGGATTTGTTATTTTCTGAAGATCACTCTTATTGCTTATAAAGCCTACTTCTATCAAGACACTGGGTCCATTAAAACCTCTCAGTACAGCAAAGTTTGCTCCATGTATCCCTCTATTATTTAATCCTATCGCTTCTGCTAAAGCATTATTTGTTTTCCTTGCAAATCCAATAGAACTTTCTTGATTTTTCTTATATGCTAATTCTCCCATTATCTGAGCTATATCACTACTATTTTCTCCATATTTATCTCCAAAACTATTTTCAAATGAAGCTATTCTTTCAGCATAAGGTGAAGATTTTTTAGAGAAATAAAAAACTTCTACTCCATTCATTTTACTTGATACTGCTGCATTGGCATGTATACTGATAAACATATTTGCTTTTGCTTTATTAGCTATTTTTGGACGTTGTGACAAGGTTACAAAAACATCTGTATCTCTTGTCATAACAACATTGAAATCCTTTTTCAATTCATCTCTCAAATACTTACTTACTGCCAGAGTTACAGTTTTTTCATAATATTTTTTAAAACCTATTGCTCCTGGGTCTTTTCCCCCATGTCCAGCATCTATAGCTATTGTAAACTGCTTTTTTTGAGATTTATCATTGAATGTAAGAACAAAATTATTTCCTTTTGAAGCAATTCCTCCACTATAGCTAATATTTTTTCTTAATTTAATAAAAAATCCAACTGAGCCACTGTAATCTACAACTTCAAGGCTTTCTATATATTTCCCTGTAAAATTTTTATTATTTATTTTTCCAGTAAGAGTACTATCTGGAAATTCTAAAAAAATCAATTTATTATATTCATCATAATTCATTGTATACTTTGGTTTTTGCGATCCAGCAAAATCCATAGTTAGAACAGCTCCATTCAATTTTACTGATTTAATAGTTCCAGCAAACGAAAGTACTGTTAAAAATAAAAATAAAAAAATTGTAAGTATCCTTTTCATCTTATGTCCCCGCTTTATTAAAGAAAAAACGACAATGTTCATTGTCGTTTTATTTCAATTACTATAATACTCTAGAAATAGCCCCTTTAGTGAAAGTGATTTTTACGCCTTTATCAACTCTTACCTCTACATAATCTTCACTTACAGAAACTATAGTACCTTTTATTCCACCAACAGTAACTACTTCTGATCCTTCTTTTAATGAATCCATCATTTCTTTTTGTTTCTTTTGTTTTTTCTTGTTTGGTAATATTAATAAGAAGTAGAATACAGCTATCCACACTACGAAAGTTAGTATCATACCACTATATTTACCTAATCCTAATAATTGTTCCATTGTTAATCCCCCTCATCAGAAAAGCTTTGTTAAAAGTATAACATATCATAAGCTTTTTTTCAATTTTTTCTATGATTTATATAGCTTTTTTCAATTTTTTATTTAAAAAAAGCTTTTATTTTATCTTTTAAAGTTTTATGTTTTTTATAGTTTTTATCTTTTAAACTGTCATCAAAGGCTTTTAAAAGTTCTTTCTGCTTATCGTTAAGGTCAGTAGGAGTTTCTACTACTACCTGTACCAATTGATCTCCAACCATAGAACTTCTCAAAGATTTGATTCCTTCTCCTCTTAATTTGAAAAGCTTTCCTGTTTGTGTTCCTGCTGGTATTTTTATATTTTTCTTACCATTCAAAGTAGGGATTTCCACTTCTCCTCCAAGAGCAGCTGTTGTGAAAGTGATAGGCACCTCACAAATTATGTCATCTCCTCTTCTTTGGAATAAATCATGTTCCTTTACTCTTATAATTACATAAAGATCTCCATTAGGTCCACCAGTTTCACTAGCTTCTCCCATTCCATCTAGTCTAAGTTTTTGTCCATCATCTATTCCTGCTGGTATTTTTATCTTCTTTTCTACAGTTTCCTTTACAATACCTGTTCCATGACAAGTTTTACATTTCTTTTCAGGTATTTCACCTTTACCATGACACTCATCGCATTCTGCATAACTTTCAAAATTTCCAAGTATAGTTCTTTGAACTGTTTTTACTCTTCCAGAACCTCCACATTTAGTACATTTCTTCATTGTACTTCCTGGCTCAGCTCCACTTCCATTACATGTACCACATTTTCCATTTCTTTTATATTTTATTGTTTTTTCTACACCTTTTGCAGCTTCTTCTAAAGTAATCTCTACCTGATATCTTAAGTCAGCTCCTGGCTCTACGTAATTTCTTCTAGAACTTCCACCACCAAATCCACTGAATCCTCCGAATCCTCCAGATCCTCCTCCGAAAAATGAACTGAATATATCTTCAAATCCTTCACTGCTGAATCCTCCGAATCCTCCAGCACCTGGTCCTCCCTGTTCAAAGGCTGCATGACCAAATCTATCATATTGAGCTCTTTTTTCCTTGTCTGATATCACCTGATATGCTTCATTTATCTCTTTAAACTTTTCTTCAGCATCTTTTTTCTCTTTTTCGCTGGCACTACTGAATTTATCAGGATGATATTTCATGGCAGCTTTTCTGTACGCTTTCTTAATATCAGCTTCAGAAGCATCTTTTGCTACTCCTAATACTTCATAATAATCTCTTTTTGCCATTTAATATTTTCCTCCATTTCTAATATCTAAAGTATTATATCACAATTTTTAATATAACATGATATATTTTTATATAAACTATAAAATAGTTATATCTAATGTCCTATGATATACTTCATCTTTTTCAATTTTTTCTATTCCTGCTTTTTCTTTAAGGTTTCCTGAAGCATTATCAAAATCTGATATTCCATTCCAAGGCTCCAGACATATATACTCTGCTCCTGGCTTATTCCAAAACGCTATATATTTGAATCCTTTATATACAAATTTTATTTCTTTACTATTTTTTCTATTTTTTAAATAAACAACATCAGAATTTGGCTTTTCAATGATAAGGGCATCATTTATAAAAGTATCTCTATCCAAATCAAGTATTTTTCCTTCAAAAGCTTTTATTTTCTTCTGAGAAGATATCAATGTTCCATTAAAAGTTTTTACCTCTCCAGTTTCATCTTTTTCAAATTCTAAATAATAATCTGAAAACTCTATTCCATTCCCTACAGGAATATTAAATGCTGGGTGAGCTCCCAACGAAAAATACATTTCCTTTTCTCCTGTATTTTCTACTCTGTATTCTATTCTCAAATTTTTATCCTTTATTATATATCTTATATAAAGCTTAAAATTAAAAGGATAAACTTTTTTCGTTTGATCATTTGAAGCAAAAAGAAATTCCAGATAGTCATCTCCTTGATCACTCATCTGAAATTCATAATCTCTTGCAAACCCATGTTTTGAAGTAAGTTTATACTCTTTTCCTTCATAAAAATATCTGTCATCTTTTAAAGCTCCAACAAAAGGAAACAATATTGGCGAACTTTTTGCCCAGTATTTAGGATCTTTCTGCCATATATACTCTACATCTGTTGTTAAATCCTTCATTCCTATAAGTTCTGCCCCTAAGCTTTCTACCCTTATTTCCATTAAACTATTTTTTAAACTATATTCCATTCTTATCTCCTATATTCAGCTTTTCTAGGTCCAGCAGATATTCTTTTCTGAAAAGACCTCCTCCATATCCTGTTAATTTTCCATTTTTACCTATTACTCTATGACAAGGAATTATGATTGAAATAGGATTTCTGTGATTGGCCCCTCCAATAGCTCTGACAGCTTTTGGATTTTTTATATATACTGCTTGTTCTTGATAACTTCTTGTTTCTCCATAGGGGATATTCAATAAAGCTTTCCAAGCTTCCTGCTGAAATTTAGTTCCTTGACTTATATCAAGTTTTACATCAAATACTTTCCTTTTTCCTTCAAAATATTCTTTCAGCTGTTTGATACATTTTTCAACTTCTTTTGAGTGTATCTCTTCTAATCTATTATCTCTGAAGTTAATATTACTGATACCATCTTTTTCTTCACATACTTCAATTAAGCCCAAACCTTTTATTTCCAGATATCCTCTTCCTCTCATTTCCCCTCCTTATCCTATTTAAAACTAATTACCAGAAAGGGAATAGAGTAAAGTACCCTATTCCCTCTATTTGTTTTCCTTTTCAGGAATTATTCAATTAATTATTAGTCAACAACTTCAGCATCTGCTACATCATCATCAGCTTTCTTTTCTCCACCTTGAGCTCCTGCTTGTTCAGCTTGTGCTTTAGCCTGAGCTTCTTTGTAGATTTCTTCAGCAAATTTATGAGCTACTTGTGATAAATTTTCCATAGATTTTTCTATAGCATCTTTATCTTCTCCATCTTTTACTTTTTTAAGTTCTTCTATAGCTGCTTCGATATCTTTTTTCTCTTGTTCAGTAGCTTTATCTCCATATTCTTTTAAAGATTTTTCAGTAGAAGCAATAAGCATGTCTGCTTTATTTCTAGTTTCTACTAATTCTTTGAATTTTCTATCTTCAGCTTCGTTAGCTTCAGCTTCTTTAGTCATTCTATCGATATCTTCTTTAGAAAGGTTAGTAGATCCAGAAATAGTTACTGTATTTTCTTTTCCAGTTCCTAAATCTTTAGCTGATACATGAACGATTCCATTAGCATCTATATCAAATGTTACTTCAATTTGAGGTACACCTCTTGGAGCTGCTGGAATTCCTTCTAAGTTGAACTCTCCTAATTTATGGTTATCTGAAGCTTTTGCTCTTTCTCCTTGTAGTACATTAATTGTTACTGCTGGCTGATTATCTACAGCTGTTGAGTAAACTTGTGATTTTTTAACTGGGATAGTAGTATTTTTCTCAATCATTTTAGTAAATACTCCACCTAAAGTTTCAATTCCTAATGACAATGGAGTTACATCTAATAATAGAACATCTTTTACATCTCCCATTAATACTCCACCTTGAATAGCTGCTCCTGCTGCAACAACTTCATCTGGGTTGATTCCTTTATTAGGTTTTTTACCAAAGAATGATTCTACCCATTCTTGTACTGCTGGTATTCTTGTAGATCCTCCTACTAATAATACTTCATTAATTTCTGATGGATTTAATCCTGCATCACTTAGAGCAGTTTTTGTAGGTCCTTGAGTTGCTTCTACTAAATGTTTAGTTAAATCATTGAATTTTGCTCTTGTCAATTTCATTTCTAAATGTTTAGGTCCTGTAGCATCCATAGTAATAAATGGTAAAGATATAGAAGTTTCCATCATTGTAGAAAGTTCTTTTTTAGCTTTTTCAGCTGCGTCTTTAAGTCTTTGGTATGCCATTTTATCATTTGAAAGATCAATTCCTGTTTCTTTTTTAAATTCAGCTGTTAACCATTTGATAACTTCATTGTCAAAGTCATCTCCTCCTAGGTGGTTGTTTCCTGCAGTAGATATAACTTCAATTACTCCATCAGCTATTTCTAGTACAGATACGTCAAATGTTCCTCCTCCTAAGTCAAATACAAGAACTTTTTCTTCTTTTTTCTTTTCAAGTCCATAAGCAAGTGCTGCTGCTGTTGGTTCATTGATTATTCTTTTTACATCTAATCCTGCAATGACTCCAGCATCTTTTGTTGCTTGTCTTTGTGAGTCAGTGAAATACGCTGGTACAGTAATAACTGCTTCAGTTACAGGTTCTCCTAAATAAGCTTCAGCATCTTTCTTTAATTTTTTAAGTGTCATAGCTGAAATTTCTTGTGGAGTATATTTTTTTCCAAATATTTCTACTTTGTAATCAGAACCCATGTGAGTTTTAATTGAACTTACAGTTGATAATGGATTAGTTATTGCTTGTCTTTTTGCAATCTCTCCAACTATAATTTCTCCATTTTCTTTGATATTTACAACTGATGGAGTTGTTCTTGCTCCTTCTGAGTTAGGGATTATTGTAACATTTCCTCCCTCCATTATTGCTACACAAGAGTTTGTTGTTCCTAAGTCAATTCCTATTATTTTACTCATTATTAATTACCTCCTAAAATATCTTCTATATTTAAAACTGTTTTTTACTATAATTATATTAAAGTTTTTTATTAACCTCTTTTACATACTTTTACCATTGCTGGTCTTATTACTTTTCCTTTCATTGTATAACCTTTTTGAAGTTCAAGAATAATAGTATCATCTTCAAATTCTGGATTATCTTCTACCATTACAGCATGGTGATACATTGGATCATATTTTCCTTCTGCTTTTATTGGTTCTACACCTTCATTTTCCATGATTCCTTTCAATTGCCCAAGTATCATATCCACACCTTTTACAAGCCCATCAAAATCCTTTGTTGCTTCTGATGCTGATATAGCTCTTTCTAAGTTGTCTAATCCATCTAGTAATTTTGTAATTATTTTTTCTGAAGCAAATTTTCTTAATTCTTCTACTTCTTTTTCTTTTCTCTTGGTAAAGTTTTGGAAATCAGCTTGTTTTCTAAGGTAAGATTGCTTCCAATCCTCTACTTCTGCTTTTAATTTTCCAATTTCTTCTTCAGTATCTTTTTCGCAGCAGCAAGAACTTTTTTCTTCTCCATGACCTTTACAGTCACAACCACACTCTTCCTTTTTTTCCTCTTTTATTATATCTTCTTCAAAAGTTTCAACTTCCTTTTTCATTTCTTTATCCAATTCCTTTTCCAATATTTTTTCTTTATCATTTATCATTTGTTTCGTCCTTTCTCTCTATTTTATTTAACATTTTATTTACTTCTTGGGTTACATATTTTATCAGTCCCATAGTTTTTGAATATGCCATTCTTTTAGGACCTATTACTCCAAGTATTCCTTGAGATGCTCCAGCCTTATATAATGAATATACGAAGCTATAGTCTTCTAATCCTTTTATTCCTAATTCTTCTCCAAATACTACATTTACTTTTCCATAGGAGCTATCTCTATTTCTCACTAATTGCTCAAATAAAAGTTTTACATCTTTCCTATGATGGAAAAGCTCTAATACTTCTGATACCTCATTAACATTTTTATCTTTAAAAATACTTGGAACATTATTTATAAATAGTTTACTGTCATCTTCATATTGTTCTAAGTTGCTTGTTAATAATTTTTTTCCTAAAATAAATTTTTCTATATTTCCAAAATTTATTTCATGTTCTTCTATTTTCTTATTTAATTCTTTTGATATTACTTCCAGTTCTTCTTTAGAAACAGACTGACTCAATATTATCTTCTTAGTCTTAACTGCTCTATTTTCCATAACTATAACAGCTAAAACTAAAAATTCATCTATATGAACCAGCTCAATTTTCTTTATTCTTTCTACTGCAGTACTTGGCTCTATTGCTATCCCTGCATATGTTGTCATCTTAGAAAGAAGTGAAGAAGTCTTTTGTAAGAGCAAATCAAGTTCATTAATTCTATGCTCATATTCAAGTTCTATATTGTTCTTTTCTTCTTTTGTAAGTTTTTCAACTTTTAGCAATTCATCAAGATAATATTTATATCCTTTGTCTGTAGGGATTCTTCCTGAAGATGTATGAGTTTTTGCTATATATCCCATATCTTCTAGATCAGCCATTACATTTCTAATAGTTGCTGATGAAAGATCAATCCCATATTTTTTTACCAAAGTTCTTGAACCGATAGTATCGCCAAAAGTCAAATAATAATTTACTATTGCGTTTAATACTAACTTTTCTCTTTCTGAAATAGACATCTTTCATCACCTTTTTGTTAGCACTCATTAAAGTAGAGTGCTAATTCTTAATTAAAAAGATACATCAATTTCATATATTTGTCAATACTTTTTTAATTTTTTTTTTATAAATTGTTTATAATTTTTCTATTTTTTCCGTTATTTCCCTTTTTAAAGTTAATTCAATTTTTTTAAAATAAAAACTGACCTTAAATTTTCAGATCAGTTTTATTTTTATTTATATCATATAAAAAATTCTGCCAACATACATCTTACTGATCCTCCCCCATATCTCTCAATAGTGGGAATATCTGAATATACTATCTCTGCTGATTTTTCTATTATTTTTCTTTGATCTTCTCTTAATATGTCATTAGCTGACTTAGACATTACCAATATTTTACTTCCATCTTTTTTTCTAAGCTCAAGAGCATTTCCTAAAAAATGATTTGTCTGTTCCTCAGTTATTTCAATGAGTACTTTTCCAGAATCTAATATTGATTTTTTTACTCTTTCTTTTTCTTCTTTATCTATTATGGAATCTAAGAATATAAGGACATATTCTTCTCCAATTGTCATCAATACATTTGTATGATATATAGGCATCTGTTTTCCATCTACAGTCTGTTTTCCAGAAAAACTTACAGGTTTGTAGTCCATCAATCTGCAAAATTCTTCAAAAAGTTCTTTATTGGTCCTCTTAGATAAACTTGCATAAGCTATCTTATTTTTTCTATCTAAGCACATACTTCCAGTCCCTTCAAGTATCCTGCCTTTTTTTCATTTTCAGTAAGATCTATTATTTTTAGATTTTCTCTATTTTTTACAAAATCTAAAATTTTAGGAGTTCTCTCCAATCTTCTATTTTCTGCATACATAGGATACAGCACTAAAGTTCCATTCTTATGTGTACTGAACCAGTTATTTGGAAAAATACTGTCAGGAGTATGAGGTTCTTTTGTATCTTGAATAACTAACACCTCTATAGTTTTCTCTCTCAATTTTTCCACTAAAATATCAAATTCAGCTACTGCCTTTTCTTGTAGCTCTTTTTCATCTTTATGATCATCTTTTTGATAGAGATTATCTTTTGCTGTTTCAGCATTATAAGCAAATGCTATTGGTCTTACCATCAAAACTCTATTAGTTAAAAAATTCTTCAATTTTATGCCTCCTATATAAATTTTTATAGCCACATAAATACATTCTAACATTCTTTACATAATTTTTTCCACTTTATTATTTAAGTAAAAACTGAAAGATGCTTATAAACAAAAATAAAGTTTTAAAATTTTTAATATTTTTTTATATTTTATCTATATCTTTGATACATTTTTTATAAAAAATAATTATAAAATAAAAAAGAGGTTAAAGAATTTTTTCCTTAACCTCACTTTAGAAATTATACTATATATTATTTTATCTGTTTCTTAAGAACTTCTGATACAGCAGAATCAAATTCACTCTTACCTGCTGTTCCTTTCTTTTCTTGTTCTAATATATACTGCTCCCTCTCTCTTGATACTTTTATTATTTCTTCTCTTATCTCTTTACGAGTATCTATAATGCTTTGAATATATCCTTCTCTTGCTTTCAAAGACATTTTCTGCATATTTTCAGGAAGTTCATTATCTTTAATATCTTTCAATGAAATCTCATTATTTTCTACTGCCTGTACTAAATCTTCTTTTGAATAGCTATATTTATTAATTGCTTTATTTATAGCTCTTGATGCTTTTGCTTCTACTGGTGCAGCTTCCATAGAATATTTTTCTGAATCAAACTTTTTAACTGCTTCACTTCTCTCTTCAGAACTACCATATGTTATATATGTTTTATCAATCCTTTTATTCAATTCATAAAGCTTATCATCATAAGGAGTAGTTACAACTTTTACTCCTCCATCTCCAGAAATATGAAAATATTCTCCACCACCAAATTGTGCTATTGCTTTCCAATAATAATCTGTTTTAGGCATATCACCACATTGAATAGTATTTATAATAATTCCTCTACTTTTAGCTTTTTTAGCAGTATCACTGGTATCTGGTGAATCATTATAATCATCATGAGGAGGTGCATCTCCTACTAAAAATATTATCTGTGATAAATTTTCTCTAGGTGTCGACCATTGAATCACTTCCAAACTTTCATGAAGAGCTTTTCTTACATCTTCAGGATCATCGCCTCCACCTTGAGCTTTATACCCCATTAATACACTATATATTTCATCTAAGTTCTCACTAAGTTGTGTAACTTTAGTCACATAAACATCTCCACGATCACGATAAGCTACCAGTCCAATTTTTACTTTTGAATCTTTATGAGTCTGCATTACCTCATTCACTATACTCCATATTTTAGTTTTAGCTCCTTGAATAAGTCCCCCCATAGATCCAGTAGTATCCAATACAAATACAATTTCAACATCTTTCTCTTTTGCTTTTGTCTGTTCAACTGCTGTATTTTCTGGTTTTGATTCTGTTGAAAATACTATTGTTCCCAAAAAAACAAAACCCATCAGTAGTGATAAAAATTTCTTCATAAATTCCTCCTAGCAAATATATTTTAGTATACAAAGTTTAATAGTAATATCCATAAAGCATATAATAGAAAAATGAATCAATGACATAAATTGAAAACAATACATATCCAGCAAGCATTACCAAAGATAAAATTATTCCTGTTCCTCCATCCAAACATTTTTCTTTCCCTGCCAGTATATCTTTTTTACCTGTAAAAAATACCAGTAATTTCCAAAAATTCCTAAAATCACACCAGCCACTATTCCAGAGATTCTTGTCAAATCTATTCCTATAAAAATCATAAGTATATCTGTAAGGATAAAAGCTATAATGAGATACATTATAACTTTATACATTCCTCTGTATCCAAGCCATATCATTCCCAGAAAAAGAGCTGCAGGATTAAATTTCTTCCCCTCTCTCCATATATTTATATAGTCATCTGCTTTCTTTCCCACATATACTTTTATCTGCTCCTCATTTTCATCTATAAATTCAAGTTCCTCATCTTTTAATTTCCACGACATCTGTTCCACCTCTATGTTTTTTAATTAAATTGTAGCATATTCAAAAAAATATCTCTACATATTAACAGTTGCTTTTTTAGTGAAAACTGCTAGTTACAGTTGCTTATTCGTTTTATTATACTCATCAATATAAATTTTTTAATGTTTTTTATAAAAATACTAAAATTCTTTTTTCTATAAAAAATAATTAAAATATTCAATTTAATAAAAATGAATATGATTAATTTATTTATATACTTTCAAAATAAAGTGTACATATTTTTTTGTAATTATATAAGTAAGCTTTTTTACAATAAAAATACAAACTAATATATTATAGATATTCATTAAAAAACCATCAAGATAAAAGTATTTTTTATTTATACATACAATATATATAATGAATAATAGTTTTAAAAATTTGAATTATAGATAATAAAAAATCAAACCAAAAATATATAAAGATATATTTTAGAACTAAAATTTTAAAAAAAATATGTATAAAATAAAAAATTCAGAAACTATTTTTATCTATAAACTTATTTTTTAAAAAAAATAAAATTCTTCTGTAATCATATTTTCATTTTAAATAAAGATGTATATTAAAAATACTTATCTTAATTTATATTATATTTATATTACATATTATGGTTTTTTAGGTCAAAGTTTATATTTTTATAGAATATTTTTAAAAAATAAAGAAAATTTTTAATTATAAAAATATTTTTTATCATTAAAAATAGAATTTTAGTAAAGTGGTTTACCTAACAAAATATACTAGTTAAATCAAATAAAGATTGTTGGAATTTAAAATAAAAAAATAGATTAAAGGGGGAAGATGTATGAATAAAAATAATATTGAAAAAATTTTTAAAAGATTTATAAAAAAAAGAATTGGCTATTCTTTATCATTATTAATACTTTTTTTAATAACAGGTGGAATATCTTTAAGTACAGAAACAATAACTAATTTAGAACTTGAAAAAGAAAAGATAAAGAAAGAAATTTCTGAAAATGAAAAAATTATAAAAAATATGATATTGAACTAGTTGATTTAATAAAAAAGGGAGATTTCTATTCAAAGCCTTTATTCAACAGTACTCAAATTTTTTTCAGCTATCAGAATTTAAGTACTGGCAAAATGAAGGACAATACAGATAAAGAATTTGCTGAAACTATAGATGCTGTTAATAAACATTATGGAGAAAATATTTTAAATTCTGGAAAAGATTTGGGTAAAGATAAAGTTATTGCTGGAAATGGAGTTGTAGTTGATACTACTACATTCAAGGAAGAAATAGAAATAGGAGCAAATATTAAGCCTGTTGAACCTCAATTTTCTCCAATTAATTCAAATATTTCTGTAAATGTATCTGCACCAGTCATAAACCTTGGAGCATTACCAAAGTCACTTACTCCAGCAATACCAGTAATCTCTGCAACTACTGCACCTGTAATCAACATTCCATTGCTTTCAAGCGGAATAAATATTTCAATTGTTCCTACTGAAGCAATAGATAAAATAGATATTACAGCACCAGCAATAACAATACCTAAAGTCCCTACTGAAAAAAATGTTGTTGTCAATCCGCCTGCAACTCCAAATGGATTTGAACCAACTATAATAGCAATACCTGTTCCACCTACAGTACCAGTATTAAATATTCCTGCAGTTACAATCCCAAATATTTCAACAGCCTCATCAGGTAATGGAGATGGTTCTTGGTATTGGAATCTTTCAGGCTCAAATGGAACCATATCTCAAGTAATAATGACTTCTGGAAAATGGGATATCTCTGTGGCTGGAAATTCATATACTGATGGATTCAGCAGTGAAATTACGGACTATTCTGCTCATTTTGCAGCTCCATATGGAGGAACACCAATAGTTAATCAAACTTATTCTGGATTTTCTAATAGTGGACAGATGGGAATGTATAGAATAGTTGGATCGCCATATACTCTATTTGGTGAAAATACTGAAATTAATATAGATGCCAGTGCAAGAAGTAAGTCTGGAAGTGTCAGACAGTTTATACATTTTGACCCTCATGGAGATAAATCAATGGATTCGATTGATGAAATTATTGATGCAACTGATGCTGAAAGACAGGAAGTTAAAGATATCCAGGCTAAATATAAAACTTCCTATCTCGCTCCAAAGCATATGATGTTATCTATGAAAGGGATTATAAATGTAACTGGTAACACTATAAATGTTGTTGGACTGCAGGGACACTATGGTCCTCCATATGCCAATCCATATATAATCCATAGTGGTAAAATAAATATCACAGGGAATAACAATGTTGTTTTTGCTTATACTCCAGAACATCAAAATGAAAGCAGAGATAGTATAATTTCTAACTATGATTCTGGAGAAATAATTATAAATGGTGATGAAAATTTTGTCATGGTTTATGATAAACAGACAATTACTCAAAGTCATTCTTTTAAAAATGATGGAAAAATAGAGATTGAAAATGGAAATAAAAATGTAGGTGTATATATAAAGAGATCAGCTAGAGGAGGAACATTAGATCTTATAAAACCTATAATTATAACTAATGGAAATGAGAATATTGGAATTGTTCATAAAAATGAAACATATAATCAACTTAATCCTCAATCAGTCATAAAAGTAGATATAAAAAATGGAAATAAAAATATTGGACTGCTTGAAGAAATGACCCAAAAATATACTTCTCACGAATTTAATATTTCTGGTGGAACTGATGGAATGGCAGTAATTTCAACCAATGGTGTATTATCCATTGGAAGTGGAAATATTTCTATAACTGGTGGAAATAAAAATATTGGCCTTATTACTATTGGAGGCAATATAATTTCTGATGGAAATATTTTTATGATTAATGGGAGCGAAAATATAGCAGCTCTTGCTAAAGATGGAAATTCTATCTCTGTTACAGGAAATGTTTCTATTGGCAGCAGCAGCCCTGTAACAAACTCAATTCCTTTTTATGTTACAGATACAAATTCAAAAATAGCATTATCTGATGACAAATTATCAATAAATTTATCTGGAGATAGTATAGGTGTCTATTCATCAGATAATGGAAGTTTTACAGCTAATAGAACATCATTGATTCATTCTGGAATTGGATTTGGAAATGGTATATTGGAACCAATAGCCCCTGTAAATATTTATGTTGAAGGAACTACTATATCTGAAGTTGATAAAGGTATTGGCCTTTTTGCTAATGCAGGCGGAAAAATAAATACTAAAAACACATATGTTAAAGTTAAAAATGGTTCTGTCGGGATAGCCTCAATGGGAACAAATTCAAAAATAGATATCACCAATGGAATAGTTGACTATGAAGGAAATGGATATGCTGTATATTCTGATGGAAATGGTCACATAGACTTAACAGATGGAGAAATAATTTTAAGAGGAAAAGCAACAGCCATTGAATTAGACTTAAGCAAGCCTAATCCAATAACTTTAACTGGTGCAAAAATTGTAGTAATGTCCAATGAGGCTATAGGTGTAAATTTAAAAAATGCTGGCACTTTAAATATTGGCTCTCTTGAAAGTAATATAGAAACAGCCCTAGGTGGAGTAAAGATAACTTCAGGTACTGATGGAACACAAGTATTTGACAAATACAAAGTTACAGTTGTTGATGGTGGGACTTTAAATATTGATGCCAATATGGATAAATCAGATACTAATACAGCTTCTCCAGGATTTTTTTACTACAGAAGATTTCTAGGACAAAGACTTAACTTAAATGTTCTCAACAATATAGAAGTAAAATCAGAAATTGACAGTATTAATGCAGCTTCATATTTTAAAGGACAGGTAGTTGGGCTTGAAATGAACTCAAGTAAGTCAGCAGGAAGTTTAACAGATACTCAAATAAATCTTGGAACTGGTTCTAAAATAACAGCTGATAGGACAGATACTGGTGATGGTGCTATTGGTTTATATATAAACTTTGGAAAAATTAATTTGGCAGCCAATTCTAAAGTTGAAGTGGAAACAGGTAATAATATAGTCAATGATAAAGGAATTGGAGTTTATGCAGTAAATGGAAGTATGGTTTCTAATGCTGGAAATATAAAAGTACAAGGGAATCAAGCTATTGGTATTTTAGGAATGGCATATAGAGAAGATGCTTTGAATAATGCAGTTGTAAATGAATTCGGAACTGGAGGTATTTTTGCAAATCAGGGAAAATTAGATATCATCAATGATGGAGATATAATTCTTGATGGTACAGGTACAATTGGAATATATGCCTACAACAATAATATTAATGGAGCAAATACTGATGCTAAAGTAGTTAATATGCCTACTGGAAATATAAAAGTTGGAAATTCAAACAACTTAAATGCTGCTGTAGGAATATATGGTGAAAAAGCAACTATCTCAAACCAAGGTAAAATAACAGTGGGAGATGGAGGAATAGCAATTTATGCTAAAAATGACAGTAATATAATTGATCTTGGGAGTTTAAATATTGGTTCTGATGGAATAGGAGTTATGCTTGATGGAAAATCTGATATTTCTGCTGCTTCTCTTACTTTAACAGGTACTGGTATAGATATTAATGGAAAAACAGGTATTTTCTACAAAGGAACAGGAAATGAAAGCAAAAATGTAAGTATTAATATAAATGCTTCAAATTTTGAAAAAGGAACAGCTATATATGCCGAAAATATGAATATTCTATCTTCTGGAACTTTAAATATTGGAAAAGATGGAGTAGGACTTCTTCTAAAGGGAACTTCAGCTAACATTGGAACAAATGCTGGTATTATTGATTTAACAGCAGATAAAACTGGTGCTGTTGGTATGTATACAAAAACTGCCAATCTTCTTAACTCAGGTACAATCAATGTAAACAGCTTTTCTCAAATAGGAGTATATGCAGAAGGTATTGGAAATAAAGCTATAAATGAAGGAGCAATACACTTAAATGCAAATGGAGTCACTGGAATTTTTGTAAAAGATAATGCTGTTGGAGAATTAAATACAGGTAATATTATAAGCTTCTCAGGAAAATCAAGTGTAGGAATTTTTTCAGAAAAAGCAGCTGTAAAATTAAAAACTAATTTAAATTTTATAAATAAAAATGAAAATAAAAATATCTATGTATATGGTAAAGATGCAGTTGTAGAGATAGATAATGGAAAAAATGTAATAGTAGATGGGGTAACTGCTCCAATGACAGCAGGAAATAAAACTGTTGGAATATACTTAGAAAATACTGGAACAGGAAGTATTTTTAATGGCAATGGAAATTTAGAAGTTAAAAATGAAGCGATTGGTGTTTATTCAAAAGGGAATAACTCCTTAAATATAAATATTACAGCTGATGGTGAAAAAACTACTGGAGTATTTATTGATGGAGGCTCTTCTGTTTCTGGAACTGTAACTGTTAAAGGAACAGGAACTGCAGGAGCAATAGGAATATATGGAGATAATGGCAAAATTACTATTAATTCTCCTGGACTTACCCTTAATACAGATACTAACAAAGGAACAGGAATATATCTTACAAATGGAGCTTATATTGAAGGTAATGATATAACTATAAATAATACAGCAGGTATTAAAAATATTGGTGTATATTACAATAAGGGAATATCTGAAAAAACTTTGACTAATAAAGCTGCAATTAAACTTATTGGAAGTGACAGTATAGGTATATATGCAGCAGGTGGAGTAAAACTTATCAATACTAAAAATATTGAATCTACAGCAGCAGGAACATCAAATAATATAGCTTCATATATACAAGGAAATTCATCTCTAATTTCAAATGGAAATATAACTATGAATAGCTTAAATAATATAGGAATGTATGTTGAAGAAGGAGAGGGAATAAACAATGGAGTTCTTGATGTAAGCGAAGCAACTGGAACATCATCAGCTGGAATGGCAGCTAAAAATAATACTCTGGGAAATAAATCTTTTATTAAAAATACTGGAACTATAAAATCTGGAAATAACTTAGGAATGTACATAGCAGGAACTGGAATAAATTCAGGGATAAACACTGGAAATATTACTGCAACAACAGGAACTGGAGTTTATGTTGATGGTTTAGAAAATAGTTTTAATGGTACAGAAGGAACTATAACATCAAATGCAATTGGAATTTATTTAAAAAATACAGGTTCCAACAAAATAACTGCTGGAACTTTAAATATAGCTTCAGGAGGAGTTGGAGTATTTGCAGATAATGCTAAAATTGATTTTTCAGTAAATGCAGCAGATTCAGCAGGTATTGTTGGTGTTGCTGCTAAGAATAATTCAGTTATTTCAGGAAATATAAAAACTGGACAGGATTCTGTTGGAGTTTATCTTTTAGATGACACAGTAACATTCAATAATGCAAATATAACAACAGGAACAAATAACTTGGGTACATCAGTTGGAATATTATTTGATTCTGGAATAACTAGTAATTATACTATGAACAATGCAACTGTAAATGCTAAAAATGGAATAGGAATATATTTAAATGGAACTGGAATGAGTCTTTCTCACAATGGAACTATAAATATTGAAGATGGAATAGGAATGTATGTAAAAAATGGAACTACCCTCACAACAGAAACATCAATCTTAAATATAAATAAAGGAACTGGAATATATGTTGATGGTGGAATTGTTAACTTCGGAACAACTGGAAATCTAACAATTAATTTTCTTGATGGTGGAGGAATAGGAGTATTTAACAATGGCGGAAATCTAACTCTTGGAAATAATATTACTGTAACAGGTTCAGGAGCCCTTGTAGCTACAGCAACAACAAATGGAAGTTTAAACTCAACAGGAAATTTAAATATAGGAACTGGTGCAATAGGACTTCTTGGACAATATGATAATGGAGTTAATGGAAATAAAAATATAAGTAACAGTGGAAATATTACTGCTAAAGATGGTGGAATAGGACTTGCAGCAGTTATTGGTGATTCACTTCCTTTACACACTATTACTTTAAATAATACAGGAATAATAACAGCAAATGGAGAATCTCCAGCACATAATCCATCTATAGCAATGTATACAGATGTAGCTGATATAGTAAATACTGGAAATATCAAGGTAGGAAATAACAGTATAGGTATATATTCTAACTATAATGGCATACTTACATCTATACAAAATGATAATATGACTCTGACTGGAACAGATGGAATAGGAGTATATATCAAAGGAAGTACAAATGGTCTTATATCAAATAATATAACTTCTACTGAAGCAAAGAATACAGGTATAGTTCTTGAAAGAATATCATCAAATATAAATGCTGGTAATATTGCTTTAGGTAATGAAAGTATTGGAATATTTGCAATGAATGGAACAGTATCTACAATAAACAGTAGCATATCAGTGGGTGATTCAAGTTCATCAAAAAATGCTATAGGGATAGTTGCAAATGGTGGTTCAAATATAAATCTAACAGGAACAAGTACAATTTCTGCTGGAGATAAAGGAATAGGTGTATATGCTGAAGGCACAGGAACAATTGCTGTTGTGACTAATACAGACAATATTTCAGTGGGTACAGATGGAATATATATTTATTCCAAAGGAGCTGCATTAACATTTACAGGAAATATCACAGCAGATAATCAGATTGGAGTAGTTGCTGATGGTGGAACTTTAAACAGCAGTACTTTCTCCATTACAGCAAAAAATGGTGGAATAGGTGTGTTCTTAAAAAATACTGTTCCTACATTTGGAAGTTCTACAATAGCAGTACAGGCAGGAAATTCATCTAAGTATTCAATAGGGATTTATTATGATAATGTTCCAGTTATAGGAACTACTCCTGTTATAACACAGACAGGAAGTTATACTATTGGTATGGTGTTAAATAATTCAACAGGAACTACAGCTGGTGGAATTTTTATAGGAAATAGTGGAAACAATCAGATTGGAACTATAGTAAGAGAAAATTCCAATTTTACAGCAGCAGGAGATGTCAAGGTAGTAGGAGATAAGAATATTGGAATATATAGTGAAAAAAGTCAGATTTTAGTAAATGGAGATTTAGCAGTATTAGATTCTTCTAGTTCTGCAGATAAATCAATATCTTCCCTAGGAATTTCTTTAAATGGTGGTTCATATAGAGGTATTGGAAATATTTCAATAGGAAATAACAGTATTGGAATCTTTGCTAAAAGTATGATAACTGGAAATTTAATTTCCCAAGGAACAGGAATTGAGAATATGAATGTTGGTAATAATGGACTCGGAATATATGGAGAAGGCTCTGGAGATGTCATTGCTAATATGTCAAATATTACAATAGGTTCAAGTAATGCTACTGGTGTATATACTAAAGGAATGAATTCAACAGTTAAAGGCAATATGAGTATTGGAGCAAATACAAGTATTGGTATAGTAAGTGAAGGTTCTGGAAATGTTTCGTATACAGGCTCTATGGCTATTGAGAATAAAATAGCTTCTGGATCAGTTGGTATTTATAAATTACTTGGAGCAGGAACTATATCTACATCAACAGGCAGTTGGAGTGTTGGAAATAATGGTTATGGAATATATATTCAACAGGCCAAAACTGAAAATATTAATGAAAAAGAAATTATTACTATAACTTCCAACTCAGCAACAGTAAATAATAATGCTGATATGATACTTGGAACTTCAGCTGTAGGTATATTCTCTAATGGAAATAATATAATAAATAATGCTGGAAATATAGCTGTAGGAGCTACAGATATAAAAAATAATAATCATACTGATAGTGACCAGCACCTCAATTCAATTGGAATATATGCAGCTAATGGTACAAAAATTAATAATACTGGAAATATAACTGTAAATCATGATCATTCAATAGGAGTATATGCTCAGGGAGAAAAAACTAACTTTATAAATACTGGAGTTATTAATGTTGATAATGGTGGTATTGGAGTTCTTGTAAGAAATGGTGCAACAGCTGTAAATGCTGCTGGTGGTAACATTATTTTAGGGAATAATATTGCTTCATGCAAAACAGCTACAGTAGGAATGGCAGCATATGGAGGGGCAAGAATAGAAAATGCTGGAACAATAACTGTTAATGAAGGCGTTGGAATGCTTTTAGGAGTTGGAGCAACTTTCTCAAATACAGGAAATATTTTTGTTAAAAATGGTATTGGAATAGAAGGACCAGGAACGCTTACTAATTCTGGAAATATTACTATTTTACCTGGTGGAACGGGGTCAGCAACTGCTTTGACAGGTTTAGCTACTGCACAAGTTGGAAGTGTCATAATAAAGCCAGATGGAACTATATTAATCAATGATAAATATACATCTATAGGTGGAACTCTTTCTACTGCAGGAAATATAGTAGTAAATGGAGCATATGTAGATGTAACAACTGGAACACCATTGTTCAATGCAAACAGTGTGAGTGGTGAGGTAAAACTGCTTCCAAACTTTGCAGCAACAGGAAATGGAATTTCTTATGAAATAGAAGGATTTGTAAATACAGCAACAGGAACAATTACAGGAAGTAAACTTACTCCTGTAACATCTCCTTTATTTGTTGCTAAAGTTACAGATAAAGGAAATCTTGTTATTGCCAAAAGACCATATGCAGATTTAACAGTAGGTAATCAGTTTGATGCCTTGGATAAAGGATTGGATAACATACTTAAAAATAGTGGTGGAAATGGTAAAGATGCTGAAATTCTAAAAGGGTTAAATCAATATCTTGAAGGACTTCCAGCAGATCAATTTGAGAGAGAAGCTTCTAGAAAACTTGCAGAAACAAGAGGAGATATTTATGCAACTATTCAAGGAAGAATGCAGGATATTAATCAAGCATTTGCTAACTCTTTCTATGAACTTGAATCATCATACAATCTGACTAAAGACAGCAGTAAATACAGTGTTATCTATACTGATGGAAATTATAAAGATTCCACTGTGGGAATAGACGACTATGATTACAAAGTAATGGGGCTTCTGTATATGAAAGAAAAAGAAGGAACAGAGTATGGAAGTAAATATGGGTATACATTAGGATTTACTGGATCGAAGTTTGATTTTGATGATGGAGGTTCAAAAGAAGATGTATACTCATTGAGAGCAGGAGCTCACAGAGTTAAAAATTTAAGTGATGAATATAAAGTATCTTGGCTTACAAGATTGGAACTTGGATACAACAGACACATCGCTAAGAGAAAGCTTAATCTTCAAAATACATATGAAAATAAAGGGGAGTACAATACTTATTCTGTAGCATTTGATAACAGGCTTACAAAAGTTATCTATACAGACATTTCTAGACAATTGGATGTATATGCTGATTTAGATTTAGAATATGGAAAAGTAGATGACTTTAAAGAAAGTGCTGGAAGCAAAGGTGGACTGGAAGTACAAATTAAAGATAATGATTACTTAAGCGTACAGGTAGCAGCCGGAGTAAAAGCTCAGCAGAGAATCTATGTAGTAAATGATGTATCTGTAAAAGCAACAGCAGATGTAAAGTATGCATATGAACTTGGAGATAATTATGATGGAAATAAAGCAAGACTTAAAAATGGAGGAGAAGGATATTACAGTCTAATCACTCCAGAAAAGAAAGAGGGAAAACTTACAGGAAAAATCGGACTTACAATAGAAAAAGCTAATCATATGGGAGTAACTTTTGAAGTAGAGGCAGTAGATGAAGGAAATAGAAAAGACTCATCAATCAAGTATGGAGTAAGATTCAATTACAAATTTTAACCAAAAAGGCAGAGATTATCTCTGCCTTAATTATTTATTTCAATATTGCTCTTGCTACTTCTGCATCTATCTCATCAGGTGTTACAGTAGGAGAAAATCTTCCAATTATTTCCCCATCTTTTCCTATGAGAAATTTAGTAAAGTTCCATTTTATCTCTTTACCTAATAATGTTTGTCCTAATTTTTCAAGTTTATCCTTAAAAGAATCAGTTTCTCTATTTTTTATTTCCTCACTTGCTTTCTCTTTTAAATATATGTATAGAGGATCAGCATTCTTTCCATTTACATCTATCTTTGCAAATGTTTTAAACTTAGTTCCATATTTCAATTGGCAAAATTCAGCTATTTCTTCACTGCTTTCTGGTGCCTGTTTCAAAAACTGATTGCTTGGAAAATCCAATATTTCAAACCCTTTATCACGATATTTTTCATAAAGTTTTTCAAGTCCTTCATATTGAGATGTAAGTCCACATCTTGTAGCTGTATTTACTATAAGCAATACTTTTCCTTTATATTTTTCCAATGTTTCTTCTGTTCCATCTACATTTTTAACTTTAAAATCATAAATAGTCATTTTAGTACCACCTCTTAGAATTTTTTATGTTTCATATATATTATTCGAGCTGTTTCTAAAATTCTTTTTTTCTTTAATATTTTTAATTTTTATTATGTCATTTAAAAATTATTTCTCTATTGCTTTTAACGCTGCTCTTTCTGCATGTATTGCTGCAGTATCAAATAATGAAATATCTGTATCTTTCTGTTGTACCAAAAGACCAATCTCAGTACAACCTAATATAACTCCCTGTGCTCCCTCTTTTACCAAACTCTTCATTATATCAAGAAATCTCTTTTTAGAATCTGCTACTATATTTCCAAGACACAATTCTTCATAAATCACTCTGTTCACTTCTGCTCTGTCTTCAGCATCTGGAACTATAACTTCTATTCCCCTGTCTACAAGTTTATTTTTATAGAAATCCTGTTCCATAGTATATTTTGTTCCCAGTAAGGCAACTTTTTTTATATTTTTCTTATCAAGTTCATCTGCTGTTGCCTCTGCTATATGAAGTATGGGAATACTTATTTTTTCTTGAATATCTGGAGCTATTTTATGCATTGTATTTGTGCATATAACTATGAAATCTGCTCCTGCTTTTTCTAAATTCTGTGCTGCTTCTGTTAAAATTTCTGCGCTTTTATCCCATTCTCCTTTTGCCTGACATTCCTCTATTTCCTGAAAATCCACACTAAAAAGGACTATCTTTCCTGAGTGCAGTCCTCCTAATTTTTCTTTTATTGTTCTATTGATTATTTCATAATAAGTTACAGTACTTTCCCAGCTCATTCCACCAATAAGACCTATTGTTTTCATTTCATCCCTCCATATTTTATAAATACTCTCTTTATATATTATATAATTATAAAAAAATTTGTATATTCAAAATTAGTTCTATGAATAATATCATACTTTTTTAAGTATATTATTTAGATCTTCAAACTACGTTTTTTTATTCATAATTCATTTTTCATACTTATTATAGATTTATCAAAAAATAAATATAAAAAATGACTAAGAAGTTAAAATATAATTTCTTAGTCATTTTGATATTTTCTAATCTTTAAGTATCTATTTTTAATTTTAAACTTTTATTCCATCTAAAAAATATTTCCCATATTCACTTTTTGGATTTCTAAAAAAGTCAACTGTTTCTCTTATTTCCTGTACCTCTCCCTTATATAAAAGAAGAACCCTATGAGATATATTATATACAACCCCTAAGTCATGTGATATGAAAATAAAAGTTGTATTATACTCCTTATTAAATTTTTTAATAAGATTTAAAATCTGATTTTGTATTGAAAGATCTAAAGAAGCAACAGGTTCATCACATACTACAAGTTTTGGTTTCAATATCATAGCAGCTCCAATGACTACTCTCTGCCTCTGTCCTCCACTCAGTTCAGATGGATATTTTCCTCCACACGTTTCTTCCAGTCCTATTTCTTTCAACATGGACTTTACTCTTTCTTCTCTCTCTTTTTTATCTTTAACTCCATTTACTTTTAGTGGTTCTTCTAATATTTTTCCAATCTTCATAGCTGGATTTAAAGAACTATAGGGATCTTGGAATACCATCTGTACTTCTTTTTTTACCATTTCTTCAAGAGGACGTTCCATCAGCATTATATCTCCACTATTTTTCTTTTCAATTCCTAAAAGTATCTTTCCAATGGTAGATTTTCCTGCTCCTGATTGTCCAATGATTGAAAATATCTCTCCCTCTTTTACATCAAAGGTAACATCTTTTAATATCTGCTTTTTTTCTTTAGAAAAAAAATTCCCTGAATTATAGTATTTATTTAGATTTTTCACTTCTAAAAACATATTATTCTCCTCTTGTCCATAGAGTTTTTGAAAAACCTATGAGTCTTTTTACATAAGGATGTTCCTGATGTTCAAATATTTCTTCACAGCTGTTTTCTTCTACAATATTTCCTTTATACATAACACAAGCCCTGTCTGCAAAGTTTTTTATAGAATCCAGATCATGTGAAATAAAAAGTATAGATATTCCCAGTTCTTTTCTTATATTCTTAAACAGAGTAATTACTTCCCTTTTTGTTCTCATATCCAATGCTGTTGTTACTTCATCTGCAATCAGAACTTCTGGTTTTCCTATTAATGCTCCTGCTATGACTACCCTCTGTCTTTCTCCTCCACTTGTTTCGTGAGGATACTTTTTTAAAAATTTATCAATTTCTTTTATTCCAACTTTTTCTAACAAAGCTGTTACTTCCTCTTTCCATTTTCCATCATTTCCATAATGGGATTCATAAAGTCTTTTCAGCTGACTTCCTATCTTTATTGTTGGATTTAATGATATAAAAGCATTTTGAAAAACTGCTCCTATTTTACAGTTTTTTTCAAACTTCTCATAATGAATTATACTTCTTTCAGGAAGTATTCCTAATATGAATTTAGTAGTCAAAGTTTTTCCACTTCCAGATTCTCCTACCAGAGCAACTATCTCTCCTTTTTCCATATGAAAGCTCATATCTTTTAAAAGTACCTGTCCATCAATTTCTAAATTTAATTTTTCTATATTTATTATCATTAGAATCTTTTTCCTCTCTTTTCAAGTTTATTCATCTGATAAACTGTGAATATTATGGCAAGTCCCGGAGCTATAGTAAACCACGGAGCTGATAAAAAATATGACTGTGACTGATTCAATATATTTCCCCATGTAGGATATGGAGGCTGAATACCAAGCCCTAAATACCCCAAGCCAGCTTCAGTAAGTATTGCCCCTGCAAATCCAGTTGTAAAACTGATAAGTACAGGCTTCATTATATTTGGAAGTATATGATAAAAAATTATTCTTAAATCTGATACTCCATATGTTTTAGCTGCTACTACATATTCCATATTTCTTTCTTTCTTTACAAGTCCCCTCACCATATTTACACATCTTGGAAGGTAGATAAGAAAAATAGCCACTATCATAGAAATAAATCCTGTCTTCAAAATTATTATTACTCCAAGAGCTATTAATATTGAAGGAATAGCTATTATTACTTCTATAAAAGATGTAATAACAGAATCTAAAACCTTTCCATAATAACCTGCTACACTTCCTATTATTGTTCCTACTATTACAGAAAGTGCCACAGAAACTGAAGCTATGAGAAGAGTATAAAAGAACCCAATACAAGCCTGCTGAAAATATCTCTTCCTAAGTTATCACAGCCCAATAGATTTTTTAGACTTGGTCTTGCCAGTATCATATCATCATTCATAGTATAAGGATTCTGATAAAAATAAATTACAACTATCAAAAGAAATATAAGTACAATATATCTTTTTTTCATTTTACTCTCCTCCTCTTATTCTAGGATCAATAACTGAATAGAGGATATCTATAATGAAATTAATAAGGACAAGCACTACTGATGTGTAGAAAATTAATCCCTGTATTAAAGGTATGTCCCTTGTTACTACTGAAGTTATGAGAAGCCTTCCAATTCCTGGAATAGAAAATATCTGCTCTATTATTACTATTCCTGTGATAAGATCTATTATCATAATCCCTATCAATGGAATTACTGGAAGAATAGAATTTTTTAATATATATATATTAAGCCATTTCATTTTCAGCCCATTTACATAGAGATATTTTATGTACTCCTCTCTCATCTCATATTCAAGATTGCTTCTTATATAACTTGTAATTATTCCTATATTAGGTATAGCTATAACTACACATGGCATGAGAAGAGAAGCAAAAGTATTATTGTATCCAACAGAAAATAATCTCAATATTACTCCAAAAACAAACATAAAAATTATTCCCAGCCAAAACGAAGGAACTGAGATAAAAACACCTATCATAAAATCTCCAAATTTTTTCACATGTTTATTTTTTATTTTATATAGCAAAAAAGATAGGGGTACAGATACTAAGAATACTATCCCTATCGAAATCATAGCTATTTCTAAAGTAAGAGGAAGCCTTTTGAGAATGAGGCTGACAACAGGTTCGGAGTACTTGAAGGAATTTCCGAAATCTCCTACAAGTACTCCTTTGCCCCAAGTGAGATATCTCACTATTAAACTTTTATTTAATCCAAGTGCTTCTCTCAATAATTCAATGTCCTCTGGAGTGCTTTCAACACCAAGTATAGCTGATGCTGGATCTCCCGGAATCATTTCCAAAAGCAAAAATGAAAGTGTCCCTATAAGAAATATAGAAAATATCATTTTTGTTAGTTTTTTCATATAGAACATTTTAATCTCCAATACTAATTTTTGCGAAGTTCGTAAATGAGAGTGGATAGAATACATATCCATTTATGTTTTTATTCATAGCTGTGATAAGTTCTGGATCCATTATGAAAATTGCTGCATTTTCATCTCTTAATATTCTTTGAGCTTCTTTATAATATTCAATCCTTTTATTTTCATCAGATGTCATTTTTGCATCTGCAATAAGTTTGTCATATTTAGGATTTTCATAGTTGAAGAAATTTCTTGGATAATTTGATGCATATCTCTTTAATATAGAGTCTGGATCAAGTTTTCCTGTAAGTCCTACTATAGTTGCCTCATATTTTCTTCCACTGTAAACCTCTGACAGCCAAGTTGCCCATTCTACAGTTTCTATATTCATAGTGATGCCAACTTCCTTAAGCTGTTCAGCTATCACCTGAGCTGTTGATACATGCATTGCATAGTTGCTTGGAACTCTCACTGTAAATCTAAGATTTTCATATCCTGCATTTTTTAAAAGTTCTTTTGCTTTTTCAACATCTCTTTTTTCACCTATATTATCTATGCAGAATTTTTTCATTACTGGGCTCATATTTGTTTCAAGTTTTATTCCATATCCACCCATTACATTTTTAATTATTCCATCTTTATCTACTGCTAAGTTAATAGCTTCTCTTACTTCTTTGTGGCTGAAAGGCTCAAATTTATTATTAAGTGCAAATATCTGAACTGTATTTTGAGCTCCTGATATAGTTTTAAAATTCTTAAGCTCATTTAATCTTTTTGAATCCACACGTGGAAGAATATCTATCTCCCCTGATAAAAGTTTTAAAAATGCTGTTTCTGCATTTGGAGTTACAAAAATTTCAACGCCATCTATTTTGGCCTTTTCTCCCCAATAATCATCATTTTTCTCTAATGTTATCTTCTGTTCTCTCTCATATCCAGATACTTTAAATGGTCCTGTTCCTATTGGTTCCTTATCTAAAGAATCTCTATTTTCATCAGGAACTATTCCCTCTGTCATATAATAAATAAAGGCTGAATCTGGAACTTTAAGAGTAATTGTTATTTCATCTTCACCAGTTATTTTTATATCATCTATATTTGAGAACATGGCCTGAGCAGGAGTATCCCCCTCTCTTCCTGACATTTTTCTTAAAGAAAATTCTACATCTTTTACATCTAGAGGATTTCCATTATGAAATTTGATTCCATCTCTTATTTTAAATGTATATTTTAATCCATCTTCTGATATATTATATTCCTTGGCTACTGCTGGGTAAAGTCCTCCATCTACTGTAGGCATTACAAGCCCTTCAAAAACATTCATCATTATTTCTTCCGAGCCACTTGATACAAGTTTGTAAGGATTTAAACTATCTATATCCATACTAGTGATAGTTCTTATTATTTTTTTCTCAGGAGCTTTTTCCTCTTTTCCACATCCTAAAAGAGCCAGTCCCAATAGCGACAATACTATCAGTTTTTTATTTCTACCTTTTAAATGCATTTTTCCTCCCTAGTCCATTAAAAAATGTGTTTCAGAATATGTCATTAATAATATTAAAGCTGATTTATCGTATCACATTTTCTCATTTATTTCAATGAATATATTAATTTTAAGTTTCTTTCTATTGTATCTTTGTTTGATATAACTATACTCCGTGATTTTTTATTTTTTTACAAGAATTTTATCTCCTCTATTGAATTTAAGAATAAAAATAGAACATAATTGAGCATTAAAATTCCATTATTATAATATCCTTTTTATCAAAAAAAATTATCTATTTATTTTTTTATAAAAAAAGTTTTCAAAAAAATATTGACAATATCCCTTTCAAGTTATATAATCACCTCAATAAAATAAATTAACACAAGGAGAAAAAAATGTTATTTAAGAATCTAAGGAGTATGCCACAATTAAATATTTGCAACATATTCCTGTACAAAAGGATTCTTTAATATGGCATTATTCATGATATAATATATATTTACAAAGATGGGATAAATTTCCCTGAGTATAATATTTCTATGAATGCGTTTGTTAAAGTACTGATTCTTTTTAGGAATCAGTACTTTTTTTAATTTTAATCACTAATAAAACATGGAGGGAAAAATTATGAAAAAACTTTTTAAACTATTTATGTTAACTGTACTATTAGTACTAGCTGCTGCTTGTGGAACTTCTAAAACAGAACAAGCAAAAGACAATAAAGTCTATGTAATAGGAACAAATGCTGAATATCCACCTTTTGAATATCTGGAAAATGACCAAGTATGTGGTTTAGATGCTGATATTATCTCTGCAATAGCTCAAAAATTAAATATACAATATAAATGGTCTAATACAAATTTTGATGGTCTTATTCCTGCTCTTCAGACGAAGAAAATGGACGTTGTGATAGCTGGAATGAGTATTACTCCTGAAAGAGCTAAAGCTGTTAATTTTTCTATACCTTATCTTTCATCTAATGTAGCTTTTATAGCAAATAAAAATAAACCTATCAACGGTATAGAAGATTTAGAAAATAAAAATTTTGGTGCTGAACTTGGAACTACAAAGGAAGCTGCTGCAAGAAAAATAAAAGGTGCAACTGTAACTCCTTTCTCTTCTAACACTGGAGCTCTTGTTGCTTTAAAAAGCAGTAAAATAGATGCTATTGTCCTTGACGAAAGTGTGGCTGTAAAATTTGTAGAAAATAACCCTGAACTTATGCTTGTAGGAACTCTTGAAGGAGAGCCTAAAGCCATTGCTTTCAATAAAGATGATACAGAACTTATGGAGAAATTCAATAAAGCTCTTCAAGAACTTATTGATGATGGTACTATTCAAAAATTAAGAGAAAAATATGGTGTATAATGGAGGCTGTTTATGTTTGAAAATTTTTCATTCACTTCTTATTTCATAGATAAAAATATATGGAAATACTTAAAAAATGAAATTCTTCTATATAATAATATCCTCATTATAACTGGAGAAAATTCTTTTAATAGTATAAGGGAAAAACTTTTTCCCTTACTTGAGGAAAAAAATATTCGATTGAAAAATATCATGGGGAATGTTCTTATGAACATGTTGATGATATATTGAAAAATACACTGAATAAAAAATTTGATCTTGTTCTTGGAATAGGTGGAGGAAAAGCTATTGACACAGCAAAGATAACAGCTTTTAAATTAGGGATAGATATATTTTCTATCCCTACTATTGCTTCTACCTGTTCAGCAACATCTGCCTTATCTGTTGTGTATAACAACGATGGAAGCTTTAAGGAATTTTTTGATTTTCCTTCTCCTCCTAAAAAAACCTTTATAGATTTAGAAACTATAAAATCTGCTCCAGAAAAATATATATGGGCTGGTATGGGAGATACACTTGCCAAATTTTATGAAGTAAGAATGAAATATGAATATGTTTCCAGCAAAAATAATGGAAAGATGACCTATCCAAATTCCTTAGGAAAGGAAATAAGCCATCTCTGCAAAACTGTTATACTTGAAAATGGTGTTTCTGCTTACTTTGCTGAAGATATCAATGAGGAATTTAAAAAAGTTGTCCTTGCTATAATAGTAAATACTGGAATGGTTTCTAATTTAGTAGAAGAATTTCTCAATGGAGCTATTGCTCATTCTGTTTTTTATGGTCTGACTCTGCTTCCTTCGCTGGAAAAAGAACATCTTCATGGAGAAGTAGTTGCATTTGGTATACTTGTTCAGCTCCTTCTTGAAGGGAAAAAAGAGGAATACAAACAACTTCTTCCTTTCTACAAAAAACTTTCTTTTCCAGCAAAATTATCAGAAGTAGTAAAAAAGATGAATTTGAAAAATTGGAAGATAAAGTTCTCTGGGCCATTTTAGCAGGGCCTGACATAATAGATATGGAATTTAATATAAATAAAGAAAATTTAAAAGAAACACTTTTTTCATTGTAGGGGGTAAAAATGAAAAGCTTTATTGCAGATAAATTTAAAGAAAGAAATTATTCCATGGGAAACAAAAAAGGATCTGAAACTTGTTCTCTTTCTCTTATTAATCTGGGAATAGGAGATTTAGATATACATACTGATGAACATCTTATTGAACTGGCTATGATTGATGCTAAGAATGGGCATACTCATTATACTGATTCTTATGGATATCTTGAATTAAGAAAAGAAATATGTAAATATCACAAAGAAAACTTTCAAAATTATGAATTTTCTCCTAAAGATGTTATGATAACTACTGGAGCTTGTCATGCTCTTTATCTTGTATTTAAAAGTATTTTGAATAAGGGAGAAGAAGCAATTCTTCTTGCACCATTTTTTCCAGTATATGCTGATCAGATAAAATTATCTGATGGAGTTCCTGTAACTGTAGAAACAAAAATTGAAAATAACTTTCAAATAATAAAAGAAGATTTAGAAAAGGCAATAACTCCAAAGACAAAATGTATAGTTGT
Organism: Fusobacterium varium; assembly: GCA_900637705.1. Taxonomy (NCBI): domain Bacteria; kingdom Fusobacteriati; phylum Fusobacteriota; class Fusobacteriia; order Fusobacteriales; family Fusobacteriaceae; genus Fusobacterium; species Fusobacterium varium. The sequence continues at coordinate 2,915,970 of LR134390.1, forward strand.
AAATTCTCCATCTAATCCTACTGGTGTCTGCTACAGTATGGAAAGTCTGAATATTATCAAAGAAATTGCAGAAAAATACGACCTTCTAGTTATTGCTGATGATGTCTATGATTTTTATTCATATGAAAAAACTTTTATTCCTATTATTACTTTGGAAGGAATGAAAAAAAGAACTGTATCTGTTTGCAGTTTTTCTAAGAATTTTGCTATGACTGGGTGGAGAATTGGTTATGTTATATCTCAAGTTCCAGAGCTTATAAGCTGTATCAATTATATAAATGAGGCTATTATTTACAGTGCACCTGCTGTATCACAAAGATGTGCTATTCACGCTCTTAAAGATTTTAAGAAACAGAAAAAGGCTCTTGTCCCTATATTTAAAGAAAGGGTTGATTACTGCTATGACAGAGTAAAAAAAATACCTTTCCTTGACTGTTTTAAAGCACAGGGAGGAATATATTTATTTCTAAATATTGAAAAAACTGGAATGACTTCTGAAGAATTTACAGATTTTCTTTTAGAAAAATGCAATATAATAGTTGTAAATGGTACTCCTTTTGGAGTAAAGGGATTTGTAAGAATAGCTTGTACACTTGAAATATCAAAACTTGCAGAAGCTTTTGACAGAATAGAAAATATGATATCTCTATAAAATACTATTTAAAAATAAAAAAGAACAGCTTCTGAGTAAAAATACTTTTTAGCTGTTCTCTTTATTTTATTAATTAAAGTTTTCAAGAAAATAAAAAGTTTAAAATAAATACATTGTAAGAATTGTTATTCCTACACTTCCTATTAAAATTATATAATCCCACTTTGTAACTTTTAATTTTATATATTCTGTTCTACTGCTTTTAGCATTAAATCCTTTTGATTCCATAGCCATTGCAATGCTCTCAGAAGAACGTACAGCTGTCACGAGCATTGGAAGCATAAATATATTCCTCTTAACTCCTCTTGCTCTATAGGCATATCTCATGTTCTCATACTCCTGTTTTATCACAGGAATAAAACCATATGCTGCAAGTATTCCATATGCAAAATTTCCTGGAAGATGAAACTGCTGCATAAGACTTATTATAAAAAGCCTAGGATCAGTTGTAAATACAAAAAGGAGCCCCAACCCAGCATAAGCCAGTATTCTTATTGAAAGCTGCAGTCCATTTTCTATATTTCCTATAACTACAACAGTTTTAGTAAGACTTGTAATATCTTCAGCTGTTCCACTGCTACTGTATAACATTCCTGTAAAAAATATTCCCCCTGCTAAAAATAGAACAGGAAGAAAAGCAAGCAATATTTTCTTCAATGAAATTTTATTAATGATCATAAGCATAATACAAATACAAAATACTGAAAAATTCAAATAATAATTATATTCAAAAGAAAGGAGCAAAGATACCAGAAAAATAGTAAGTCCTTTATATCCTGGATTAAGTTTTATCATACTTCTATTCTCCTTATATTTTTATCAATAGTTGTTTCATAAATAAAATCTGAATATCTGAATACAAGATTTTTATCATGGGATACCATTACAACAGTTATATTTTCTTCTATTGCTTTTCTTTTAAGAAATTCCATTATCTCTATACTTGTTTTATTGTCCTGTCCATAAGTAGGCTCATCACAAAGAATTATCTTCTGTCCAGCTCCCAGCATGGAAAGAACTGCAAGTTTTCTCTGCTGTCCCTGACTAAGGGAAAAAGGTGAAAAATTTCTATATTTATAAAGCTCAAATTCTTTCAACAAGTTTTCTGATTTTTCTACAAGCAGTTTTTCATCTTCCTTAGGATATCTATTTCTCATAGTAAACATTATTTCATCTATAACTTTATATATTATAAACTGGTTTTGAGGATTTTGAAAAACTATTCCTACATTATTTATGAATACTTTATCTTTAATTTTTTTAATATCTGTCCCAAATATTTTTATATTTCCATGTGATATCTTATATATCCCTGCTATAGCTTTTAAAAGAGAAGTTTTCCCAGTTCCACTTTTTCCTATTATAGAGGTTATGCCTCCCTCTTTTATAGCAAGATTTATATCTTTTAGTATTAATTCTTTTTTATAAGATATATCTAGATTTTCAACTGCAACAGCATCTTTTCTCTCTTCAAAATCTTTATATCTTTTAGAGAAATTATTTCTATATTCCTCTTCATCTATTATATCAACAAGATATTTATCAATATTTTTATCAACAAAACTGCACCCTTTTCCTAAATGGAGAAGAGTGTAATCAATGTCTTTCCAGAGAGAGATTCTGTGGTCTACAGCTATTATAGTTACTTCTTTCTCTCTATTTATATTTTTCAGTATATTTACAATTTCCTGACTGCTTTCATAATCTACATTAGCAAAAGGTTCATCAAGTATTATAATTTCAGGACTTACTGCCAATATACATGCCAGAGAAAGTTTTTGCTTTTCTCCTCCTGAAAGGGAAGATATTTTTCTGTACTTTAGATACTCTATTCCAATCTTTTTCAGTACTGACTCTACAACTTCATCTATTTTTTTCACAGGAAAAGCAATATTTTCCAGACAGAATATTATTTCATCTCTCACTATATCCATACAAAATTGAGTATCTGCATTTTGAAACATCATCATAATATATTCTGCTCTTTTTTCAGGAGGATATTCAGATATTTCCTTTCCAAAAAGTTTTACTTCTCCTTTGGAAAGTATTCCTTTACTACTTGGATAAAGTCCTGCAATAACATTAGCAAGAGTACTTTTTCCACAGCCTGAAAAACCTGTTATCAAATATATTTCCCCTTTATTAAAAGAGTATGTAAAACCATCTATTATATTTTCTTTTGAGGTTTCTCTATACTTAAAAACAATATCCTCACATTTCAAAACTTCTTTCATATTTAATCTTCCATTTCAGGATCATTCTGCTGCCCAAGAGTATAACTGCTCAATGCTCCTGTTCCTGCCAGCTTATCAGCAGCTATTTTACAGATTATACCTGAAAATACTACTGAACTTATAAGCCTTACTATAAACATACATACTAACATCATTGGAGAATATTTTACAAATCCTCCTCTTATAAATCCCCATATAAAACTTGCTACACAAGCTGCTCCTGCTGCAAAACACATATTCATCATAGTAAAGTTTCTATATTTATTCTTAGCAAATACAAGTTCTGGACCCATTCCCTGAATTATTCCAGAAAGAATTACTATTGGTCCAAACATATTTCCCATGATAACTTCTATCAGAGCAGAAAGTACTTCTGAAACTACTGCTACCCCTGATCTCTGTACAATATATGGCACAAAAGTAGAAGCCATGAACCAGACACCAAAAAGTATCTCATATGCAAAAGGAGCCAGTCCAAAAGGAGCAAGTATTGTTGCAAGAAAATTAGCAAAATATACAGCTCCTAAATATATAAATGAAAATATTACAGAAAAAATTGATACCATTATTACATCTTTTAGTTTCCAATTAAACATTTTTTCCTCCTGATATCCTAATCTTTTGTTGGACTATTAACTGAAATAGTAACTTGTAAAATATAATGTGACAGATTAGCTTCCCCATATTGAAATATTTCTTCCAGTACATCAAATACACTATGTACATCTCCCTCTAAAATAGATACATAATGAGAACTTTTAGCAAAAACTCCCTTGTCCTTTGCCGTCATTACTGCTTTGGCTATATGCTCCATATAATCCTCTTCTCCCATAGGATAAAAAGATATCTTACTCACTACATTGAATTTTTTATCTTTAATATTTTTTTCATTTACCTTTTCATCATCTACTTCCATAAATGAATCTGCATCTATATCTCCAGGACACCCCTTAGAAAAAGTAGCTTCAAGAGCCATATGTACATTTTCTTTATAAGCATTTACAAATAAACCTTTTACCACATCAAATACATGAGCACTTTTTCCTCTGACACAAGTACTTAATTTATCTGTCTGTTTCCAAACCTTTGAAGTATCTGTCTTTTCTAATCCTCCAAGAATTATATCTACAAACTTATCAGTCATTGGATAAAGAGAAAATCTACATCCAGATACCCCTTTACTTGCTCCACCTATACACCATAAACAATCTTTCAATCCCATTAAAAAAACCTCCTTTTATATCTGCAAAAGGAGGTTTGGTTATTTAATAAAAAATATACACATTACTCCTTTCGCCGGTATTATCCGAATCAAGTTATGTGGGTTCAGGTTTTCCTATCTCAGCCTTTTGGGCACCCCAGTAATTCAACTAAATTATAATATCACTATTCTCTATGAATGTCTAGTATTTCTTAAAAAATCTAATTGTTAAATAAAAATTTTATTTATATAAAACATATCTCTGGTTTCTGTTTTGTGTTATGATATTCTTATACAGATAACACAGGAGGGAAAAATGGAAAATATTAAACTTATTATCACTATTCAATGTGAAATTGCAAAAAGAAGATGCAGTGGCTTTCATTGTATGAATTCATTTTTTACCAGAACTGGTCTTTTTAAGGATTATCCTAAAAATGAAGAACTCAGATTTCTTACTTTTCAATGTGGAGGCTGTCATGGAAAAGGTATCAATAGCCTCTTAGGAAATGTAAATAAACTTCTTGCTAAAGAGAATCTTGTCTCTAAAGATGAAGTAGCTGTACATTTTGCTTCATGTGTAGCTTTTGATAATCATCATTCTGACAGATGTCCATTTATCAATGCTATGAAGAAAATAATAAACAAGATGGGATATGAAAATATTATTGAAGGGAGTTATCTTTCTAAAACTGCTACAAGAAGGAGAGAAGAGGGAGTATACAAGGATTATATCAGTTTAAATAAATAACAAAAATAAATCCCATCAGGATAAAAAATCTTATTTTTAAGAGTCTTTACTCTGATTTCAATTTGACTTTTAAATATTAATAGTATTATTGATATTAACAATATTTTATGATATAATTAAATTACAAGCCCTATGGGTACTTGTGTGTTTGAAATAAAATGCTATGAAATAAGCTCTCACTCTGTGGGAGCTTATTTCATACTTATAAGTTATTAGCATTTCTTATAGGTAGGAGATTTCAAACACACAAGGAGGTTTAGTATGTTTAAACTGGAGTTTCACTTTAACAACAATAAGATTGAAGGGGGTACTTTAATAATTATCCTTTTAATCGTTGCTGTTATAGTGATTAGCTTCTTAGTTTACTAAACTAAGCCTCAACCCTTCGGGGTTTGCTCTTTCTCTTAGCTCTTACTTTTTTTATTCGCAAAAGAATCTAATTCAAAATTTGTATATTTTCCATTCACTTTTATTTTAAGATTAACTTCATATTCTTTAACTGCTGAATTTTTTAATTTTATTTTTATAGTTTTTTTAGCTAATAAAATTTTCGCTCTTGAATCTGTTATTTTAACTGTCTTTATTTTACCAAAACTCATTTCTTTCCAAAGAGAAAAACTGCACTCCTCTCTTTAAATTTAATCCTGGTTTATATTTATTATTCTTTTAAATTAAACAATATGAAAATAAATTTATGGGTTTATTATAATATTCTATAGCAATGCAAAATGAGTACTATCAAAAACTGGTTTCATCTGACATAAACAAAAAGGATGTCCAGCAGGATCTATACAATCCATTGTAAATGAGTACATCTTGATTTTCAGTTCATTATTCATTACGTAAAACCTCCTAGAATATTTTTTATATTATTTCCCTATTTCTTATTTATTCTATGGAAGCTTATATCCATATTTTTCAAGTACTGCAAGAGGAAATTCCACTCTCATTGTAAGAAGAGGATCCACTACTTGACATACTGCCATATCAGAAAGTAATGACATTAGCATTCCTGTCCTCAAATCATTCTGCCCAGAAGCGTTTTTTACAAACTCAAACATCTCTTTTGCTGCCATATCTCCAGCTTTATCTAAAGTTTCAGCAGATTGTATAGTCATAACCTTTCCTTCTGAATATAGAAATGGTACTGGAAGTTTTGTATTTTTCAGCACACTTATTTTTACAGTTATCTCCCCAGCTGTTTCCAATCCACAGATAAAAACTTCTCCATCTCCCATAAGAGCATGAATATCCCCCATAGATAAAAGTCCACCATCTACATTTACAGGAAGATAGAGTGTTGACCCTGCTGTTATTTTCTTACAGTCCATGTTTCCACCATGTTTTCCTGGTGTAATTGTTGGAATTCCCTTTTCTCCTTCTGGAGCTGTTCCAATTACTCCTATCATAGGATTTACATCTAATTCCAATACATCATCAAACAGTATTTTATTATCTCGAATGGAATATATTACAGCTTCTCTTTTATCATATTTCTCATAAAAAACTCCTCCAACATTTGAAGAACGCATCACTCCCCAAGGACGAAGTTTTATATCTCTTATTTCAACTTTTAATATATCTCCTTTTTCAGCTCCATCTACATACAATGCTCCAGTTACAGGATTAGATAAAGCATCACTTCTATCTCCTAGAGGTCTTTCTGAACTTGTTATACAATTATCATAACAATCTCTTGTTTCAAATACTACTATCTCTCCATCTTTACAGTGAGCTGCTGCTTTATTATCCCATTTCATTATATCTGTTACATAATCTTTGCTTATATATATCATCTTCTTCCCCCTCTATTCTTTTCTTCTATTTTAACACTTTGCAAAAAAAATAACTATATATTAAAATTTTAAATCACCCCTCTGGTATAAAGATAAAATATAGGATATAATATAAAAAATGAAATAAAAAATATATAACAAAGTGAAAATACAAATTAAAAATTTATAGAATAAGGAGAATCTTATGATAAAAGAAGTATGTGTAGAATCATTTTCAGAAGCTCTTGCAGCTGAAAAAAGAGGAGCTGACAGAATAGAATTATGTGATAATCTGTATCTTGGTGGAACTACTCCATCTTATGGTACTATCAAAATGGCTATGGAAAAACTTACTATTCCTGCTTTTCCTATAATCAGACCAAGAGGTGGGAACTTCCATTATTCAAAAGAAGAAATAGAAATAATGAAAGAAGATATAAAAGTATGTAAATCACTAGGAGCAAAAGGAGTTGTTCTTGGAGTTCTTACTGCTGATAACAAAGTTGATTTTGAAACTTTAAAAGAACTTGTTGAGCTTGCTTCTCCTATGGAAGTTACATTTCATAAAGCTGTAGATGAGTTGGAAAACCCTGTTGAAGTTATAGACAGATTTGTTGAAATTGGAGTAAAAAGAATCCTTTCTTCTGGAACTAAAGAAACAGCACTTGAAGGTAAAGATATTCTCAATGCTATGATAAAAAAGGCTGATAACAGAATTATTATACTGATAGCAGGAAAAGTTACAAGTGATAATTTTGAAGAGGTTGCTGCTGCTATCCCTTCTACTGAATATCATGGTAAAAAAATAATATAATTTAAAATAAAGGTGACTGAAAAGTATATATGATTTAATACTTTTTAGTCACCTATTTTTATTTAATCTATCTGTTTATAATTTTAATTCCATTTTCAAGATACTTTTTTAAAATATTTTCATCTAGTTTTGAATCTGTTATTATTAAATCTAAATTTTCTATATCGCATATTTTTATAAGAGAATTATTTTCTATCTTTGTTGAATCTGCAAGAATAAATACTTTTTCAGCTATTTCAGCCATCTTTCTTTCTACAAGAACTTCTTCAATAAGAAAATCTGTCACCCCTCTTTTTAGGGATATTCCTCCTACACATATGAAAGATTTATCAACAGAAAAATTATGAAGGAACTGCTCTGTTATCTCTCCTAAAAAAGCAAACTCAGTTTTATTATATATTCCTGCAGCTAAAATAAGATTTATTCCCTTTGTATCAGCTAATTCATTCGCTATGAGAAGAGAGTTTGTTACAACTGTCAAAGAAGAATACTTATCTTTTATCAGTCTTGCTATTTCAATATTTGTTGTACTCCCATTAAGAGCTATTGTATCTTCTTCATTTATATACTTTAAAGCTAAAAGAGCAACTTCTCTTTTTTCCTCTGTATTTTTTGATTCTCTCAAAGAATAAGCAAGATTTTTTCCCTCTTTATTTTTGAGAATAGCTCCTCCATAAACTTTTTGAAGGTACCCCTGTTTTTCTAAAAAATCTAAATCTCTACGAATTGTTTCAAGAGAAACGTCCATAATATTAACAAGATTTGAAGTTTTTACACTCCCATCTCTCTCTAACAATTCTAATATTCTATCTTGTCTGTCACTTGCTAACATACTTTTTTATCTCTCCTTTTTTACCATACTCATAAAATCTTCTGTTGCATTTTTTACCTTTCCATTTAAAAGAATAAGCCCTATAAGATTTGGTATTATCATCAATCCCAGCACTATATCCTGTATCAACCACACTATTTTTAAACTGCTCAAAGAGCCTATCACTGCAAGACATACAAATATATATTTAAAATATGAAGCTACTCTTGTGTTAAAAATATAAGTCAATGTTACATTTCCAAAATACCATTGGGATAATATAGTAGAAAATGCAAATAATACCATACTTATACCTATAAGATATCTAAATGTATAATGTATAGTTCCAAAAGCTGTTATGACATATACTGCTGGAGATATTTCCATTTCTATTACTCCTGAAGTTAGAACTATAAAAGCTGTTAATGAACAGATGACAACAGTATCTATAAAAACTTCAATTATTCCATAAAGTCCCTGCCTTGCTGGATGATCTGTAATTGCAGCTGAGTGGAGTACTGGTGCACTTCCTTCTCCAGCTTCATTAGAATACAGTCCTCTTGCCACTCCAAATCTCATTGCTTCTTTTATTGTGTAACCTAAAACTCCTCCACCTACTGCTTGTGTGTTAAAGGCAGAAGTTATTATACTTATTATAGCATAACTTATATGATTAAAGTTAGAAATTATTATTACTAATCCTCCTATAAAATACATAATAGTCATAACAGGAATTATTCTTTCTGCTACTTTTCCAAGTCTTCTTACTCCACCAATAACAACCATAGTAATTACTCCAGCCATCATAAATCCTGAAAATATTGGCTTTATTCCAAACATATCCTTTACTACTATTGCTACAGCATTAGATTGTATAAGTGCTCCCCCACTTACTTGTAAAAACATAAATACAGAAAAAAGAACTGCTATTTTTTTCCACCCTAAACCTTTTGACAGATAGTACATAGGTCCTCCTACATATGTTCCATCATCAGCTTTTTCTCTGTATATTATTCCTAATACTATCTCAGCATATTTTGTTGCCATTCCAACTATTCCAGCTGCCCACATCCAAAATACTGCTCCTGGTCCTCCACTTGCAATAGCAGTGGCTACTCCAACTATATTCCCATTTCCAACACAGCTGCTTAAGGCTGTACATAGAGCCTGAACTGCTGATAATGTTCCCTCTCCTTTTATTTCATTCTTTCCTTTTAAAGAGTTTACAAGTTCTTTCATAGCTAATGGAAATCCCTTTATCTGTATCCCTCTAGTTATAACTGTAAAAAATATTCCTACTCCTATAAGAGTGACTATAAGATAGTTTCCCCATATAATCTCCGAGATTCTTTCTAATACTATTTCAATTTCATTCATGTTATAATCCCTCCTAGTCAAAACCCCTAGTTATTTAAATAAATATTATCACATTTTTGTGATTTTCTAAACTTTTTTATGTTTTTTGTTGTTTTTTGTTGCTTTTAATCTTTATTAAAATAAAACCCATAAAACTAAAGGTTCTGCCTAGAATTTTATGGGTATATATTTATTTTCTTAACTTTCCTTAAGACTTTGCAATCCGTCCTCTTTTCCCCATGCTGATATCGTTGGAACAATATTTATAAAAGCATTCTCATCTATCTTGGTTATAAAATCTTTTATAAGCATGGCTTCTCTTAGGGAACATACAGATATTATTTTTTCTCTTCTTATATGATTATATCCTCCATAGACATAACCTATACTATATCCTCTATTTATTGTATTTTTCATAAAATCAGAGATTTTTTCCAGCTGGTCACTTATTATAACCACCTTTACCAATGAAGAGCCAAAACCAAATAGTACTACACTTATAGTTTTACTGTACACCATCTGCATAATAATTGCATAGAGAACAGCTTTTTTTCCAAAAACAAATCCTGATGCTATAAGAATTGTTATATCTATACAAAGGAGAACCTGACTGATTCCCATAAAAGAAAGCAATTTTTTATGAAGAATTTTTGCCACAGTATCAGAACTGCCTTGAGAAAATCCTTTTTTCAGAACCAGTCCAGTCCCTATTCCCATAAATATACCATAATAAATACATATCAGAATTTTATCTGAAGTATCCTGTAAAAAATTAAATTTTATATTATTCATCAATATAAGTATCACTGGATAGGTAGTTGATAGTAATATTATTTTTTTTACTTCTTTTATTCCTAATATTATTTTTGCACTTATTAGTATAAAAATACATATTCCATAATAAATATATGTATAATTTACATTTATTATTTTTCCAATAGTAAGAGATAATCCTGTTATTCCTCCAGTTACTAAATTATTCGGCTTTAAAATACAGACAACTGAAAATGCCTGTATTATGCAGCCTATATACACAATGATATAATCTGTTATTTTTTTATTCATTGGATACATCACATCTCCTACATTTATTCTTATTACTTTGAATAATTATCTCTCAATTTTTTTAAATAGTTTACAGTTTCAACTAATCCCTTTAATTGATCTTCTAATAATTTTTCCAGCATTTCTTCTGATACTTCATGGGGATAATAATATTGTGCTGGCTTTATAATATTATAATCATAAAGGTGTTTTTCAACTTTAAAAGCTCCTTTTCCTACTTTTTCTACTCCTCCAGTTCCAGGGGTTCTCTTAAACTGAGCACAGTATGGATAGCAACTTTCTATATTTATTCTAGTAAGAGATGATTTTTCCATCAAAATATTAAAACATTTTTCTAATTCAATATTCCCTCTCCCAGCTGGAACTCCACAGACTACATATCCATATTTATCATCAGGCTCTTCTACTATTATATGATCTTTAAAATGAGTAGTATAAGTGTATGGTGCCATATTTTCTGCTGCTTTTACTGGTTCTTCCCAAGCCATCATAGAGTTTCCAAAATCAAATAAGAATCCTACCCATTTAGAATCTATCTTTTTTATCACATTTACTAATTCTTCTGATGTTTCATACTCATGATTTTCTAATGCAAGTTTTATTCTGTATTTTTCAAGTAATGGAATAATCTTTCTTACTTTCTCTATTCCCTCATCATATGACTTCATATCAAAATCATAACGTACTTTAGCAAAATCATAAGCCCCCTCAGCTCCAGAAGCATTTTCTTTCCTTTCAAGAGGTTTGATTGGTATATATGACCTGATTACCTCTGCTCCAAGTTTATTGGCAACTTCCAGTACCTCTACCAAACGTTCATAGTCAAGATTTCTCATATCCAGTTCTACATACATTCCATATTTATTCAATAACTCTTTTATTTTTCTCAAATGTTCATCTGAATTACTTTCTAAAGCACCCCAGTTTTCATCAAGATTATAATCTTTTATAACATTTATCTGAACTCCATCTAATCCAAGTTCGTGAGCTTTTTCTATAAATCCGAATATATCCATTCTCTTATGCTGCAACCATAAATGAAGGCTTTCTGTTTCCAACCCTAATTTCAACATTTTTTCCTCCTGAGTATATTTTTATTAATCTGCAATTTCCTGATTCTTTTTCTTCTTTATCATTCCTAACAAGATTGTTGTAATAACCACTCCTACTATTGCAAATCCTATCATTGTCATGAAAACCATTCTATATCCTGCCATTCCTGGATGTCTGTCAAGCATATTTCCATAAAGAGCAAAGGCAAACATTTGTGGAGAATATCCAAAAATACAAGCTATTGACATTGCTGCTCCACTTATATGTCTAGGAACTTTTATCTCATCAATTGGAGCAAAGAATACTGCTCTCATAGAAAAGATAATAGCTCCAAATCCCAAAGTACAAACCATACCAACATATACATTCATTGTTTCATGTGGAAGAAGTATAAATCCAAACATTGCTACTGCAGCTGCTATCAAAGCTACTCTCAAAAATTTAGTTGCTGATTTAAATTTTTTATCAACAAGCATTCCTCCAACAGGTCCACCAACCATTTTTAATCCATATTGATTTACTATTCCATAAGCTCCAATCAATGTTACTGGCATTCCATAAATATCTTTTAAAAACGGAATAAAATATGTCAACCCACAGTAAACTGAATATATAGATGCTATTGTCAATGATACTACCCATATTTCAGGAGTTTTTACAGCTTGAACAACTCCCTGCCATGCCAACTTATTCTTATTTATTTTTTCTCCATCTGCTACAGCTATTTTATCATCTTCAACAAGGAAATATGATATTATTCCTGTTAAAATAACTGCTCCTGAATAAAAAAGTATTGATCCTCTTAAAGCTAATGATCCTTTTCCCAGTAATGCAAATATACCCAATGCTGAAAATGCAACTATTGTATCTACAACTCCTCTTCCAGCTTCCAGAAATCCAAACAATCTTCCTTGCTCTGTTTCATCTCCAAGAAGTCTTATTGCTTTCAAAAGAACTGGCCAGTATACGACTTCCCCAAAGAAAGAAAGTAATCCCCAAGCTAATAATATTCCTCCATATCCGGGAAATGTTGATATATATATCCCAATTAACCCAATACATACAAGAGAGAAAGATATCATTATTCTCTTTGAAAACCTATCAGATATGTATATAGAAGCAAAGTTTCCTATTGTTTGTACTAATCCGTATACAGAAAGAGCTGCTCCTATTTGTGTATGTGTTAATCCCATAAACTCCTGCATAGGTACATAAAAAGCATCTTTTAATGAAGAAAGTTTAAATATTGTTCCTCCTCCAATTACCAAGACTACAAATGTAAACCATTTTTTAAAATTCGCACTTTTTGTCATTTTTCATCTCTCTCCTTAATATTTTTATTTTCTTTTATATTTGTAAATATATCACAACAAAAATGTTTTTTCAAGTTATTTTTTGTATTTTTGTTGTTTTTTGTTGTTTTTTGATAATATTTAAAAACACGTTATATCAAAATAAATCATTTTAAGGAACTAATTATAAAGTAAAAATAAAAAAGACAGAAAATTCTGTCTTTTATTTTTCTTTATTTACTTACTCTTTCTCCATCTTTCCATTCTTCCTGAAGTATTACTTTTCCTGATGTATCATATACTTTTATTACTCCATCTGCTTTTCCGTTCTTAAATGTTCCTTCTATTTTTACTTTTCCATCTTCATAATATTGTTTCTGCTTCCCATCTTGCTTTCCATTCTTCCAGTAGCTCTCCATCATTTTTTTTCCATCTGGGTACTTTGCAGTTACTTTTCCTGTAAATGGTTCTTCTACTCCTTTTTCATAAAAAACTCCATCTTTACTCTCCAGTGATGAAAGTTCTATTTCCTTTAAATTATTTCCACAGCTTAACATTAACATAGCTGCTATCATTACTATTAGTTTTTTCATTATTTCTCCTTTTTTTCTGTAAAGTACAACTGCAGGTAATTACTTACCTGCAGCTGCTGGGATTTAGTTATGACAAATCTTTACTATGTTCTATAATTAGAATTTGTATCCTGCCCCTAATGTAACTCCTATAGAATCTCTGTCTTCATCATCAAATTCATAAGACAATCCTCCATTGTAGAATACACCATTTGTTAATTCTACATCTGCTCCTATGTTAAGTTTCAAGCTATTTTTCTCTAAATTAGCTCCCTTAACTTTTGTAGAATCTCCTTCATTTCCTGCTCTGCTTATAAAGCTTACTTTGTAATAGTCATCATCTTTTCCTGCTACATTAGTAGTGAAACTTGCTCCTGCTAATAGATTCATTCTTCCTGTTTCAAGAGCTATTCCTTTTTTGATTTCTACTCCTAATTCTACATCTGCCATAGTATCTTTTACTTCTTCCTGCTTCATTCTTCCATTATTAATAGAATCTTGTTGGAATCTTGTTACAGTCAATCTAGCTTTTGGTGATAATGTTAGATTTTCTCCAATTGCATAGTTGTATTTACCTTGAACATATCCACTAAATGCTGTAGAATCAAATTTATCTTTTCCTGTGAAGTTTTTAGCATCTACTCTGTCTATCATATATCCTAATCCTGTAGTTAAGTCTATATTATTAAACTTATCATTTCTATATAGTCCGAAGTAGAATGCATCTCCATCAGCGCTTGCTCCATTTTTCATATCTAGGTCTTGTTTAGTTCCAGAGAACGCGAATCCCACTGATGAAGTATCAGTCAATCCATATTCCATAGCTCCTAACAATCCTGTGTTTTTAGTTTCAACTTTGTAATCTCTTACTACTCCATCTCTATCATAGTCTGTATTAGTGAATAGGAATTTACCTTGAGCAGTATATTCACCTTGTTTTGGTCTTACATTTAATGATAGAACTGCATCTTCATTCATTTTTAATGTATCTAAAGACATTTTTACAGTTTCAGAATAGATATTGTTAGAGTAAAGGTCATCTAATTGAGCTACTCTTAAATCAATATCTGCTGATAATAGATCATGGATAGGTTGAGTGTTAGCAAATATATTACCTAATTCTAAATATTTAGTTCCAGTTGTCTGTAATAGAGCATCTTTATTAAATATTGCATTCCATATTCCACCATTACCTTGTGTTATATTGTAATAAATATTTTCATTAGCTATTATATCCCCATCAGTTAATCCATCATGAATTCCTAGATTAAATGTAGTATTTTCAGTAAGAGCATTAGTTAATAGAACTACTTTTCCTTTATTTGATTCCTTAGAAGTTTGTCCATATGTTCCAGTAAATGCTATCTTTCCTACAGAGTTCATAAGTACATTTCCACTTTCTCCTATTTCTACTCCCATTTTTCCATCAGTAAGGTCTATTTCAGTAGTTTTTCCAGCTGCAGTATCAGAAACTATTATTTTAGAATTTGCTCCAAATGTAAGCATTCCATTATCAGTTACTTTAATATCTTTTATATCAGTAACATTACCAGTTATTCTAGATTTTCCTTTAGCACTTAGTGTTCCTTGTAAAGCTCCTCCACTAGGTTCTCCTTTGATATCAGCATTTACAGTGAAATTATTTAAGTTAGTAGTTCCAGCTCCAGTTAATTCTATTCCTACTCTATTTGCTGGTTCTGAAAGTAGTGCTGTTTTTGATTCTGGTGCTACCATATTAAGTGCTCCATTTGCAAGAGTAAGAGTTCCAGTATTTGTTACTGCAATTGCAGCGTTAGCAGTATTAATATTATCAACTGATATATTTCCTGAATAGTTTAATGTTGCACCATTTTCTACTTCTAGTTTTCCATTTCCTGTAATATATACTTGACGCTCAACATTAGAGTTATCAATTACTACAGGAGTACCTTCAGCACCTATTTTCATAGTTCCATCTAAACTGAACTGTACATTTTCTAATTTTTCATTTTCTCCAGCTGAATTTAATGTAAAGTTATCATCTTTAGCTATAGCGAATGCTCTGTCTGAATCTTCCTGATTTAAAGCTGAAGAAAGACCTTCTACTGTTTGTTCTCCTGTAAGGGCTTTTGCTGTAGTGAATAATTCACCATTTTTAAATCTAATATATCCAACAGATGAGAAAGTTCCTTCTGATTTATCAGCTATTACTCCTAAAGTTTTTAAAGCTGTTTCAACTTCCTCTATAGTTAATTCATCTAAAGATTCTACATCAGCTACTCCTAAAAATTCATTTAACCCTATATTTAATGTAATAGTTCCATAGTTTGCTACATTTACTTTTTTTCCTGTTGAAATTACAGAGTTATTCTCTTTATCTTTTTCCTCACTATTAACTACTTTTAAATTAATTAGTCCTTGGTTAGAAAGAGATATAGTATTAGTATCATGTCCTGCTACTAATATTCCTTTTCCTGCTATTGTTACAGTTCCAGTATTTTTAACGGAAGCTTTATTAGCTGCACCAACACTTGATAAATCAAGAGCTGTTTTATTTTCTTTTACATTTAAACCAGTATTTCCTTTAACATTAAGATTTATATTTAAAGTTCCAGAAGCTATAGCTCCTGCTTTAACTATGTTTCCAGTTCCTGTAAGTTTAACATCTTTGTTGATATCTACATTTGTTGTTCCTGTTATAGCTCCTACATTTACTAGGTTTCCTGTTCCTACAAGTTCAACATTTTGGTTGATATCTACATTTGTAGTTCCTCCTACATCTCCAATATTTACTAGGTTTCCATCATTTACTACTTGAAGATTGCTTTGATTAACATCAATGTTGATTATTCCTTTATCTCCATTACTAGTCACATCTATTCCTTTTGCTATTGATATTGGAGACTTAGATGTTGGAGTTTGTGTATCTTGAAGAGTTACATTAATAGTACTATTTGCCTTTCCAGTTACACTTACTCCAGTTCCTGCTGTAGCTCCTAATGTAGTTGTTACAGTGGCTATACTTGTTTCAGAGTCTGCTACTTCTGCTCCAGTTATTTTAATACCTGTTGCACCAGCATTTCCTGTTGAAATAATTCCAGTTGTGATAGTAAGAGTACTTTCATCTGCTTTTGACATAGTTGCTTCTATTCCTGTTCCAGCAGCTTTAATATCGATATTTCCTGTAGATATTTCAGCTGTTGCTTTAGTAGTCTTACCATCATATTTGATACCTGTTCCTGCTCCAGATAAAGTGATAGTTGTATTTTTAAGTGTTACATTTCCTGTTCCTTCGATATTAATTCCTGTTCTTGTTCCAGCTACTGTGATTGTTCCATCAGTTATTGTAGTGTTTGATGTATCAGCTGTTCCATTAATATTGATTCCTATATTACCTTCAGCATCTGCTACTTCTATTTCTCCAGCTGCTACTTCTGCTTCTCCAGCTCCAGCAACTGATATACCTGTACCTTTTGTTACTGTGATTTTTCCATTATTTGTTAAAGTAGTAGTTTTAGTAGCTTCTGTTACAGCTGACATACCTACAGCATTTGTAGCTGAATTTACTATAATTTTTCCATCTGCACTATTCACAGCTGTTGCTCCTGCACCAGCTACCATACCAAGTGCATAATCCTTAACTGTAATTGTTCCTGCATTTGTTACTGTATGTCCTTCTTCAGCAGCTTCCATTGCTGTGGCTGTCTTCTCAGAACTTCCACTAGCTTCAATTTCTAAGCTACTTACTATAGATTTATAAGTTTTATCTGTTTTTATAAGAGTAAGTGCTCCATTTTCTGTTGCTTCTGCAGTAACTTTTCCCAAAAGAGAGTTTCCTTTCTCATCAACAGCAGAAGCAAAAGTAGCTTCTCCAGTTTCTTTATTAGCGTTTACTATTAATAAGTTTGCAAGAGGACCTTCTCCTCCTGTCAATGTTTTATACTGATCTACAGAGATAGAATCTGTAGCATCCTCTACCTCACTACTTTCAACTTTTACTTTTGGTCCATTAATTGTTGTAACAGTTACATCTGTTGCTGCCCCAAATGCTACCGTTCCTGCTATTAAGAACCCTACCACTGTTGCTGCTGTTATTGATACTTTTTCCTTCAGGCATCTCTTTAAAGATTTTTCTACTTCACTAAAATTGCTAATCATAACTATTTTTCCTCCCATTTCTTTATTTTAACTGTTCTTTTGCAGATTACTTTACTTCGTCCCAGTTTCATCTACCAAGTTGCAGTTATTTACTTTTTACATAAATTCCCTGACTTTCGCTGAATTTTATTTTTATTCTTTTACCTCTTTATATCTATTTTTTTCATTTGTCTTATGTGAAAATTTACAACAATTTCCTCATAACTACCTCTCTTTCGGTAAAAAGTGCCCTTATTTTAGTGTTCTCTTTTATGTATAAAAGCGAACACTAATTTGGTTTTGGGGTGCATTTTTACTGGGGTCATTTTTTGGGTCTTGGGTTTTTGGATAAAAATTTTTATTGACTATTTAAGAATTAAAGATTATAATAAAGCCATCAAAGAGTTCGCCTTTATACATAAAAGAGAACACATATTTTTTTTCTCGATTTTATACCTCTTTTATTTCCCTTTTCCCCTTATGAATTTTTTTGTGATAAAAGTAAAAATTGTAGTTGGAATAAATTTAAATTGACTCTTTTAATAGATAGTTATTTAGCGAATAGAAAAGATAGGATTAATAAATATATACCAATAAAAAAACTGCCTGATTTTATTCAGACAGTTTTTATTATTCTATCAATTAAATTTTTATTTTATATACAGCTTTTTTTATCCTCTTCTTTTCTCCAACTTTTAAACATGGCATATGAGGTTCCAATGGAAAGAAAAGAATGAATCTATCTTTTGTCATTTTACAAATCACTTCTATCTCTCCATCTAAGTGATCATAATCTTTTTCTGAATCATAATTATTTCTTTCTTTAAGCACTTTTCTTGCTGAATATCCAAATTTTTCTTCTCCATCAATTATCAATTGAATATCTATATATTTTTGATGGCTCTCAAAACAAGTTTCAGAAATTTCTCTTGTCATCAGATTCTCCTGAACATTAAAATATACATTATCCCCATCTATATCATGTCTTCCTTCAGAAGCATTCAAATAATCTCCTGCCATTATACTCTCAATAGCTCTGTCAAAATTAACAGATATTCCCTTATAGTTTTTTAAATTTTCTAAAGTATCAAATATCATTTTACATCTCCCTTAAATACCCTATTATTTCCTCTTGGTTTTTTATATTTTTCAACAACTTTATTAAATATGTATGAAAATATTATTATGGTTATAACCCCAACAGCTGTTCCATACACTCTATTAGTATAATAAAGCATTGGAGTCAACCCTGGCTTTTTCATATTAACCATTATAAACATAAATACTATTCCACCTAGAGAAGCTGGTACTTTTACAAATATTTCTGTTATTATTATTACAAGTATTATCCCTACAGAGCACCAAAACGTTCCAGTGAAACCTGAAAAATATAGAGCAAATGCTACAAACCCTCCAAATACTGTACTGAGAAATCTTTCCTTTGTTCGCAAAAGAAGCTCATTCCATTCAAGTCTAAATGGTACTACTATAGCAAGAGCACAGTAATACAAAGTATAATTTGTTATATACACAGGATCAAAAAAGTGATTGATAAATTTTATTACTGCTAGTCCTAAAATTACAGCCATTCCAGGTTCCAATCCCCTCATTATCTGCTTTTTCAAATCAGCTTTTGGCATTGGTGGCACCTTATTCTTCATCTCTTCTTTGTTAAAAAATGCATTGTACAACGTTATTACAAGAGAAATAGCTGCAACCCCTGCAAAAGTTCCTATCACCCTCTCCATGAGATACCCAACTGGTGTTCTCTCAGGGTCCACATTCAGCATTATGTAGGTAAAAGCTATACAACCTACAGATGATGGAACTCTCATTACTATCTCATTGAAACAGCATACAACACACAATCCTAATATGTACATAATAAGATTTTCCTGAAATCCCATATAGCATATAAGAACTGCTATTACCCCTCCAAATATGGTTGTCATAACTCTCTCATAAGCTTGTTTTCTTGTTTTTGAATCATTCAAATCTGATACATTTAAAGCCCCTATCCCTGCATAAAAATGTGAAAGGTTAAAATAATTACATACCCATATGGATATGGCAACTGCTATTGATACTAAAAATGCTCGCTTTAGTATCTTGACATTTTTTTCTACCATAGTTCTCCTCAGATTACTCAGCTAAAATCATGGCATCTCTCCCCAAGAAATAAAATTTTTAGCCTTTTCTTTTTCAATGATAAATATATCTTAAATATATTTATTATTATTTTATCTTTTTTAGTGCATTTTTACAATAGTTTTATTTCATTTTTCTTTCAAGCCATGCTATTTCTGCATCTATTTCTTTTGAACTATTTTTCCCATTAAATTCTTTAGCTTTTTTATAGCAGTCTAAAGCTTCTACATATTTTCCTATCTTCTTGAAAACTGCCCCTGCTTTTTTATATATCCATGTATCTCTTCTATTTTCCTCAGTAATTACTTTGAAATAATATTTTGCTGCGTTTTCATAGTCACCCATTTTCTCATAATTAGCAGCTATACTATAATTTTCTACTTTACCGTTTTTTTTTACTTTTTTTATAGTATTCAGCTGCTTCTTCTCTTCTTCCAAGTTTTGTAAGAATATCAGCTATATTTGAAAGATTAGTTGAATCTTCAGAATCATTTTCTTCTATTTTTTATAATACTCTAAAGCAGTATCATAATTTCCTATCTCCTTATATACATCTCCCAGTTGCTCCAAAAGCCAGTTAGATGGTTCTTTTTCTTTATCTTCCTCTGCTTTTTTTAAGTACTCTAATGCTTCTGTATGTTTTCCAAGCTTAGTTAAAAGCCAACCATATTCTCCATTTATCCAAGAGTCATTTCTTCCTTGTTTCATAGCTCTTTCTATATATATCATAGCTTCTACATATTTATCTTGTTCTCCAAGATTCCAACCTATTTGTGAGTTTAACCAGTCATCTGGCTCTTCCATTTCTTCAGCTTTTCTTAAATATTCCAAAGCTTTTTCAAATTCATCAAGCATACCTAAATTCCAACCTATTTCTCTGTACAGCCATGCATCTGAATTTTCTTCCATTTCCTCGGCCTTTTTCAAGCATTCTAAAGCCTCTTTATATTTTTCTAATTTCCCTAAATTCCAACCTAACTCTCTGTTAACCCAAGGGTCATCTCTTCCTAACTCTTTTGCTTTTTTCAAATATAAGATAGCTTCTTCAGTTTCTCCCAGCTTCCCTAAATTCCATGCAAACTCTGTGCAAATCCAAGGAGTTAAATTCTCTTTATCCTCTGCTTTTCTTAAATATTCCAAAGCTTCTTTAGGTTTTTTAGCTCTTCCTAAATTCCAAGCAATCTCTCTATACAGCCACTTACTGCTATCTCCTTGCTCTTCTGCTTTTTTCAATCTCTCAAGAGCTTCTGTATATTTTCCTAATTTTCCCAAATTCCAGCCTATTTCAGTATTCAGCCATGAATCAGCTTTTTCAAGTTCCTCTGCTTTCAGTAGATATTTTAGAGCCTCTTCTTCTCTATCTCCTTCTAACCTACCAATACACCACCCATATTCTCTAAAGAACCATGCATCATTTCTTCCCATGTCTTCAACTTTTTTTAAATATTTATAGGCTTCATCATATTTATCTATTCTATCATAGTTCCAACCTATCTCGCTGTTAATCCATTCATCATCTCTTCCCAATTCTTTTGCTTTCAAAAGATATTCCAAAGCTTCTTCAGTTCTATCTAATTTTCCTAAATTCCATGCAAGGGTAGAAAAAACCCATGTATCTTCTCTTCCCTGTTCTACTGCTTTTTTTAGGTAGTTCACTGCCTCTTCATCTCTATCCATTTTTCCTAAGTTCCAGCCTATTTGAGAATTTGTCCATGCATCAGGCTCTTTCATTTTTTCTGATATTACAAGATTTTCAAGAGCTTCTTCATATTTTTTTAATATACCTAAGTTCCAACCTAACTCCTCAAATATCCAGTTATCATCTCTTCCTAATTCTTTAGCTCTATTCAGATAGTAGACTGCTTCTTCATTCCTATCCAATCTTCCCATATTCCAACCTAATTCACTATTAATCCAAATATCATCTCTTCCTAGTTCTTTAGCCCTATTCAGATAATATACTGCTTCTTTACTCTTTCCCAAAGCTCCTAAATTCCAACCTATTTCGCAGCACAGCCACGAACTCTCTTCTCCTTCTCCCTCTACTTTTCTTAAATACTCTAATGCTTCTTCTCTTCTTCCTAATTTTCCTAGAATCCACCCTGTTGTTGAATTAGTCCATGTATCTGTTTCCCCATTCATCTCATTCTCGGTAAGGAGCTCTAGAGCTTTGTCGTATTCCTGATTTTCTAAAAGTTCATCTACCCTGTTTTTTAAATCTTCCATTCTTCCTCCTTATTCTATATTCAAAAACATTGTCCTATTAAGTGTTTCAAACCCTTTTGCTTCATAAAAAGATAAAGCTTCAAAATTCTGCTCATAAACTTTTAATTCTATTCTGTTTATATTCCAATCTCTTGCCCAGTCTATAACACAGTCTATAAGCATACTCCCTATCCCATGTCCTTTAAATTTCTCACTAACCACAAGATTATCCAAAGCTACCCATTTCATGTCTGTTTTCACTGGAAAAGGCTGATTTTGAGTAACCATAACTTCTGCCATTCCTATAATTTCTTTATCACGTTCAGCTACAAATATTTCTCTATATGAAGTTTCTATAATACTTTTTATATATTCAATAGGTCTGCCTTCCTCTTCTGGCTTTTTAAAAAGTTCTGGATATTTTTCCAAATGAAGTTCATCAACTTCTTTATACAAAACATTAATGCTTTCTGTATCCTCTAATTTTACAGTTCTTATTATTATGTCCATTTCTCCCCCCTATACCAAGTATTTCTCTTCCAAAAATAAAAAGAGATCAGCTTTTTAGCCTCTCTCTTTATTTTATCATTATAATAGGTTTTCTGCTAGACTGATTATTTTATTCTGTATATGAAGCTGTAAATGTTATCACAGTTCCTTTTAAATTTTTTACTTTACTCTTTTGGGTATCCCATGTATAGTCATATTCATATACTATCCCATCATTTTTTATTGTTTTACTTTTTTCTACAATGCCAAGTCCTATGTCATTTTGAGGAATATTCAGAGTATATTTCAAATTCATATCTCCTGTCCCTGTAAGTGTTAAAGTATGCCCTGATACTCTTCCAATCTGTCCATCTAAAAGAATCCCAAAATTAATTTCATTTTTGTTAGAAGATATTGTGATAGGATCTTTTACTTCATAGACTGCTGTTGCTCTAAAGCTTGTTCTTTCACTTGAATAAATTGTAATTGTGAAAATTATAGTAAATAGTAAGATTATTTTTTTCATTTTCCTCCTATCTATAAATTGCTGTCAATCTTATTACTCTCATTTTCTCATCATTTGGAGTATTTTTTGATATAGATTTGCCACTTTTTAAAAGCTCAATATCACTATCTTCCAATTTTTTACTTTTAAAATTAATATCAAAAACTGATTTAGAAGTTTCTTTTCCAAGTTTTGAGATATTTATATTGACCAATCCATTCTTTTCTCCTGATAGTTCTACATCATCATGATTAAATACAAGTTTTACTTCTGTTCCTTCCTGTGAAAATTCTAACTCAACCTTAGGAGGAACTCTATTTTCTACTCCTTTCATCTCTATTATTAAACCTTTTAGTGTAACTTCTGATTCTGCCTTCATTTTTTCAGAATTAGTATTTTGATATACTCCATACAAGAAGTTATAAAATAAACAGAACAAGAAAAAATATTTAAATATCCTCATTTTGATCCTCCTTAATAAAGATCAATTCACCTGTTTCAAAAATACCGTTTGCTACCTCTTCTGGTTTTATTAATATTTCTATCTTATCTTTTAAAGGTTTATAATTTTCATCTTTAGAAGAAAGCTCCATAATATACTCTCCCTCTATCAATCCATCTAATATAAAAAATCCATCAAATTCAGGTTTTAAAGTTTTTATTTCATTACCATCTCTCTTTAAAGTTATTCTAATTTTATTATATATATATGGAAGTTTATCTTCTGGTATATCTACTTCTTCTAATTTTATATTTCCACTCAAAGATATTGTATTCTGGAAAGGAATATCAATATGCATTCCTGTAGATGGCATCATTTTATAGTATTTTTCCTCATCATAGTATAAAAGAGGGTCAATATATGTTCTATCTACTTTAACATTAAATTTACTATTAGATGAAATATCTTCAATCAGATAATTTCCATCTTCATCTGTTTCCACACTCTTTCCCAATACTGTTACTTTTATCTCTGGTAAATGTTCATCTCCCTCATCATACACTGAGTTAGAATTATTATCTATATAGACTTTTCCACTTATCCATGAGTTAGAAATATTTTTCAGTTTGCTGTTTCGCTGTAAATCTTCAAGCACAATTATCTTTTTAATTTTTGTACCTACTTTTCTATCATCACTTTTTTTATCACTAGCCTCAATAGAAACTTCTGTATTAAAGAATGGCATTCCAAAATCTTCAAGATAAATTGTTGCATATATCTCTGTTCTAAAATGATCTTCATCTTTTTCTGAATATGTAAATCCTAAAGATAAGTCAAAATATTTTTTACTATAATAATTATTATTACGCCTTATAAATTTTACTGAATATTTGTCAGTATCCATTTCCCATTTATTATTATATTTTATATCTATCTCTGCTGTTATATTCCAGTTATCAAAATATGATATTCCTGTCTGTAATCTTGTGGAATGTCTGTTTCTGTTCTCATCTTCTTCATATTCTTGAAACCTGTATTCTATATTATTACTTATATATCTCCTATTATATCCAACACTTGCTATATAATCTCTATAGTATTTTCCTTTGGATATTTCCACTTCATAACCAGTACCAATATTTAATCTTCCAAAGCTTTTTCTGATATTGGCTTTATATTTCTCTTCTTTATTTTCTTCCAAACTTATTCTTTTACTATACTTTTCACCCTTTCCCTCTAAAATAAAGTCATAAAAATTCTGTCTGTATTCCCAGATAAGTGTTCCATCATTTTTTTCTGTATCTTCATACCAATTGATATTTGCCCAGAAGGGAAATTTTATGGGAGGAGAACTAAGATATACTCCATAGGCTCTCTCTTGATATCTATTTCTCTCTTGTGATTTTACTTTTAAATCATAATATCCTGCTTCTACTGTAACAAAATCATTAACTCCATATCTCACTGTTCCCCAGAAGTCATTATCTCCTCTTTTATCTACTTTTCCACTCTGTATGTTATAACTCCATTGATTTTTATTTAAAGTCTTATTATTAAGCCATAAGGAAATATCTTGCTGAATATATGTTCCATCATCCTTATATATTCTTATATAATATTTATCTGTAAGAGATTGTGTATTTATATCTCTGAAAATATATCTCTGATTTTCTGCATTTTGATAATCTATCAAAATACCATTTCTGTATAACTCTACAACTGAACCTGTGGGAGCATATCCTTCAAAGGTATTTCCATTTTTCTCTGTTACATCATATCTTGAAGATGAATCTAAAATACTTACCCCATTAATATCTGTTTCTACATCATAAAAAGATGGGACTCTCATATAGAAGTTTCCCAATATTACATCTTTCTTATCCATTATCTCTTCATAAGTTAATGATAAAGAATTTATTTCAAATTTTTCTCTATTTTTTCTGCTATCATCAAAAATACTGAATTCCCCATCTAATTCACCATATAATAACTGAGTAGAGTAATTCATCAATAATGAACTTCCCCCACTCTTCTCCAAATCATTTTTTTCATATTCTACCTGAATGACTCCTGGAGAAAAGAAACTTTTATTATCTATATATTCTTGCTTTTTTTCTGCCTTCTCACTTTTTGACATACTTCTTCTTTTCTGTTCCTGCTCATATCTTATATCAGCCGGAATTTTAAAATCAAATTGTATATTTATATTCAGCATAGCCAAATCAAATTTTACATTTTTTACTGGAAAGACTTTTCCAAGCTGTTCAATTTCTATATACAACTCTTCATTTTCTACAAATGATATATCTGAATCAAATTTCCATTGGATTTTCTTTTTATTTGGAAGCATTCCTTTAATCATTTTATTTTGAAAATCTACCTCTATATCATTTAATTCTATTGTATAAAGAAATTCTTTCATAGGAAGATATCCAATTCCTTTCATCTCATCTATATAGAGAGGGAAAAATTCTTCTTTTATCCTATTTACCTGTAAGTCCATATTTCCATCTGTCATATTTTCCATATCTATTGAGTAGCTGAATACAGCTATCAGAAAAAAAACACATAATACAATTAATCTTCTCAATTTTTATACTCCACATATATTGGATTTCCAATTTTTTCTCTAGAGGATTTAGCTTTCACCTTATGATCAATATATAAGTTTCCTTTTATTTCTAAATCTAATTCTCCATTTTTATCCAGTATGAGAGCCTCATTATTTAAAATAATAGGATTAGTTATATATGCTCCATCTTCCAGTTCAAAATAGTCATCCATTTCCACTTTTATTTCTTCAAAAGGCGTTCCTTTTATATTAAGTATAAGGTTTCTTAGTGGAGGAACTTTCTTAGAAGAGGAATTTTTTATGATGGTACCAAAATTGAATCCTTGTTTTTCAGTTATTATCAATGGTTTTAAATCTTGGGAAAGAGTTACTCCTGTTAATATCAAGAAAATACACAATATTTTGAATTTCATATTTTCCCCTTTATAAAAAAGGAGGATTACTCCTCCTGATTTAGTTATTTATATTTAGTTTAAATCAGCATCATCATATGTTGCTGTTACTGTTAATGTTAAATTTAAATCAGCATCTTTAGTTGGTGCATAAGTGAAACCTATAGGATAACTTCCTGCTCCATCAGCTAATATCACAGATGTAGTTCCATTTACTATTTCTTTTCCAGTTGCAAATTTTACTTCAGAATCAGCTGGTAAATCTGAAGCTAATTTAACTTTAAGTCCTGTTTCTCCTGCTAAAGTTAACGTTACATCTTTTGTTTTAGTTCCTCCTATCATAACTTTTCCAAATTCTACTTTTTCTGGAGCTGTTAATGTTAGTGCTTTAACAGATATTCCTGTTATTTGGATTGATGCTGTTGCTTCTTTTGCTGCTTCTTCTCCAAATGCTGTTATTGATAATGTTGCCAATATTCCTATCATAAAAAATGTTTTTTTCATGATACGTCATCTCCTTATTTTATTTTAACTTTACAGTCTCACTATAAAGTACTTTGCCTTTTCCTACTACATTTACTTCTACGGCTTCACCTTTCAAATCCTTAAGTTCTACTTTTACTGCTGCTGTTCTATTTTGTAAAATTCTTCCAGTTTTTTCTTCCATTTCTCCTACTTTTTTACCTTTTGCAGAAAGATAATTTATTTTTATCTCTGGTCTTAAACTGTATTTTCCATTATTTTTAATATTCATTGTTAGTTCATTGTTTACAACTTTTACATTTGAAATAGCTATATCATATTCAACTTTTCCTTTAGTTCCATATACTGTAAGTCCATGTCTTCCAGCTAGAGTCAGTGTACTCTGCCCTTCTATCACTTCTGGCAGTTCCTCTATATATATCAATCCTCTGTATTCCCCATCTGATTTATCTTTAGGGGCTCTTATAGAAAATTTTATTCTTCTCTCTGAATTTCCTTCTAATGTCATAGTTCTTGGATAAATTTTCAGCCAATCTCCAAGATATTCATTATCCTTTATACTTTCATCTTTTCCAGGATAAATTTTTACTCTGATAGGCTCACTTGAATTATTTACAAGTATTATCTCCTCAGTAGTAGACCTATCCAAATTCATTTCAAATATTCCTGGTGCCACTGAAGTTCTAAAAAAAGCAAAACTACTTACTGTTACCATTAAAAACATAAATATAGTACTTATTATTTTTTTCATAATTTTCTCCTTGTTTAATCATAAGTAGCTGTAAAAACTATAGTATCTTCGACTTCATCACCATGATTAAGTTTATTTAATGTTTCTGTATTATATGATATTCTAAACTTCTTTTCTTCTCCATTTGATACTTTTTCTATTTTATAAAAATTCTTTTCATTTCCATTATAAACTACATCTTTGAGATTTATACTTCCATCTGTATATTCTTCTCTCAATTCAAATGTAAGCGTTTTCATGCTTTTTTTATCTGAACCCTTTATATAATTTTCCATAACTATCTCATTTGTTTCTACTCCATCTACTTTTACAACTAATGAAGCATTGGCAACAACTTTCCCTGTTATTTTTATTACAGCAGATGTTTGCCCGATTTCTACAGAATATATATTTAAACTTATCAGCAAAAAATACATAATTTTTTTTATCATAAGCTTATCATTCCTATTTTGTTCATTTTTCATCTTATTTAATATATTTTTGAATTAATTGTCTTATTATCTGGATTATAACACAAAAACTACTTAAGTTCAATAAATATCTTTATTCCTTATTTTTACATAAAATAACTAATTAAATATACTTCATTGCTTTTTTGATTAAGGTTCTATTTTTTAACTAATAAATTTATTTTACCTGAATTTCCAAAGTTAAAATGTAGACAAATTTAATCTCAATAAAAATAAATAATAATAAAAAAATCTTTTCATTTTATAAATAAAATAAAGTTATAGACAGTTACAAAAAACTAATATTGAAGCAAAAATAAAAAACAGGCATATAATCATACCTGTTTTCTTACTTTAAAAATTACAATAATTTTTCAGCTAAACGAACTTTTACTAAAGCTTCATTTAGATTTTTTTCAGTTAGAAGGATATCTTTATCCTCTTTCAATTTATCCAACTTTGCCTTAGCTTCTTCAGCCTCTTTTCTAGCTCTTTCCAGATCTATCATTTCACAAGGCATAGCTTCATCTGCCAATACAGTTACAACATTGTTAGATATTTCAAGAAATCCTCCTGAAACAAAATAACATTTTTCATTTCCGTTAAGTCTGATTTTCATTTCACCAATAGCAAGTCCTGCAACAAAAGGTGAGTGATTAGGAAGTATTCCCATCTCTCCTTCAGTAGTTCTTACAAGAAGAAATTCAGCTTCCTGTTCCAAAACTTTTTCTTGATAATTTACAACCTTAACTTTAAAAGTAGCCATAATTATTCATCCCCTTTCATAAGGTCTCTTCCTTTAGCCACTGCCTCCTCTATAGTTCCTACAAATAGGAAAGCTTGTTCAGGGATATCATCATGTTTACCTTCAAGTATTTCTTTAAAACCTCTAATAGTATCTTTTACAGTAACATATTTTCCTTCCATTCCAGTAAATTGTTCAGCAACAGAGAATGGCTGAGAGAAAAATCTTTGAATTTTTCTAGCTCTTGATACTGTAAGTTTATCCTCATCAGATAGTTCGTCCATACCCAGAATAGCAATAATATCTTGAAGTTCTTTATATCTTTGAAGAACTTCCTGTACTTCTCTAGCTACTTCATAGTGTTCTTTTCCTACAATTTCAGCTGACAAAGCTTTTGATGTAGAATCAAGAGGGTCAACTGCTGGATAGATACCTAATGAAGCTATGTTTCTAGACAGAACTGTAGTTGCATCTAAGTGTGAGAATGTTGTTGCTGGTGCAGGGTCAGTAAGGTCATCTGCTGGTACATATACTGCTTGTACAGATGTTATTGATCCTGATTTAGTTGAAGTAATTCTTTCTTGCAGAGTTCCCATTTCTGTAGCAAGGTTAGGTTGATATCCAACAGCTGATGGCATTCTTCCTAATAATGCTGATACTTCAGAACCTGCTTGAGTAAATCTGAATATATTATCTATGAATAGAAGAACGTCTTGTCCCTCTTTATCTCTAAAGTTTTCTGCAATAGTAAGTCCTGTAAGACCTACTCTAAGTCTTGCTCCAGGTGGCTCATTCATCTGTCCATAAACTAGAGATGTCTTAGATAAAACTCCTGATTCAGTCATTTCATCATAAAGATCTCTACCTTCTCTTGTTCTCTCTCCAACTCCAGCGAAAACTGAAAGTCCTCCATGTCCCTTAGCAATATTATTGATAAGCTCCATGATAAGAACTGTTTTTCCAACTCCAGCTCCACCAAATAGTCCAATTTTTCCACCTTTTATATATGGTGCCAATAAGTCAATTACTTTTATTCCTGTTTCAAATATCTCAGTTTCTGTTTCCTGCTCTTCAAAACTTGGAGCATCTCTATGTATAGGAAGGAATTCTTCTGTTTCAATAGGACCACCATCATCAACTGGTTGTCCTAGAACATTTAATATTCTTCCAAGAACTGCTTTCCCTACTGGTACTTTTATAGGGGAACCAGTATCTATTACTTCCATACCTCTTTGAAGACCATCAGTAGAGTCCATTGCTACTGCTCTTATTACATTGTTACCTAGATGCTGTTGAACTTCAAGTACAAGTTCTTTATCTCCAACTTTTACTTTCAATGCATTATATATACTAGGCAGCTGGTCTTTAAAAGACACGTCTACAACGGCACTGATAATCTGTGTTATAGTTCCTTTGTTCTCCACGCTATTGCCTCCTTATCTTTAATTTAGAGCTGCTGCTCCACCAACTATTTCAGTTATTTCTTGAGTAATAGCTGATTGTCTTTCTCTATTATATTTCAGATTAAGCTCTTTCATCATTTCTTCTGCATTATCTGTTGCACTCTTCATTGAATTCTTTCTTGCTGAATGTTCACTTGCAGTATTATTTAAAAGAGCTTGATATATCTCAACATTTAAATATTTAGGAAGAAGTGCAGATAAAATAGTTTCTGCATCTGGTTCAAAAATATATGCTGTATTTTCTGTAGCTTCTACTCTTTCTATAGGAATAAGCTTTCTTACTAAAAGGTCACTTCTTAAAGCTGATACAAATTTATTATAAATCATATACACCTCATCAAAGATACCATTGTAGTAATAATCAACTATATTTTCACTTATCTCTTTTGCTTTATCTCCCATAGTTTCAGGAATAAGCTGGATATAGCTTGCTTTCAGATCATACTTTCTCTTAGAACAGTATTCTCTTCCTTTTCTTCCTATAGCAATCACTGAAACCTCTTTTCCACTATTCTTTCTCATGATTTTTTCCATCTCTCTAAGAGTGTTGTTATTAAATCCTCCACAAAGTCCTCTGTCAGATGTCATAACTATTACACCTATCTTCTTAACTTCTTCTCTTCCATCAAAAAGAGGGTGCTTTTCACTCTTAACTCCTGCTGCTATATTAGACAAGATATTATGGATACTTTCAGCATAAGGTCTTGATTTAGTTACTAATGCTGAAAATCTTTTGAATTTTGTAGTAGAAACAATTTCCATGGCTTTAGTGATCTGGTGAGTAGACTGAACACTTTTAATTCTGCTTTTTATCTCTTTAGCTCCAGCCATTATCCCACCTCTTTCTAGTTAAAGTTCTTTTTGAAAGCGTTGATTGCTTCTCCCAATTTTGTTTCCATCTCTTTGCTTAAAGCTTTTTTCTCTTTTATCTCAGCTAAAATATCAGTAGTATTTCTAAGTTCTGTCAGAAGTTCTTCTTCAAATCTTCTTACTTTATCTACCTCTATTGAATCAAGATATCCATTGATTACAGCAAAGAATGCAACTACTTGTTCTTCAACTGGGAAAGGTTTATATTGTGGTTGTTTTAAAACTTCCATAATTCTATTACCTCTTTCCAATTGAGCTTTTGTAGACTTATCAAGGTCTGATCCAAATTGTGCAAATGTTAATAGTTCTGTATATTGAGCCAATTCAAGTTTTACTTTAGAAGCAACTTGTTTCATAGCTTTTATTTGTGCAGAACCTCCAACCCTCGATACAGATATACCAGCATTTATGGCAGGTCTGAATCCAGAGTTAAATAATTGAGAGTCTAGGAATATCTGTCCATCAGTAATTGAAATTACATTTGTAGGAATGTATGCTGATACATCTCCTGCTTGTGTTTCTATTATAGGAAGAGCTGTTATAGATCCTCCACCTAATTTATCAGATAACTTAGCTGCTCTTTCAAGTAATCTTGAATGTAAGTAGAATACATCTCCAGGATAAGCTTCTCTTCCAGGTGGTCTTTTAAGCAACAGTGACATTTCTCTGTATGCTACTGCATGTTTTGATAAATCATCATAAACAATAAGTACATGTTCACCTTTATCTAAGAAATATTCTCCCATAGATACTCCTGAATATGGAGCCATATATTGTAATGGAGCTGCTTCAGATGCTGTAGCTGCAACTATAGTTGTATATTCCATAGCTCCTGCATCTTCCAGCTTTTTATATATCTGAGCAACAGTAGATCTTTTTTGTCCAATTGCAACATAGATACATTTTACTCCTGTTCCTTTTTGATTAAGGATAGCATCAATAGCAATAGCTGTTTTACCTGTCTGTCTATCTCCAATTATAAGTTCTCTTTGTCCTCTACCAATAGGTACCATACCATCAATAGATTTAATTCCTGTCTGTAATGGTTCAAATACTGGTTTTCTAGAGATAATACCTGAAGCTTTTCTCTCTATCTCCATATATTTCTCAGCTTTAATTTCACCTTTTCCATCAATTGGTTCTCCAAGAGCATTTACTACTCTTCCTAATAGAGATTCTCCAGCTGGAACAGAAACAACTCTTCCAGTTGCTCTTACTTCATCTCCCTCTTTTATTAAAGAGAAATCTCCAAGTATAACTGCTCCTACATTATCTTCTTCTAGGTTCAATGCCATTCCCATTACTCCATGAGGAAACTCCAATAGCTCCCCAGACATTGCACTGCTCAATCCGTAAACTCTGGCTATTCCATCTCCTACTTCCAGAACAGAACCTGAAGTTTTTATATCAAGACTTTTTTTATAATTCTCAATCTCATTCTTAATTATACTGCTCACTTCTTCTGGCCTAATTTTCAACTGATTACACCTCCTGCTTTCCAAGCCTTTCTATTTTTTCTTAGGAAATTCAATTCTTTACGTATAGATCCATCAGTTACCTGATCTCCTATTTTAATAATACCTCCACCTATAATGGATTTATCAATTTTTACATCAAGATTGATTTTTTTCCCTGTTTTCTTCATTAATTTTTCTATTAATTTTTTCTTTTGTAGCTCACTTGGTTCAACAGCAAAGGTTGCCTCAACATCAAGTATCTGATTTTTTTCATAGTATATTTTCAGATATTCTGCCACAATATTTCTTATATTTTCTATTCTTTTTTATCAAGAATATAAAACATTATATTTAAAATTCCTTCATCAGAATCTTTGAAAATAGAACTCAATACTTTTTTCTTTTCATCTTCTTCAATCAGTGGATGTGTGATAAAAGTTTTAAATTCATCATCATTTTTATATAATTCCATGAGGGCATTTAACTTTTCATAAATAGGTTTTACTTTGTCAGTAGATTCAGCGATTTCATAGATAGCTTCAGCATATCTTCTTCCTACTTGATTATCTATCATCTTTCTTCCCCTACCTCTTCTATAAACTCATCTATTAAGGTAGACTCTAGTTTAGGATTTATTTTTTCTTCAATCAGCTTTTCAGCCAATCTTACAGCTAAATCTTTTACTTCATCTTGAAGTTCTTTTCTTACATCTGATTTCATTTTAACAGCTTCAAGTTCAGCAGTTTTTATGATTTTATCTCTTTGCTCTTTAGCTTCATTCAAAATATTTTCTCTTCTTTCATCTGCTTTATGTTCAGCTGTTTTTAAAATTTCATTTGCTTGATATTTAGCTTTTTTTAGTATATCTTCAGCTTCTTTTTGAAGTTTCATAGCTGCTTCTTTATTTGCGTTAGCCTCATTTAAATCGCTTGTTATTTTTGTCTTTCTTGCCTCAAGCATTTTCCCTAAAGGTTTCTTAAAATATTTATTAAATACAAAGACAAGTATAAAAAAGTTAATTATCTGCCAGAACATATTGACATCTATCGATACTGCTGGCATAATTGTTGTCGCCAAATTCTCTACCTCCTTTCCAGATGATGATAAATTCTCTTTATTATTCTAAAGAAATTATCCTAACATTCCTACGAAAGGGTTAGCATATAATAATATCAAAGCAATAACTAGAGAGTAAATACCTGTTGATTCTGCAACGGCTTGCCCTAGTATCATTGTAGAGATAATATTTCCTTTTGCTTCTGGTTGTCTAGCTACTGCTTCTACTGCTTTACCTGCTGCATAACCTTCTCCAATTCCTGGCCCTAATCCAGCTATCATTGCACACCCTGCTCCAATCGCTGATGCTGCTAATACTATAGTTTTTGCTAATAACATTTCGTTCATATTTTATTACCTCCTAAAATTCTATTATTATTTTTTATTCTGTATATTCTGCATCTCCTAAAGAGCCTTGAATATATACCATGCTCAACATGATAAATACAAAACTTTGTACCAATCCCATAAACAGGTCAAAATACAAATGTAAAGGTGCTGGAACTATTGCTGGAGCTGCCATATATAGAAGTCCCATAATAACTCCACCTGCGAACATATTTCCAAAAAGTCTGACAGATATATTTACTGGTTTAGCAAACTCTCCAACTATGTTCAAAGGAAGCATAACTGGTATTGGTTCAATAAATCCTTTTAAATATCCACCCAAACCATTGGTTGATATATTTGCTTTTAAGAAAGCAAACGTTGTAAGTAGTGCCAATCCTACTGTAGTATTCAAATCGGCTGTCGGTGATCTAAAAGCCGGTGCTAACTGAAACACTCCATTTTCCACAGAATACCATGGTATAGGAAAGAATGTTACTATGTTAGATGTGAATATAAACAAAAAAAGTGTCGATATGTAGGAAAAATACTTTTTCTTCCATGATCCCAGCATCTGCTCAATTATAGCATCTAAAAAGTCATATATACTTTCCAGCATTATTTGAGCCTTTCCTGGTATCATTTCCAGTCTTTTCGTTCCCAGTTTAAATAAAATAAACAGTGTCAAAATGATAAACCAAGTTGTCACAACTGTTATTGTTACTGGCAACCCGTATCCTCCATTGGCCATTTCCATCGCAAACGGCATTTTGTGAAGAAATTCAGGAAGAGGGAGAAAAAATACAATTCTTGGTCCTTCCACCAAAGGGGGTGTTACGAACTCTATTGCTCCTAATCTCATTTGTTAAAACCCTCCTTTCATTGCGTCATCTTAGATATTTATCTCTAAGCTTCAATATATTTTCAGAAAGAATTATTAGAAGTATATTTGCTTTTATATTCAATAATCCTATTGCTGAACCTAATAACATTGGCAGTCCAAAAAAATGAGCCATTATTCCAAGATATATCCCATAAACAGCATATCTTTTTGCATAACCTATAAATCCTCTTTTTCTTGAAACACTTTCTGAAGCAGCTATGGATTTTATATCAAGACAAAGTAAATAGAATACAAGAATAGACATCACACTACCTGAAAACATTCCCAGATAGACATATTCACTTTTCACTAATATTCCATATATAAGAATAATGACTGCTGTCACTGCTGCTCTTTTAAAAATTCTTTTTATATCATTCATTCCATCACCTTTTCTACTTTTTCATTATCAGCTTATATGCACTATAAAAGCCGCTCACTATACCTATTAAAAGCAGTAGAATAAATAATATCGTGCTTTTAAAAAAATATTTCTCAATCATTTTATATATAAATACATAAAGTAGAATATTCCCAGCTATTAAAAAGCCAAGATATCCTAATAATGAGAAATTCTTAATTAATTCTTTAGTTATCCATTTCATGAATAATTCACCATCTATACTGTATAATTTTATAATGTTTATCACTTTTAGTCAATGTTTTATTTCTATTATGGAAATAATTTGTCATTTATTTACCATTTTGGTATTATCTTTTTATCAAATAAACATTTCGTCTGCCTGCAATCTCATCATTTTCTATAATTCTAATCAATTTAAGTCCTGATTGTCTTATTGAATCTTCAATTTCTTTTTCTGTAAATATCATTTTACTATAGCTTTCAGTTATCTTATCAAAACTTCCCTTAGAATTCTTTACAAAATATGTAGCATCAATATAGTCTATTCCATCTTCTATTTCATGTTCCCAGATACAAGTTAAATCTTTTCTGTTGTCAACAAAGATATCATTTGGAAACATCATTTCCATAAACTCTCTGTCTACAACATCAAAAATATATATCCCTTCATCTTTTAAAGAATTTCTTACACTTATAAAATGACTTGTAAGTTCTTCAGTAGATAAGATATGATTTACTGTATCAAAAAGAGCCACCATTATATCATATTGAAATCCTGTATTAAAATCTACCATATCTCCAAGAAATAATTTGACATCTCTATGTTTCAATTTTCTATCTGCTACCTTGAGCATTCCTTCAGATAAATCTAAACCATGACATCTATAGTTTTTAGCCATTCTCAAAAGAAGCTCTCCTGTTCCACACCCAATGTCCAACAAATCCTTTCCATTAGGTTTCCCCTCAGCTATAAGGCTTTCAACTACTTTTTCCCATGCTCCATAATCTGAATATTCCATAAATTTATCATAAATTTTTGAAAAATATTTATACATATATATTCACCTTATTTATGCCAATTCTTTTTTTACTATTTCAGCAATTTCATTAACTACTTTTTCCACCACAGACATATCTTTTCCCTCTACCATTACTCTTACTAAAGGTTCAGTTCCAGATGTTCTGACTAACACTCTTCCAAGACCTTCCATCTCTTTTTCTTTCAAAGATATAAAATCTGTTATATTTTTATTTTGATTCCAGATATTTTTCTTTTTATTATCAACTGTTACATTAATAAGTTTTTGAGGCCAGTCTTTTATGTCTTTTACCATTTCATCAATATATTTTTTTTCATCTCTTAAAGCCTCAACTAGCTTTAATGATGTAAGTACTCCATCTCCTGTAGTTGCATGTTCTAAAAGTATAATATGTCCTGATTGCTCCCCTCCAATAGCTGCTTCACTTGCTATCATTTTTTCAAGTACATATCTATCTCCTACGTTAGCTCTTAATAATTCTATTCCATTTTCTTTAAGGTAATTTTCAAGTCCCATATTGCTCATTACTGTTGTAACTACCTTATTCCCTTTTAAATGTCCTTTTTTCTTCATAAGAAGAGCCAGAACTGCTATTATTTTATCTCCATCAACTATATTCCCATTTCTGTCAACAGCCATAAGTCTGTCTGCATCTCCATCATATGCAAGCCCAAGATCTGCTTCATATCCTACTACTACTTTTGCAAGTATTTCTGGGTGTGTAGAACCACATTTTACATTGATATTTCTTCCATTAGGAGCATCATTTATTACCACTACCTCTGCTCCAAGTGCTAAAAATACATCTCTTGCTATCCTGTAAGCTGAACCATTAGCTGTATCAACTATTATTTTCATTCCAGAAAAATCGCCTTTTACACATGAAAGAAGATGATCTCTATACAAGAAATATTCATCTTCAGCATATTTAAATCTTCCTACTTCATCTCCAGCTATAGCATTCTTAGTTATTTCCAGATAATCGTCCATCAATCTTTCAATTTCTGCCTCTGTTTCATCTGGAAGTTTATATCCATTTGGTCCAAATACTTTAAGTCCATTATCCTTTGCTGGATTATGAGAAGCTGATATCATTATCCCTGCATCTGCCCCTTTAGTTTTAGTAATATGTGCTACTGCTGGAGTTGATATAACTCCTACAAAATCTATATCCACTCCCATTGAATTTAATCCTGCTGTAAGAGCTGATCTTAACATATATCCTGATCTTCTTGTATCGCTTCCCATTATAACTTTTATTTTCCCATTACCTTTTTTCTGTTTAAGGTAATATCCTAATGCATATCCTAGTTTAAGAGCTATATCTACTGTAAGCTCTCTATTTGCTTCTCCTCTGATGCCGTCTGTTCCAAAATATTTTCTCATAATTTATTACCTCTTCTTAAATTTAATTTTTCTCCAATAAAGCCTGTTATAATTCCTGCCACTACACCTATAGCCAAAAAGCCCCATACAAACATCATTATAGATTTTGAATACAGGGTTATATTCCTAAAGATAAGAAAATATACAACTATAAGCTGAATCAAATTGTGAAGAAAGGCAGAAAGAGAACTGATTGCTAAAAGAGAAAGGTATTTTCTGAATTTATAAAGTCCAACCATAAATAAAGTAGTTGCTCCTCCAGCTGATAAACTTATTATAAACCCAGGAGTGAAAAGAGTCCCTAACATAAGAGCTTGAATAAAGATTCTAAGCAATACGACTTCAATCGCAAGCTTAGAATCAAATTTTTCAAGAGCTATTAATACAGCTATATTAGATAAACCTATTTTCATCCAAGGAAAAGGTTTTGGAATAAAATTTTCTGCCAGAGAAAGATACAATGCAAGTAAAACTAAGGCTGTTAAATATATCTCCCGTCTATTTTCCTTCATTACTATACCCTTAATGCTGCTTTCATTCCAAGTCTATCGCTATATCTTTCTAAGATTGGGTTCACCTCTATATTTACAAATTCTTCTGTTTGTTCAGGTGCAAACCCTATAAAGTTCTTAGGAGATAAAATTTCAAGCAATCTAGCTTTATCCAAATTAAAGTATTTATCATTTAATATTCTCTCAATAAGATCGTTTTCTTTACCTTCTATTTTCACCATTTTTCCTGCTTCCATAGAATGAACTCTTATTCTTTCGTGAAGCTCTTGTCTGTCCCCACCATTTTTTACACATTCCATTATGATATACTCTGTAGACATAAATGGAAGTTCAGCCATTATACGCTTTTCTATCATTTTTGGATAAACTACTAATCCATCAAGAACATTTTTCCATATTATCAGTATAGCATCTATTGCAAGAAATGCCTGAGGTAGTGACAATCTTTTATTAGCTGAATCATCAAGAGTTCTTTCAAACCATTGAGTTGCTGCTGTCATAGCTGTACTTTGCTGAAGAGCTATTACAAACTTTGCAAGAGAAGATATTCTTTCACTTCTCATAGGATTTCTTTTATAAGCCATGGCTGATGAACCAATTTGACTTTTTTCAAATGGTTCCTCAACTTCTTTCAAATGTTGTAAAAGTCTTAAATCATTTGTAAATTTATGAGCTGATTGAGCTATATTTGCAAGAAGATTCATAATTTCTGAATCAACTTTTCTATCATAAGTCTGTCCTGTTACAAGGAATCTTTTATCAAATCCCATTTTCTCTGTTATTTTTTCATCTAGAGCTTTTACTTTAGAAAAATCATCATTAAACAATTCTTTAAAACTTGCCTGTGTTCCAGTAGTTCCTTTTACACCTCTGAATCTTAAAGTTTTCTCTCTAAATTCAAGTTCTTCTAAATCAAGAAGAAGGCTTTGAAGCCACAAAGTAGCTCTTTTCCCTACTGTAGTTAATTGAGCTGCCTGAAAATGAGTAAATCCTAATGTTGGTAAATCCTTATATTCCATTGCAAATTTTGACATTTCAGATATTACATTTACAAGTTTAGTTTTAACTATATCCAAGCCATCTTTTATCTGGATAAGATCAGTATTATCTCCTACAAATGCACTTGTAGCACCAAGGTGAATTATAGGCATAGCTTTTGGAGCCTGTGTTCCAAATGTATGTACATGCGCCATTACATCATGTCTAAACTCAGATTCCTTTTTTGCAGCAAGTTCATAATCAATATTATAAATATTAGCTTTCATTTCTGCTATCTGCTCATCAGTTATATGCAATCCCAACTCTTTTTCAGATTCAGCTAAAGCTATCCATAATTTTCTCCAAGTAGAGAATTTTTTATCAGGTGAAAAATTCTCAAGCATTTCCTTTGAACTATATCTTTCTGCTAAAGGGTTTGAATAAATGTTCATATTCATTTTTATTTACCGTCCTTTTCATATATTTATAGGTTTTTTATTGTCATTTTTGATAACATCAAACTATTTTATTTTATGGTTAATTTTTAACCATTATATAAGCTGCTTCCCCTGTATCAGTATAATAGTTTTTTCTGGTAGCTATCTGCTCAAAACCACTCTTCTTGTAAAATTCTATAGCCCCTGCATTATTTTCTCTAACTTCAAGCATCACTGGCATCTGAGTAAGAGAGAAAATATATTTTATCATCTTTTCTCCTATGCCTTTTCTTCTATGCTCTTTATTTACTGCTATTTTCATTATTTCCAATACATCTACACTATCATAAAGTATTACATATCCAGCTACCTTTTCTTCAATTTTTATAATAAAAAATTTATATCTTTCTATTTTTTTCATTTCTTCCAATTGCTTTATTGAAAATGCTGTATTATGAAATATTTCTTTTCCATTTCTGCTATTTCTAAAAGATTTTTTCTATCAATTAATTCTTCTATCAATTTTTACTCCTATTTTAAAAGCTTTATTCTGTTTAAAGGCCAGAATCTTATAAAAGCTTCTCCTTTTATCCTATCCTCACTTACAAATCCCCACATTCTTGAATCATAACTTCCATTAGTATTATCTCCAAGAGCTAAATAATAATCTTTCTCAGATATCAATGCTACACTTTCACCTTTAAGTATTCTATTTACATATTTAGATTCATGTATAAGATCTAAAAGCATTCCTGTTTTTTCACCATTTACTCTAAATTCAAGATCTGGAAGTATTTCTCCTACTGCTCCTGGATTATCTACAAGATATTTTTGTACTTCTCCAACATTAATCATATTTTCTCTAAATAATTTACTATAATCTTTTCCAGGAATTACTTCTATAGTATCTCCCTTTTTAGGTACTATCCATTTTTCATTTCCTATTTCTCCAATATTAGTATATTCCCTTGTTGTTATTTCTTCTCCATTTACATAAAGATGATTATTTTTATATTCACCACTTCTCCAGGAAGTCCCATTACTCTTTTTGTATAAAGAACTTTATTTTGAATA
This sequence comes from Fusobacterium varium, assembly GCA_900637705.1. Lineage (NCBI taxonomy): Bacteria > Fusobacteriati > Fusobacteriota > Fusobacteriia > Fusobacteriales > Fusobacteriaceae > Fusobacterium > Fusobacterium varium. The sequence goes on from LR134390.1 coordinate 2,956,690, forward strand.
GGCTCTTTAAAAACTATAATCTCTTCTCTTTGAGGTTTTCTAAATTTATATATAAGCATATTCCCAAAAAGTCTATCTTTTGGCATTATTGTTGGTATCATAGAACCTGTTGGTACAAGAAAGTTTCCAAGATAAAATTTCTGTATTATAAGTACTAAAATGAGGGCCGTCCCAATTGTTTCAACTAGATTTATAGTTGTTCTTATTCCCTTGCTTAAAACTTTTCCTTTTATATTAAGTACCATGATTACCTTATCAGCAAATTTATCTCTATATATTTTTATAGTATCTGTTAAAGCTTTTTCTTTAACAAAGATATATATAAATATCGCTGTAAGGATTACATAGAAAATACTATTTAGTATTATTTTACTTTTTTCCATTTACAATCACTCCAATTTCGTTTTTCCCCAATACAATCATTTTATCATAAATCTTTAAAAAAAAATACCTAAATAAAGAAAAAAACCAAGGATATCTCCTTGGCTTCTGTTATTATTTTCTGATTTCTTTGATTCTAGCTTTTTTACCAGAAAGTCCTCTAAGGTAATAAAGTTTAGATCTTCTAACTCTACCAACTTTCAATACTTCAATCTTATCGATCATTGGAGAGTTCATAGGAATTATTCTTTCTATTCCTATTCCAGCAGTTACTTTTCTAACTGTGAAAGTTTTTGCAATTCCTCCACCGTTTACTCTGATAACTACACCTTCAAATAACTGAACTCTTTCTTTGTTTCCCTCTTTTACTTTGTAGTACACTGCAATAGTATCTCCAGCTTTAAATGAAGGGATGTCAGTTCTTAAGTAGTTTTGCTCTACTAATTGAATTAATTTTTCTTTCATTATTTCTCCTCCTTGAGATATTCATTTAATTATTTTGATTAAAGCGGAATATCCATTTTAACTTAGATAGTTTATCATATTAGCAGAATAATGTCAATCCAAATTCTACTTTTTTAAAAATATATTAGTGATGATTTTATTAAGAGTTTATGTTCACTCTAAATATTTTTAATGATACAAAACAAACCTTTAAGATTAAAAAGTAACTTCAATATGTATTCTTTTTATTTTTTTCTTGTAGTTTTAGATTTTTTTTATGTTAAAATTACTACTATCTAAAAGTTATAAAATATGGAGGTGTAGTATGAAAGAATTTAAAAGCAATCCATTGGTTATTTTGAAGAATGTTTTCTTTGCTGTTTGTGGAGGATTTGTCTTAGCAATAATAGCAAATTTCTTCCTTTCTCCAACTATTTCAAAAATACTTGGGATTTTAGCTTTTCTTGGGGGAACATATGTTGCAGTAGCTCTTGACAATATAAGAATTATTATAGATGGTGATAATCTTATATTTTACCGTGGAAAAAAAGAAACTCACAGATTTATAATCAGTGAATGTTCTTTTCATTCTCTGATTCGTTCTAGTACTGGAGATAGTTCTTGTGATCTCACTATAAAAACTAATGAAAATGACTATGGTACAACAATTGACTGCAGTATGTTAGGAAGCAACCGTTATCTGCAACTGTTAGATGCTCTTGGGTTTAATGATCAAGAGCCAGTCAATATATCAACAACAAAGAAAAATAAATAAAAAAATTTTATTTGTTAATATTACTTTACTATCATATTTACGGAGGTGTCTTTATGGAAAGCAGCTTAAGTACATTTTTAAGTGGACCTGGAAGATATATAGCTATAATTTGTATTGCATATCTTTTAATTGGTCTTCCTTTGACAATGCTGTATCTGAAAAAAAATAAAATAATGGCAAAATCTTACCTAGAGAAAAATCCAGACTCAGCTAAAATGATAATAAATACCAGATTTGCATTTGGAAATCTTTCAGATGCTTTAGTAATTATATACATTAATAATGAAGCTCCTGTTCATTTTTATAAAAAAGAAAATTAGGATATTTTCTTCAACCAGGAAAAAATATTATTGAAGCTGAAGCTTCTTGGACAAGAAAAGGACTCATGAAAACTATTACAACTACCACTGGTCCAATAAAGATAGAAGTTGAAGCAGAGGCAAAAAAAACTTATATATTAAAATATGATACAGAGGAAAATAACTTTATTTTTGAAGAATTTATAGGGGAAGAAGAAAAATAATCAAAAAATTTTGGTGAGGCTTATGTTAATAAATGATAAAAGAAGAATAAATAGTTATAGAATATTATGTTTTCTATTAATTTTAACTATTGGAATAGTCTTTATCACTTTGTTTTTATTTCCATTACATTCAGGTAGAATAGGATTAATTTGGAATAAAATTGTCCTTCCTTTTGAAATGGCTTTTTTTCCTACAATATTCATTTGTTTTAAATTGTGTAATTTTTTATATCAAGAAAAAGAAAGAAGTGGGAAAATATCTTTTAGCCAAAAAATTATAACTCTATTTGGTTTTGTATGTTGCCTTCCTTGGTGTATAATGATTCTTGCTCAGGAAGAAGGACCTGTTTATGCTGTCCAGGATCTCATAAAAGGACCTGTTACAGAAACTCTTTCTTTCAGCTCAATACATTATCAGGAAAACTCTAACCATTTATTACATACCCAACCATATTTTTATTTATGGTTGCTTAAAACTGATTCTTCTGCAAATCCTATTATGCTCAAACTAGAAAATAGAAATTCTGATATGATTGAAGAATTATGTAAAAATCTAGTTATAAGTAATATAGTATGGGATACTAAAAAATAATGGAATCTCATAAAAAAAACGAATCTATATCTATTTATACTTCTGAATTAGATAATAAAAATATCCCCGATTTCAAAGTAACATACTATCCTAGAAGTATGATTTTAATATCTATAGAATACAATTAAATGAAAAGCTGGCTAAATATATATTTATTTTTAGCCAGCTTCTTATTTATCTTTTATTAAATATAATAGGTGCTTTTCTTACAGGAGGTTTTGGTTTTATTTTCATATAACCTAATGTAAGAGGACAAACTACTTGAAAATTTTCTGGTACTCCATATTTTTTCTTAAATTCTTTCGTATTGAGCATATACTCACCAAATCCTATCCAACAGCTTCCTATACCCATTTCATAGGCTCCCAGCATTATATTTCCCGCTACAAGTGAGCAATCATAAACATTCCAATGAGAATCTGTATTACCATATATTATCACTAAAGTTCCAGCATCATAAAAAACATTATATTTAGGATTTTCAACCCAATTTTTATACTTTTGCAAATATGGAAACTTATCAAAATTTTCAATAAGATATTTTTTTATCTCATCAGACAATTTATTTATTTCTTCTTTGTCCTGTATAACAACAAAACCCCAAGGTTCCATCGCTGAACCTGTAGCTGCTTTTGTTCCTAATTCTAAAAGTTTATTTATTGTTTTTTCATCTATTGGTTCATCTTTATATGAACGAATACTCCTTCTTTCATTAATACAAGAGATTATACTCACTATTTTTCCTCCTTCATTGATATTTTTTATATTATATCATATTAAGAAATCAGTGATTTAGCTTACATGTACTCTATAAAGTCTTTAAATTTTATTTTTACTTCAGAAGAAAAAAATCCAAAAAATAAAAAAATGGCGCTTCCTAATGGACTCGAACCATTGACACTGCGGTTAACAGCCGCATGCTCTACCGACTGAGCTAAGGAAGCACTCATTTGAGCTTGGCAAGTTCCTATCCTCCCGGGAGGCTTCCCTCCAAGTACTTTCAGCGTTTACGGGCTTAACTTCTGGGTTCGGAATGGGACCAGGTGTACCCCCGCAGCTATTCTTACCAAGCTGTGTCTTTTTCTTTTCCAATAGACACTTGAAACTATATAGTAGCTTACGCCTTCGCGCTTTTCAATCTTTAGGTTAAAACTTTGACTTATTAGTATTGGTCAGCTAAAAGCCTCGCAGCCCTTACACCCCCAACCTATCAACCTTCTAGTCTCGAAGGAGTCTTAAAGAATACTTATCTTGAAGCTGGTTTCCCGCTTAGATGCTTTCAGCGGTTATCCGTTCCAAACGTGACTACCCAGCTGTGCCACTGGCGTGACAACTGGTACATCAGAGGTTTGTCCATCCCGGTCCTCTCGTACTAAGGACAGATCTTCTCAATATTCTAACGCCTACAGTGGATAGGGACCGAACTGTCTCACGACGTTCTGAACCCAGCTCACGTACCGCTTTAATGGGCGAACAGCCCAACCCTTGGGACCTTCTCCAGCCCCAGGATGCGATGAGCCGACATCGAGGTGCCAAACTTTGCCGTCGATATGGACTCTCGGGCAAAATCAGCCTGTTATCCCCAGGGTAGCTTTTATCCGTTGAGCGACGACCCTTCCATTCGGAATCGCCGGATCACTATGTCCTGCTTTCGCACCTGCTCGACCCGTCAGTCTTGCAGTTAAGCTCTCTTATGCCATTGCACTCTGCGGTTGATTTCCATCCAACCTGAGAGAACCTTTGAACGCCTCCGTTACTCTTTCGGAGGCGACCGCCCCAGTCAAACTGCCCACCTAGCACTGTTTCCGTGGCTACAAACCACAGATTAGAATTTCAACATTGAATGGTTGGTATTCCACCGACAACTCCAATACAGCTAGCGCCATACCTTCTTAGTTTCCCAACTATCCTATACATGCAATGCCAAAACCCAATACCAAGCTACAGTAAAGCTCCATGGGGTCTTTCCGTCCTACTGTAGGTAACCGGTATCTTCACCGGTAGTACAATTTCACCAGGCCTCCCGTCAAGACAGCGCTCAAATCATTACACCATTCGTGCAGGTCGGAACTTACCCGACAAGGAATTTCGCTACCTTAGGACCGTTATAGTTACGGCCGCCGTTCACCGGGGCTTCAATTCGGAGCTCTCACTCCTCCTCTTAACCTTCCGGCACTGGGCAGGTGTCAGCCCATATACATCGCCTTACAGCTTAGCATAGACCTGTGTTTTTGTTAAACAGTTGCTTGAGCCTCTTCACTGCGACCCCCAAATGCTTCATATCGCGTGTATATTGACATTCAGGGGCACCCCTTCTCCCAAAGTTACGGGGCTATTTTGCAGAGTTCCTTAACGAGAGTTAGCCTGTCCGCCTTAGATTTCTCATCCTGACCACCTGTGTCGGTTTCGGGTACGGGCAGTTATACCTTAACGTTAGAAGCTTTTCTCGGCAGCGTGGGATTTGTGCATTCATCTTACGACTATATATCACACCTCAAGTCTAATCTAGCGGATTTGCCTACTAGACCACTCTACATGCTTCTACGGGAACTTCCGTTCTCCCGCGCACATACCCTTCTGCGTCCCTCCTTCACAAAATATAACTGGCACAGAAATATTAATCTGTTTTCCATTCGCCTACGCATTTTAGCCTCGGCTTAGGTCCCGGCTTACTCAGGGAAGACAAGCTTTACCCTGAAAACCTTGGTCTTCCGGCGAGGGGGATTCTCGCCCCCTTTCTCGCTACTTATTCCTGCATTCTCACTTCTGATACCTCCAGAGTTGCTTACGCTTCTCCTTCAACGGCCTACAGAACGCTCTCCTACCAATTGCTTGCGCAATTCCACAGCTTCGGTTTATAACTTAGCCCCGTTACATTGTCGGCGCAGAGACTCTCGACCAGTGAGCTATTACGCACTCTTTAAAGGTATGGCTGCTTCTAAGCCAACCTCCTGGTTGTTTGTGAATCTCCACCTCCTTTCCCACTTAGTTATAATTAGGGACCTTAGCTGGTGGTCTGGGTTGTTTCCCTTTTGACAATGGAAGTTAATTCCCATAGTCTCACTCCTGAGCTTTGAATTATGGTATTCGGAGTTTGATTGAATTCAGTAAGCAATATGCCCCCTAGTTCATTCAGTGCTCTACCCCCATAATTAAACACTCAAGGCTGCACCTAAATGCATTTCGGAGAGAACGAGCTATCTCCTAGTTCGATTGGCTTTTCACCCCTAAACCTACCTCATCTCCCAACTTTTCAACGGCGGTGAGTTCGGGCCTCCACTGTGTCTTACCACAGCTTCACCCTGGACAGGCTTAGATCACCAGGTTTCGCGTCTACGCCCAGCGACTATGTCGCCCTATTCAGACTCGGTTTCCCTTCGGCTCCGTTATACTTAACCTCGCCACTGAACGTAACTCGCAGGATCATTCTCCAAAAGGCACGCCATCACTCCGAAGAGCTCTGACCGCTTGTAAGCACACAGTTTCAGGTTCTATTTCACTCCCCTCCCGGGGTTCTTTTCACCTTTCCCTCACGGTACTATACGCTATCGGTTAGTAAGAGTATTTAGCCTTACGAGATATGGTCCTCGCAGATTCACACAGAATTCCTCGTGTTCCATGTTACTTGGGAGAGAACATACATTCTAATGAGTTTACCTGTACAGGATTATCACCTTCTACGATCCAGCTTTCCAACTAGTTCCAGTTCGGTCATTAGATATGTTGAATATCTTACAGTTCTTCAAACGTTCTTCCCACAACCCCATATAAGCAACGGCTGTATCCTTGACACTTATATGGTTTAGGCTCATCCCCGTTCGCTCGCCGCTACTTGGGGAATCGTTTTTACTTTCTTTTCCTCGAGTTACTTAGATGTTTCAGTTCACTCGGTACCCTCTTTCGTGCTAAGACTCCATCTTAGCAGATTGCTCCATTCGGAAATCTTGGGATTGGCGCTCGTTTGCAGCTAACCCAAGCTTATCGCAGCTTACCACGTCCTTCATCGGCTCTTACTACCTAGGCATTCCCTGTGTGCCCTTAATTATTTTAACCTATTTTGTTTTTGTTTAATTTGATTGACAGCTAACTCTGTTTATATAAACAAGAGTTAAAATTGTATTATCTACTATATAGTTTCCAATGTCCATTTGATAAGTTATCCAGCGCTAATACGCTGCAAGAACATTATCAATAGAATAGAGAAAGAGAAATGATCTCCTTAGAAAGGAGGTGATCCATCCGCACGTTCCCGTACGGATACCTTGTTACGACTTCACCCCAATCGCTAATCACACCCTCGGAACATCCCTCCTTACGGTTAGGCCTGTTACTTCAGGTGCAACCAACTCTCGTGGTGTGACGGGCGGTGTGTACAAGACCCGAGAACGTATTCACCGCAACATAGCTGATTTGCGATTACTAGCGATTCCAACTTCATGTACTCGAGTTGCAGAGTACAATCCGAACTAAGAATAGTTTTATGAGATTAGCTTACCCTCGCAGGTTTGCAGCTCTCTGTACTACCCATTGTAGCACGTGTGTAGCCCAGCGTATAAGGGGCATGATGACTTGACGTCATCCCCACCTTCCTCCTGCTCATCGCAGGCAGTCTCGCATGAGTCCCCAACTTAATGATGGTAACATACGAAAGGGGTTGCGCTCGTTGCGGGACTTAACCCAACATCTCACGACACGAGCTGACGACAGCCATGCACCACCTGTCACCAAGTTCCTCCGAAGAGGCACGAAAACATCTCTGTTAACTTCTTGGGATGTCAAACGCTGGTAAGGTTCCTCGCGTTGCGTCGAATTAAACCACATGCTCCACCGCTTGTGCGGGTCCCCGTCAATTCCTTTGAGTTTCATACTTGCGTACGTACTCCCCAGGCGGATTACTTATCGCGTTAGCTTGGGCGCTGAGGTTCGACCCCCAACACCTAGTAATCATCGTTTACGGCGTGGACTACCAGGGTATCTAATCCTGTTTGCTACCCACGCTTTCGCGCTTTAGCGTCAGTATCTGTCCAGTAGGCTGGCTTCCCCATCGGCATTCCTACAAATATCTACGAATTTCACCTCTACACTTGTAGTTCCGCCTACCTCTCCAGTACTCTAGTTTAGCAGTTTCCAACGCAATACGGGGTTGAGCCCCGCATTTTCACATCAGACTTACTAAACCGCCTAGACGCGCTTTACGCCCAATAAATCCGGATAACGCTTGCGACATACGTATTACCGCGGCTGCTGGCACGTATTTAGCCGTCGCTTCTTCTGTTGGTACCGTCACTGACTTCTTCCCAACTGAAAGCACTTTACATTCCGAAAAACTTCATCGTGCACACAGAATTGCTGGATCAGACTTTTGGTCCATTGTCCAATATTCCCCACTGCTGCCTCCCGTAGGAGTAAGGGCCGTGTCTCAGTCCCCTTGTGGCCGTTCACCCTCTCAGGCCGGCTACCCATCATCGTCTTGGTGAGCCGTTACCTCACCAACTAACTAATGGGACGCAAAGCTCTCTCACAGCGCATATAGCTTTCATAACCAAATCATGCGACTCAGTCATAATATCCGGTATTAGCATTCGTTTCCAAATGTTGTCCCAGTCTGTAAGGCAAGTTCTTTACGCGTTACTCACCCGTCCGCCACCTTCACCCGAAGGATCAAGTAGACTTGCATGTGTTAAGCATTCTGTCAGCGTTCATCCTGAGCCAGGATCAAACTCTTCGTTCAATCTATTTACTCAGTTTTTTCAACTGATTGTTTACACCTATTTATTGTTTGTTGATTTTTTCATCTCTCTCTATTCTGTTGTTAATGTCCTTTTTATTACTTTTCTTTTCTGTCCCCTTTTCTCGTGGACAAGAATTATAATACCATAATTTTTAGATTTCGTCAATACATTTTTCATTTTTTTTAAAAAAATTTTTAAGGCATTAAATAAGCCGGGTTTTGTATTTGATGATCATTTATCTAGCCCCATAATTACTTATGGTATCAAGCAGCTTACCCTGAAAGAGGACGAGCAGCCCTTTATCCTTTCCTATTTAGCCTTGCTCCAGAGGGGGTTTACCTAGCTTCCTTAGTTTCCTAAGGAACTGGTGGTCTCTTACACCACCTTTTCACCCTTACCATATAATATGGCGGTTTATTTTCTGTGGCACTTTCCTTAAAGTTACCTTTAGCAGCCGTTAGCTGCCCTCTTGCTCTATGGAGCCCGGACTTTCCTCTCCTTGATTACTCAAGCAGCGATCAACTCTAATACCTTAAAAAATTATTATCTTTTATTTTGCTTTTCTCTTTTTTTCTTTACAGAAAGCACTCTTAATATAATAGCAAATATTATAAAAAATGCAATACCCATTCCTATAAAAAATGAATTTTTTCATCACCAATAATTTCTTCCTCCACTACTATTGGGTCTTCTATATTAACTTTATCTAATACACCGTCTATACCATCTAAGACTTCTATAGCATAATTTCCAGCTTCTCCTTTAGATAAAGTATTTTCAGCATTTTCTAAAACGAGGTTTATTCCGTCTTGATATTCTTCTACATTTATATCTTTTGAAAAACTTAATTCTATTTTCCCTTTTCCAGAGTCATCTTTTTTTATATTCAATATAATAATTTTTCTGGATCTTCTACACTGAATCCTTCATCAGTAGGAAGAGTATTTACATATATGTGAAGTTTTCTTTTATCCTCCAATTCTGTTATTTTACTTTCTACTTTTATTTTTTCATCTTGAGAAAAAATCTTTAAATTGTCATTGAGTTTAGCAAAAGAAATATTAAATACTGCCAGTAATCCTATTATAAAAAAAGTTTTCTTCACGATTTTTCTCCTTAATAATTTTCAAAAATAGGACCATCATTAAATATTGATATTTCTAATCCCATCTCCTCTAATTTTTTTTCAAAAGTTCTGAGAAACAATTCTCGCTTTCAAAGTGTCCAATATCTATAAGATGTAATCCACTTTCTTTAGCATCTAAAGCATCATGGTAGCTTATATCTCCTGTTATAAAGAGATCAGCCCCTAAAGATTTTACTTTTCTCCAGTATCCCATTCCAGAACCATTTATTAAAGCTATTTTTTTTATTTCTGTTTTTATATTGCTACTTATTATTCTTACATTTTTTATTTTCATTTTTTCTTTGATAAAATCAACGTATTCAGAAACTGTTTTTTTCTCTTCTAAAGAATACATTCTTCCTATTCCAGCTGTTTCATCATTTTCATTTACATCTATTATTTTATATTTCTTGACATCCAATAGCTCAAGAATATAATCATTTAAACCGTCTTTTGAAGAATCAAGATTAGTATGTATAGAATACAAATTTATTTCATTTTCTATAAGTTTTATAATTTTTCTTCCCAGTAGTTCAGATATTACAATAGATTTTAATGGTTTAAATATTAAAGGGTGATGTGTTATTATCATATTTATACCATTTTCAACAGCATATTCTATAGCTTTTTCTGTAGCATCTATGGATAACTGAATTTTTTTTATGTCTTTATTTATATTCCCAACTAATAATCCTACATTATCCCATTCTTCTGCATTACTTTTAGGATATTTTTCTTCTAAAAAATCAATTATTTTTTTAGCTTTCATAAAAACATCTTCCCTTCCACTGTTGAAAGTATTAAAAGAGCGCTTTGAAATAATTCTTCTCCTTGTCCATTCTCTAGCTTCAACATATCCTCTATTTCAAAAATAGAGTACCTCTTATCTTTTCCAAATCCAAAATAGTAATTTAGTACCTCTATTTGCCTTTCACTTAATCTATTTTCTAAAGCAAAAAAATCTATTTTTTTCTCCACCATTTTTTCCCTTTTTTCAATAGCTTCTATTGTAGGAAGAAGATCTTCTTCTTTCAAATATACTTCATTGTGATGTTGCTCTTCCTCATGGGTATGTTCATGATGATGTTTTTTGCCAAAATTTTCTTTTTTATTCTTAAAGAAGTTTTTAAATTCATTTCTAAGATCTGCTACTTTATTTTCTATGTACAATACAATTTCTCTTACTATCCAATATTTAGAATAATTTTTAAAATCCCCATTTTTATCAGGATCAAAATAATCAACAGCTTTTATGAGTCCAACTGTTCCTTCTTGTACTATGTCCATATAGGCTATTCCAGTTTTCACATAATAAAAAGCTATAGAGGCTACTTCATTAAGATTTTTTACTATTATTTTTTCCTTATCAAAGTCACTTATATTTTTCAAATAATTACTCTCTTCTTCATCACTTATTACTTCCATATTAGAAAGTTCTTCTAAGTAATCAATAACAGTTTCTTCTGCAAATTCCTCCATATCTTCAAGTTCTTTTGAACCAGTATAATGGCTGTCAAACTCTAATTTTTTATCTGAATTTTCATCTAAAAATTCTCTAAAATCATCTTCTTCTCTATAATTATCTATTACTTCTTTTTCCAATTCTTTGATACTTAAAATTTGCATGTTCCCTCCATAATATTTGCAGCCAAAAATGAGGGAATCCCCCAAATAAATCTTATTTATTTCTTGGGTCTCCCTCAGATTATTATACTTTGAAATCTTCCAGTTTTTTTCTTCTGCTTGGGTGTCTAAGCTTTCTCAATGCTTTGACTTCTATTTGCCTTATTCTCTCTCTTGTTACTTTAAATATTTTTCCTACTTCTTCCAATGTCTTAGGTGAACCATCATCTAAGCCATATCTATATCTCAATACCCTCTCTTCTCTACTACTAAGAGTATTTAATACCCCATTAAGCTGTTCTCTAAGAAGAGATCTATTAGTAAGTTCATATGGATTAAGCATTTTATGATCTTCAACAAAATCTCCTAATTCACTATCTTCCTCACTTCCTACTGGAGTTTCAAGCGATATAGGATCTTGATTCATTTCTTGAATAGCCTTTACCTTATCCACTTCCATTCCTAATCTTTCACCTAGAACTTCAGGAGTAGCATCTTTTCCAGTTTCCTGTAGATAAATTCTTGCTTCTTTTTTTATTTTATTAATAGTTTCTATCATATGTACTGGAATTCTTATTGTTCTTCCTTGATCGGCAATAGCTCTTGTTATAGCCTGTCTTATCCACCAAGTTGCATATGTAGAAAATTTATATCCTTTACTGTATTCAAATTTTTCAACTGCTTTCATCAAACCTATATTTCCCTCTTGAATAAGATCAAGAAGTTTTAATCCTCTATTAGTATGTTTCTTAGCTATACTTACAACTAATCTAAGGTTTGCTTCTATAAGCTGTTTGCTAGCCCATTCATCACCTTCTAAAGCTCTCTTAGCATACTCTAATTCTTCATCATGGCTAAGTAATGGTATTTGTCCTATTTCACGAAGATACATTTTAATAGGTTCGTCTACCTTCATATCCCCAGAAAGATTAAATAAATCATCACTTACAAGTTCATCTTCACTTATCTCTTCCAATTCTTCTGGATTGAAATGTTCAAAATCATCTAAGTCTTCTGTTCTCTCATCTAAAAGGTCATCTATTTCATCTTCATCAGGAAATTCCTCTTTATCTTGAGTTTTAGAAATAGGTTCTTCGTCTTTATTCTTATCTTTTTTCAAAGATGCTGCAAGTTTTTTCTCTTTTTCCAGATCTTCCTGCCTTACAATTTCAATTCCTTGTTCCATCATTCCTGTTATCAGCTGCTCAATTTTTTCTACTGGAAAATCACTTTTTAATTCCTCATTTATTTCTTCATAAGTTATAAACTTATTTTCCATCGCTTTTCTGACTAAAGAAAGAACCTTCTCATTTTTTATAAACTCTCTCATTATTTGAAGCCTCCTCTAAAAAAATTATAGATTAACTATTTCTTCGTATTCTTTATATATATCCAGTATTTTTGAGAAACCATCAGCTGCATTCAATTTCAGTTCGATACTTTTGAGTCCTATTGTTTTACTAATATTTTCTCTATTCTTCTGCTTTTCTTTTAATTCTATCCTGAACCAAGAGATAAATATCTCCTCTAATAACTTATTTATTCTCTCTTCAGTTGAAAAATCATTTATAGCCATACAGATTACAATTTCCCATTCTTCTGTTTCAGCTTTTGTCAATTCTACACTATCTTTAAGCTCTCTTATTATATCCGTTTCTTCTTCTCTCTCTTTAAAATATTGAAAAACTTTCTTAGTTAGAGAACCTTTTATATTCTTATCTTTAAAATATTTAAAATATTCATTTCTAGCTAAAATAAGTCCAAGTGTAAGTTCTTCTAATTTACTTGCTGTTTCTTCTCTTGATATACTTATATTTTCTAGAACTTCTTCAGGTTTCCTTGATTTTTTCCTGTTTTTATCTATCAAAGTTTCTTTAAGTATATCCTTTTCAATATTTAATTGTTTAGATAATTTGTCTAGATACAAACTTTTTTCAAGATCAGTATCAACACTTTGAAAAAATTCTTTGAATCTATTTATAAAGTTCTGTTTAGACATCATATTACTAAAATCATATTCTTTAGAATAATATTTAAATAAAAAATCAAATATCTCAACAGAATTTTTCACACACTTTAAAAAGCTTTCTTTTCCATACAGTTTTAAGTATTCATCAGGATCCTTTGCTCCTTCCAGAATCAGAACTCTGATATTAAAACCTAATGCCTTTAATATCATTCCTGCTCTTTCTGTTGCTGCTTGCCCTGCTGCATCTGAATCAAAAGAAAGTATTATATTAGAAGTATATCTTTTTAAAAGTTTCCCTTGTTCTTCAGTCAGTGCTGTTCCCAAAGGAGCTAAAGCTACATCAAAACCATATAGATACCCTGACAATACATCCATATACCCTTCCATAAGCATAGCATAATTTTTCTTCTTAATCATGCTTCCTCGTTCAAGTCCATATAGATTTTTCCCTTTTTTAAAGATAGGAGTATCTGGTGAATTTATATATTTAGGGACCTCTTTATTATTTTCAAGAGTTCTTCCTCCAAAGGCTATTACTTTTCCTGTTGGAGAGTATATTGGAAATACAATTCTATTTCTAAATATATCATACTGCCCATTTTCACTCTCTTTTACAAGACCTAAAGCTATAATATCTTTTAATTCATATCCCTTGCTAATAAGATAATCATTAAGTTCATTCCATTTGTTTGGAGCGAATCCCAATTCATTATCTTTTATAATTTTTGGATTGAGTTTTCTAGCTACCAGATATTCCATAGCTTCTCTTCCATTATTAGAAAAAATATATTCCTTGAAAAAGCTATGGGCATCTTCCATTATTTTATAATATTTATCATAACTCTCTTCATTTTTCCTATTGCTACTTATTCCCTTTATAGGTATTCCATATTTTTTAGAAAGTTCTTCAACAGCTTCTATAAAGCTTATTTTTTATATTCAGAATAAAATTTTACAGGATTTCCTCCAGCTCCACAAACAAAACATTTACATATATTTTTGCTTGGGCTAACCATGAAAGAAGGAGAAGTATCTTGATGAAAAGGACATAATCCCTTATAACTTGAGCCTGATTTTTTCAGTTCTACAAATTCGCCAACTACCTCTTCTATTTTGAGGCTTTCTATTAGCATATCTATATCTTCAGATCTATATCTCACTTTGTAATCACTGTTTCATTTCCATTATTATGCTCAATTTTCAATCTTATCATGATAATCTCCCTTTATATATATCCCTATTCTGAAAATAAAAAGTTGTATATTTGTAAAAAATACAGAAAATATTTTCCCGTTATTCTTTAGTATAATACATTTTTTAGAAATAATCAAATTTTTTTCCTTTAAGAATATAAAAAAGAGAGTAACCCAAAACAAAGTTTTAGGTCATTCTCTTTTTGTATATCAATTACCTAAATAAGCTTTTTAAGCTCTTCTTGAGTTTTTGAATTCAGATAATCTTCTTTAACCCTATTTTTCAATTCGTTAAAGTCAGCTGCTTTATACTTTACTTCATTTATTTTTTTAAAAATATAGAATTTATCTTCAATAAGGGCTGTCTGAACACTGTTTATAGGAGCAGCAAATATCAATTTTGTAAGTGATTCATTATATCCTAGTCCTGGAATATAACCAGCATCATCTATTTTAGAAAATAAAGTACTCTGAAGAACATCTTTATTTTCCTTTGAAAGAGTTTCAAAATTTACTGTACCATTTGCCAATTTTTCTTTTACTGTTTCTATTTCTGCTTTTTTAGTATTAAGAGTTGCTTCTGAAATTTTAGGAACAATAAGAATATGACTTGCTTTTGCTCTCTCCTCATCATCTTTTCTATCTTCTATATATATCAGATGCTGTCCAAAAATAGTTTCTACAGGTTCTGGATATATTTTTCCTACTTCTCCAGCAAACACAGCTTTTTGAAAAGGCTCAACCATATCCTTCTTAGAAAACCAACCTAAATCTCCACCATTTGGTGAACTTGGTCCATCAGAGTTTTTCTTTGCTACTTCAGCAAAATTTTTAGGAGTAAGAGTTTTCAATAACTCTTCTGCTCTTGTTTTTGCTGCTGCTTTATCTTCTGCTGAAGGATCAACTTTTAAAATAGCTATATATGAATCTGCACTTGGGAAAGTATCATATACAAGTTTATTCTTTTCAAAATATTCTTTTAATTGAGCATCAGTAGGATTTAATGAATTTTTTATATTTTCAAAAAGTCCTTTTTTATACTCTTCAAATTTATAATCAAGAGGAAGTGTTTCATCTACTGTTATTCCTCTTTCAATAGCTATTTTAGCTAATTTTATTTGAGCTTTATAATATTCTTTAGATAGTTCTCTAGCCTTTTCTCTATCTCCATTAGTAATAAATAAATTATTAAGAGTTCTCTTTGCCATTTCTACATTTGAGATTGCAAACCCATCCTCTTCCATTTCATTCCTCTCAACATATGCTTTATACTCTTCTGAAATATTTTCTAGCTTCATTTCTTTTCTAGCTTTATTAAGAAGAAGAATATATTCTTCTATCCCTTTAGTTTGTTTTAAATCAGTTATTACTTCATTTTTCACCTCAGCTAAAGGTTTTCCTGAAAATCTAATATATAAATTATCCTCATAATACTTATTAATTTCCTCATCAGTAGGATTTATTCCCTCTTGTATTTTAGCAAGAGTTTTTTCTACTGTAAGATTATCTTTTAATTCTTTTTTGAAAGTATTCTTAGTGTACCCCTGTACTTGAAGCATTCTTTTAAACTGATCTTTATTTCCAATAGAAGATTCTATCTTATCGTATTGAGCATTCACATCTCCACTAGAAACTTTAACTTTTAATTTATCAGCCATTTCTAGTGTAAGATTCTTGTTTACAACTTCATCAAATGCCAAAATATCTATAAGACCCCTATCCACTTTATCTCCTAGATATCTTGAATATCCATCAATCATTGTAACCTTTGTTTTTTCTACTTCAAATTTAGATATTTTATTTCCATTTAATTTAAAAGCATAGTTTGAGTGACCATTACTCATACTTCCTATGATACTTGATAAAGTAGCGTATCCTCCACCTAATACCATAAGGATAGTTACCAACCAGATAATAGGTTTCATTTGTTTACGAAATTTTCTAATTGCCATAATCAATGTTTCACCAGTCAAAACTGGTAAATTTCCCCCTTCTTTTAGTTAGTTCTTTACTGCTGCTCATTTCGTTTCTTTCTATTTAAAATCTAAACCATATTTTCTAATTTTTTCATAAAGAGTAGTTCTTCCAATTCCAAGAAGTTTAGAAGTTTCTTGTTTATTCCATCTAGTTTTTTGTAGGGCTATAGCAATAACTACTTTTTCAACATCTGCAAGACTGTATATTTCCTGTTCAAGAATATCTTTTAATGGACCTACTCCTACTACTGTTTTATTTTCAACAGTATCAGATTTCATTTTTATTTCAAGTGGAAGATCCTCTACTCCTATTATCTTGTCAGTAGAAAGGATTACCATTCTTTCTATCATATTTCTAAGTTCTCTTATATTTCCTGGATATGAATATTCCATTAAATATTTCATAGCCTCTCCTGAAATAACAGGAGTATCTCTGTGAAGCTCTCTTACTATCTTATTTAAGAAATAGTTAGCAAGAAGAGGTACATCTTCTTTTCTTTCTCTTAATGGTGGAACTTCAATTGGGAATACAGTTAATCTATGGTATAAATCTTTTCTGAATTTTCCTTTTTCAGTTTCATCTTTAAGATCTTTATCGCTAGCTACAATAAATCTTACATCTACTCTTCTAGTCTTATTTCCTCCAACTCTTCTTAATTCCCCATATTCAATAACTCTTAAAAGTTTAGCTTGAGTTTTGATGTCCATAGCAGAAATATCATCGAGGAACATAGTTCCTCCATCAGCCTCTTCCAATAATCCTTTTTTACTAGAATTAGCTCCTGTAAAAGCTCCTCTTTCAAATCCAAAAAGCTCTCTTTCCATAGTTTCTTCTGGCATAGATGCACAACTTACTACTATATAGTTGTTTTTTCTTCTGTCACTTTTTTATATATTTCTTTAGCTACAAGTTCTTTTCCAATTCCATTCTCACCTGTAATAAGAACTGTTAAATCACTTTCAGCTACTTTCTCTATAAGATTTTTTACATCTTTAATTCTTGAAGATTGACCTACTATTTCACTTTCTTCTTCAGTACTCAATAATTTTTCTTCAAGTTTTCTTTTCTCTTTTAATATCTCCAGATTTTTAAGAGCTGGCATTATAATTCTATTCATTTCTCTTAATTCTACTGGCTTCATCAAGTAATTATAAATATCTGCATTTCTTAATTCTTGAAGAACTTCTTCAGTTTCATCATCTAATAATCCTACAACAACAAAATCTTTTCCAATTCCATTCAATTTTCTTTTAGCTTCTGCAAAATTGAACCATGTTAGATATTCATCTAATAAAACAATATCAAAGTCACTCTCTCTAAGCATATCTAATGCATCTAAAAGATTATTGAATGTTATGATTTCATATTGTTCTGAAAGTTCTTTTCTTATTTGTTTTAAAGTTTCTTTTCTTTCTGAAATAGCTAATATAGCATTCTTCATAATTTGGCCTCCCTATTTTCTATATCTTTCAAAAATAATTCACAATTTATGGTTTTCTATTATAATGTATTATAATAGATAATCTGTATTTTTTCAAGACTATTTTTTATAATTTATACTCTATTGTGTTATACCCCTGAATTACAGCTATCTTGTCAAATTAAAAATATCATTAGCTGTTATGTAAAAAATAAATGCAAAAAGAATTAACATTCCAGCAGTATGTAATCTTTCCTCAAACTTTTTATTTACTTTTATGCCTATTAGTTCTAAAATGACAAAAAGTATTCTTCCACCGTCCAAAGCTGGTAAAGGCATAAGATTTAAAATTCCTACATTGACTGATAAAAGTGCTGTCAGCCATATTAATATTCCCACTCCTTCTTTTGAAGCATCACCCACTACTTTTATTATACCGATTGGACCACTTATTTCCTCTGATTTTACTTTTCCACTTATAATAAGCTTCAAGCCTCCCAATGTGTCAGAAAAAATCTTTTCAAAACTTAAAAGACTAACTTTTGCTGCTTCTCCAGCACCATATTTTTCTATAGTATACTCTGGAAGTATTCCTACAATATATCTTTTTGTTTCTGGTTCTTCTGTAAGTTCAAGATTTATATTCTCTATTTTTCCATCTCTTTCTAATTCTACTTGTATTGGAAGCTTAGGATCTTTTCCTGTCAATACCTTTCCTATATCATTCCACTCTTTTATATCTACACCATCTATTTTCAATATCTTATCTTTAGGAAAAATAACTTTACTTCCTCTGCTTTCTGGAAGCACATTTCCTATTACTGCTTCTTTATTTTGAATATATTTTCCATGTGAATAAATCATACTAAAAATCAATATAAATGCAAGAAGAAAATTCATAAATACCCCTGCAAAAAGTACAATAAATCTTGCTAAAGGTGGTTTACTGTTAAAACCATCTTCAACTTCACTTCCTACTTCCATTCCTTCTATATTTACAAATCCTCCAAGAGGAATAGCTCTAAAAGAATATGTTGTTTTCATTGTTTCATATGAGTACACTTGTGGGCCCATTCCAATTGAAAATTCACTTACAGGCATTTTAAAAAATTTAGCTGTAAGAAAATGTCCAAGCTCATGTATAAATATTATTATCCCCAAAACCAGAATAGCTATCAATATGTTCATTATTTCCTCCATCTATCAGATGATATTTCTGACTAATTTATATACCTCTTCTCCTATTTCATCTATAGTTTTAAGCCTATCTCCATCTGTACATTTTATCTCTTTCCAATCATACTTTTTAGCTATATTACAAGCATTAGCATGAGATTTTTCTAAATAGGCTGCATCTCTTTCATGAATATCTTTTCTCTGTTCACCAGTTATTTTATTATTTCTTTCTTCCATAAGTTTTAATGCCATCTCTGTAGGCATATTTAAAAATATTACAAGATCTGGTCTTGGAATATCCATCTTGTCATATTCTAATTCATCTAACCAGTTTAGATATACATTTTTTTCTGTTTCATCTATTATTTTAGAAGCTTGATGTACCATATTAGAAGTAACATATCTATCTGTTACTATTATTCCATCTTCCTGATAAAATTTCTCCCAATCCATTTTATATGAAGCATATCTATCAATAGCATACATCATTGACACTGGATAAGGATTTACTTTCATTGCATCTTCTCCAAATTTTCCTGCTAGGTACATTTTTACAGGTTCACATGCAGGGCTGTCATAGTTTGGAAATGATATTTTTTTTACATTATATTTTTCATTCAAAAGTCTTTCAAAAAGTTTTTTTGTCTGTGTTTCTTTTCCACTAGAATCTGTTCCTTCTATAACTATAAGTTTTCCCATTCTCCTTTTCTCCTTCCTATTTTCCATATTCTGCATATACCCAGTTTCTTGTTTCTTTGTCTACATTTTTAACTGTTTCCACATTATTAATCTCTACTAGTTCATGTCTATCCATAGCCCTTTCTATTATTTCATAAATAGTAAGAAATCCTATTTTCCCTTTCATAAACAATTCTACTGCTACTTCATTAGCTGCATTAAAGACAGCTGGCATAGTTTTCCCTGTCCTTCCTGCCCTATAAGCAAGTTCTACTCCCTTAAAAGTTTCGTTATCTACCTTTTCAAATGTTAGAGTAGACATCTTCGTAAAATCAAGAGTTTCAAGTACAATATTAGCTTCTCTCTTAGGATAAGTAAAAGCGTATTGAATAGGAAGCTTCATATCTGGTGCTCCAAGCTGTGCTATTACAGCTTTATCTTTAAACTGTACCATTGAATGTATTACACTTTGAGGATGGACTAAAACATCTATATGATCATAATCAATCCCAAACAGTTCATGTGCTTCAATTACTTCAAGTCCTTTATTCACAAGAGAAGATGAATCAATAGTTATTTTTTTACCCATAGACCAGTTTGGGTGCTTTAAAGCATCTTCAACTTTTACCCTTTTTAATTCTTCTTTTTTCTTTCCTCTAAAAGTTCCACCACTGGCAGTTATTATTATTTTTTCAACTTCACTTTTCTTTCCACCTAACAAAGATTGAAATATAGCTGAATGTTCACTGTCTACAGGAATTATTTCAGATTTCGGATGTTCTGCAAGAAGACGATTTATATATGCTCCAGCAGCTACCATAGTTTCTTTATTGGCAAGAGCTATTCTTTTATTATTCTTTATACCTTCAACAGTAGCTTCTATTCCTATAGCTCCACTTACAGCAGTAAGAAGTATATCATAATCCTTTAGCATTGCAAGTTCTTTCAGTCCTTCATCTCCTAAAAATACTTTCATATTTGGAAATTCTGCCTTTATCTCTTTATATCCTTCTTCTGTTCCTACTGCCACATATTCTGGAGTAAACTCTCTTATCTGTTCTAAAAGCAGTTTATGATTTTTATTCCCACTTAAAGCTACCAACTTAAATTTTTTCTCTGCATTTCTTATAACTTCTAAAGCATTAGTTCCTATACTTCCAGTAGATCCCAATACAACTATTCTTTTCACTTTTTGAATTCCTCCTATGAAAAAATTGGGCGAACAGAAATATCCTTTCACCCAATGAGATATTATAATACTATAAATTTTAAAAGATAATAAACAGTAGGTGCTACAAAAAGCATACTGTCAAATCTATCTAATATTCCTCCATGTCCTTTAAGAATACTTCCTGAATCTTTTACTTTAAATTCTCTTTTAAACATAGATTCTCCTAAATCACCAATTTGAGCTATTATGCTTATAAATATTCCTATTATTATTATATTAGTCATTCCAAGTTCACCATTATTAAGTAGATGGAAATATTTTTCAAGACAATACAAAGAAACTATTGTAAATATTGTTCCTCCTATTGAACCTTCAATTGATTTTTTAGGACTTATACTGCTAAATCCTCTATTGAATATTTTTCTTCCTATAGTCATTCCTGTAAAGTATGCAAAACTATCACATACCCAAACCATTATCTGGGCTGTTAAAAGCCACTTTCCTCCATTTGGAAGAAAACTTATCAATATTACGTGAGAAAAAAGCACTGATATGTATAGTGCTCCTAAAATAGTTTCCCCTATATCAACACTTGCATTTTCTACCTTATTCTCTAATACTCTATACCCTATTAAAAATATAACAAAAAAAGCTAATAACCCTGTTACATCTATTGATAAAGTCCCTAATTCATTAAAAAACAATACATTAGGAACAAGTAAAGCTCCTATTATTCCTGCTACTTTATGAGGTTTTTTTCCTCCCATTTCTGCCATATTATAAAACTCATAAGCTCCCATACCTACAATTATATTTACAAAGAAAAGCAAGGGAAAGCCTCCATGGTATAATATGTAGATAAGCAGCGGTATCCCTACTATGGCTACCATTATTCTACTAAGCATTTTTTACTCCTCCAAATCTTCTATCTCTCTCGTTGTAACTCTGTATAGCCTTATCCAATTCCTTTTCATCAAAGTCAGGCCATAATGCCTTTGTAATATATATTTCTGAATATGCTATCTGCCATAATAAGAAGTTTGATATTCTAAACTCTCCACTTGTTCTTATCAGCAACTCTGGATCAGGTATATCATTATACAGATATTTTGAAAAATCTTCTTCATTTATATTATCTGCTCCAGATTTAAGAATAGAATTTACAGCATCTATTATCTCTGCCCTTCCTCCATAATTAAATGCTATATTTAATGTAAGACCTGTATTATCTCTACTTTTGTCTTCAAGCTTCTTTATAGCTTCTAGAAGTGAAGAACTTACTCCATTTTTTCTTCCTGATACTAAAAATCTTACATTATTTTTCATTATATTTTTTTCTTCATTTTTTAAATATGTTTTAAAGAGAAACATCAAAGCATCAATTTCATCTTTGCTTCTTTTCCAATTTTCAGTTGAGAAAGCATAAACAGTAAGATATTTAACTCCAATCTTTCCTGCATAAGTTATTATCTTTCTTAGTGCATCAGCACCTTCTTTATGCCCAAATGTCCTAGGTAATCCTCTTTTTTCTGCCCATCTACCATTTCCATCCATGATTATTGCTATATGATTTGGAATTCTTGACCCCACTATCTATCACCTCATTGATATATTCAGTAAATTTTACCATATTTATTGAAATTTTTCTATACAATATAAAAAAGAGACTGAATAAAAAGATAGATTAAGATTTATGAATTTAAAAAGCAGAAGGTTTGATATAAGTCTTTCTACTGGAAAAATTCTAAAATATTATTCCTCTTATAAATCAGTCTCTTAATTTTAAATATCAGCTATAGTTATTAAACAGTTGTAATTTCTTTTTCCTTTTTAGCAAAAAGATCATCTATCACTTTAATATGAGCATCAGTTATTTTTTGAATTTCAGCTTCTAAAGTTTTTACTTCATCTTCAGAAATTGGATTTTCTTTATCTTTAGAAAGTTTTTTAAGATCATTATTTCCATCTTTTCTAATATTTCTTACAGCTACTTTTCCATTTTCAGCTTCTGTTTTAGCCATTTTTACATACTCTTTTCTTCTTTCAGCAGTAAGTTCAGGCATTACAAGTCTAATAACTTTTCCATCATTATTTGGTGTAAGTCCTAGATTTGCAGCCATAATAGCTTTTTCTATTTTAGATATAAGAGATTTATCCCATGGATCAATAACTAATAATCTAGCCTCTGGAGCAGAAACTGATCCTACTTGATTTAAAGGCATCTCAGACCCATATTGTTCAACTCTTACACTATCAAGCATAGAAACACTAGCTCTTCCTGCTCTGATAGAAGTAAATTTATGTTTTGTTGCTTCTATTGCTTTTCCCATTTTTTCATTACATAATTTAACTACATCTTGTCCTGTCATATCTTTTCCCTCCTGATTTAGTCAGCCACTACGACTGTCCCTATTTTTTCTCCCATTATAACTTTTTTTATATTTCCTTCTTCAAGAGAATTAAAAACAACAATTGGTAATTTATTTTCTCTGCATAGAGAAATAGCTGTAGCATCCATTACCTTCAAATCTTTATTTAAAACTTCTGTATAAGTTACGACATTATATTTAACTGCATCTGCATATTTTACAGGATCTTTATCATAAATACCATCAACTTTTGTAGCTTTCAAAACTGCTTCAGTGTTCATTTCAATAGCTCTTAAAGCTGCTGCTGTATCAGTTGTAAAATAAGGATTTCCTGTTCCTGCTCCAAATATTACAACTCTTCCTTTTTCAAGGTGTCTTTGAGCTTTTCTTTTAATGAAAGGTTCAGCGATTTTAGGCATCTCTATGGCTGTTTGTACTCTTGTAGGTACTCCAAGCTTCTCTATTGCATTTTGTAAGGCAAGGGAATTAATAACTGTAGCAAGCATACCCATATGATCTCCAGTAACTCTATCTACCCCTTGAGTAGCCCCAGATATTCCTCTAAATATGTTTCCTCCACCAATGACTATAGAAACTTCTACACCAAGATCAACAATTTCTTTTATCTGTTTTGCATATGAATATATTACATCTGAAGATATTCCAAATTCTTGATCTCCCATTAGAGCTTCACCACTAAGTTTCAACAAAACTCTCTTATAAAAAGGCTTCTCCATTTCTCCTCCTACAATTTATGATTTTTTAAAAAAATGGGGATGCTGATGCATCCCCTTATGCTTTTGTTGATATTATCCTTTGATTTGAGCTGCAACTTCTGCTGCGAAATCTTCTTCTTTTTTCTCGATTCCATCTCCAACTTTATATCTAGCAAAAGATACAACTTTAAGAGGTGCTGCAAATTTAGCAACAGTTTCTTTATTTTCTGCTCTTACATAGATTTGATCTACTAAACAGTTTTCTTCATAGAATTTATTCATTTTTCCAACTAATATTTTTTCTATGATTTGAGCTGGTTTTCCTTCAGCTTCTAATTGTTTTCTTGCAATTTCTTTTTCATGCTCTAAATCTGTAGTTGTAACTTCAGATGAATCCAAATATTTAGGATCCATAGCTGCAGCATGCATAGCTATATCCTTAGCTTTAGCTAGATTTTCCTCAGTAGGCTCTCCAGTCATTTCAACAATAACTCCTAATTTTCCTCCTAAGTGACTATATGTTGCAACAAATCCATCTTTAGCTATAGTTTCATGTATTCTTCTGATGTTCATATTTTCACCAATTTTAGCAATTAAATCAGTTACTGCTACAGCAACAGTTTTTCCTGGTGCAAACTCAGAAGCATTTAGAGCTTCTACAGTAGTTGCTTTATTATCTATAGCTATTTGAGCTAATTTTTTACCAAATTCTTTAAATTCTACATTTTTAGCAACAAAGTCAGTTTCAGAGTTAAATTCGATTAATACTGCCATTTTGTGATCAGCTGATACACCATCAAATACTAATCCTTCTGCTGCAATTCTTCCTGCTTTTTTAACTGCTTTTGCAATTCCTTTTTCTCTTAAATAGTCTATGGCTTTATCCATATCCCCATTCATTTCCATTAGTGCTTTTTTACAATCCATCATTCCAGCACCAGTTCTCTCTCTTAGTTCTTTAACTAAGCTAGCTGTTATTTCTGCCATGTCTTCCTCCTAATAAAAATAGTTTTTATTAAATCTTCTATAATTGTATCTCAGTTGATGTAATTACTCAGCTGATCCTTCTTCTACATTAATTTCATCAGAAGCTACTTCTTTAACTTCTTTACCTTGGTTTCCTTCAATAATTGCATTAGCAATAACTGAAGAGATAAGTTTTACTGATCTTATAGCATCATCGTTAGCTGGAATTGGATAAGTTACTAAATCAGGATCTACATTTGTATCGATCATTGCGAATACAGGAATTCCTAAGTTAGCTGCTTCAACAATTGCTAAAGTTTCTTTTTTACAATCTACGATAAATATAGCTTGTGGAACCTCTTTCATATCTTTAATTCCAGAAAGATTTTTGAAAGTTTAACTAATTCTTTTCTGAAATTAGCTGCTTCTTTCTTAGTATAAGCAGTATCTAAAGTTCCATCTGCTTCCATTTTTTCTAATTCTTTTAATCTCTCAATTCTTGTTTTGATAGTAGCGAAGTTAGTTAACATTCCTCCAAGCCATCTGTTGTTTACATAGTACATTCCAGATCTTTCAGCTTGTTCTTTTACAGCTTCTTGAGCTTGTTTTTAGTTCCTACAAATAGAACTTTTCCACCATTTTCAGCTATTTCTCTGATAACTGCATAAGCTTCCTCAATTTTCTTTAAAGATTTGTGTAAATCAATTACATGAATTCCATTTCTTTCAGTAAAGATGTATTTAGCCATTTTTGGATTCCATCTTTTTGCTTGGTGTCCAAAGTGAACTCCAGCTTCTAATAATTGTTTCATTGTTATTACTGCCATTTTTTCCTCCTAAATTTTGGTTTTTTTCTTCCACTAGTCTTAAAACTAAGCCATCTCGTAAGACACCTTGCCTAGAAATAACTAGTGTGTGTATTTAAACAACGGTTTATTTTATCACACTTTTTAATAAATGTCAATATTTTCAAGGAGATTAAGGGGAAAAATAAGCTTTTTTATCAGTAAGTATTTTTCTGTTTATTTATCCTCTTCTTTATAATATAATATATTAAAGAATATCTTACAGGGGGAAGACAATGAAAGCATTAATTTTAGTTGATATACAAAAAGACTTTTGTAAAAATGGAGCTTTAGAAGTCAAAGATGGAGATATGATCGTTCCAATTGCAAATAAAATGATAGATTTTTTTAAAGAAAAAGGTGATATGGTAATCGGAACGAAAGATTGGCATCCATCTTCTCATAAAAGTTTTGCTGTAAACTCAAATGGAAAAATAGGTGAAGTTGGTGAACTAAACGGACTTCCTCAAGTATGGTGGCCTGTTCATTGCGTTCAAAATGAAAATGGTTCCAAATTTCATTCTGAATTACATTCAATAGAAAATGTAATATATAAAGGTGAAAATCCTGAAATTGATTCATACAGTGCTTTTTTTGATAATGGAAAAAGATATAAAACACCTTTAGACAATATTTTAAAAAATAATCATATTGATACTCTTTATATAATGGGGCTTGCTACTGATTATTGCGTAAAATTTACTGTATTAGATGCTCTTGAGCTTAACTATAAAGTATATCTGATAGAAGATGGTTGCAGAGGAGTAAATATCTCCCCAGATGATTCTGAAAAAGCTATAAATGAAATGAAAAATAGAGGGGCTGTTATAATCAACAGCAGTGATATATGAAGAAAGATACAGTTATTTTTAAAATTTTTTCAGCATATCTGGAATTTTATCAGTGGTTATTGCTCATACAGTTTTTAGAGTACCTCTGGAAGCTGTTCTGTATACATTAATAGCATTTATATCATTTTTAATTTTAATAAAATTATGGAGGCCTCTATATACAGCCAATATAATAAGAAATATACTTCCTATACTCAATGAACAGTGTGATCCTTATATATTTTTAGAAAAATCAACTGCTCTTTTAGCTAAACCTTTTTTAAAGAATACAAATGAATATTCTTTTGTTCTTCTTAATATAGCTGTTGGATATTTTGCCCAAGGAAATGTAAACAAAGCAGTAGAAATAGCAAAAGAAATATCTGAAGATGAAATAGAGAAAAACCACTATCTAAAAATTGTTTATCTATACAATATGGCATCATTCTATATAAGTGAAGAACATTGGAATACAGCAGAAATTTTTGTCAATAGATTACAAAATTATACAGAACTTCTCAAAAACTCCCCAGTCACTAAAAGTGGAAAAAATATAGCATTATATATCCCAGAAAAAAAACAATCTGAATATTTTCCTGTAAAAAATATACATGAAATAGAAACTATGTTGGAAGAGCTTAATGTTCTTTTAGGAGTAAAAAATAAAAATTATTCTGAAGCTATTGAATTATATGAGAAAAAATTTAATAGAAATGACAACAAATATATAAAGGCATATTGCAAATATTATCAAGCTATATGGTATGAAGAGATTGGAGATATCGAAAATATGAAAAATTCTCTTGCTTATACAGCAGAAAATGGAAATAAACTTCATATAGCTGTAACAGCACGGGAAATTTTGAAAGAATATCATGATATTTTATAGTTTTATTATTATTCATATACATATTATTTAACTAAGAAAAAAAAGAGGCCTTTTAAAAGACCTCTTTTTTCAGATCAATATTGATAGCCTACTTAGCAGAAACTTCTACTGCCATAGGTCCTTTTTTTCCTTCTGATACTTCAAAAGTTACTTCTTGACCTTCTTCTAAAGTTCTGAATCCCTCTCCAACGATTCCAGTGAAGTGTACAAAATAATCTGCTCCATCTTCACTTGTTAAAAATCCAAATCCTTTTTCTTTGTTAAACCATTTAACTGTACCTTTTAGCATTTTATAACCTCCAAAAAATCAAAAAATTCTCGTTCAGCGTTGAAGATATGAAAACTATAGAGAAGGCTCTACAATTTTTAAACAATCAGTAACCTTGAACAATTAATTAGATTATACCCTACACCTCCAATATTATCAAGAACTTTTTATTTGTAAGCAAAAAGAGGAACCTAAAATAGTTCCTCTTATTTCTATTAATCTAATAAATTGCTTATTAAACTAATTCAATTATAGCCATTTCAGCTGAGTCACCTTTTCTAACAGATGTTTTAATTATTCTAGTGTATCCACCATTTCTCTCAGCATATTTTGGAGCTAGTTCATTGAATATTTTAGCAACAACTTCTTCATTTCTTAGGAAAGCAAAAGCATTTCTTCTAGAAGCTAAAGTATTTTTCTTACCAAAAGTTATCATTCTTTCAGCAAATTTTCTTAATTCTTTTGCTCTAGTAACAGTAGTTTCTATCTTTTCAGCACTTAGTAAAGATATAGTTAAGTTTTTTAGCATAGCTTTTCTGTGGTCAGCTCTTCTTCCTAACTTTCTATATGACTTATTGTGATTCATTAGTTAGCTATCCTCCTTATCTTAATTACTCAGGAGATCCATTCTGAGATAGATCATATCCTAATTCTTTCATTTTCTCTAGGATCTCATCTAAAGACTTTCTTCCCAGATTTTTAATTTTTAGAAGTTCGTTAAGTGACAGTTTAGCCAATTGACTAACTTCCTCTATTCCAGCTTTCTTTAAACAGTTGAAAGATCTAACTGTTAAATCAAGTTCTTCTATCTTTGTATTAAGAATATTATCATCTTTTGCATGGCTTACAGGATTTTCTTCTTCCTCTTCAGCTTCTACTCTTAGATTTTCCATTTTGTTTCCTAATTCTAAGAATGGATCAAAATGTAACTTTAATAATTCTACTGCATAAGATAGAGCATCTCTGATTTCAATACTTCCATCAGTTTCAATATCTAAAGTAAGTTTATCAAAATCAGTCATTCTTCCTACCATTGTATCTTGTACACTGTAAGAAACTTTTCTGATTGGAGTGTAGATAGCATCAACAGCTATATAATCTACAGCCCAGTCTTTTCTTTCTATTTCTTCTGATACTACAAATCCTTCTCCAGTATCAACTAAAAATTCCATGTCAAGTTCTCTATCTGTAGTTATTGTACAAATAACTTGCTCAGGATTTACTATTTCTATTCCTACATCAGGTATTATATCAGCGGCTGTGACTATTTTTGGTCCTTTAACAGAAAGAGTCATCTTTCTTTCTCCAGTACTTTCAGCTTTAACAACTATTTCCTTGATATTAAGAACTATTTCAGTTACAGCTTCTTTTATTCCTTCCATAACAGAAAATTCGCTTAAAACACCATCAATTCTTACTCCTTTAATAGCAGCTCCTGGGATAGAAGAAAGTAAAACTCTTCTCAAAGCATTACCAACAGTATGCCCATAGCCTCTGTATAAAGGTTCAACAATATATTGTCCTTTAAATTCACTCTCTTTTACTTCGGTAATATTAATACCCCTTGCATGTTTTTCAATTTTTAACATTAAATCAACTCCTATTAAAAGGGCTTATTATCTAGAGTAGAACTCAACTATCAATGATTCATTTAGATCGAAATCTAAGTCATCTTTAGTTGGATTTTGAATAACTTTACCAGAGAATGCTGCTTTATCAAGTTCTAGCCAAGCTGGAACTCTTGATTCTTCAACAGCAGTTTTGATGATGTCTAAGTTTTTAGAATTTTCTATAACAGACACAACATCTCCTACTTTTACTCTGTAAGAAGCTATATTAACTCTTCTTCCATTTACAGCTACATGACCATGAGATACAACTTGTCTAGCTTGTCTTCTAGTTTTTGCAAACCCAAGTCTGTAAACTACATTTTCAAGTCTTCTTTCTAGATATTCGATTAAAGTCAAACCAGTAACTCCAAGTTTTCTAGCTGCTTCCTCGTATATTTTTCTAAATTGTTTTTCCATTACATTATATATAAATTTAGCTTTTTGTTTTTCTCTTAATTGAATTGCGTACTCTGTAGGTTTTTTGTTAGCGTTTGGTCTTGGCCCTCTTTTAGAAGATTTATTAACTCCTAAAACTACTGGATCAATTCCTAGAGCTCTACATTTCTTCAATACAGGCTGTCTATTTCTTGCCATTTTTTAAATATTCCTCCTTTGTATTCAATTTGCCACGATACTTTTTTTCAAAATAAAGTGAGACTACACTCTTCTTCTTTTTGGTGGTCTACAACCATTATGTGGAACTGGAGTAACATCAGTAATTTTTGTTACTTCTAATCCAGCTGCTTGTAAAGATCTGATACAAGCTTCTCTTCCAGAACCTGGACCTTTCACTTTAACTTCTACTTTTTTCATTCCATTTTCCATAGCTATATTTGCTGCTTGTTCAGCTGCAATTTGAGCTGCAAATGGAGTTCCTTTCTTAGTACCTTTGAAACCAGAAGTTCCTCCTGATCTCCAACTTACAACTTTCCCTTCTGCATCAGTAATAGCAACTATTGTGTTGTTAAAAGTTGAATGTATATGGGCAACTCCGTTAGGAATATTTTTCAATTTCTTTTTAATCTTAGCTACTTTCTTTTTAGCCAACTTAAGCTACCTCCCTTGCTAATAGATCATAAACTTAATCTATAAATTTCTAAAACGCTCTAATTATCTTTTTATTGGTTTCTTAGGACCTTTAACAGTTCTTGCATTAGTTTTAGAACTTTGTCCTCTTACAGGTAGATTCATTTTGTGTCTTAACCCTCTGTAACATTTGATATCCATAAGTCTTTTAATAGAAAGTCTTACGTCTTTTCTAAGATCTCCCTCTACCTTAACAGTTTCTATAATAGCTCTGATTTTATTTACTTCTTCTTCTGTTAAATCTTTCACTCTTGTGTCAAAGTTAACTCCAGCTTCAGTCAATACTCTTTGTGAAGTTGGTTTTCCAATTCCGTAAATGTAAGTTAGAGCTATCTCAACTCTCTTATTTCTTGGGATATCTACTCCTGCTATTCTAGCCAAAATTATTTCCTCCTCTTCCGAAAATTTATATATTTTGCTGGTATATTAACCAACTAAATACTTTCCTCGATATGTCCCAATTCCTATTTTGGGGATGGCTCTACAGCTCACCATATCTTTACAGCACTCCATTATCAGTACTTTTTTTAAACAAACTCTCTTAAATTACAAAATTACCCTTGAACCTGTTTGTGTTTAGGATTATCACAAATCACTCTTACTTTTCCATGTCTTTTGATAACTTTGCACTTGTCACAAATAGGTTTAACTGATACTCTTACTTTCATTAATCTGCCTCCTTTCGTGATTAATTAATTTTTTTTCCTGTATACGATTCTACCCCTTGACAAGTCATAAGGAGAGATTTGTACAGTTACTCCATCTCCAGGTAAAATTTTAATATAGTTCATTCTCATCTTACCAGAAATGTGGCCTAAAATAGTATGCCCATTTTCTAATTCAACTTTAAACATTGCATTTGGAAGGGCCTCTAAAATAGTACCTTCTAATTCGATAACATCTTTTTTCGACATAATTCCTCCTATCGAACAGAACTTCAAATTATTATATCACTAAAAATATAAAAAGTCTAGTATTTTCTTAGCTTTTTTTCCTAATCCAGCTCACTTAATATAATCGGTTTTCCATCAACGATTGCTACTGAGTGTTCGAAATGTGCAGACCTTTTTCCATCTTTAGTTACTATTGTCCATCCATCTTCTTTTATATTGATTTTATATGTACCTACATTAACCATTGGCTCTATTGCAAGAACCATTCCATTTTCAATTTTGATTCCTCTACCTTTTCTTCCAAAATTAGCAATTATAGGATCTTCATGCATAGCATGCCCAACTCCATGTCCTGCAAAATCTCTTACTACTGTGAAACCATTTTTTTCGACATAACTTTGAACAGCATGTCCAATATCTCCTATTCTATTTCCAGCTACAGCCATTTCAATACCAATTTCTCTTGATTTTTCAGTAACTTCCAGCAACTTTTTAGATTCTTCATCTATCTCTCCCACTGGAAATGTTATTGCAGAATCTCCATAAAATCCATTTAGCTCAGTAACTGTGTCTATACTTACTATATCCCCTTCTTGAAGAATTCTATCTCCTGGTATTCCATGGACAACCTCTTCATTGACAGATATACATGTTCCTGCTGGAAATGGAGCATATAATCCTTCCACTCCAATACATGCTGGTCTTGCACCTTGTGATCTTATATAA
This sequence comes from Fusobacterium varium, assembly GCA_900637705.1. Taxonomy (NCBI): domain Bacteria; kingdom Fusobacteriati; phylum Fusobacteriota; class Fusobacteriia; order Fusobacteriales; family Fusobacteriaceae; genus Fusobacterium; species Fusobacterium varium. The sequence continues at coordinate 2,988,667 of LR134390.1, forward strand.
TCTTCTACTATCTCATTTATTTCTCTAGTAGATATACCTGCTTTGATATATTTAGGCAGAACATCTCTATACAATCTTGCTATAATCTGATTGGATTTTTTTATCTGCTCTATATCTTCCAAACTTTTTATGAGTGACATCTCAACTTCCTTTCTAAAATAAAATAAATACTATCCTAGAATATCAAATATCTCTTTTGTTATCTCTTCCATTTTTTTAGTTCCATCTATATCAACAAGTACACCTCTTGATTGATAGAAATCAAATAATGGAGCAGTCTGAGAATGATATTCAGTCAGTCTTTTTGTTACAGTTTCTTCATTGTCATCTTTTCTTGTGATTAAATCTGCTCCACAAAGATCACATTTTCCTTCTACTTTTGGAGGATTGAATTTAATATGGAATGAAGCTCCACATACTGGACATACTTTTCTTCCAACAATTCTTCCAAGTATAAGTTCATCTGGTACATTTAGAGAAATGACTTTATCTAATTTAATTCCCATTTCCTTCATCAAAACTTCTAAAGCTTCAGCTTGAGCTAAAGTTCTTGGGAATCCATCAAGTATAAATCCTTTTTTACAGTCATCTTGTGATAATCTGTCTTTAATGATACCAATAATTGTTGAATCTGGAACTAATTTCCCTTCATCCATGAATTTTTTTGCTTCAAGTCCCATTGCAGTTCCTTCTTTTATAGCAGCTCTCAAAATATCTCCAGTAGAGATTTGAGGAATTCCATATTTTTCAATAAGGAATTTAGCCTGCGTTCCTTTTCCTGCACCTGGTGCTCCAAATAACATAATATTCATATACAACATCTCCTTAAAATATTTTTTCATTACCTTATTATTATACAATAATTAAGCAAAAAATGCACTATTTTATAAAACAGATACCTCATTTTCTCTATACTATTAAAACATTTTATTTTTATCTGTTAATTATTCCTAATTTGTATCTCTTTCAGCTTTCTCGATTTTTGACAATGGCAATTTCTTTCCTATAGCTCTTACCAATTCCCCTATATTCTTTATTTCAAATCCTGATAATACTATTTCCTCTCCATCTTTACTTTTTATTGTAAATACATTATAAATTTTCTTTCCTATAGTCAAGTTCCCAATAACCACAGAAGATATTCTATCTTTTTTTATAATAATTTTCTTTCTTTTAAATAATACATGTGCTTGAATCCTTTCCTCATCTATTGCTATTTCTTGATACTTTTCTAAATATTTTATTAGTGGAATTAACCACCATATTACTAATATCACAAATAAAACCTTAGTTACTATTGAAATTTCTGCTTCCCATATTCTGCTTTTTATTCCAAATATCAAAAGCATTAGAGAACATCCCCCTAAGCACATTGTCCAGAAAAATCTAAATCTATTTATGCAGCTTCTTATTTCCTTCTTATTTTCCATAATCTCTCCCTTTTCCACTTTTTTAAATTATATAGCAATTCTCCTTTAAATTCAATCTTCCATATTTTTATTATTATTCATATACATATTTTCATAATATGATAGCATATAACTATACCATATGAAAGGAGAAAATTATGATACTTAGTTTTAAATATACAAGAAATGAATACATAAAATCTAGAAGAAATTATCTTTTTATGAACAAAATAATAAAAAAAACAGATTTAATCTTAGTTGGACTTCTTGGTCTTTTTACTTTATATTTATTTTTGAACAATGGATTTTCTACGATGTTTATTATTCTCTGTATACTTCTTTTTATTCTCTTGGCTATCTTTTCAGTATTGTATATTTTTCAACCTGGAATGTTCTATGATAAAATTGATAAGTTTAAACAGCAGTATTATCTTGAATTTAAAGATAATAAAATATTTTTTAGAACTGATGATATAAGTTCTGAGTTAGAATGGAATTTTTATGAAGCTTTATGGGAAAATGATGATTTCTTTTATATAATTCATTCTAAGGAAATGTATACTTTAATTCCTAAGAGGGTTTTTAATAATGAGATGGAAATGATAGAATTCAAAGAACTATTTATGAAATATAATGATAAAAAATATATATAAAATTTAAGTAAAAAAAGCTCTGACAGTTTAATTTCACTGCTCAGAGCCTCGCTAAAAATACTTTTAATTTTTTACTTCTCTACATACTTCACTTCATTTTCTAGAGGTTTTCCTTCTAGAAATCTTTTTATATTTTCCATTGTCACTCTAGTTATCTCTTCTACAGCTTCTTTTGTAAAAAATGCCTGATGTGATGTTACAAGCACATTATTGAACGAAAGAAGTCTTCCAAGAATATCATCTTCTATTACCATATTTGAATAATCTTCAAAAAAATAGTCTGCCTCTTCTTCATATACATCTAATGCAGCAGCTCCTATTTTTTTATCCTTTAATGCTTCTATCAAATCTACTGTGTCAATCAGCATTCCTCTTCCTGTATTCACTATCATAACTCCATCTTTCATCTTGTTCATAGAATTTCTGTTAATCATATATCTTGTTTCCTGAGTCAATGGACAGTTTAAAGATATTATATCTGATTCTTTGTATAGAGTATCCAAATCAGTAAATTCAAATCCTAATTCTTTTGCTTTTTCATAATTAGGATATGGATCATATGCTATGACTTTCATTCCAAAACCTTTTAATATTTTTATTAATATCTGAGCTATTTTTCCTGCCCCTATTATTCCAGCTGTCTTTTTATGTAAATCATATCCCATAAGTCCTGTTATAGAAAAATTTCCTTCTCTGGTACGAATATATGCTTTATGAATCTTTCTGTTCAATGTCATTATCATTCCAACAGTATATTCTGCAATAGAATATGGAGAATAAGCTGGTACTCTCACTACCTTTATTCTTCCATCTATATCCTTTAAAGACACATTATTATATCCTGCACACCTCATAGCTATGAGCTTTACACCACATTCTACAAGTATATCTATTACTTTTTTATTTACAGTATCATTGACAAAAACAGATATAACATCATATCCTTTTGCTAAATCAGCACTTTCTTCAGTTAATTTTCCAGTCAAATATTTTATATCAAATCCATAATCTTTATTATATTTATTAAAAAATTCTTTATCATATGGTTTTGTATCATAAAATAATATTTTCATAACTACCTCCATAGTATTTATAGATTAATTATCATAATACATTTCCTTTTATGATATATTTCGGAGATAACTATTTATTTCTTTTTATTTATAATATTTTATAAAATTTCTTATTTTTCAAGTACTTCTCTATTATTATCATATATTCTTGTATAAGCTGATTGAGCTATTTCTCCTAGTTCTGTAAGTTCATATTCATCATCATAACAGTAAGCTGCTATAAATTTAGCAATAGTTATAAGCACTCCTTCTACATCATACATATGAAGCATATCATAAGCTTCATCAAAATTTTCATTTATGAATTCCCTATCCTCATCTGTAAATTTTACCATTTTTTTACCTCACTTATAGATTTTTTCTATAAATTATATTTTAATTTTTTTCTTCTGTCAAACATAAAAAAAAGACACAACTTTGAGTTGTGTCTTTATTTATATAAAGCTTTATATAAACCCTTTGTATTCTCTCATAACAAGATGAGCATTAATTTGCTGAACAGTATCTATTGCAACTCCAACTACAATTATTATCCCAGTTCCTCCAAAGAATACTGGAAGATTAAAGGCAGTAAATATTGTATATGGAAGTATAGATATTATTGCTAAGAAGAAAGCTCCACCCCAAGTTATCCTTGTTACAACTCCTTCTAAATACTCAACTGTTTCATTTCCTGGTCTTATTCCAGGAATAGTTCCTCCACCCTGCTTTAAGTTATCAGCAACCTTTTCAGGATCGAAAACTATTGCTGTGTAGAAGAATGAGAAAAATATTATTACTATTGCATATATTATCATATATACTGGATGTTTTTGGCTGAATACCATTGCCAATGTAGTTTTGAAAGTATATTGTGAAGGTATTGCATTTATAATTACTGATGGTATCATCATAACTACTGATGCAAAGATAACAGGCATTACTCCTGCACTGTTAAGTTTTAAAGGTATGTATGAGTTTTGACCCATACCTCCTTTTCCACTAAATCCTTTTCCTACATAGTGAATAGGTATTTTTCTTTGTCCCAATTGGAAAATTACTATCCCTGCTACTGTAATTACTGCTGCTCCTGCTATAAGAATAAGCACAGGGATAAGGAATTTACTTCCCTTCATTGTTTGAATTGTCTGAACAACGCTAGATGGTCCTCCAGATATTACATTCAAGAAGATAAGTAATGAAACTCCATTTCCTATTCCTTTTATTGATATCTGTTCCCCTATCCACATAAGAAAAACAGTACCTGCAGTCAAAGTAACTACTGTTGTCAAGAAGAACAATATTCCTGGTGTAGTAACCAGTCCTACAGACTGAAGCCACATACATACTCCAAAACCTTGAACTATAGCAATAGCTATTGTCAAGTATCTCGTCCATTGATTGATCTTGTTTCTTCCTGCTTCTCCATCTTTTTGAATTTCTTCAATTTTAGGAATGATTACAGCCAAAAGGCTGAAAACGATTGAAGCGTTAATATAAGGAACAATCCCTAGAGCAAAAATAGAAACTCTTTTAAAAGCTCCACCTGAAAACATGTTAATGTATCCCAATATGTCGCTTTGTGCTGTCATAGTTGCAAGTCTGTCTACATCTATGCCAGGAGCTGGAATATATGTTCCAACTCTAGCAACTAAGAACATTATCAAGGTGAAGATAATTCTATCTCTTAGCTCAGGAATTTTCCTAATACTACTTAATTTTGCATAAAATTTTTCCATCAAAGTCAAAACAACTTCACCTCGCTTCTCAAACTAACAATAAAAATTATTTGTTGTTTCCAGCAACATCAGCAAATGTTTTAACTTCTAATATTTCTACAGATCCACCTTTTGCTTCAATAGCAGCTTTAGCTGATCCAGAAACTTTATGAGCTTTAACAGTTACTTTTTTATCAAGTGATCCGTTTCCTAGCACTTTGATTCCATCTTTTAAATCTCTTACTAATCCACTTTCAAATAAAACTTCAGGAGTAACTACTGCTCCATCTTCAAATTTATTTAATAAATCCAAGCTTATTAAAGCATATTCTTTTTTGAATATAGCGTTTGAGAAACCTCTTTTTGGAACTCTTCTATAGATAGGCATTTGTCCACCTTCGAAGTAAGTTTTAACTCCTCCACCCGCTCTTGAGTTTTGTCCGTTACTTCCTTTTCCAGATGTTTTTCCTAATCCAGAAGATTCTCCTCTTCCAACTCTTTTTCTAGCTTTTCTAGGTACAGAAGGCATTAATTCATTTAATTTCATCTTATGCTTGCACCTCCTCTACTTTAAGTAAGTAAGAAACTTGAGCTAGTTTTCCTTTTAACTCAGGAGTTTCTACATGCTCCACTACATCGTTCATCTTCTTAAGCCCTAGCGACTTTACAGTTGCTATGTGGTTAGGCTTTCTTCCGATTATGCTTTTCACAAGCTCTATTCTAAGCTTTACCATCTAAATTCCCTCCTAGCTTAAGATATCTTTAACTTCTTTTCCTCTTTGAGCTGCTATTTTTTCAGCTGTTCTTAACATTTTTAATGCTTCAACAGTAGCTCTTGCCACATTATGTTTATTTCTAGAACCTTTGATTTTAGTTAAAATATCATGAACTCCTACAAGCTCTAATATTTCTCTTGCTGCCGATCCAGCAATTACTCCAGTTCCTTCATATGCAGGTGCCATCCATAAAGTTGTTGCACCCCATTTTCCAGCGATTTCATGAGGAATAGTTTTTCCTTTTAAAGAAACCTCTACCATGTTCTTTTTAGCAGAAGCGATAGCTTTCTTTATAGCATCAGGTACACCATTTGCTTTCCCTAATCCTAATCCGATTTTTCCTTCTCCATCTCCAATTGCTGCTAAAACTGAGAAAGATATTGTTCTTCCTCCTTTAGTTGTCTTAGAAACTCTTGAAATTTTCAATAATTTTTCTTGATATTGTTTTTCTTCTCTATTTGCTAACTTAGACAAGTGAAATCCTCCTCTCTCTAAAGATTTAGAAGCTTAATCCTGCTTCTCTAGCTGCTTCTGCAAGAGCGGCTATTCTTCCTGTGTATTTATACCCAGATCTATCAAATACTATAGCTGTTATCCCTTTTCCTGTTGCTCTTTCTGCAAGTGCCTTACCAACAGTTTTTGCAGCTTCAACATTTCCACCATTTGCAATATTTGCTTTTAATTCTTTATCTATTGTAGATGCAGAAACTAATGTTACTCCATTCACATCGTCGATTAATTGAGCAAAGATATTGTTGTTTGATCTATATACAGAAAGTCTTGGTCTATCAGCTGTACCAGAAATTTTACTTCTGATTGATAAATGCTTTCTTGTTCTTACAGCTTGTCTATCTACCTTCTTAAACAACTGTCTTACCTCCTTATAGTTAAGCTACCTTACGACTTTTTACCTTCTTTTCTTCTAATAACTTCATCAGAATATTTAACACCTTTTCCTTTGTATGGCTCAGGTGGTCTTTTAGCTCTGATGTTAGCTGCTACTTGACCTACTACTTCTTTTTCGATTCCTTCGATATGAATAGTAGTATTTTTTTCTACAGTGAATTTGATTCCAGGAACCTCATCAATGATTATAGGATGAGAAAATCCTAAAGATAATTCTAATCCTTTTCCTTTTTCAGCAGCTCTGTATCCAACCCCTACTAGGTTTAAAGTTTTCTTAAATCCTTCTGAAACTCCAACTACCATGTTGTTTAATAGAGCTCTAGTTGTTCCATGTATAGCTCTAACTTCTGGTAAATCATTAGGTCTTTCAATAACGATTTCGTTCAAACTTTCATGATGCTTTTCTTCTTTTGTATGTTTTATTACTAATTCTTTGTTAAATTCTTTCTTTAAAGTACCTTTAGGACCTTTTACAGTAACTTCGTTTCCATTAACTGTAACTTCAACTCCAGAAGGCACAACAATAGGTTTTTTACCTACTCTTGACATTTACTAGACACCTCCTAAGTTTTAATTACCAAACAAATGCAAGTATTTCTCCACCTACGTTTTCTCTTCTAGCTACTCTGTCAGTAACGATTCCCTTAGAAGTGGATACGATTGCAATTCCTAGTCCTGATAAAACTCTTGGCATATCTTCAACTGAAGAATACACTCTTCTACCTGGTTTAGAAATTCTTTTGATTCCTTTGATAATTCTGTCTTTTCCATCATATTTTAAGTACACTCTTATACTTTTTTTGTTCCCATCAGTAACAACTTTATAATTTGCAATGTAACCTTCTTCCTTAAGAATTTCAGCTATTTTGTCTTTTAAAGTTGAATGAGGTATATCTACTTTTTCATGCATTACTGCATTTGCATTTCTGATTCTTGTTAACATATCAGCGATTGGATCTGTTAAATACATCTACGAAAATCCTCCTTCCTATCAAATTACCAAGATGATTTCTTAACTCCTGGTATAACTCCAGCTCCTGCAAGCTGTCTGAATTTTACTCTTGAAATTCCAAATTCTCTCATGAATCCTCTTGGTCTTCCGTCTAACTGACATCTATTTCTTTTTCTAACTGCTGAAGAGTCTTTTGGAAGTTTATTTAATTCAAACATAGCTTCCATATCTCCCTCTGCAACTCTCTTTTTAAGTTCTGCTCTTTTTTCAGCATATTTATCACATAGTTCAGCTCTTTTCGCATCTCTAGCGATCATTGACTTCTTTGCCATCTATTCCTTACCCTCCTCACTATTACTTTTTGAAAGGCATTCCAAACGCCTTAAGTAAAGCTCTTCCTTCTTCGTCATCTTTTGCAGAAGAAACCATAGTGATAGACATTCCTAAAAGTTTATCAACTTTATCGAATTCAATTTCAGGGAAAACTAATTGATCTCTTAATCCTAGAGAGTAGTTTCCTCTTCCATCAAATGCGTCAGCTGGAACTCCTTCGAAGTCTCTTACTCTTGGAAGAACTACATTCACTAATCTATCTAAAAAGTCGTACATTCTTTCTTTTCTTAAAGTAACTTTTGCTCCGATTGGCATTCCTTCTCTTAACTTAAATCCAGCTTCAGATTTTTTAGCTTTTCTTACTACTGGCTTTTGTCCAGAGATGATAGTTAAATCTCCCATAGCTGCATCTATTAATTTTACATTTTGAGTAGCTTCTCCTACTCCCATATTTACAACTATTTTTTCTAGCTTTGGACATTCCATAATGTTATTAATTCCTAAGTCTTTCATAAGAGCTGGAACTATAACATCGTTATACAATTTATGATATCTAGAAACGTATTTAGACACTTACGTTTTCCTCCCTTCTTATAGAACTTCTCCAGATACTTTAGAGTATCTTACTTTTTTACCATCTACTACTTTATGACCAACTCTTGTAGGTTTTCCTGCTTTTTCATCAAAAAGCATAACTTTTGATGAGAATATAGCAGCTTCCTTAGTTACAACTCCACCTTGTGGGTTTATTGGAGTTGGCTTCATATGTTTAGTAATCATGTTTATTCCTTCAACTACTACCTTCCCTTTTTTAGGGAATACTTTTAAAACTTTACCTGTTTTACCTTTGTCTTTTCCAGAGATGACATATACTAAATCTCCAGTCTTTACATGTAATGATTCAGGTACAAATTTGATCTTAGGTTTAGCCACGACTATTAGCCTCCTCTCTTAATTAGATTACTTCAGGAGCTAGAGATACTATTTTCATAAAGTTTTTTGCTCTTAGCTCTCTTGCAACTGGTCCAAATATTCTTGTTGCTTTTGGTTCATTGTTAGTATTGATTATAACTCCTGCGTTATCATCAAATTTTATATATGATCCATCTTCTCTTCTTAATTCTTTTCTTGTTCTTACTATTACAGCTTTTACTACGTCACCTTTTTTAACGTTTCCACCAGGTATTGCTTCCTTAACTGATGCGACAACGATGTCACCAATTCTTCCGAATCTTTTTTTAGATCCACCAAGAACTCTTATAATCATAAGTTTCTTAGCTCCAGAGTTGTCAGCAACATTAAGGATAGTTTGTTGTTGTACCATTAAAATATCCTCCTCTCACAATAATTGGAATTATCTAGCTTTTTCGACAATCTCTACTAGTCTCCATCTTTTATCTCTTGATAATGGTCTAGTTTCCATAATTCTTACTCTATCTCCAGTTTGAGCTACATTATTTTCATCGTGAGCTTTAAACTTAGTAGTACTTTTTACTCTCTTTTTATAGATAGGATGTAAAGTCATTGTTTCTATTGCAATAACAATTGTTTTATCCATCTTGTCAGAAACAACTATTCCTTCTCTAACTTTTCTTTCGTTTCTCAAGACATTAACCTCCTCTTCCTAAGAATCAAAACATCTATAAACTGAACGAGATTATCTTTCATTTAAGATTGTGTTAATTCTAGCAATTTCTCTTCTAACTTCTCTAATTTTAGCAGTGTTAGTAAGTTGACCTAATGAAAGTTGGAACTTTAGGTTGAATAATTCTTCCTTAAGCTCTTTACACTTAACAACTAAGTCTTCAGTAGACATTTCTCTTATTTCCTTAGCTCTCATTAGTTTTCACCACCATTCTCTTTCTTTACGATTTTACAACTAATTGGAAGTTTCATTGCAGCTTTTCTCAAAGCTACTAATGCTCTTTCTTCAGTTACTCCTGAAACTTCGAACATGATTCTTCCAGGTTTTACAACTGCTACCCAACCTTCAACATTTCCTTTACCTTTACCCATTCTCACTCCAGCTGGTCTTGCTGTGATTGGTTTGTCAGGAAATATTCTAATAAAAGTTTTTCCTTCTCTTTTAAAAGTTCTGTTGATAGCAACCCTGCATGATTCTATTTGTCTATTAGTAATCCAGTGTGGCTCAAGAGCTTGTAGTCCGTAATCTCCGAATGCTACAGTATTTCCTCTTTGAGCAGTACCTTTCATTCTACCTCTAAACATTTTTCTATGTTTTGTTCTTTTTGGCATTAACATGACTACGCTTCTCCTCCTTCCCTTTTAGTTGGAAGAACTTCACCATGGAAAACCCATACTTTTATTCCTAGAGCTCCATAAGTAGTGTGAGCTGTTGCTACTGCATAATCAATATCAGCTCTTAGTGTATGTAAAGGAACTTTACCTTCAACTACCCATTCAGCTCTGGCAATTTCTGCTCCATTTAGTCTTCCAGAAACCATAACTTTGATTCCTTTAGCTCCAGCTCTCATAGCTCTCATAATAGCTTGGCTTACAGCTCTTTTATATGCTACCCTTTTTTCAATTGAAGTAGCTATATTTTCTGCAACAAGTACAGCATCTTTATTAAATTCTTTTACTTCTTGAACTTTAACTGTTACTTTTTTACCAGTTAATTTTTCAAGTAATACTCTAAGATTATCTATCTCAGCACCTTTTCTTCCTATGATTATACCTGCTTTTGCAGTATAAACAAGAACAACTACATTAGAAGGAGAAGTTCTTTCGATCTTTACCTTCGATATCCCTGCATGGAAGTAGTTCTTCTTGATAAGTTCTCTGATTTTTACATCTTCATGGAAGTACTTAGCGTATTCCTTCTTATCTGCATACCAGTTAGAATCCCAAGATCTTGTTATTCCTAATCTTAGTCCTCTAGGGTCTACTTTTTGTCCCACAGTCTTACCTCCTTAAACTACTTTTCAGAAACTGCCACTACAATGTGAGCTGTTGGTTTTCTGATTATATCCGCTCTTCCCATAGCTCTAGGCATTATTCTTTTAAGAGCTGGTCCGTCATTAATCATTATTGTTGAAACTACTAACTTATCTTCATCCATTTTGAAGTTGTTAGTTGCATTAGCAACAGCTGATGCTAATGTTTTCTTTATAATTCTAGCTGCTTTTTTGTTTGTAAAATCTAGAATATCTAATGCTTCTAGCGCTGATTTTCCTCTTACTAAGTCAGCTACTAACCTAGCTTTTCTAGGAGACAATCTTACGAATCTAGTTATTGCTCTAGCTTCCACTAGTCCAACCTCCTTTATATCATACATCAATAAAATTTAGTATTTTATATTATTATTTTTTCTTCTTTTTATCCACACCGTGTCCGTAGTAAGTTCTAGTTGGTGCAAACTCACCTAGTTTGTGTCCAACCATTTGCTCAGTTACGTGAACAGGTATGTGCTTTTTACCATTGTACACACCAAAAGTGATTCCAATGAAATTAGGGAATATAGTCGATCTTCTTGACCAAGTTTTAATTACTGCTTTTAAGTTTTCAGTTGCAACTGCATCTTCAACTTTTTTCATTAAGTGGTGGTCACAGAAAGGTCCTTTTTTAATGATCTAGCCATTACCTATTAGCCTCCTCTCGAAAATTATTTATCGTTTCTTCTTCTTACGATAAATTTATCTGTAGTTTTCTTACCTCTAGTTTTAACACCCATTGCAGGTTTACCCCAAGGTGTTAAAGGAGCTTTTCTACCTACTGGATTCTTACCTTCTCCTCCTCCATGAGGGTGATCAACAGGGTTCATTACAGATCCTCTTACATGAGGTCTTTTACCCATATTTCTGTTTCTTCCAGCTTTACCGATTTGAACTAAGCTATGTTCAGAATTTCCTACTTCTCCGATAGTTGCCATACATTCACCGTGAATTAATCTAAGTTCACCTGATGGTAACTCTATGTGACAGTAAGTTCCTTCTTTAGCAACAAGTCTTGCTGCTGTTCCTGCGGATCTTACTAATTGTCCACCCTTTCCTCTTTGTAGTTCAATATTATGAATTTGAACCCCTACTGGCATGTCTTTTATTTTTAGTGCGTTTCCTGGTTTAATCTCAGCTTGAGATCCTGCCATAACCATGTCGCCCTTTTTTAATCCTTTAGGTGCTAGTATGTATCTTTTCTCTCCATCTACATAGAATAGAAGAGCAATATTAGCAGTTCTATTTGGATCGTACTCGATAGATTCTACTCTAGCAGGTACATCAAGTTTGTTTCTTTTGAAGTCGATAATTCTGTAAAGTCTTTTGTGTCCTTTTTGTCTGTCTCTACAAGTTCTGTGTCCATAGTTGTCTCTACCATAAGCAGATTTTAAAGGTACAGTTAAAGACTTTTCAGGTCTTACATTATCTAAATCTTCATTGACTAATCTAGACATATGTCTTGTTCCATTAGTCATTGCTTTCATTTTTCTAATAGCCATTTTTGCTTAACCTCCGTTTAGACCTATATATATCTTTAGCCGTTTTACAGTATTTATACTTCTTTAAAGTAAGTTATTGTATTTCCTTGAGCTAATTTAACGATTGCCTTCTTTTTAGCTTGAGTTTTGTAAAGTTTCATTCCGTGTCTTTTAGTAACAGGTTTGCTGTTAAGAGTTGATACTGTTTCAACTTTTACATTAAATAATTCCTCAATTGCTTTTTTGATTTGAATCTTGTTAGCTTTTGGGCTCACTTCGAAAGTGTACTTGTTGTACTCTCTTCTAAGTGTTTCAGTTTTTTCAGTTATTACAGGTTTTTTTACTATATCATATGATGTCATTATCCAAGCACCTCCTCTATTGTAGTTAGTGCCTCTTTAGTAAGAATTACTTTTTCTTGTTTTAGAAGCCAGTATACACCAATTTCATTTGGTTGTAATACAACTGCATTTTCAAGGTTTCTTACTGATAAGTATAAGTTGTAATCTGCTTGTTCAGCAAGATCATTTACTACGAATAATTGCTTTGTAGTTGCATTTATTGCATTTGTTAAAGCTATTATTGTTTTTGTTTTTGGTGTATCAATTGTACCATCAAGTACAAGGATATCTCCATTAGCTACTTTAGCTGATAAAGCTGATCTTAGAGCTAGGTTTCTAACTTTTTTGTTAACTTTTTTCTCATATGATCTTGGGTGAGGACCAAATGTAACTCCTCCTCCTACCATATGTGGAGCTCTGATAGTACCTTGTCTTGCTCTACCAGTTCCTTTTTGTTTGAAAGGTTTTCTTCCCCCTCCTCTAACCATTGCTCTAGTCTTAGTAGCTGCAGTTCCTTGTCTAGCAGCTGCTAATTCTGCAGTCAATACTTCATGAAGTACTGCTTGATTAGGTTCAATCCCAAACACTGTATCTTTAACTTCAACAGTTCCAGTTTGAGTTCCTGTCAAGTCATATATGTTTAAAACTGCCATTATTTTCCTCCTTCCACATCTACTAACCTATTATTTTTTTACTGCTGGTTTAACTACTATATAACTGTTTTTTGATCCAGGTACTGCACCTTTGATCAATAGTAGATTGTTTTCAACATCTACTTTCACTACTTTTAAGTTTTGAACAGTTACAGTTGCATTCCCGTATTGTCCAGCCATTCTTTTACCTTTAAGAACTTTCCCTGGCCATGATGACATTCCGATAGAACCTCCAAGTCTGTGGTTTCTAGAAACCCCGTGAGATGCTCTGTTTCCACCGAAGTTATGTCTTTTCATAACCCCTGCTGTACCTTTACCTTTTGAAGTACCAGTAATATCTACATACTCTACTTCAGCTAAGACATCAGCTTTGATTTCTTGACCAAGTTCAAAACCTTCTACAGAATCTACTCTTAATTCTTTTACGAATCTTTGAGGGTTAACTCCTGCTTTTTTGAAGATTCCCATAATTGGTTTAGTAGTGTTTTTTTCCTTTTTCTCATCAAATCCTAATTGTAGAGCTGTATATCCATCATTTTCTACAGTCTTCTTTTGAAGAACATAGTTAGGACCAGCTTCAACAACTGTTACTGGAATGAATTTTCCATCCTCAAATATTTGAGTCATTCCAATTTTCTTTGCTAAAATTCCTGACATTGTTTTTACCTCCATCAAATAATATATTGGTTGACAACTTGACCTCGTGGTTCTACTGTCTAGCTTTAAAAAAAGCGTCAACTTGTATTATTCTGTAAGGATAATTTGGATTTCGATAACCATCTTATCAAGCACAATCAAATTACCCGAATTAAAACCGTGAGTGCTTTTTGAAGAAACCATCAATCATTAGATTTGTTTGATTTCTATCCCGACACCAGCTGGCAAGTTAACTGCTGTTAACGAAGCGATTGTCTTTTGTGTAGAATTATTAATTTCTACCATTCTTCTGTGTACTCTCATTTCAAATTGTTCTCTTGAATCCTTGTTTACATGCACTGATCTTAAAACAGTGTACTTTTTAATTTTAGTAGGTAATGGCATAGGTCCTGCAATCTCTGCTCCAGACTTTTTAGCAACCTCTGCTATTCTTTTAGCTGATTGATCTAATAAAGTGTGGTCATAAGCCTTTAAGTAGATTCTTAATTTGTTAGAAGCCATCTATTCTTTACACCTCCTTCAAAATCATCTTTAAGGATCAAATATCCTTATACACTCTAAGGATTATATCACAGTTATAAGAAAAAGCAAAGCTTTTTTTAATTTTTCAGATATTTTTTCACCTTTTTCTTAATATAAGTTAAATTCTTACTTTTATAAGAATTTTCTTGGATTTTTTTCTTTTAAAAATATCTTTTTTGAAATTTTTTTCATATTTTTTTATATACTTTTTAATATCATGTATTAAATTTCTGTAAAATATTTTCTTATACTCTTTATAGCATATAGCAATATAAAAAGTACTGTAAAAACTATCATCTCCTCTACAGTTATTATCATTCCTGGAAGCAGAGTCACAACAAAGGAAAACAGTATACTAAAAAGAAATATTTCTCTGGCCCTTTTTCTTCCTTGAATTAAAAATATTCCTGCCATAATATACAGAATACTTCCTAATATATATTCAGCTGAAAATACTAGTCTTCCATATAAATTTATTTCTGGAATATCTTCTAATTTTAAAGGAAACAGTATAATTGTTATTCCTGCCAAAAGTTTTAAAGCTGCTGCTACTACAATTATCAATCCAATACTTCTCATTAAAAATGGTTTTTTCATATTTTTCCCCCAATGTTCATATTTTCCCAGTACCTTTATTGTATCATATCAAATTACTAAAATATTATTCTAATAAATAATATTTTAAAGTTTTTTACCTAAAAATTATTTTTTATTCTTAAAATTTAATTTTTACACTATATCTTTTTTTTAGAAAAACAAAAAGAGAAATCTATCAGAAAATAAATTCTAATTTCTTTCTCTTATCATTATTTTATATTTTTTCTTTAAGATATTAATTTCTACTATTATAACTCCTTTTATTACTCCCATGATAATAAAAGTAAATAGTTTATATTCTTTTTCTACATCAAATTTTACCTCTATCTTTTTAAGCTATTGCTTCAAAATGTTTTTTTAGAGAAATTTTGCCTTTAATTTTTTTGACCATTCTTAATAGAGGATATCCTTTTAATACCCATAATTTTCTTATTTCTTTAAAGCTATCAAGAAATTTTCTTCTTTTTTCATCAAGTGGTTCTGAACATCTATTTTCCCAGCATTTATATACCCCTGATATATCCACTTTTTTTAAAATCTTTTTTAATTTTTTAGGCACATACTTTGTAGATATACATGATTGAAAATCTATTATGTAAGGATATCCATTTTCTCCCATTATTATATTTCCCAAATTTCTAAGATCAAGATGCACTATCTCTTTTTCATGCATATCTCTCACATTTCTTTCCAGAGTAATAAAAAAGTCCTTTTTAATATTGTCACATTGTTTTAAAGATTTTCCTTTTATATAGGCAAAAGACAAAGTATATGGTGAAAGAAATTTCACTTGTTTAGTTACTGACATATTTCCTTCAAGCTTTTTTAAAGTTTTTCCTTCAACATTAACAGCAAATCTTCCAAAAATATTTTTTATTAACCATGGGGAACCTGAAAAATCTTTTATAGTGAGATCAATTTTTTCATCACAATATCTAAATACTGTAGCATTTGCAAATTTCCCTTTATTCAGTAAAATAAGTTTTTCTTTCTTTATCTCTGAATTCCTATATTTTTTCTTTAAAAGACTTATTACTTTATTTTTTACTTCGTCTATATTTTTATCCAACATATTTTTACCTCTATTTACGACATTTCCTATAATTCTTTATTATACTCTTCTTTGACTATCCAGTCAATGTTTTTTTGACTACATAGTCAGATTTAAAAAATTTTATGAGGATAAAAAAAGAAACCAGCATAAAGCTGGTTTCAATATTTTGATTTTTGGATTTAGCTAGTTAAATTATTTAGTAATTTCAGCAACTACACCAGAAGCTACTGTTCTTCCACCTTCTCTGATTGCGAATCTTAATCCTGTTTCCATTGCTATTGGGTGGATTAATTCTACTCTCATTTCAATGTTATCTCCTGGCATTACCATTTCTACTCCCTCTGGTAATGTTACTGCTCCTGTTATATCTGTAGTTCTGAAGTAAAATTGTGGTCTATATCCTGAGAAGAATGGTGTATGTCTTCCTCCCTCTTCTTTAGTTAGTACATATACCTCTGATCTGAATCCTGTATGTGGTAGGATTGTTCCTGGTTTTGCTAGTACTTGTCCTCTTTCTACATCTTCTTTTTTTGTTCCTCTTAATAGAGCTCCTATGTTATCTCCTGCTTGTCCTTGGTCAAGTAGTTTTCTAAACATTTCTACTCCTGTACATGTTGTCTTTGCTGTAGGTTTGATTCCTATTATTTCTAATTCTTCTCCTACTTTTACTATTCCTCTTTCTACTCTTCCTGTTACAACTGTTCCTCTTCCTGTTATTGTGAACACGTCTTCTATCGGCATCAAGAATGGTTGATCTACTGCTCTTTCTGGAGTTGGGATATACTCATCTACTGCGTTCATTAGCGCCATTATTTGATCTACCCATTTTTGCTCTCCATTTAGTGCTCCTAAAGATGATCCTGTTATTACTGGAATATCATCTCCTGGGAATCCATACTCAGTTAATAATTCTCTTACTTCCATTTCTACTAGTTCTAGTAATTCTGGATCGTCTACCATATCTGCTTTATTTAAGTATACTACGATATAAGGAACTCCAACCTGTCTTGATAGTAGGATGTGTTCTCTTGTTTGAGGCATTGGTCCATCTGCTGCTGATACAACTAGGATAGCTCCATCCATTTGCGCTGCTCCTGTAATCATGTTTTTTACATAGTCAGCATGTCCTGGACAGTCAACGTGAGCATAGTGTCTTTTTTCTGTTTCATACTCAATATGAGCTGTATTAATAGTGATTCCTCTTTCTCTTTCTTCTGGAGCTACGTCAATTTTATCAAAATCAACTTTTTTAGCTAGTCCTAAATCTGATAAAACTTTAGAAATAGCTGCTGTTGTAGTTGTTTTTCCGTGGTCAACGTGTCCAATTGTTCCAATGTTTACATGGGGTTTGCTTCTTTCGAATTTCTCTTTAGCCATTCTTTCTTACCTCCGAAATATCTCATTTATTATTTTAAGTTTATATTGCCTTACTTATTTAAAAAAAATCCACACAATATGCTTCTGCATTCTAGTGTAGTAATAATGGTGGTGAGGGAAGGATTCGAACCTTCGAAGGCAGAGCCGTCAGATTTACAGTCTGATCCCTTTGGCCACTCGGGAACCTCACCGATTATTATATTGTTGTAGTGGTACCCCGTAGGGGAATCGAACCCCTGTTGCCAGAGTGAAAATCTGATGTCCTTACCACTGAACGAACGGGGCATCATATATGGTGCCGCTTATCGGAATCGAACCAATCACCTACTGATTACAAGTCAGTTGCTCTACCAGATGAGCTAAAGCGGCATTTCATATCGTTGTTTTGGTGTCCTTCTTGTTCTCTCGGACATTTGTTATATTACAATATTTTTCATTTTTTGTCAAACTTTTTTTTCTTATTTTTTTCAAATATTTTCATCACCAGCTACAACCTTAATATTTTCAATGCTTTTCAGTATTTTTGATTTTAAAAATTTTTTTCATTTCCTCTTCACTATATTCTCTTATTGATTTCATATTTTCTATTAAATCTTCTTCCATTTCAATTTTTTCTTTTCTTTCTGAAAGCTCTTTTACTATTTCTACATTATTAATTCCATTTTCTATAAATATTTTTTTCACACTATTCAAAACTTTAATAGAAGCAGGCTTTACCCATCTTTCTGCTCCTTTTCTAGCTAATGAATTAAGTTGTATTTTAGTAAATTTTATAGTTTTTAAAAATTCTGCCATTTTTTTTATATGTTCTTCTCCATCATTCAAGCCTTCTATTATAAAAGTTTCCAGATAAATTTTTCCATTATATACAGCTGACAGCTTTTGCAATCCAGACATGACCATAGATATATGTATATCCTTTGAAGGTCTGTTTATTTTATGAAATATTTCATCATCTACACTATTCAATGTAGGTATTATAAGATCTGCCCTTAATACTTCATTTATAACTTCATCATCATTTAAAAGAAGACTATTAGTTATCAGACATACATTTGCATCTGTATTATCTTTTATCCAGTTGATAATTTCTCCTAAATCTTTACTAAGAGTAGGTTCACCACTTCCTGAAAATGTTATATAATCTGGTTTTACATCTTTTAATACTGATTTTATTTCGCTTTCAACTTCTTTTATATCTTTAAAATGCTCTCTTTTGTCTGCTAGTTTTGGAGTTGCTCCACACTCACAAAATACACAGTTCATATTACAGCTTTTAGGTTTTACTAAATCTACACCCAAAGAGATTCCTAATCTCCTAGATGGAACTGGTCCAAAAACATGTTTATACATAAAATTCCTCCCAATTTTCAATTAGAGAATAAATAGTTGCTGCAAGTTTATAAGGATGATGCCTTACCAATCCTTTTGAATCTATTTCTAGAATATCTCTATCTATAATTTTTATTCTGCATTCCTCCAGTTTTTCTCTGTCTAACATTACTCTGTCACTATTCATCATTCTGTATTTTTGAAGAATTTCCTTTGGAATTTCTCTAGAATCTACAATAACTTCATCAATTATCCCTTCTTCAACATTTTTATTTATTGCATTTATATGATCTGATACTGTATATCCTTCTGTTTCTCCTGGCTGCTGCATTGCATTGCATATATATACTCTTTTCCCTCTGCATTTTTTCAAACTATCTTTTATTCCATCTAAAAGTAAATTAGGTATTATGCTAGTATAAAGACTTCCTATTCCAAATATTATAAGATCAGCTTCCTCTAAAGCTTTAAGATTTTCTTCTGGTGCCTCCACTGACTCTTTATAGAATATTCTCCTTATCTTTTCTCCTACTACAGGAATATTTGATTCTCCCTCTATTATTTTTCCATTTTCCTTCTCAGCCATAAGAATAACTTTTTCGCTTGTTGCTGGAAGTATTCTCCCTTTTATATTGAATAATTTTCTAAGATTATCTACTGCACTCCTTATATCCCCAGTCAATTCTTTCATTGCTATTATTAGAAGATTGCCTAACGGATGCCCCTCTAAAAAACTATCTTTTTTAAATCTATATTGAAAAACCTCTTCTATTAGAGGCTCTACATCACTTAATGCTACCATTACATTTCTAAGATCTCCAGGAGCAGGAACATCAAATTCTTTTCTTAAAAGCCCACTGCTTCCACCATCATCTGCCACAGTCACTATCGCTGTCAAATCTATTGGAAGATACTTCAATCCTCTCAACACAACTGAAATTCCACTTCCTCCACCTATCACAACAACTTTGGGTTTTTTATCCATTTCGAGTACCTCCTACTGCTTCTTAACTAAATTATCCCTCGAAAATAAAAAAAAAGCAACCTAAATTTAGATTGCTTTATCCTCACTTGGAGGCGACGACCAGATTTGAACTGGTGATGGAGATTTTGCAGACCTCTGCCTTACCGCTTGGCGACGTCGCCACTATATATTTTTAGTGGTGCCCAGAGGCGGAATCGAACCACCGACACGGGGATTTTCAGTCCCCTGCTCTACCGACTGAGCTATCTGGGCATTAACAGTCAGCAAGAAATAAAAATGGCGGGAGTGACGAGGGTCGAACTCGCGACCTCCTGCGTGACAGGCAGGCGCTCTAACCAACTGAGCTACACCCCCAGCATAATGGTGGTCACAATAGGACTTGAACCTATGACCCCCTGCTTGTAAGGCAGGTGCTCTCCCAACTGAGCTATGCGACCATTTCTTTAACTGTGCTTAATTATAATACCTTATTTTACCTAATAAAGCAATTTGAGTTATTGTTGTTTATATTTGATTATATTAAATTATTTTGTTATTTATATAAATTTCTTCCATTATCTTCATTTTACAAAAAAAATATATTTTTTCTTCTGAATTTATCTATAATTTGGAAATTTTTAAACTAATCCTTGATATCACTACCTTTAGAAGTGATATCAAAAACAGCATAACCAATATCAGTTATGCTGTTTTTGCTTAATATTCTTCTTCATATATATAAATACTATTTCCATTTCTTCCTTTTTGTTTTACAATATAGAGCTCTTTATCAGCCTTTTCAAACATCTCTTCATATGAAGCCATCATTTTAGGATATACAGCAGCTCCTATACTTACTGAGATTCTACATATTTTCCCTTCTGCCTCTATGTCTTCTGTCAAAATTTCATTTAATCCATTCAATTTCTCCTTCAGCCATTCTATAGAATAGAAATCCTGAAGAAATACTAAAAATTCATCACCACCAAAACGTCCAATAATATCTGTACTTCTAAAATATTTCTTTAGTTTCTCAGTTATTTTCAAAAGTAATTTATCTCCAAAAGAGTGTCCCCAATAATCATTTGCCAATTTAAATTGATCTACATCAATAATTATAAATACACACTTATCATTAATATCTTTCTCACTTTCTAAAATTTTTCAATAAAATTCTCTACTGTTTTCTTATTATAAAGCCCTGTCAACATATCCATTTTTGCTGCAAATTCCATTTTCTTTCTTTTGTCAATATTTTCTCTAAAAATAAGCATACGCACAGAATCATCATACTTCCAATAAAAAATACGTGTTGAAATTCTGAGCCAATAGTAACTTTTCCCATTAGAAGTAATCATAAAGTCATAAGACAAATTATTAATTCCACTCTCAAATGTCTTTAAAATATTTTAGAATTAAAAGTATCTATATACCCTTGAATAAATTCTTTTTTTACTTGTTGTTTAGCAATTTCCTGCATAGCTTCATCATATGGTGTATCTTCTGAAAGTCCAAGTCGTTTAAAGTATTTTTTCGTTTCCTCACTACCTGCACAGTTATGCGTTATATCAATTTCGTATATATTTTCATATAAGCCCTGTGTTGCATCTATCATGAATTTTTGATATTCATGAACTCTCTTCATATTTTCATTTTTATTTAATATTATTTCAGATTTCTTTCTATAAAAATATAACATAGACAATGATAAATAAAGTAATATTATACAGGCTGCTATAAAAATTATATACCAATATTTCAATGCAAAATCTTCAATCCCAATTAATTCTATATAATGCCCTAACCATTTATTTGATAATTCTTCAATAACTCCACTATGCATCATTTCTCTTAAGCTTTTATTGATCTCAGTAATTGAAATTGAACTTTTTTTGCTAACTCCAATACACATAGATGTATTTGTCATTTTTGGTCCTACTGCATATATAGATTTAATTTTTTGTTTTGCCAATATACGTCTACCTACTGAGTACCTTGCAACTCCATAATCGTTTTCTCCTGATATAACTGACTGAAAAACCTCTGTATAAGTTTCATATTCTTTTGTATTTTTTATTAACTCATATGGTTCTAAAAATTCTGATCGACATCCACTATTTTCAAGTGCTGCAAGTTTTTTCCCATGAAGTTCATGTACTGATTTATACTGCTTTCTCCCAAAACAAACAAAAGGATCACTTGATATGGCACTTGACAAAAATAATTCACTGAACTCTTTAGGTTTATAGTCCAATCCTAAAATCACATCAGCTTTTCCAGTTATTGCTGTTTCAATACAATCTTTCCACTTCATTAATCTAATGTCTAAATTATATTTCATTTTATTTGCAATAGCACTTATCAGCTCTATATCATGTCCAGCTGGTTCTCCTTTTTCATTTATAAAGGAATAAGGCTCATAATCAATATCAGCAACAACTATCATTGTCCTATTAAAATTATTTTTAGCCGTTATTTCATTATCCACATTCTTTTTTAAAATAAATATTTTTATTGAAGTAAAAGCCAATGTAAATAATATAATAAAGATTGGAATAAGCCAAAAAAATAGTTTCTTTTTCAAAAACTTTATCCTATTCATAGTACTTCCCCCATAATTATTGTATGCTTTTCCCTATTAACACCTTTGTTGAAAATAAGATTTTAAAACCTCTTTACATCAATTCCTATATTCCTAACACACTATACTTTCAATTAAGTTCTTTAAAACATAATATTATAATTATAGTATAACAAATGAAGAGTTGCAAGTTTTTTTATTTGAAATACTTTTAAAATAACTTAAATATAAAAAAACTGTGTGAGTCAGCAATAAAAATTGCCAATCCACACAGCTTTACTTTTTTATACTTTTAAAAACAATTCTAAAAGCACAAGCTTCATATTAATAGGATATCTAAGCATTCCTTTCAAAATAAGTCTTTTTTCCAGACCCTGCATATCTCCTAATACATAAATTGTGTACTCTATAATTTTTCTATATATTTCTTTGTCTGAAGTTCCCCTCAGTATTTCCTCAACAAAGAATATCTTTTCCTGAGGAGAAATATAATATCTTCCTTTAATAAAATCTCTGATACATTTGTATATCCCTGTTTTATATTCCAATTCTTTAGTTTCGGTATATTTTTTGAGAAAATTCCCTATATTTCCATAAAATTCAGATTCATTCAAATTAATATTTGAATTTTTAAATCCATTTATATCTTCACTATTTCCCATATAGAATGTATAAGTAAAATCATCTACATCTAATTCTTCAGCATTTCTCTTTTTTATTTTTACTAGTATACTTCTTGATTTTATTGTAGGAAGTATATTTAAGCTACTACTTAAAAGAATAAAAAAACTTCCTTCATTGGGCTCTTCTATAAGTTTTAAAAGAGAATTCCCTGCTTCTTTTTTCATCTTATGAATATCTTTTAATATGAATATTCTTTTTCCACCTTCATATGAGCTAGATGAAGATTTATATGCAAGTTCTCTAACAGCATCTACTTTTATCCCATTAGGGTCATCTAATACTTCTAAATCACTATAGATAAGTTTATCTATCTTTTTGCACACACTGCAAGTATCACAAAAATCATCTTCCATAGTTTCACAGCATAATCCTTTGGCAAAATAAAGAGCAAATTCCATAAGCTGATCTGTGTCACTTCCATAAAAAAGATAAGTTCCTGATTTTTTAGCAGCTTTTAATTCATTCCTAAAAAAAGTCTTAATCTCTTCATTAGAAACGATATCTTTTATCATTATCTTTCAGCCTTCTCTATTTTTCTAAGGATATTAAGCTGATCAAGAGCCAATCCAGCACCTTTTACCACACTTTCAAGAGGATTTTCAGCAAGTCTTACATTAAGGTTGGTAAATTTAGCTATCATCTCTGGGAAGTTTCTGATAAGAGACCCTCCTCCAGCCATTACTATTCCTTTATCTACAATATCAGCTGCAAGTTCAGGTGGCGTTCTTTCAAGAACATATTTTACACAATCTACAACTTCCATAAGGGAATCATTTATAGCTTCTCTTACTTCTTCAGAAGTTATTTCCACTGTTTTAGGAAGTCCAATAATCAAATCTCTACCTTTAATAGTCATTTTTTCTTCCTCTTCCAAAGGTAAAGCAGTTCCTATTCTTATTTTTATCTCTTCTGCTGTCTTATCTCCTATAAGAAGATTGTGAGTTTTCTTTACATATTTGATGATATCATTATCAAAATTATTTCCAGCTGTTCTTATAGTTTTACTTACTACTGTTCCACCCAAAGAAATAACAGCCACATCAGTTGATCCTCCACCGATATCTATTATCATATTTCCTTCAGGTACAGATATATCAAGTCCTGATCCAAGAGCAGCAGCTCTTGCCTCTTCTATCAAATATGCTCTCTTTGCTCCAGCAGATATTGCAGCTTCTAGTACAGCTCTTTTTTCTACTCCAGTTACATCAATAGGAACACATATCATAATTTCAGGCATAATAAAATTGTATGATCCAAAAACTTTTTTTATAAAGTATTTTATCATAGCTTCTGTTATATCATAGTCAGCTATAACTCCTTCACTAAGAGGTTTTACAGCTACAATGGTATCTGGAGTTTTTCCAAGCATTTCTTTAGCTTCATTTCCTACTGCCAATACTTTTCTACTTTCTCTTTCTACTGCTACTACTGATGGTTCATTTAAAACTATTTTTTTATGTTTTTTACTGTAAACCAGTGTATTTGCTGTTCCTAAATCTATTCCTATACTTCTGTTTAATCTAAAACTTGGGAATAATCTCATCACTTTTCACCCTCTATACATTTTTTTATTGCTAATTCAATTAAATCTTCTCTTCCATCAACGTAAAATCCAGCTATAAGTGCTTCAAAAGCTGTTGCCTCTTTATACTCCAAAACTGAGCATGATTTGGGAAAAGTTTTTATATTCCCATTTTTTGCTCTATTTCCCAGCATTTGATATTTTTCCTCTAAAAGAGGAACTATTTCCTTGTACAATACACTCTGTTTCTTGGCATTGACACACTCCTTAACTCTTTTATTGAGATTCTGAAGATTCAGTCCTTTACTTATCCAATACTTTCTTATACAGAGCTCCCAGACAGCATCTCCAAGGTATGCCAGTACTACCCCACTTGTTTCCTTCAAATCTACATGCTCCATGTAGTTGTATCCTTTCCATCTTTGATTTTTATACCCATTTCTGCCAATCTATCTCTAATTTTATCAGACATAGCCCAATTCTTGTCAGCTCTTGCTTCTCTTCTCATTTCAAGAATAAATTCAACAAGCTCAGAAGTCAAATTTCCAACTTCATTATCGAGTTTAAGTATAACACCTAAAACTTCCTGCATTATATTAACTACATAGTCTACAGTTTCTTTTACAGTTTCTTTTCCTTTTGCACTTAGTTTATCTCCCTCAAGAGCCTTGTTCAATTCTTTAATAAGTTCAAATATAGCTCCAAGTCCTTGTGCAGTATTAAAGTCATCATCCATAGCAGTTACAAATTTTTCACTTGAAGATTTAAGTACTTCTGCCAGTTCAGCACAATCTGCTCCACCTTCTTTCGTATCTGCTGCCAATGCATCTTTAGCTCTTAACAAAGCATTTTCTATTCTTTCTAATGATGATTTTGCCTGATTCAATTCATAATTGGAAAAATCCATAGGTTTTCTGTAATGAGCTCCCAGTATAAATAATCTTATTACTCTTCCTTCAAATTGTTCCAGAACCTGTCTAAGAAGCATAAATGTTCCTGATTTAGACATCTTTTCTCCATTGATATTGATATATCCATTATGCATCCAATATCTTGCAAACTCTCCACCACAAGAACATTTAGACTGTGCTATTTCATTTTCATGATGTGGAAATATTAAATCCTGTCCTCCACCATGTATATCAAATGTATCTCCAAGATATCTGTGCGACATTGCTGAACATTCAATATGCCAACCTGGCCTTCCTTTACCCCAAGGAGAATCCCAGCTTGGCTCCCCTTCTTTTGCTGCTTTCCAAAGAGCAAAATCTACAGGAGATTTTTTTATATCTGCAACTTCTATTCTTGCACCACTTTTAAGATCCTCTACATTTTGTTTAGAAAGAGCTCCATATCCATCTTTGTATTTTTCTACATTGAAGTATACATCTCCTTCTGCCTCATAAGCATATCCTTTTTCTATAAGGTTCTGGATTATTTCTATCATATCTCCAATATGCTCAGTTGCTTTGGGTCTTATCATTCCAGCTTCTTTAAGATTTACTTTTGAAGTATCCTCAAAATATGCTTTTATATATTTTTCAGCTATATCTTTAAGGGAAACACCTTCTTCATTAGCTCTTCTTATCATCTTATCATCTACATCTGTAAAGTTTTGTACATATTTTACTTTATATCCTCTATATTCAAAATATCTTCTTACTGTATCGAAGAATATAGCTGGTCTTGCATTTCCAATATGAATATAGTTATATACTGTAGGCCCACAGACATACATTGACACTTCCCCTTCTTTTACAGGTTTAAATTCGTCAATTTTTCCACTGAGGGTATTGTATATCTTTATCATTTTATCCTCCTTAATAGTTTTTCTATATTTTTAGAATCAGCTTCTGCTTCAAAAGTTATTTCATTACCAATTCCTATTATTTTTAAATCTGTTCCTTTTAACTCTTCTACACCAAAGTTGCTGTAAATATCTAAAGAACCATATAAAAACTGACCTCTTGCCAACGTTGCTGAAGAAGCATTCTCACTAAAGCTATCCTTTCCATAAATAAGTATATTCTCATCTTTAAAGAATAATCTTCCTCTCTTTGAAATACGATATCCATCTTCTGTCTTAAACATAGTCAAAGCTTTTTTTATTTTATCAACATCTTTTAAAGGTATCATTATAGTTGCATTATTAGTATCAGCTATTATTTCTCCATCTATTTCTTTGAGAAGTTCTGATGGATTTGCTCCTATAAATCCCTGCCACATAGCAAGTATCAAATCTTTATTATTTCCAAGTGTATATGAATTGAAAATAAGCTTTTCAAGTTTTGAAAAATCTTTCATTGAAAGATATAAAGTATTTTTACCTGCATATTTTAATATCCTTCTTTCTTCTGGCTGATTATTAAATGCAGCAAATACATCTTTATCTCCAATAATCTTTCCTTGTAATTTTACTACATTTTTATCTACAGTTCCAGTAAGAGATATAACCTCTATACCAAGATCTTTAGTTTTAGTATTATTATATATAAGAACTCCAAGAAGATTATCCCTTGTTTCATCTATTATATTTTCTATTTTAGCATTATAAATTCCTTTTTTGTTAATTATTTTTTTTAAAACTGATTTATTTTCAGAAAAAATTATTAATCCTCTATGGAAAAGCATATATATCTCTTTTTCAAGTCCATATTTTTTCATATATTTACTTTTTAATCTATAGAATTCTCCATCTTTATCAAAGTACTTCATACTATCTTTCAAAATAAAAAAATACCAATAACCTGTATCTACAACTACTGCTGTTTTTATTTCTCTGTTATAAAAATCAGAATCAGAAAAAGCATATACTTTTGAAATATATTTTTTTGTTTCTTCAAATTTGCCATAATCTGTGTCTTTTCCAACTACATTTATTAAAGGCATTATTTCTCTAAAATCTTTATCTGCTATTCCTTCATTTGCATATATTATCTTTGTATCTTCTGTTATAAATTCTCTCGGAGATACTTTATATAAAAATCTATATCCAGCTAGAAAACCAATAAAAACAACTATAACAAAAAGCAGTATATATCTTTTTTTCATACACTATTCTCCTTATTCAAATCTATTTTTTTGTATTCTCTTCAATTCTCTAATAGTCAAATCTATCTTTTCTGATTTAAATACAGGGGCACTTATTCTTGCTCTTCTTATACTGCTCGAATCTATACAGCAACACAAAGTGTCTTCTTTAAAGTAATCAGCTTCTTTTACTACCTCTCCACATGGATCTATTACCATAGAGTTTCCAAAAAATGTCACTCCATCTTCTACTC
The DNA here is from genome assembly GCA_900637705.1 of Fusobacterium varium. NCBI lineage: Bacteria > Fusobacteriati > Fusobacteriota > Fusobacteriia > Fusobacteriales > Fusobacteriaceae > Fusobacterium > Fusobacterium varium. The sequence goes on from LR134390.1 coordinate 3,016,469, forward strand.
CTGCTCTGTTAGTCATTATATTAAAAACCCCATTAGATATAGAACTGCTCTTTAATAAAGTTTTCCATGTTGCTGATACAGAAGATTTATTTACTCCAAGTCTAGCAGGAGCATTAGCTATGGAAAATATGTACTTAGCTCCATCTTGTGAAAGAATATAATGAGCTGATTGATGCCAAGCATCTTCACATATAAGCATTCCCATTCTTCCAAATTTTGTATCAAATGCCCTTATTTTCTCTCCAGTTCCAAAATATCTTCCCTCAAAAAACATTCCATAATCAGGAAGATATACTTTTCTATGTTTATGTACAACTTTTCCATCTTCAAGATAATAGGCTGTGTTATATGGATATTCATCTTCTCCCATTTCTGCCATGCCAAATATTATACTTATTTCCTTACTTTTTTCTAACAACACATCTGGAATTTTCTTCATAGCTGTTTCAAAAACTGTATCTTCCAGCATATACCCATTTAATGCCAATTCAGGAAATACTATAATATCATCTCCTGCTTCTATTCCTTTTTCTATTGATTCCAACATTTTTAATAAATTCTGCTCTGTATTTCCCAATACAGGTTTCATCTGCTCTATACGAATATTCATAGCTCCCCCTATTTAAGAGATAACAAATCTTCTAATGTAGTTATCTTTATATTATCATAATCTCCTGTAATAATTTTTACCTTTTCTCCTATTCTCTCTACAAGAGAGGAATCGTCTGTTCCAAGAAATTTTTCAGCTTCTGCTTTTTTATATGCTTTCTTAAGTATATCCCCTCTAAAAGTCTGTGGTGTATGAACTGCAACCAATCCTGCTCTATTTGGAGTAGCAAGTATTTCTCCATCTAACCCAACTACTTTTATAGTATCTTTTACAGGTACTCCTATCACTGCTCCAGCAAGGCTTTTATCCCTATCAAGTGCTGCACAGGTCATTTCTATATATTTTTCTTTCATAAAAGGTCTTACTCCATCTTGCACCAATATGTAAGTGCTTCCCTCATCTTCTTTCAAAGCATTATAAATAGAATCCTGACGTTCTTTTCCTCCTGCAAGAATTTTTTTACTTTTTTTATATTATATTTATTACATTGTTTTTCCACTAAGTCAATATTATTTTCATTAGTTACAATAATTATTTCATCTATCAAAGAAGATTTTTCTGCTATTTCCAACGGAAAAATAAATAATGGTTTTCCATTATGCTCAAAAAACTGTTTTGGATAATCTAATCCCATTCTTTTTCCAATTCCAGCAGCAGCTAGTATAAGAGTTATTTTTCTTTTTTTTATTTCAGAGTCACTACTGTACATCCTAATCCTCCCTCTCCATGTCCTCCTATTCTATATTCTTTTACATAAGGACATTTTTTCAGGTAATTAAGTATTCCCTCTCTAAGTGCTCCAGTACCCTTTCCATGTATTACATAAACCTCATTATATGAATTCATAATAGCTCTATCAAGATAAGTTTCAAGCTCATAAACTGCTTCATCTACCATTTTTCCTCTTAAATCTATTTCGCTTCTTACAGCTGTTTTCTTATGAGAGAATGAATTATATACTTTCTGCTTCTTTTCTTCTACTACTTTTACATCATCTAGAGATACTTCCAGTTTTAATATTCCTGCCTGTACCTGTGTTGTTTCTTTAGAAAGATTTATTTTAAGTACATTAGCAAACTGATTAAGACTGTTGACAAACACTCTTTCTCCCACTTTAAAATCTACTTTTCTTGCAACTTTTGGCTTTTCTATTACAGTTTTACTCTTATCAGACTGTAACGCTGATCTAAGCATATTCAGACTTTTTTGAACATTTTTAATATCTTCTTTCTTATTATCTTCTTTTTGTATTTTCTCTACTAGAGCTGCTGCTTTAGACTGCATCTCCTTCATCATTCTGTCTGCTTTTTCATATGCTTCTTTCAATATATCATTTTTTTCTTTTTCCAAAATTCTAAGCTTTTCTTCAAAAGCCTCTTTATCTCTTTGAGCAGCTTCTTTCAGAAATTCCACCTGTTTTTTCATAACATCAAGTTCATCAGCTTTGTCCTTAATATTACTTATCATTTTTTCTATTTTTTTATTATCATCACTTATATAGCTCTTTGCTTTGTTGATTACCTCTTCTGATACTCCAAGTCTTCTGGCAATAGTAAGTGCATTACTTTCTCCAGGTATTCCTATTAAAAGCCTATATGTAGGAGAAAGAGTTTCCACATTAAATTCCATTGATGCTGTTTCTATTCCCTCTTCATTATATCCATGAGCTTTTACTTCACTATAGTGAGTAGTTATTATCGATTTACATTTTTTATCCTTTAAATAATCTATAACAGCCATAGCAAAAGCTGATCCCTCAGTAGGGTCTGTCCCTGATCCTAATTCATCTAAAAGCACAAGTGAAGCTTTTGTCACATTTTCAAGTATCTCCTGAACATTTTTTAAATGAGCAGAAAAGGAAGATAATGATTGCTCTATACTCTGTTCATCACCAATATCTGCATAGACTCCTGTAAAAAATCCAATGCTTGAATGTTCATGTGCTGGAATAGGTATTCCACTCAAAGCCATCAATGTCAAAAGTCCAGCTGTTTTCAATGCAACTGTCTTTCCCCCTGTATTTGGTCCAGTGATAAGAAGAGTGTTGTAGTCTTTTCCTATTTCAAATGTAAGAGGTACAACTGATGAAATAGGTATAAATGGGTGTCTTGCCTCTATCAATGTCAAAATTTCTCTGTTATTTATATTAGGTACTACACATTTTTTTTCTATTCCATACATAGCTCTGGCATTAAGTATATCCAGAGTAATAATTGCTTCTCCCACTTTATCTATATCATCTTTATTGTTTCTTATATAATCAGTTATTCTAAGAAGTATTTTTCTTATTTCCTCTTTTTCTTTTATCTCCAGTTCTCTATTTTTATTATTTAGAGCAACTATTGACAAAGGCTCAATAAATACTGTCTGCCCACTTGATGACCTGTCATGTTCAATACCTTTTATCTGACCTTTAAAGTCTGCTTTTACAGGAACTACACTTCTTCCATCTCTTTCAGTGATTATTTTTTCCTGAAATACTTTGGCAAACTGAGGCTCATTAAAAAGTTCATCAAACTTTCTCTTGATATTCATTGCAAGAGTTTTTTTATGGATTCTGATATCTCTTAAATCAAGAGAAGCATCATCTTTAATCTCTTTATTATTATCAATAGCTTTATTAATAATATCTTCTACTCCTCTTAAAATAGGTACATCATTAAACTTATCTCTTAAATCTTTATATTTATTCAAATCATCTAGTCTATTTTTAAATACTCTAAAAAGTCTTAGATTATGGTTGATATCCCATAAGTCTTCCACATCAAGATATGTTCCTATCAATTGTGATTTCTTTGTCATTTTACAAATATCTTTCATTCCAGCAGTTTCCAATCCACCATCAAATTTCAAAAAATCTGTAAAATCTCTCAATATATCAAGCTCTCTATTTAAAGAGCTGAAATCCTTGAAAGGTTCAAGCCCCAATATTTTATAATGGTTCTCTTCTATAGCACTATAATTTGAAATTTCTTCTCTCAGCTTGTCAAATTCCAAAACTGTATAACTATGTCTATTCATTTCTACCACCTTGTTATATATTTACGTTCATTTTATTATATCACAAATCTCTATTTTTCTTAAAGAAAGTTAAAGAAATTTAAAAAAAACTTGATATTTTCTTTATTTAATGATACAATTATTTGCAATTGTGTGTTCAATTGCAATTAGGAAAGAGGTGACAAAGATGCAAAGATGTGAAATCACAGGAACTGGAATTATCAGTGGTAACCAAATTTCTCACTCTCATAGACTTACTAGAAGAGTATGGAAACCAAATTTACAAGTTACTACTATCGTTGTAAACGGATCTCCAGTTAAAGTTAAAGTTTGTTCAAGAACTTTAAAAACTTTAAGAGGTGCCAGTGAAGTTGAAGTAATGAATATTTTAAAAGCTAATGCTTCTACTTTAAGTGCTAGACTTGCTAAATTCTTAAGCAAATAGTCTTAACAATTAGGATACCTTTAATAAAAAAGACAGCTTAAAAAAAGCATGTCTTTTTTTTATATCTTTTTTCTTTCAATACTGACAAACTACAACAACAGCAAACAGGAAATTATTTTTCTTTTGATATATACTTTAATCTATGTGGGAAAAAATATTCGGTGAATTTTTACCAGCTTCTTCTTATAAAATGATTGAACAGGCTGACTTAGAATATTATTACAAAAATAATAAGAATATATTTTGTGAACTATGGGTGCCTGTTGAAAGAAAGTAAATATATTTTAAAAAGACTAGTTGTGGTAAATTTTCAACTAGTCTTTTCTTGTTTTTTATTCTATTCTTCTACATCTGGAACTTTTGTTTTTATTATAAATGCTCCTATTATCATTCCAATTATTGATGGTACCAGCCATGCAAATCCATATTCAGATAAAGGCATTTTACTTAAAATCATTTTAAATGCAGAAATATTCATTCCACCATTTACTAAAGTTTCCATCAGACTGAAAAGAAATGCCATTAAAATCCCACCTTTAAAAGGCCCATCATTTGGAAGAAATTTCTTTATCAATCCTAAAAAAGTTAATACTATACACATTGGATAAATTACAGCAAACATAAAAGATGCATATCCAACTATTCTATTAACTCCTAAAATTCCCAAACATCCTCCTACTATACATATAACTACCAGCCATGTTGTATATTTTATTCTTCCCTTTGTAAATTCCTCTACAAATTCTCCTCCAATAGTTGCTATCCCTACTCCAGTAGTTAAACAAGCAAGCATAACAATAATTGCCAAAACTCCTGACCCTGCTTTTCCAAGAAGCTGCTCTACAAGAACTATCAGCATTGTTGCCATTGACATATCTACTGTTACATATCCATCTCCTGTGGCACCTAAATACAGCAGACCTATATAAATAACTGTTAATCCTACAATAGCAACTAGAGCTGTAATATATATACCTGTATTTATCTGACTCTTCTTTATTTCTCCATCTCTCAAAGCATTAAAAAACAGAGAGGCACACATCAAACCTAAAGTCAAATCACCAGTATTATATCCAGTTATAAGGGCATCTACAAAAGGTTTTTTTATTCCTGTAGGAACAGGTGTTCCTATTGGTTTAATGACTGCTGCTGCAACTATTATCAATAATGCAATCAAAAGTGCTGGTGTCAGATATTTTCCGATTTTATCTACTACAGAACTGGCATCTTTGGCTATAAAAAATATAATTAAAAAGAAAACCAATATTGTCACTGGCATTGGTACTTTATCAGTTAATGCTTTGATTCCCATTTCATGAGTTGTTGCCGCTAATTTCGGCATAGTTGAAGTAGTAGCAAGCATTAATACCATTATCAGATAAAAAAAGTTATAAAACCAAGGAGCAACAGGATTCAAAATATTTTTAACATCTCCTCCAGAATTATTCACTGCAATTACAGCAATTACTGGAAGCAATATTCCTGAACAAAATAATCCTAAAGCTCCTGATATCCATTCCGTCCCACTTGCTACTCCTATTCCAGGTGGAAATATCAAATTTCCTGCTCCAAAAAAAGTTGAAAAAAGAGCAAATCCAACTATTATTCCTTTCTTAATCACTTTACTATCCATAAATTTTCCCTCTCCTCTTTTTATTTATTTTATACCCTAATTTTTCTGATACACTATTTTTCCATTTACCATTGTAAAACTTACTTTTACATCTTTTATCTCATCTTCTGGAATGTTATAAATATTTCTTTCAAGCCCTACTATATCTGCATATTTCCCAATTTCCAATGTTCCTTTTATATTTTCTTCCAATGACTGATAAGCAGCATTTATTGTAAATAATCTCACTGCTTCATCTACAGTTAATTTTTGTGATGGCATCCATCCACCTTCTGGAAAACCTTTTATATTTTTACTTGTCACTGCAAAATAAATATTCTCCAAAATATTAAAACTTACTACTGGAGCATCTGAGCCCCCTGAAATATGCAATCCTTCATCTAGCATTGTCTTCCATGCATATGATGAAAATGTTCTTTCTTTTCCTAATCTTTCTTCTGCTATCTCCATATCACTATCTATAAAAACTGGCTGTATATAAGCTGTTATATTTCCTTTTACCATTTTATCAATAATTCTCTTGTTTGTTATCTGAGCATGAACTATTCCATCTCTCATAGGATTTGAAAGGTTATCCTTATTCACCTCATTTAAAATGTCAGCTGCTATCTCTATAGCCCCATCACCTATTCCATGTACTGCTATCTGCATATTATTCTCTTTAGCTTTTTTAAAGAACTTTCTCAACTGATTTTCATCTAAAATCTGTATTCCACGAGTTTCAGGATTATCTGTATAAGGTTCATTCAAATAAGCAGTTCTAGCTCCCAATGAGCCATCTGAAATAACTTTTAAAGGTCCTATTTTAAAGTATTCTCCCCCTTGTCCTGTTCTATAACCTTTTTCTATAAATTCTTCAAAATTTTCATAAATAAAAAACATACATTGTTCATAAGTTCTAACTTTCAATTTTCCTTCTTTTTCAAGCTCAGTATAAGCTGTTATGACTTTTTCCCAATCTTCTTCAGGAACTGCTGAAAAATAATCAGCACTATGTACTTGAGTTATTCCCTCTTTTAGAAAATCTTCTTGTGCAGAAAGTATCATTTCTTTAATATATTCAATAGTTGGTTTTGCCAAAGCTTTTCTATACACTATTATTGAAGATTCTCTTAAAATTCCCTTTTCAATATCTATATATTCCATAGCTTCTTTTGTAATTTCATTTTTTAATATCAATTCCATAGCTTTAGAATTGACTACAGCAACATGAGCACACACTCTCAATAAAATTATAGGATATTCAGTAGATATTTTATCTAAATCTTCTTTATAAATAAAATCATTTCCATCTTTAAACTCTGATTGATTCCAACCCCAACCTATAAGCCACTCTTGACTTAAACCATTTTTTTTATAGTGCTCTTTGCTTCTTTCGATGACTTCATCAACAGATTCTGAGCCATTGAGTTTTATAAATTTTTTTGTTTCTGCATAATCTAAAGCATGTAAATGAGTATCTACAAATCCTGGTAGAACCAATTTTCCTTGCATATCAATTTTTTGCTTAGCATTTACTTTTTGAACATCTATATCTTTTCCAAGAAAAGATATTTTCCCATCTTTTATTCCCAATGCTTCATATACAGAATTATCCTTATCCATTGAGTGAAATTCTCCATTATACAATAACGTGTCTATAGTCATTTTGCCCCCTCCTTAAGTTTAGATGTTTTAATTAAAAGCAATTTTTATGCCAATAATCATATTTGCCTAACTTTATCTAAAATATATAATCTTTATCTTTTTATTATTTCTTATTTATTCAAGAAATCGTAAAAAATTTTACTGTTTTTAAAAAATATTTTACAAAACTATTCTAAGATATGTTAAAATAATTAAGGGGGGATAAAATGCTTGAAAGCTATATTGAATTAATAAAAATGATAGATAATTCCTTTGATGGAGTAATGGTTGTAGATGAAAATTTAATAATAAGGTATTGTAAATACTTTTCTGCTTCTGGACTTGGAAGTGTTGATGTAAAAACAGCTATTGGAAAAACTCCATTTGATATTTTTGCTAATATTACAAAAGAAACTTCTACCTTCTATAGAGCAGTAAAATATGGAGAAACTTTTCTTAATAATACACAGGTAATTCTTTACAGCAATGGAAAAAAAGAACCAATAATTGATAGCACTATTCCTATCATTATAAATGGTAAAATCATAGGAGCTGTAAACACAGTACGATTTGTCAGCAATTTTAAAAAAAATAACTTCACAAATCATTCAAATATAATAGCTCCATGTTTTAACGATCTTTACACAATTGATGATATAATTGGAACTTCTGAAGAAATACTTTCTTTAAAAAATAAGATATCTAAAGTTTCAAAGACAGATTCAAATGTATTTATCTATGGAGAAACTGGAACAGGAAAAGAGATGGTAGCCCAGTCTATTCATAGCAACAGCGATAGAAAAAATAAAATATTTATTTCACAAAATTGCGCTGCTATACCTGATAACCTTTTAGAAAGTATTCTTTTTGGAACTACAAAGGGAAGCTATACAGATGCAATCAATAGACCTGGAATTTTTGAAATGGCACATGGAGGTACAATTTTCCTTGATGAAATAAATTCTATGAATCTTAATATGCAGGCAAAGCTATTAAGAATAATAGAAGACAAAAAAATAACAAGAATAGGTGGAATAGAAACAAAGGAAGTTGATGTACGTATTATTGCTGCAATCAATGAAATTCCTGAAATTTCTATGACCGAAAAAAGAATTCGTCCAGATCTTTTTTACAGATTATCCAGTGTGCAGATAAAAACACCTTCATTAGCTGAAAGAAATGAAGATATTGAAGAGCTCGCTCAATTTTTCATTGAATTTTATAACAAAAAAATGAATAAAGATATTAAAAATATTTCAAAAGATGTTTTAAAAATTTTCTATGGTTATACATGGCCTGGAAATGTGAGAGAACTAAAAAATGTTATTGAAACTGCTTTTAATTTTTCTATTTCCAAAACTATTGAGCTTTCTGATATTCCAGAATATATAAAAAATTACAAAAAGGAAAATAATCATTTCAAATGCTCTATTTCTAATAATGAATATCCATATAAAGATATATCTCTCAGTATAGCACTTGAAAACTTTGAAAAAGATTATATATTGAAAGCTTCAAAAAATACACTATCTTTTTCTGAACTAGCTGATGCTCTCAAAATATCAAAACAACTTCTAAACCATAAAATTAAGAAATATGATTTGAGAAAATATATTAATTATTAACAATCAAAAGAGGATAACCTATGAGCATTTAATTATGCTCTTTAGCTATCCTCTCTATTTTTATTTGTATTCCTTTATATTAATTAAAAATTAAATCTATACCCTACTGAAAGTGTTATTCTTGAATAATCTAAATCTTTTTTAATTCTTTTTCCATCTACCTCAGCTTTCATTTCAGCTCTATTTACTTTATACATTAAATCTACTACAAAGTTATTATACTCTGCTCCTGCACCAATTCCATAATATAATCCATTTTTCATTTTTACAGAAATTTTCTTATCTTCAAAATAATCATATGTTGCATCTGAACCCCTAAAAGTATATTTAGCATCTCCATTATCACTATTAAAAGAATATCCTAAATCAGCTTTTAAATATGGCTTAATATTTCCTTCTACTGGAAAGTTATACTTAGCTGTTACATATAGAGGAACAGATTTAAAACCTGGAATTTCATATTTTTCATATCCTGTGCCAACAGCACCTCCATCTCCTTCAAATTCTCCACTTTTTTTTATAGACTTTGGATCCCCATGATCTTGGTAAGATAATCCAAGTCCCAATTCAAAATTAGGATAAACTTCTCTCATTACTTCCACTGTCAGTTCATAACCAAAGTCATCTCCATCATCCTTATTTAATTTTTTTCCTGCATATTTTACTTCATCAAATCTTTGAAGCATATCTGCCCCTGTTTTTAAATATACATTTGTTCCCTCTGCTGCCAAACTTACACATGATAATGCTGCTAGTCCTAATAAAACTTTTTTAAACATAAATATCTCTCCTTTAGTATATTTTTATTATAGGATATAAATATTTTATAGCTTCTTTTTCCAAAACTAAAAACTGTTCTCTTTTATGTATAAATGCGAACATTTTGATCTTTATTTTCTTCTATAAAATATAGAATTAAAGATATATATAAAGAATTTTAAAATAAAACAATTATAAATTCAAATTGATTTATTGAAGATTTTATGATATAAGTAAGTGTAGGATTAGATGAGATTTTAGTGGATTTTTTTCATAAAGTTCTGTTCGCATTTATACATAAACAAGAACTCTTAATATTTTTTTCAATTATATAATTTAATAAAAAAAGACCAACTGGTAGCTTCAGTTGGTTTTAATTTTATATATTATTTTATTTTTATATAAAATATAGTTTTATTTTTATTTTTTACTCATTTATAAAACTATATTAGTTGAGCAATAAGAATGTTGAATTTTATTATTTCTCCTTATCTAAGTAAAAGAAAAAAGACTGAACTTATATGTCCAGTCTGTAAGAAACTATTTTTCAATTCTTGTATAAGGAATTAAAGCAATATTTCTAGCTCTTTTAATAGCTTTAGCTATTCTTCTTTGTAACTTAGCATTAGCTCCAGTTACTCTAGAAGGGTTGATTTTTCCTTTATCAGATACAAATCTTTTTAAAAGGTCTACATTTTTATAATCAATTTCTTCAGCTTTAACTCTTAATTTAGCTCTTCTTCTTCTGAATTCTGCCATTTTCATAACCTCCTCTTGATTTTAACTACATTCTAAAATAATTAGTCTTGCTTAACAATGATATATCTCATTACTTCTTCAGTAATGTTAAGCTTTCCTTCAACTGCTGATAATTGAGTTCCATCAATATCAAAAGTTGCTAGTACATAGAATCCAGTTTTTTTCTTATCAATAGGATAAGCTAATTTTCTTTCTCCCCATTTTTCACTTTTAGCTACTGTAGCTCCAGCTGCAGTTAAAATTCCTGTTACTTTTTCAACTACTGCATCTCTACCTTCTTCTAAAATTGTTGGGTTGATGATGTACATAATTTCATATTTTTTCATTTTTTAACCTCCTCCCTATGGTTTTAGCCCAAAACACATTGATTTTGAGCAGGGCACTAAATACTATACCATTTTTTTATAATTTTTTCAAGTATTTATTTATGATTTTTTAGAACTTCTTATCCAAGGCGGAAGATCAAGTTCAGATCTTTTCACATCTGCTTCTTCAGGAGTAACAACTGTTACAGGTTTCTTAGCATCTACATTGATAAATGGCTCACTTTTTTCCTGCTCATTTACAAAATTATTAGCTATTATAGTAACCTGTACTCTATCTCCAACTTCTGGGTCAATAACAAGTCCGAACATTACATCATCAGCAGTTTTTCCAGCTGCATCTCTAATCATATCAGAAATAGTCTGAGCTTCCATAAGAGTTATATCTGGTGCTCCAGTTATATTAATAAGTATTTTGCTTGCTCCAAGTATAGACTTTTCAAGTAATGGTGATAGTAAAGCTTTTTCTGTAGCTTTTACAGCTCTATTCTCCCCTTCTCCTTCTCCAAATCCAAGTACAGCTACACCTGAATTCATCATTGTAGCTTTAATATCAGCAAAGTCTAAATTGATAAGTCCATTACCAATCATTAAATCAGCTACTCCTCTGATACCTATTTTCAAAATATTATTTGCTTCTTTAAATGCATTTTGTAAAGTTATTGTTTTGTCTGGTAGTTCAAAAAGTTTGTCATTTGGTATTATTACTAAAGCATCTACAGCTTTTTTAAGATTTTCAACACCTATATCAGCATTATTTTTTCTTTTCTTTCCTTCAAATGAAAATGGTCTTGTTACAACTGCTACAGTTAATACTCCAAGTTCTTTTGCTACTTTAGCAATTACTGGGGCAGCTCCTGTTCCAGTTCCTCCTCCCATTCCTGCTGTTATAAATAACATATCCGTTTCTTCCAAAAGATTTTTAATTTTTTCTACATCTTCTTCTGCTGCCTGTCTTCCTATTTCAGGATCAGCTCCAGCTCCAAGACCTCTTGTTAATTTTTCTCCAAGTTGAATTCTTATATCAGCCAGAGATTTATTTAAATCTTGAGCATCTGTATTTGCAGCAATGTATTCTACTCCTCCTACTCCAGATTCAATCATATCATTGATTGCATTTCCTCCAGCTCCTCCAGCTCCTAATACCTTTATCTTAACTAAATCTTGATCTATCAACATAATACCCCCTTTTATCATTTCCTTCTGAATTTAAATAAAATTAGAAAACCAGTTTTTTATACTGCTGAGTGTTCCACTTTTCTTTTTGCTGCTATTTTTCTCATCTTCTAGTAATTTATCCAAGTCGTCCTCTTCAGCCTCTTCTGTTACAATTTTTGAAGGGTCTTCAGATTCATTCTGCTGTGAATAAAACCCTGACTGCATTTTGTTGTATTCCTCTTCCATTATTTCACTGAAGATTCCTATAACTGTAGCCATACTGGCATCTACATCCTCCAGACCTCGAAAAGCATGAGGAAGCACCTTTCTCACAACATATCCTGTTTTTTTATTTATTTTTTCAAGAAGACCATCAATAACAATGGCTCCTCCTGTTAATACCAAACCTTTTCCAAGGTATCCGTTAAATCCAGATTCCTCAATAGTTTGAGTAATAAAGCTGATTATGTCTTCTGTTCTTGCATCTATTATATTTTTTATATCTGCTACTGATACTTTTTTGGTATCCCCACAGAATATGTGATCTTCATGTATATCTTTATCTTTCAACTTTGATAATATTTCAAAAGCTTCCTGTTTAGATATCTGGAACAGATAACTTATATCATTTACATAATGCATTCCTCCAAGAGGAAGCGATTTTGAATAGATAAGTTTATCATTTTTAAATAAAATTATATCTGTTGAACCCTCACCAATATCGATTAGAGCAACTCCCATTCTTCTATCTTCATCATCAAGGGAAGCTTTAGCTGATGCATAAGCATTTAAAAGAACATGTTCTGCTTCCAGTCCTATTCTATTTACTACTTCTACAAGCTTTTCAGCTTCTGCTTCATCTATATATATAAGATGAACATCTCCCTGCATTTCCTTTCCAGTTACACCTATTGGATTCTTAATTATCCCTGAATTATTTACTCTGATATTATATATTTCTCTTTTTAATACCCTTTCTTTTCCTGTGAGAAGTTCATGTTCGGCCATTCTAATCAATGTATCCACTTCTTTTTCTCCAATTTCTTTTTCATCAAAAGAATACCTAACATTAGTAGTTCTCGATTTAATAGCTTCTCCACTTATTCCAATAGATATTTTTTCAATAGAAATACCAGTTTGTTCTCTCAATTGTCCTAAGGCATAAGCCAAGCAATGACTTAATTCCTCTGGATTTTCTACAACTGACTTTTTCATTCCACGACTTGGAACTTCTACATATCCTAATATTTTTAAATTTTCACCATCAGCAGATAATTCTCCAGTGACAGCTTTTATCTTCATATTTCCCATATCTACTGCTGTTTTTATTATACTATCTCTATTATCTGTCATCGCTTTTATCCCCCAAACTTTTTACTATAAAGTCATTGAATCTCAAATCTATATATTCTACTTTTTTGCTTTTGATTAATTCCGAATATAAAGTCTCTACAATTTTATATTTTTCTCTTTTATCTCTTTATTGGTTTTTATTATTGTACCATCTACAAGGATTATTTCAATGCAATTTTTATTTTTTATGTAAATTTGAGATACTAACTCTTTCAATAAATAATCGTCCATTAAAACTAAAACATTCAGCAGACTCTTTATCTCATCTTTCTCTTTTACTGAAATAAGAGGAATATCCTTTTTTTCTTTTTCATTAAAAGTTCCAAAAACTTCTCCTTCTGAATCTACAAGATATATTTTATCTTTAATCTGGGCATAGTAAAATAGCTCTTTTTCTTCTATATTTATAGTGAGTTCTCCCAATGCATTATTTTCTACACTGGCATTTTTTACTCTGACATCTTTTTTTAGTGTATCTTCTATACTCTTAAAATCTAAGTCCCATATGTTCTTATTATATGTTGTTTTCCCTAGTTCTGTCAATTCCCTTAATAATAAATTTGGCTCACCTTTTATATTAACCCTCTTTATTTTAAAAAAATCTAGCTTCAAGAATTTTGAAGGAATAGAGAAAATTAAAAAACTTATTCCTAATATTGTGAAAAGTCTTATTACAAATTTCAAAAAAATCTCCTCACTTTTAAATTTGACCTACTTTTTAAATGTTTCCACCATTATCCTTACAACATCATCATAAGTATACCCTTTTAAAGTTGCCAAATCTGGAATAAGACTTGTTTTTGTCATTCCAGGAAGTGTATTTACTTCAAGGAAATATACTTTATCATCTTTAAGAATGAAATCACTTCTTGATATTCCTGCAAGTCCAAGCACATTATGTACCTTTACAGCATTTTCAAGAGCTTCATCATATGCTTTTTTATCTATTTTAGCAGGATACTCATGTATTGAGCCTCCTTCAGCATACTTTGATTCATAGTCATAAAATTCATTTTTAGGAATTATTCTAAGTACTCCTATTCCTTCTCCGTTGATAACTCCAACTGTAAGTTCTTCTCCAGTTATCATCTCTTCTATGACAATTTTTTTCCCTTTGAGTTCTGCTACTGCCTTTTCAGCCTCTTCTCTGTTATAGCAGAAAAATATCTCTACACTTGACCCTTCCAAAGCTGGTTTAATTACAACAGGATAAGAATCTATATCTGCTACCTTATCATAATTTTTTGCAATTCGTACTCCTACACTTTCAGCAAGTTTTTTAGTAATAATTTTATCCATAGCTATTCCACTTGCCTCTGCTCCTGAGCCAGTATATGGTTTTCCAAGCATATCAAGAAGCCCCTGTACTCTTCCATCTTCTCCAAATCCACCATGAAATGCAAGATATGCAAAATCATATTCATTTTCAATAAAAGCTGAAACAAGATTTTCTTTTGTAACATCAATTCCATATGCATCATAGCCTTGTTTTAAAAGACTTTCTAAAATTGCTTTTCCACTATTTAAAGAAACTTCTCTTTCAGAAGAAATTCCTCCCATAAATACAGCTATCTTCAAAACTACTCCTCCTACTTATCCGAATTCTTAATAATTATTATTTCTTCTTCAAGGTTTATTCCATATTTTTCACTTATAGTATTTTTTACCAATTTCAGTATTTCAGAAATATCTTCAAATGTTGCAGTACCCCTGTTAACTATAAAATTCGGATGTTTTTCTGATATTTGAGCTCCACCTATGACAGTTCCTTTTAAACCAGCTTCTGATATAAGCCTTGCTGAAAAATCTCCAGCTGGATTTTTAAAAGTACTTCCAAGATTAGGAAGATCCAAAGGCTGCTTGCTTTCTCTCAAAGCTTGTATCTCTATTACCTTTTGCAAATCAAATCCGTCTTTAAACTTAAATACAGCACTTATTATTATCCATTTTTTACTTTGTATTTCTGTTCTTCTATATGAAAAATCTAAATCCTCTTTCTTTATTCTTCTTATTACATGATTTTCATCAAATATTTCTATTTCACTTATACAGTCAAATATTTCACTCCCATAGGCTCCACCATTCATGTAGACAAGTCCTCCTACACTTCCTGGTATTCCTGCAAGATTTTCAAGTCCACTATAATTATTTTTATTCATATAAGCAATAAGTTTATTGAAATCCAGTCCAGCTTCTACCTCTACCAGACCTCTTTCTAATTCTCTTATGTTATCCATTTTTTTTAGGGAAACAAAAGTAATATTTAAATTTCCCTCATCTATCAGGGTATTAGTCCCATTTCCAATAAGAAAAATATTGCTGTTATTTTCAAATATCTCTTTAAGTTCATTTTTATCTTCTACAGTTATAAATCTTTTAGCTATTCCTCCAACTTTCATATTAGAATGTAGTTTCATTTCATGATTTTCAAGTATCTTCATTATCTGTTTTTCCCTTCCAATTTATCAGCTATCCTGTGAGCTACTTTTGAAATATCTCCTGCTCCCATAAACATAAATACTTCATGTCCCTGACAGTTTAGTACTCTCTCATCTATTTTTTCACTATTTTTTTCAATTATCACTTTTTTATTTTTTAATACATTTCCAAGATCTTCTACAGTTACTCCAAATTCATCTTTCTCTCCAGCACTGTATATAGGTAGAATCAATACTTCTTCTGCCCCCTCAAAAGCATCAGTAAAGTTCTGAAGAAGAAATTTTACCCTGCTGTAACGATGAGGCTGGAATATTATAGTAAGCTTCTCATGTTCTATAGATTTTGCCCCTTGAAGAGTGGCTCTAATCTCAGTTGGGTGATGTGCATAGTCATCTATAATTTTTATCCCTTTATCCTCATTACAGTAAAGAACATCATATCTTCTTTTTGATCCTTTAAAATTTTCTAGAGCTTTTTTCAAAAACTCCTCATCTACTCCAAATTTTTTAGCATAGTAGATAACAGGCAGAGAATTTAGAATGTTATGATGTCCAGGAATAGATATAGTATATCTTCCTACATCTTTTCCTTTTATTGCCACATTATAGCTTGTTTTTCCATTTTCTACATTAATGTCATAAGCAAATATATCTGCTTCTTTATCATTTATACTGTAAGTTACTATCTTTTCTTTTTCTTTTTTTTCAACTAATTTTTTTAGATTTTCACAATCTATACATACTACTACTTCATTTTTAGTCTGATCAATAAATTGAGAAAATGACTTATTTATATTTTCAAGACATCCATGAGTATCCAGATGATCTTCCTCTATATTAGTTATCACAGCATATGATGGTTTCATATATAAAAATGAATTATCACTTTCATCTGCTTCTGCTACAAAATATTCTGATTTTCCAGGCTTTGCATTTGAGCCAATCTCTGGAAGTATTCCTCCTACTACAATTGTAGGATCAAGATTGAGCATAACTGACGACATCATAGAACTAGTAGTAGTTTTACCATGTGTTCCTGCTACTGCGATTCCAGTTTCATCATTTAGAAGCATAGCTAAAAGCTCTCCTCTTTTTACTATTTTTATTCCATTTTCTACTGCATACTTATATTCAGGATTATCATATTTTATAGCACTTGAAGCTATTACCATATCACAACCCTTTACATGTTCCCCTTCATGAGTATTGTAGACAGTTATCCCCATATTTTCCAATTCCTCTGTTACATACCCTCTGTTCAGATCAGCTCCATTTACATCATATCCTTTTGTTTTCATTATTTTTGCTAATCCACTCATTCCTATTCCGTTTATACCAATAAAGTAAATTTTTTTCATCAATTAATTCCTCCAAATATCCAAATCATTTATAATTTTTTCCACAGCATTAGATTTTTTTAAGGATCTTATCCTTACTCTCATAGATTTTAATGCTTCTTCATTCTTTATTAACTCAAGAGCCTTTTCAATTGCACTATCTGCCTCTGTATTGGTATATACAAGAGCAGAATTATTTTCTTCTAATATCTTCGCATTGTCATATTGCCCAACTTTTAAAGAATTATATGGAATAATAATTGATGGTTTCTCCAGTTCTATTATTTCAGAAATCGTCAAAGCTCCTGCACGACATATTATTAAGTCAGCAGCAGCCATAATATTTATGATATTGTTAAAATATGGTTTTACTGTATCAGACATCTTTGTTTTTAATATCCTTTTACCAATTTCTTCAAAGTTGTTCTCACCAGTTGCCCAGTAAACTCTCAACTTTTTATCTTCAAGAAATTTATTCCAATTTTTTATTACTGCCTCATTTATATCCTTTGCTCCCAGACTTCCTCCTGTTATTAAAATAACTTTTTCATCTTCTTCCAGTTTTAGTCTTTCTCTCTCTTCATTTTCATTTACATAATTAATTTCTTCCCTCAAAGGATTTCCTGTTACATCAAATCTCTTTTGATATTTTAATGGAATATCATCATATGTTTTATCAAATGCAAGAAATGTTTTTTCTGCAAATTTGTACAATACTTTATTTGTCCAGCCTAGATTAGCATTCTGTTCTTGGAGATAAACTTTTTTTCTCAATAGAATTCCTCCAATTATAGCAGGAACAGAAATATAATTTCCAAATCCTATTATTGCATCAGGTTTTTCCTTTGCAACTATCTTTATTCCTTGCCAGACTCCCTTTATATATTTAAGTATACTCTTTATATTTTTAGGAGGCTTTATGTCTAGACCAATAAATCTAAATCCTGCTTCGGGAACAATATCTTTTTCCATTCTAATACTTGTCCCTACAAAAAGGACATCTATATTTTTTAATTTAAGACCTTCAGCTACAGCTAAAGCAGGATAAATATGCCCTCCTGTTCCTCCAGTCGTTAAAATAATTTTTTTCAAATTTCTCACCTACCAAAGATTTCTCTTACTAATTCCTTAAATACTTCTCCTCTATGTTCATAGCTGTTGAATTGATCAAAGCTGGAAGTTGCTGGAGAAAGAAGTATTACCTGAGCTTTCTCAGGATTGAGCCTTTCTTTCATATTCAAAAGACAGCTTCTTAAATCTCTAAGCAAAAATATTTTACTGCTGTCATATCCTTTTTCTAAAAGTATTCTGTTAATTTCATCAGCAGTTTCTCCAATAAGATAAGTTTCTTTTGCATGAATCTTTATCAGCTCTGCCAAAGGAGACCAATCAAGTTTTTTGTCAAATCCACCACAAATAAGCACACATTGGTCAAAAGCTTCCACTGCAAATTTTGTTGAATCTATATTAGTACCCTTAGAATCATTTATAAATTTTATTTTTCCATAATTAAAAAAATCTTCCATTCTATGCTCAATAGTTCCTGTATTATATAAAAACTCTCTTATTTTTTCATTTTGTATCCCTATTATTTTAGCTGTTGCTACAATAAAAAGTATATTTTCAAGATTATGCTTCCCTTTCAATGAAAGTTTTCCACATTCTAAAATTTCTCCATCTTTTCCATAGAGCTTCCCATTTTCTACCCAAAAATCACACTCTTTAGTTATATTTTGAGATATTTTTATCTTCTTTCCAAATATAAACTTCTCTCTCTCAACTACTTCTTTAGAATCAAGATTAAAAATAAAATAATCCTTTTCAGTCTGATTTTTACCTATATTAAACTTTGTTTTATAATAATCTTCTGTATCCTTATACCTAGAAAGATGGTCAGGAGTAAGATTTATTACCATAGTTATCCATGGTTTAAAATCAAGAAGATTTTCAAGTTGATATGAACTTAATTCTAAAACAATATAATCTAAATCTTTATATTTTAAAAGCACTTCAGCAAATGAAACTCCTATATTTCCAGCATACTCAGCTTTAAATCCAGCATATTGAAGAAGTTCTGTAATCTTAGAAGTAGTAGTAGTTTTTCCATTTGTTCCTGTCACAGCAATTATTTTACTTTTTATTTCATATTGTAACATATATTCATAACTTAATTCAATTTCATCTATCAATTTTATTTTTTTTCTTTAACTTTCATAACAAGTTCATTATAAGGTACTCCTGGACTTTTAACAAAAATCTCTATTTCGTCCAAATACTCCATTCCATCTTTAGAAGATATTCCTTTTTTATCATCAACAAGTATTACTTCATACCCCATATTTTCTAGTAAATGCTCAGCTCCAAGACCACTTACACCAGCACCGAAAACCATTGCTTTTTTCATGATATATCCCTTCCTTTTTTTCTGTTTCCAATATAGACGGAAAACCACGGGGTTTCCGTGGTTCGTTTATTAGAGAATTCCTCTTAATCTTATTATTCCAAGTGCTACCATTCCAAATATCAAAGTCGTTATCCAGAATCTCATCGTCACCTTAGTTTCAGCTAAACCACTGAGTTCAAAGTGATGATGAATAGGTGCCATTTTGAATATTCTTTTTCCTCTCAGTTTGAAAGATCCTACTTGAAGTATAACTGAAAGAGCTTCCATTACAAACACTCCTCCTATTATTGGAAGAATAAGTTCCTGCTTCAAAAGAATAGCAACTACTCCTAATACTCCTCCCAGTGTAAGAGAACCAGTATCTCCCATAAATATCTGAGCTGGATAGAAGTTATACCATAGAAACCCAAGTCCTGAACCACAAATAGTTGCTAGGAATACAGACATCTCTCCTGAACCTGGTATATAAAAAAGTTTCAAGTGTTCACTCATGTTTACATTTCCTGTAAAATAAGAAATTGCTCCTAATATAGTAGAACATATTATCATTGGCATTATAGCCAGTCCATCTAATCCATCTGTTATATTTACAGCATTAGATGTCCCCATAAGAATTATAAGTATAAAAATCAACATACCTATGCTCCCTATATAAAGCATACTTCCAGAAATTAATGGATTAATTATTGAGAGATCAAATGCTCTATCTCCTGTCAATCCTATCTGAGTTACAAAAAGCCATACAAGAACTGCTATTACAGCCTGTCCTAAAAGTTTTTTCTTTCCAGAAAGCCCTTTTTTATTCACAGTAAATTTTTTATAATCATCAATAAATCCTATAGATGCAAAGCCCATCATAGCCACAAGAAGTACATCTATAAATGTATTAGATATATCTGATACCAAAAGGTTTGTTACCAGCATCACTATTACTATTAAAACTCCACCCATTGTAGGTGTTCCTTTTTTAGAAAGATGCGAAACAGGACCATCATCTCTGATTTTTTCACCAAACTTTTTAACTTTAAGATAGTTAATAAATGGTTTCCCCAAGATTAAAACTAAAACAAAAGACAATGTAAAACTTATAAATCCTCTTAAATACATAGACTTTAAAAAAGCTAGACTTTCAAAGTACTCCCCTATTATATATAACATTCTATTATTAATCTCCTCACAATATTTTTTCTGATTTTCTTATTTATCCAAAATTATTCTATTATCTCTTCAAGCTTCATTCCACGAGATCCTTTTAATAAAACAGAAATTTTTCTCTGCTCTTTCAAAATAGCTTTTTTTATCTCTTCTTTTTCTGTGAAATGAGTTATTTTTTCTCTGTTTTCTTTTATATATTCCAAAGCTTTTCTCATTCTCTCGCCATATAAATATATCTTGTCAGTATGAATATTCAAAGCTTTGTCTAAAATATTTTTATGATACTCTATCTCATTTTCTCCAAGTTCCAACATATCTCCAAGAACAACTATTTTTAAAGTATCATTGTACAGCTTATCAAAAGTTTCAAGTGAGAAGCTTACTGATATAGGGCTGGCATTGTATGCATCATTTATATATACAATGTTTTCTTTTTCTATCTTTTGAAACCTCATTGGAGTAAGTTCAAGATTTTTCAATCCTGCTTTTATTTCCTCATAAGGTATTCCCATTTTCTTTCCTATTACCACAGCCATAGCTGCATTCAGACAGTTATGTTTCCCATTTAGAGCTACTTCATATTTATTTTCATCTAATTCAAATGAAAGTCCTTTATCACTGTCCATAAAATTTTTAATTTGATAATTATTATTATCACCATATCCAACTTTTATTCCATCTAGTATTTTTAGAAATGGATCATCACCAAAAATAATAAGATTTTCTTTTGTAATATATTTTATAAGCTCTGTTTTTGCTTTAAAAACATTTTCTCTGGTTTTTAAAAATTCCAAATGAGAATCGCCTATATTGGTTATGACTCCAATATCTGGTTTAGCTATGTTAGATAATAAATCTATCTCTCCAAAGCCACTCATGCCTAATTCAAGCACTGCTACTTCATATTTACTATCCAATTGTAAGATTGTAAAGGGAACTCCTATATGATTATTGAGATTTCCCATGGTTTTAGCTGTCACATATTTTTGTGACAGTACAGAATACATCATATCTTTTGTTGTAGTCTTACCATTACTTCCTGTTATAGCAATAATTTTTATATCAAGAGCCTCTCTATATTTTTGAGCCAGTTTCTGCATGGATTCTACAGTATTTTCTACTTTAATTACCCTTTTATCATTTCCTTTATAATTATCAGCCACTACTAAGGCTGCTCCTTTATTAAGCACATCCTCTATATAGTTGTTTCCATTATTTATAGCAAAAAACAGGTCTCCTTTTTGAACTTTTCTACTGTCCATAACAACATGACCTATTTCATTTGTTTCAACTACACTCTTTATTCCAAATATTTCATCTAGAATATTAAAAAGTATTTTCATTTTATCATTCCTTTTCCTTTTAAATACCTTTATTTTATCATTAAAAACTTTTGTATACAAGAATTTTCACAATTATTTCAAACTTAATGCAAAATCATAAAGAGAATCAAAAATATCTATTTTTCTATTTCCCATTTTCTCCAATGTTTCTATTCCATGTCCTGTTTTTACAAGAATAGGAGTCAATCCTGCTCTGCTTCCTGCATCTATATCTGCAATAGTATCTCCCACCATAAAAGAAACTGTTCTATCAATGTCAAATTCCTCTATTGCTGCTTCTAACATTCCTGTATTTGGTTTTCTGCACATACAATCAGTTTTATATTTTCCTATGCCTTTTTCTGGGTGATGGGGACAATAATAAAATTTCTCTATTATAATTCCATGCTTTTCCAGTTCTCTTTTTATATATTCATTTAATTTCTGAAGATCATCTTCTGTATAATATCCTCTTGCTATTCCCGATTGATTAGTTACAACTGCCATTGTATATCCTAAATCTGAAAATATTTTCAAAGCTTCTACTACATTTTTCTCAAATTCAAAATCTTCAATCTTATGAAGATAGTCTTTTTCAACATTTATAGTTCCATCTCTATCTAGTAAAATTGCTTTTTTCATTTATAACTTCCTTTATTTCAATATATTTTATATTTTTCTAAGTGTTTTATTTTCATTAAAAAAACAACCACTTAAAATGATACATTATATTTTATTGTTTGTATATAATTTTTTTCAAAAAATAAAAAAAAGCTTGGCAAGTTCCTATCCTCCCGGGAGGCTTCCCTCCAAGTACTTTCAGCGTTTACGGGCTTAACTTCTGGGTTCGGAATGGGACCAGGTGTACCCCCGCAGCTATTCTTACCAAGCTGTGTCTTTTTCTTTTCCAATAGACACTTGAAACTATATAGTAGCTTACGCCTTCGCGCTTTTCAATCTTTAGGTTAAAACTTTGACTTATTAGTATTGGTCAGCTAAAAGCCTCGCAGCCCTTACACCCCCAACCTATCAACCTTCTAGTCTCGAAGGAGTCTTAAAGAATACTTATCTTGAAGCTGGTTTCCCGCTTAGATGCTTTCAGCGGTTATCCGTTCCAAACGTGACTACCCAGCTGTGCCACTGGCGTGACAACTGGTACATCAGAGGTTTGTCCATCCCGGTCCTCTCGTACTAAGGACAGATCTTCTCAATATTCTAACGCCTACAGTGGATAGGGACCGAACTGTCTCACGACGTTCTGAACCCAGCTCACGTACCGCTTTAATGGGCGAACAGCCCAACCCTTGGGACCTTCTCCAGCCCCAGGATGCGATGAGCCGACATCGAGGTGCCAAACTTTGCCGTCGATATGGACTCTCGGGCAAAATCAGCCTGTTATCCCCAGGGTAGCTTTTATCCGTTGAGCGACGACCCTTCCATTCGGAATCGCCGGATCACTATGTCCTGCTTTCGCACCTGCTCGACCCGTCAGTCTTGCAGTTAAGCTCTCTTATGCCATTGCACTCTGCGGTTGATTTCCATCCAACCTGAGAGAACCTTTGAACGCCTCCGTTACTCTTTCGGAGGCGACCGCCCCAGTCAAACTGCCCACCTAGCACTGTTTCCGTGGCTACAAACCACAGATTAGAATTTCAACATTGAATGGTTGGTATTCCACCGACAACTCCAATACAGCTAGCGCCATACCTTCTTAGTTTCCCAACTATCCTATACATGCAATGCCAAAACCCAATACCAAGCTACAGTAAAGCTCCATGGGGTCTTTCCGTCCTACTGTAGGTAACCGGTATCTTCACCGGTAGTACAATTTCACCAGGCCTCCCGTCAAGACAGCGCTCAAATCATTACACCATTCGTGCAGGTCGGAACTTACCCGACAAGGAATTTCGCTACCTTAGGACCGTTATAGTTACGGCCGCCGTTCACCGGGGCTTCAATTCGGAGCTCTCACTCCTCCTCTTAACCTTCCGGCACTGGGCAGGTGTCAGCCCATATACATCGCCTTACAGCTTAGCATAGACCTGTGTTTTTGTTAAACAGTTGCTTGAGCCTCTTCACTGCGACCCCCAAATGCTTCATATCGCGTGTATATTGACATTCAGGGGCACCCCTTCTCCCAAAGTTACGGGGCTATTTTGCAGAGTTCCTTAACGAGAGTTAGCCTGTCCGCCTTAGATTTCTCATCCTGACCACCTGTGTCGGTTTCGGGTACGGGCAGTTATACCTTAACGTTAGAAGCTTTTCTCGGCAGCGTGGGATTTGTGCATTCATCTTGCGACTATATATCACACCTCAAGTCTAATCTAGCGGATTTGCCTACTAGACCACTCTACATGCTTCTACGGGAACTTCCGTTCTCCCGCGCACATACCCTTCTGCGTCCCTCCTTCACAAAATATAACTGGCACAGAAATATTAATCTGTTTTCCATTCGCCTACGCATTTTAGCCTCGGCTTAGGTCCCGGCTTACTCAGGGAAGACAAGCTTTACCCTGAAAACCTTGGTCTTCCGGCGAGGGGGATTCTCGCCCCCTTTCTCGCTACTTATTCCTGCATTCTCACTTCTGATACCTCCAGAGTTGCTTGCGCTTCTCCTTCAACGGCCTACAGAACGCTCTCCTACCAATTGCTTGCGCAATTCCACAGCTTCGGTTTATAACTTAGCCCCGTTACATTGTCGGCGCAGAGACTCTCGACCAGTGAGCTATTACGCACTCTTTAAAGGTATGGCTGCTTCTAAGCCAACCTCCTGGTTGTTTGTGAATCTCCACCTCCTTTCCCACTTAGTTATAATTAGGGACCTTAGCTGGTGGTCTGGGTTGTTTCCCTTTTGACAATGGAAGTTAATTCCCATAGTCTCACTCCTGAGCTTTGAATTATGGTATTCGGAGTTTGATTGAATTCAGTAAGCAATATGCCCCCTAGTTCATTCAGTGCTCTACCCCCATAATTAAACACTCAAGGCTGCACCTAAATGCATTTCGGAGAGAACGAGCTATCTCCTAGTTCGATTGGCTTTTCACCCCTAAACCTACCTCATCTCCCAACTTTTCAACGGCGGTGAGTTCGGGCCTCCACTGTGTCTTACCACAGCTTCACCCTGGACAGGCTTAGATCACCAGGTTTCGCGTCTACGCCCAGCGACTATGTCGCCCTATTCAGACTCGGTTTCCCTTCGGCTCCGTTATACTTAACCTCGCCACTGAACGTAACTCGCAGGATCATTCTCCAAAAGGCACGCCATCACTCCGAAGAGCTCTGACCGCTTGTAAGCACACAGTTTCAGGTTCTATTTCACTCCCCTCCCGGGGTTCTTTTCACCTTTCCCTCACGGTACTATACGCTATCGGTTAGTAAGAGTATTTAGCCTTACGAGATATGGTCCTCGCAGATTCACACAGAATTCCTCGTGTTCCATGTTACTTGGGAGAGAACATACATTCTAATGAGTTTACCTGTACAGGATTATCACCTTCTACGATCTAGCTTTCCAACTAGTTCCAGTTCGGTCATTAGATATGTTGAATATCTTACAGTTCTTCAAATGTTCTTCCCACAACCCCATATAAGCAACGGCTGTATCCTTGACACTTATATGGTTTAGGCTCATCCCCGTTCGCTCGCCGCTACTTGGGGAATCGTTTTTACTTTCTTTTCCTCGAGTTACTTAGATGTTTCAGTTCACTCGGTACCCTCTTTCGTGCTAAGACTCCATCTTAGCAGATTGCTCCATTCGGAAATCTTGGGATTGGCGCTCGTTTGCAGCTAACCCAAGCTTATCGCAGCTTACCACGTCCTTCATCGGCTCTTACTACCTAGGCATTCCCTGTGTGCCCTTAATTATTTTAACCTATTTTGTTTTTGTTTAATTTGATTGACAGCTAACTCTGTTTATATAAACAAGAGTTAAAATTGTATTATCTACTATATAGTTTCCAATGTCCATTTGATAAGTTATCCAGCGCTAATACGCTGCAAGAACATTATCAATAGAATAGAGAAAGAGAAATGATCTCCTTAGAAAGGAGGTGATCCATCCGCACGTTCCCGTACGGATACCTTGTTACGACTTCACCCCAATCGCTAATCACACCCTCGGAACATCCCTCCTTACGGTTAGGCCTGTTACTTCAGGTGCAACCAACTCTCGTGGTGTGACGGGCGGTGTGTACAAGACCCGAGAACGTATTCACCGCAACATAGCTGATTTGCGATTACTAGCGATTCCAACTTCATGTACTCGAGTTGCAGAGTACAATCCGAACTAAGAATAGTTTTATGAGATTAGCTTACCCTCGCAGGTTTGCAGCTCTCTGTACTACCCATTGTAGCACGTGTGTAGCCCAGCGTATAAGGGGCATGATGACTTGACGTCATCCCCACCTTCCTCCTGCTCATCGCAGGCAGTCTCGCATGAGTCCCCAACTTAATGATGGTAACATACGAAAGGGGTTGCGCTCGTTGCGGGACTTAACCCAACATCTCACGACACGAGCTGACGACAGCCATGCACCACCTGTCACCAAGTTCCTCCGAAGAGGCACGAAAACATCTCTGTTAACTTCTTGGGATGTCAAACGCTGGTAAGGTTCCTCGCGTTGCGTCGAATTAAACCACATGCTCCACCGCTTGTGCGGGTCCCCGTCAATTCCTTTGAGTTTCATACTTGCGTACGTACTCCCCAGGCGGATTACTTATCGCGTTAGCTTGGGCGCTGAGGTTCGACCCCCAACACCTAGTAATCATCGTTTACGGCGTGGACTACCAGGGTATCTAATCCTGTTTGCTACCCACGCTTTCGCGCTTTAGCGTCAGTATCTGTCCAGTAGGCTGGCTTCCCCATCGGCATTCCTACAAATATCTACGAATTTCACCTCTACACTTGTAGTTCCGCCTACCTCTCCAGTACTCTAGTTTAGCAGTTTCCAACGCAATACGGGGTTGAGCCCCGCATTTTCACATCAGACTTACTAAACCGCCTAGACGCGCTTTACGCCCAATAAATCCGGATAACGCTTGCGACATACGTATTACCGCGGCTGCTGGCACGTATTTAGCCGTCGCTTCTTCTGTTGGTACCGTCACTGACTTCTTCCCAACTGAAAGCACTTTACATTCCGAAAAACTTCATCGTGCACACAGAATTGCTGGATCAGACTTTTGGTCCATTGTCCAATATTCCCCACTGCTGCCTCCCGTAGGAGTAAGGGCCGTGTCTCAGTCCCCTTGTGGCCGTTCACCCTCTCAGGCCGGCTACCCATCATCGTCTTGGTGAGCCGTTACCTCACCAACTAACTAATGGGACGCAAAGCTCTCTCACAGCGCATATAGCTTTCATAACCAAATCATGCGACTCAGTCATAATATCCGGTATTAGCATTCGTTTCCAAATGTTGTCCCAGTCTGTAAGGCAAGTTCTTTACGCGTTACTCACCCGTCCGCCACCTTCACCCGAAGGATCAAGTAGACTTGCATGTGTTAAGCATTCTGTCAGCGTTCATCCTGAGCCAGGATCAAACTCTTCGTTCAATCTATTTACTCAGTTTTTTCAACTGATTGTTTACACCTATTTATTGTTTGTTGATTTTTTCATCTCTCTCTATTCTGTTGTTAATGTCCTTATTTTCATTATTTAATTATTTTGTGCTTCGCACTGTTTTCCTGCGGCACATTGATTATAATATCATAAATAATACTTTCCGTCAACAACTTTTTTTCAATTATTTTCAAATATTTTTTATTCTTTTAAAGAACCCTTTATTTTATTAAGCTCTTTGCAGATTAGTAATTAAAAAAAATATTTATTTTAACCTTAAATATTAAAAAATTATTTGAAAAACTTTAAAAAAATAAAAGCTCTCTAAATTAATTGAGAGCTAATATTTTAAATTCTTTTATATTTTTTAAAAAATTTTTAATATATTATGAGATTTATAATGAAATTTTAAATTTCTTGCTATTTTTCTTTAAAAATATTCCCAATAATTTCAAGATTTTATTTTTACTATTTTTTACTTCTAAAGAATAAATAAAAGAAGCTATGTAGGTAGTAATAGGTGCAACTACTACCAATCCTATACTCCCTATTATTATTTTAATGATTTCTGAAGTTACCATCTTCATATTTAATATTTGAAGTATAGTTGTATTTCGTTCCATAAAGAGTATCATCAAAGTAAGAAATCCTCCTGAATATGCAAGCAAAAGAGTAGTCGTCATAGTTCCTATAACTGATCTACCAACATTAAACCCTGATTTTATTAAAGCCTTTCTGGAAATATCTGGATTATGAATTTTCAATTCTGCAATAGTTGCCGTCATATCCATGGCTATATCCATAGCTGCCCCACTTGCTCCTATTACTATTGCTGCATAGAAAATATCCAGAATATTTATACTCATAAAACTTGAAAACATAACACTTTGAGCCAATGGTTGATTCATACCATCAATTCTGAATGTATCCCCAAAAAGAAATGTAAGAGCAGCAGTGACAAAAAGTCCTGACATTGTTCCTAAAAAAGCACTAAATCCTTTTCTTGTAAGTCCTGCTACTAGAAATATTATCAATGCTGAGAGAAGTATAAGAGTAAATACTGTTATTATAAAGATATTCTCTCCTTTTCTAAGTGATGGAATAAGATATTCCCAAATTATTATTATGCTTCCTACAAAAGAAAGAAGAGATTTAATACCTACTTTTCTTGCATATATGATAAGAAGAGCAACAAATATAAAAGCCAGTCCAGCTATTTTATCCATTCTAAAAAGAGATAACACTTTTCCATTTAAACTACCATCATTTTCTAAAACTGCCATAAGCACTTTATCTTTTTCTATATAAAATTCATCATATTCTATACTTCCACTTAAAAGGTTATTTATTTCTAATATTTTTCCTTTGTGCTTTCCTGTAAGAACCTCCACAGTAAGATGCTGGCATCCTACTTTTGATATTCCCTGAACTATTGCATCACTATTATCTACTGTAAGAACTTTTCCTATACTTTCTTTTTTAAAGAAATACCCCTCTAATTTTCCACTGAAAACTAGAAGGGTAAGGAATGTCACTACAACTGCTATTCCTATTCTCTTCACCTATATCCCCTGAGGTTATTTTATCTCTTTTCCCATACTTTTTCCTATAAGTTTAGCTACCTCTGTATTATCTTTGAAACCTGTAAAATTTTCAGAATCTTTTCCAACTGCTGCCAATGGTACCTGTACAGCTGTATGTGCATAAGATGTCCACTGCATTCCTGATCTCTCTGAAATTATATGAGTAACTGCTATAGCTACTGGGCTGTATCCACCAAACATTTTACTTGCGTCTTTATTTTTATCTTGAAGATCCATCGCTTTTATTATGCCGTCTTTTTCTGCATCTGTTAATTTTGACAATCCCATATTATCTGCTATATATTTAAAGAACTTATCTCTATCTCCTGTATAAGCTTTTTGAAGCACATCTTCAACTGATACTTTTACATTTTTAAGTTCATCAAGTTTTAAAAAGTAGTTATTTCCAAAACCAAGACCCATACCTCCAGTTTCATGGTCTGCAGCTACTACTATTAAAGTATCATTTGGATTTTCCTTATAAAATTTGTAAGCTGTTTTAAGTGCATCATCAAAAGCTATAGTATCATATATAGTACCCATAACATCATTAGCATGTGAAGCATGGTCAATTCTTCCACCCTCTACCATCATAAAGAATCCATCTTTATCTTTTTTCAACAGTTCAATTCCCTTTTCAGTCATTGCACTAAGACTTGGGCTGTCAGCCTTTCTATCTATTTCATAAGGCATATGAGAGGCTTCAAAAGCTGCAAATGCTTTTTCTCCATCTTTTGGAACCCACTTCTTAAAATCCTGTGCTGATTTTTGTCCTACAAATGTTTTGTACCCCTTTTCTTGAAATTCCTTTACAAGATTTCTATCATCTTTTCTCTTACTTGCAAGTTCTCCATCTTTTTGAGTAAAATGTCTGTATCCTCCCCCAGCAAAATAATCTACATTACTTTTTACATAATCTGATGCTATTCCATTTTCATCATCTCTATCTATATTATGAGAAGCAAACACTGCTGGTGTAGCATGAGTTATTCTTGTTGTTGTCACTAAACCTGTTGCTCGCCCTTCTTCCTGAGCCATTTCAAGTAGAGTTTTTAAGTCATTTCCCTTAGTATCTTTAGCTATATATCCATTATTTGTCTTATGTCCAGTAGCTAAAGCTGTTCCTGCTGCTGCTGAGTCTGTTATTAGAGTATCTGCTGAATATGTAGTAGTGATTGCTGAAAATGGAAGTGAGTTCATAAGAAGTTTTCCATCTTCTTTCATTACCCCTTTTTTATATTCTTCAGTGATTTGCCTTTGAGCAGCTCCCATACCATCACCTATAAAATAGAAGATATATTTTGCCTGTGCAAAACTTGTAGCTGCCATAAGAAGCATTCCTGCTAAAATCATTTTTTTCCTATTCATTATTCTTTCCTCCTTGATATTTTATTCTTGTTTTCAAAGGTATTCTAACCTCAGAATGTTAAAGGAGTTTTTCTTTTTTGTAAAATAAATGTAAATAAAAAAGTGGGGACTTATCAGCCACCCACACTTTATATTTAAAAATTATTTTAACTTAATTTTTTCTCTCTTTTATTCCCTATATAATAAGGACTTTCATCACATATTCCCACAAAAACAAACCCTCTGCTCTCATAGTAATCATTTAATTCTTTACTTTTCACACCACAGTCTAAACGAAATCTTTCTTTTCCATCTTGAATAGCTTTTTTCTCACAATATTTAAGTATTTTTTCTCCAAGTCCTTTTATTTCTGGATCAGTAGTAAAATTATGAAGATAATATGATGGAATATCATCATTCCACCTTTTATCTTTCTCTAAAAGAACAAACATTCCAACTATCTTTTCTCCCATTTCAGCAACATATAATTCTCCATTAGCTGCTTTGCTTGAAAAATAATTATGATTATAGAAACTCAAATATCCTTCATTATTCCACTGCTGTATACCTTTTCTGTCCATCCATCTGCATCTTTCTTTCAAAAGTTCTACAACAGCTTCCACATCAGTTTTTACACCTTTTCTAAAACTTACTTCTCCGTATTCCACTTTATCACCTTAATTTCTAAAAAATACTTTGTAAGCTCTGTAAGTTTCATATACATCTAACTTAGATGAAACTTCAAAAGGTGAGTGCATAGCCAGCAGAGCTGGTCCTATATCAATAGTATTAATTCCAAGATGAGCAAGATACATGGCAACTGTTCCTCCTCCACCTTCATCAACTTTTCCTAATTCTCCTATCTGCCAGTTAACTTTAGCATCATTAAGCATTTTTCTTATCTTTCCTACATATTCTGCATCAGCATCATTAGTTCCACTTTTTCCTCTTGCTCCAGTATATTTTGTAACAACTACTCCATATCCTATCTTAGCAGCATTCTGAGCATCATGAACTCCTCTGAATATAGGGTCTATTCCTGCATTTACATCTGATGACATTGCATTAGAGTTCCATAATGTTTTTCTTAACATCATTTCATTAAAAGTTCCTTTTATTTTATAAATCATATCTCCTGTAATATAGTTAATATAGTCTGACTTAAGTCCTGTACTACCTGTAGAGCCTATCTCTTCCTTATCAGCTAAAAAACATACAGCAGTTTTCGCTGGAACTTCCTCTAAATCTATCATAGCCATCATAGAGGTATAACCACATATTCTGTCATCTTGTCCATATCCACCTATCATCGATCTGTCAAATCCTAAATCTCTACATCTTCCAGCTGGAACCAACTCCAACTCAGCAGAAATAAAGTCTTCTTCTATCATTCCATAATCTCTGTTTAATATTTCAAGAACTGTATATTTTATTCTCTCTTTTACTTCTTTATCTTCCACAGATGATGGAATACTTCCAACTACTATTTGAAGTTCTTCCCCTTTTATTACTTCCCCAGTTTTTCTATCTCCCTGTATTTTAGCAGAAAGATGAGGCAGTATATCAGGAATAGTAAATACAGGATCATCATCTTTTTCTCCAATAGTTATTTCAACTTTTTCTCCTGAAGCTAATACTACTACTCCATGTAAAGCCAATGGAAGAGAGGCCCATTGATATTTTTTTATTCCACCATAATAATGAGTTTTCATATATGCAAGATCAAGTTCTTCATATAAAGGATTTCCTTTTAAATCCAATCTTGGAGAATCCACATGAGATACTACATAATTTATTCCATTTTCTATATCTTCTTTACCTATAACGGCAAGAACAAGATTTTTTCCTCTGTTTACATAATATATTTTATCTCCAGCTACAAACTTATCCTTTTTTTCAGCACTTACAAATCCATTTTTTTCAGCAAGTTTTATTCCTTCAGTTACAAATTCTCTTTCAGTTTTTGCTTTGTCCAGAAATTTCTTATATCCTTCAGAGAAATCAAATACTGCTTCTCTGCTGTCAATACAATTCCAGCCATTTTCTTTTTTGTAATTCATCACTACCATCTCCTTTTTAGATGCTATCTTACTCCCTCAGTATATCATATATTAGAGTTTTTCTAAATAGGGAAGAAAATTGTTTTCCTCTCAAAATTATACTCCATAATTTTCTAAAGTATATTTCCTTTTCTAGTCATCAGTTTCTCTCCAATCTTTTTATCTAGAAAATAAAAAAGAGAAAGTTATAATTTTCTACACTTCCCCTTTCCTCATTGTCTTTATCATTTTATTTTTCCATCTCTGCATCTGCCCATAATGTCAGCTGCTCTAGCATATCTTCACTTATTACTTGTTCTGCTGCCAAAATTTCTTTAGTTTTATTATGCATTTTTCCTCCTGTATCAGATTAAATATTTATATAAATTTTTTAATTTCTAATATGACATAGAAGGTTATTATATATCTCTTTTTAACTTTTGACAAGTGATTTGTTTATAAATTTTTATTCCATTTTATCCAATTTAACTTTTCTTCGCTTTAAGCGACTTTTTATATTCATCACACCAAATCATATGATCATTTACCATTCCAGTAGCCTGCATAAAAGCATAACATATAGTTGAACCAGCAAATTTGAATCCCTTTTTCTTCAGTTCTTTGCTCATCTTATCAGATATCTCTGTCTTTGCTGGCACTTGAGAAATACTCTCCCATTTATTAACTATTGGCTTATCTTCTGTAAATTTCCATATATATTTGCTAAAACTTCCATATTCTTCCTGTATTTTCATAAAAGCTTTAGCATTAGAAATAAGTGCATCTATTTTGAGCCTGTTACGAATAATCCCTTCATCTTCCAAAAGACTCTTTTTCTTCTCATCATCATATTGAGCAATTATCTTATAATCAAATTTATCAAAAGCTTTTCTCATATTTTCTCTTTTTCTTAAAATTGTACTCCAGCTCAACCCTGCCTGCATAGTTTCCAAAATAAATATCTCAAAAAGTTTTGCATCATCAAATTCAGGTTTTCCCCATTCCTCATCATGATATTTAATATCAAGTTCCCCTTTTGCCCACTCACATCTTTTTATTTCTTTCATTACAGTATCCCTCCCCTATTTTCAGCTGTTGATATATTATATCTTTATTCATTCAGCATTAGCAAGAACTTATTCAGAAATATACCTTTTAGGAATACCTTTATATTAATAGCTTTGATATTTCCATAATTTTAAAATATTTTTAAGTATAAAAAAGAGGATAAGAAATTCCTATCCTCTAATTTTCATATTATTTATTTTCCAATCTTTTATTTAATATTTCAGCTTCTTTTTCATATCCCTTTTTACCAAGAAGAGCAAACATATTAGCCTTGTAAGATTCTACTCCTGGTTGATTGAAAGGATTAACTCCTAAAAGATATCCACTAATTCCACAAGCTTTTTCAAAGAAATAGAATAAATATCCTAGATTATATGGTGTAGCTTCAGGAATATTTACTATTAGGTTTGGTACCCCTCCATCTACATGAGCCAGAAGTGTTCCCTGTGATGCCTTTTTATTTACAAAGTCCATTCCTTTTCCACTTAGGTAATTAAGTCCATCTAAATCAATAACTTCCTCTTCAATGATAATATCTTTTTCTGGAGTGCCTATAAGTACAGCTGTTTCAAATAGTTCCCTTCTTCCATCTTGGATATATTGTCCCATTGAATGAAGATCAGTACTAAAATCTGCTGCTGCTGGGAAGAGTCCCTTTCCATCTTTTCCTTCTGATTCTCCAAATAGTTGTTTCCACCA
Source organism: Fusobacterium varium (assembly GCA_900637705.1). Classification (NCBI taxonomy): domain Bacteria; kingdom Fusobacteriati; phylum Fusobacteriota; class Fusobacteriia; order Fusobacteriales; family Fusobacteriaceae; genus Fusobacterium; species Fusobacterium varium. Next base: position 3,050,709 of record LR134390.1, read on the forward strand.
TTCTCCAAAGTAATGCAGTCTTGGTTCATAGTTGATAAGCATTTCAATATTCTTTCCTTTTCTGTTAAGAATATTTCTAATAGCAGCATACTTATAGCAGTCATTTTCTTCAAATGGAGCTGTATAAGCTTTTTGAGCAGCCCTTGCTCCTTCCATTAATTCATCAATATTCACTCCGCTACATGCGATTGGAAGAAGTCCTACTGGTGTAAGCACAGAAAATCTTCCTCCTACATCATCAGGAATAACAAAAGTTTCATATCCTTCTTCATCAGCAAGTTTCTTTAATGCTCCTTTAGATTTATCAGTAGTAGCATATATTCTGTTCTTTGCTTCAGTTTTTCCATATTTTTCTTCAATATGTTTTTTTAGCACTCTAAAAGCTATTGCAGGTTCTGTAGTAGTTCCAGATTTAGATATAACATTAATAGAAAAATCTTTTCCATCTAATAAATCTAAAAGGTGTGAAAGATATGTTCCAGAAATATTATTTCCTACATAGTATATTTCAGGTGCATTTCTCTTTTCTTTTGAAAGACTGTTGTAAAAAGTATGAGAAAGAAAATCAATAGCAGCTCTTGCTCCTAAATATGATCCTCCTATTCCCACTACAAGCAATACATCTGAATCTTTTTTGATTTTTTCTGCTGCTTTCTTTATTCTTTGAAATTCCTCTTTATCATAGTTAGTAGGAAGCTCTATCCACCCTAGATAGTCATTCCCTGCTCCTGTTTTTTCATTTAGAAATTTCTCAGCTACAGCCACCTGTTCCTTCATCATAGAAAGTTCAGATTCATTAAAAAATCCCAATGCTTTTGAATAATCCAATGACAGTTTTTCCATTTTGTTTCCTCCCTATTTATTACCTTGTCTATTTCTTATTTTCTAATTTTTCTATTCTTGATTTAAGCTGGTCTATTATAATTTCATTTTCATTTACTCTTTTTTTCAGAAGTTCTACAGTTTCATTTATATTATCTATTTTAGAATTATAAGTTTCTGTATCAAATCCAATTTTATTTAATTCTTTAGAAAACTCAAGTATCAAAGCCTCCAGTATATTCAAATCTTCTTTATTTGCTTTTTCTAATTCTATTTTATCTAACATTTTTGAAAGGTCATAAGCAAATTCATATCTAGATACAGGATCTTCTCCATTAAATTTATATGAATTTTCTTTTATTATTCCTTTTTTCACAAGATTTTCCACTGAGGAATAAGCCCAATGCTCTTTGTTAAGATCTTCATATCCTAAAGCTGCAAATCCTATATTGAAAATCACAAAATTAACTATTAATATTTTTTTCAAAATCTTAATTTCCTCTCACCTCTTCCTGCCTAATTTCTGAATAATCCCTAAATCATTCCAAATAGCGACACTCTACTTTCAGTATATCACAATGCCCTACTGCTTACAATGAAAATCAAAGTAAAAAATTCTTATTTATTATTAACTATCAAAATATCCCACAGCAAATCAATCTTTCAAATTTATCGATGTCTATAGTCAAAAAATTGGGTAAAAAAATAAATTTTTAAATAAAAAAGGAAAATAATATTAATAGAGTAAGACTATAATATAATCTTTCCCCAAGATGTTTTATATATAGAAAAGGAGCTTCTTCCCCAGAGGCTCCTTTTCACTAATTAAAGTCAATCTTTAAATCAAATTTTTCTCCTAAAAATATGTATATACTCAATAATAAATTTTATTCTACTATATATATTTTTAAGGGACTTCCACATTTAATATCTCCTAAAGACCTCACATTTACATGTTCTCCTAATTCTATATATTCTTTGTATTCACTTTCCTTTTCTCCACATGCAAATATTTTATATGGCTCCTGAAGACAAAGAATATTATCTCTCATAACTTTCATATATTTAAAAGTTTCTGAATTTAATTTTCTTTCTAATCCAAATTTTCTTCCTCCACTAAGAACACTAGCTGAATAATATTTTATATTAAATTCTTCAAGAGTTTCTCTCTTTACCTCAAGCCTTGTTTCTTTCTTTGTAAGGATATTTTTATTTAATAATATCTTAGTTTGAGCTACAATTGCACTTTTTAAGCTGTTTTTTGCAAATTCTTCTCTCATTTTCCCATACTCAAAATTTCCCTGATCATTCATAAACATAATTACATCGTTAAGTTCTTCTGTTGGAAATGGAAGCTCATAGGGAGGAGCAGCCTTTTTCCCTATTTTTTTTCTTTCTGTTCTAATTCCTGTAGTTATATCTATTACTGCTCCTATCCTATTTATTGCATAAACTGCCCATTTATCTTCAACTAAATATGTGGACATAAGGTTTTGTTTCTTTTTTCTTTCATAATCATCATTATAAGTATAAATAGTAAGAAGAATATAATAAAGTATTTCCATTGATTCATTAAATTTTATAGGAATTCTTTCAGAAATTTTCTTTCCTTCTCTAGATATCTTTTCTTCTTCTGCTTCTTCAAATATATGAAGAATTTTTTCTTTAATACCATCTTCTAATATAATAGGAGATACTGATTTATCTTCCAACAAAAATTTTGAATATACTTTTTCTATTATTTCCTTGGTAAATCCTGAGTATCCTAAAATATTTTTCAAATCTGGAAATTCTCTATAAACTCCAGTAGTTTCTTTAACACCTAGGTTTACTCCAGAGCCGATAGGGTTCCATATCACTGTCCTGTCCTGTCCTCCTGTTGCCATATATACATATTGAGCAATAAATCCTCCATATTTATTTCCAGTTAGATGTATTTCATCTCCCTCTTCAAAATATTTTTCCTTTACATATTTATAAAGCCAGTACCCTGCTATCAGAGGTGCATAATTTCTATCATACATTTTCATATCATCAGTAGTTATTATATCTTTTTTCACACTTATAAGTTTTTCTCCACCATTAAATGAAATAATTATCTTATTTCCATTTTTAAAAACTATACCTCTAAATCCTATTTTATATTTATTATTTACAATTTTTTCTTTTTTCTTTAAATACAGTTTATATATATCTGCATACCCTACTCCTAAAAGGAATTTCCATTCAGAAAAATCAAAAACAGGTTTTTTTGATTTTTCCAAACTGTATTTCATAAAAAGCCTCTTATCATTTCCAGCATATTCACTTATTTCTTTTTTCTTTAGATTTGTACTTGGACTCAATATGCTCCATAGTTCTTTAGTATTCAGTATATTAGTTACTGAATCATCAGTTCCAGCCTCTTCTATATTTTTTTTATTTAGATTTTCCCAGTTTAAATAACTCATTTGGCTGAAAAAAGCATAATCTATATCTCTCATATTTTGTCCTCCTAATCTGTATATACAACAAACTTCTAATTGTAAATATATTATATACTATTTTTTTAATTCTTCCATCAATTTAAAAATTTCATTCATTTCCATATCAAACATTCTGCTGTTTTCATCAATGACAGAAAAATATTTTCTTACTTTCTCTGTTCCAAATTCATTTTCCAATTCTCTCCAATATTTTGATTCCTTTGGAATAAATGCCAAAGTATCACTTCCTATTGAATCCAGCCAAAAACGAATTTCATAATCAGGACTTAGAACTTTATTTAAAGTTTTTATAGTCGTATCCCTGTCTGCTTCTTCTCCTGGATATTTTATAATATATTCTTTATTCCTAAATTTGATAACTATATCAAATCCCATATCACTTTCTGATTCTCTAGCTTCGCCATCTAATTCTCCTGTCTGAAGAATTTTTTCACAGTGTTTTATTATTGCTTCATCATATTCACGCCAATCTACCCACAAAATATCCTTATCTTCCCACAACACATCAATCCTGTCTTCTAGTCCTACAATTAAGTATTTTCTTATATTATCCATTTTTTCCTCCATAGATTTTTTAGTTTATTTACATTTTTCTTTCTCAGTTATTTTTCATTTACTATATTTTATCAGATATCTATTCAATATCTTTTATATAAGTATAGTTTACATTATTTTTTTTATAAAATAAAGATTCCCTTTTTAATCTATTTTATTTTTCTACTTTCTGCTACAAAAAAATATTTAAATAAAGTATAATCAAGATAGGTTAAATTTAAATACAGGAGGTAATTCATATGAAAATTTTGATACTAAATGGAAGTCCAAGAATGAACGGAAATACTAGAACTGCCTTAAAAGCCATTGAATCTGGAATAGACACTTCAGCAAATCAAGTAGAATTTGTAGATATAACAAAATACAAATTAAGTGGGTGTACAGGGTGCAACAGCTGTCATACTAACGGTGGTACTTGCATTATAAAAGATGATTGCATACCTCTAGTAGAAAAAATATGTGAAGCTGATACTGTAATCTTTGGTTCTGCTGTTTACTGGTGGGGAATAACTGCCCAGCTTAAAATGCTTATAGATAAAATGTATTTTAAAAATGTTGCTCTATCTAAACAAAAAAAGAATATAGGAATAGTAGCAGTTGGAGCAGATGAAGTAAATGGAGAGCAATACAAACTTATTAGCAGCCAGTTTAAATGTATTTGTGAATATCTAGAATGGAATCTTATAATAAACGAAGCTATCTCTGCTGCTGATATAGGAGATATGGCTAAACAAACTGAAAAAATGGAAGAATTAAAGGAGATTGGAAGAAAACTGAAATAGAAAATTTAAATTTTATTTCTATACATATACATATTGAAATATTTATTTCATAAAATTAAAAGTAGATAGTAAATATAACTATAAAAAGAGACTAAAGGATATTAAACTCCTTTAGCCTCTCTTATTATTTCATTACATTTTTAGATACTCTAAATTTTACTGTTTTCTTTGGATAGATTTTCATCAGCTCTCTTGTAGATGGATTAGAAATTATTCTTGGTTTTCTTTCCATTATTTCAAAAGTTCCTCTTTCTACAAATTTTACTTTTCCATATTTAACTAGGGCCTCTTCTAATGTTTCTAAAAAAATTTCTATTTCTTTTGTAGCTTGATTTATATCAATATTGTTCTTGTTCATCTCTTTATATATTTTTGCAAAACCTTTTTTATTCAATATTCTCACCTCTTTTATTTACAGATTGTATTAATTTACCTCCAGCCCTAAATTTTAATACCTTTTTAGGTTGAGTATATGCTTCCTGCAACTGTCTTGGAATCACTATTTTTCTTGATTTTACATCTTTTTCTTCAAATACTCCCCAATCTTTAAACATAACTCTTTTCTCTTCAGATACAGCTTTAAATAGCGCATTCCAAAAACTATCTATTTTTTCTTTTGCTTCTTTTTTACTTTTTATTTCATTTCTCTCTTTATAAAATTTGATAAATTCTGCTTCTTTCATTTTTTCCTCCAGTAGAATTATAGTATAGTTTCCAGTTGCCATAAAAAAATATATTGCTTTTTATACATCGCTTATTTTTGAAACTAAAAACACCTTTATTTCAAACTTTTATTAATAGTGTTCTCTTTTATATAAAAAGGCGAACTCCCACATTATATTTTTATATATTATTATACTCTTTAATCTTAAAAATATCAATCTTAAATAAATCTATATTTTGAAGGGCCAAAAGATCAGATCGGAAAAATAAGAGTTTAACTAAATTAAAGTTCGCTTTATTATATAAAAGAGAACTTTCATTCTATAGTAAGTTATAGTTTTTTAAAAACAAAAAATAAGAGTAGACAATATAAAATTGAAATACTCTTATTTTCTCATGGATTATTATTCTATCCATTTATATAAAGCTTTTCTTAAAAATATAAGTCATCTGCTTCTTTCAAAGCTTTTTTCAAATTTTCTCTTTCATCCAAAACTTTTTCTATCATTTCTCCAATACCATCATATTCCTCTTTATGAAGCTTATCAACAATTTCTTCAAGCATTTTATATAATTTTGTGAAGCCCATGTTCCTTGCTATTCCTTTACCTGTATGAGCTGCCATTCGCAATTCTTCATATTCTTTGTTATTGTACAATTCTCTCATTTTTTTTAATTCTTCATTCTGAAAAAATAATGTTATAAATTTTCTATACAAATTTTGATTTCCACCAAATCTATTTAATGTTCCTTCAACATCATTTCCATAGTTTTTTAATATTTCTTTATAATCCATTTTCTCTACCTCCTAATTTAAATTTTATTTAAATAATGTATTTTATATTTATTTCCTTCCCATTCAACCATTTTAGCCTTAATTTGAATAGAAGTTCCATCATCTAATTTTGTTTCTTCAGTATAAAATTTTTCTATACAGTTTGAAATCTTACAACACCTTTCACATGGTATAGATGACTTCCACATAAGAGAATGGCATTTTTTCCCCAGACATTCTTCTCTGCTTTTTCCTAATTTTTCACAAGTAGGTTTATTGATATACATAACTTCATAAGTTTCAGCATCAGAAATAAATACCATTTCAAAAATCTGATCCAATACCCATTCTACATTTTTTAAATGATTAATAGGAGAATATTTTTCCATTTTTTCTGTATAAATTTTGTAGTTATTTTTTCCAGAAATTTTTGCTGAAAGGAGTGCCATATCTGCATTATAATATAATGAATCATAGTCAATAGATTTAGAAGAAAAACAGATACCTGCTGAACAAGTTATTGGAATATCTATTTTTATCTTTTTTATCATTTCAAAAAAATTATTCATCATAAGTTCTATTCTACTTTCATCAGTGCTTCCTAGTGTGAATACTACAAATTCATCACCACCTAATCTTGAAATACTGTCTATTTTAGAAAAACTGTTTTTCAACTTCTCTGATATCTCTTTAAGTATTTCATCTCCCTTTACATGTCCATATCTATCATTTATTCTTTTAAAATTATCAATGTCAATAATTATAAAAGTACCTTCTATATCATTATTTTCCAATATTTTATTAACTCTTTCTTTTAGTTCTCTTCTATTGAGAAGCCCTGTTAAAGGATCATGCTCTGAGTGGTATTTCAAATCATAAATCATCTTCTTTATATTCAAATCAATTTCATCTGAATATGCCACCTCAAACAATTCCTTATCTTTTAAATTTAATAATTCCCCTGTTTTACCCAAAGATATTATAGAATTATTTTCAATAAAAATCTTATCTAATTTTTCTTCTGATATAGGTGGAGAATAGTAATATCCTTGTGCATACTGGCACCCTATATTTTTAAGGATATTCACTTGTTTATTTGTTTCCACCCCTTCAGCCACTATTGCTAACTGTAGTTCTTTTGCCAAATTTATTATTACTTTAAGCAGAATGAGGCTGTTTTTATCTTTTTCTATGCTGTGTACAAATCCCATATCTAATTTTAAAACGTCTATAGGTAGCTTTGCCAGCATATTTAAAGATGAATATCCAGTTCCAAAGTCGTCCATTTCTATTATAAATCCAATCTTCTTAAGCCTTTCAGCTCCTTCTATTATTTGTTCTGAATTTTCTGTATAAGCAGATTCTGTTATTTCAAGATGTAAAGATTTTGGAGATATATTATATTTTTTTACTAATTCTATTAATAAATTAGGAAGATTATTGTTGTATAGATTTATACGAGATACATTTACTGAAATAGAAAGATTTTTGTAGCCGTTATCTGTCCACTCTTTCAATTTTTTACAAGCTTCCTCCCAAACAAAATAATCTATCTCTGTAATAAATCCATTTCTTTCAAAAAGCTCTATAAATACTCCAGGAGATACCATTCCCAGCTTAGGGTGATCCCATCTTACCAATGCCTCTACTCCTACTATTTTTTCAGTTTTAAAATCATATTTCGGCTGATAAAATACCTTAAATCTTCTTTCAGCAAGAGAAGTTCTCATATCATTTATCAACATTTGCTCTTGAAGAAGTTTTTTACGAATGGAGTCATCATAATACGCAAATTTTTTATCATACTTATTTTTTACTGTACTTGCAGCTATCATAGCTCTATCACACATCAATTCAATTGAAATACTTCTATCCTCTACTTGATATATTCCATAATGTATGACTATATTCATATTTTTATTAAATTCTGATACCCTTTTAGAGATATTTTCCAGAAGTCCTTCTATATCTGCTATATCAACAACACATATGATAAAATGGTCTGCTTCTGCTCTTCCACATATCCCATATCCATTTATCTCTTCATTAATTATATCTGCTGTATACTTCAGCAGTCTATCTCCTTCTTTGCTTCCATATGTATCATTTACAAGCTTAAATCTTTCTATATCTGCAAATACAATATAATAATTTTTTTTTGATAAATCTTTAAAAAAGTTGTAGTCTTAAAATAAAAGAAATCTTTATTATATATCCCAGTCAAACTGTCTTTTTCTATTTTATTTATAAAAGAAGATGATTCACGCATTTTGATAATATTAGCAAGTCTATGAAGAATAATAGCTGGTCTATAAGGCTTTACTAAAAAGTCTGCTGCTCCTCTTGATAAAGCTTCCACCTCAGTGGCCTCATCTTCATATTGAGTAGTTACTATTACAGGTATATGAATCAACTCTCCATCTTTCATTTTATGAGCTAAAAAGGTATATCCGTCCATTACTGGCATAACTATATCAAGAAATATTGCTGAAATTTTTTCCTTTTCTTTCTTTAATATTTCCAGAGCTTTCTGTCCATTTTCTGCTTGTATAACATTGTAAGTAGAGCTTAAAATATTCTTTAATATCATACGATTCATATGATTATCATCAACTATCAATACCTGTTTCCTTATGGGCATTATTTTCTCCTTCATATATTCTTTTTAATAAAGAATTTCATTTAAATTATACACTTGATTAATTTATTTATATAAAGTCATCTATGGTTTATTTAATATTTCATTAAGATTTTTTTAAGATTATGTATACTTTAATTACTTCATTATATATCTTTAAATTTAAATTTTCAACTTAAATGTTTCTAATTAAAGGAACTGTAAAAAATTAATATTTTATTATTATTCATATACATATAATCAATAATAATAAATATAAATTTTAAGATAACTCTTATTTTTATAATATTTAATAAAATTTCTATAAATTTAAAATATTTAGAATAAGAAAAATGCTGATAGAAAAAATTACACTCCTTCCTATCAGCATTTTTTAATTATCTTATTATATTTTTAGATGCTCTAAACCTTACTACCTTCTTTGGATAGATTTTCATTATCTCCCTAGTTGATGGATTACTTACTAATCTTGGCTTTCTTTCCAGTATTTCAAATACTCCTATATTGATAAATGATACTGAATTATACTTACATAAGGCTTCCTGTAGAGTTTGGGTAAATATATTTATTTCTTCTAGTGCTGCCTTTTGTGATACCTTCCCCTGACTTACTGTACTGTATAGCTTTGCCAATTCTTTCTTATTCATCAGCATCAACTCCATTGACAAGATTCTTTAACCCTGTTCCTGTTCTGAATCGTACCTTTTCTCCTGCTCTTGTAAGTCCTGCTTTTTCCATTCTCGGTGTTATTATTTTTCTGGGAGCTACCTCTTTTTTCTCAAATGCTCCCCAATCCTTTAATAACACTTTTCCATCTTCATCTAAAGCCTTCAGCAAAACAGTCCAGAATATATCTATTTTCTCTTTTACTTCTTTATAGCTTCTTGAAAGATTTCTCTTTTTATAGAACCTTATAAATTCCCCTTCTGTCATTGCTTCCCCCATTGTTGTTATTAGAACTTGTATCCTAATCCTGTTCCTACTATCCATTCACCTTTGTTTCTGTTCTTTCCAGTTCCATTGTGTGAATCTCTTTCTACTGAATAGCTTCCTTTTACATCAAACAAGATTCCACTTTCAAGTTCAAGAGTGTACTTAGCATTTAATCCTATGCTGTTTTCATTTTTGTGAGCTACTAGAATATCAAAATCACTTGCATCTTTTCCTTTAAATCTTCCTGTGATATTATCTTTATCTGCACCATTAAGAAGTCTTGTGTAGCTTACTCCTGCTGACAGTGTACTCTTTCCTTTCTCATGTGGTATTACTTTTTTAAGATCTACTCCCACTTTTGCTGCTGTATAGTCAAATGATTTTGAATCTGTTTCTATTGCAAGAACCTTGCTTCCTTCATCTGCGCCCTCTTGGTCTACATATGTATATGATAATGTTCCATATGGCTCTAGGAAGAAGTTATCTCCCATTGGATTAGAATATCTTCCATTCAGATAAATATCATATGCCATATCTGAATATTTCTCACTGTAGCTGTGTCCTCCTAATGTTGCTCTATTAGCATCATATTCTGAATATTGAATTCCTGCTCCAGCTTTCAGTGTAAGGTTTCCTCTGTAGTTTTCTGCAAATGCTCCTACATATCCACTGTTTCCTTTTACTTTTGCCATTGGAAGTTTAGCTTCGCTTTTGTTTCCTCCTGCTGTTACTCCTAATGATACATTTTCTGAATATCCATATTTACCCAGGGCATAAGCTCCAGTAAGCTTCATATCCACATCTACATCTGCTGTACCTGTATCAAAACCATGATAATTCTGTCCATAGTAGCTGTCTTTAGTTCCTCCATCAGTATGAGTTAGTCCACCCATTACCAGCCATCTGTTTAAGTCTGGTCTAAATTGATTTTCTGTAATTATATCTCTAAACATTCCCATTGATTTTCTTGAAAGTTCACTTGAAATTGAATATGGAGTTCCTGTATAAATGCTGTCTAAGTAGCTCATTAGATTTTTAAGTTGTTCTTCATTACTAGTATTATATCCATAATGTGTTCCTAGATAAGTCATACTTAATATATCTCTCAAGGCATCAAGGTTTTCTTCTGTACTGCTGTACAAACTTTTATATATATTATCCAATGAATCATATTTACTTACCTTTGGATTTACAATTCCACTTAAGTCTGAACCTGCTCCTAAATGAATATATTCATCAGATATTTCTACCTTGTCTATAATTGAATTTGCTCTAACCTTCATATTTTCAAGTTCTATATTTTTCATATCAACATAAATTTCTCTTCCTATTCCGTTTGTTATGAAGTTTAAAGTTCCTGCTTCCTCTTCTGATGCTCCTTTTATTGTTGTACTATCAGTTCCTGAAAAAGCATGAACTGCTGTTGGTATTGTACTGTATGTTGTAGTATCTTTTTTTAATCTTAAATTTAATGTTCCTCCTACAGTTACTGTTTCTGTTCCTGTTACTTCTACATTTTCAAAGAATGTCACATTATTATCTATATTCATATTTGTAAATCCTGATATGTTATGAAGTATATTCATTCCATTTCCAGCATTTCCATTAAGACTTATTAGATTATTAGTTCCTGTTGATTCTATCTTTCCATTAACTTTTGCATTTCCTTCTAAAACAAGAGCATTATCTTTTCCTCCAACTGTTATAGCTATACTATTTTCTGCCCCTGTATTTACTATTGATTCTCCCTTTAGAGTGAGAGCATTATCTTCTCCTTCTATCTCTATTGTTGGTACCTCTTTATCTTTTGCTGCCCCACCATTTACTACAGTATTATTAAGAACAAGTGATGAGTTTTTTTCCTTCATAACTACTGCTGTTTGATATGCATTGATTATAGAGTCTGTTATTTTATTTCTTCCTTCTAAAACATTTAAAGTCTTATCTTTCCCATTTAATATTGAATTATTATATTTTCCTGATTTTCCTGCAAGTATAAAACTTTCTGTTTCAGTTTTTTCTTTATTTAATTCAGCATTTCTTATTGTCATATATTTTGTTATTTCACTTCCATCTTTATCATATCCTACTACTACTTTTATAGGCTCATCATTTGATTTATCATTATCTACATTTATAGTTATTTGTCCATTTGTTTTAGTTATATACATTCCATAGTTATTTTCAGTACCTGTCATATTTCCACCATTATTAACTATAATCTTATCTCTATCTGTTGCAAGTATTCCATAGTTATTTATATCTCCTATAGTTCCACTAGCACCAATATGTACAGTACTATCCTGCCCATAAATAACTCCTGTATTTACTATTTTTTCTATTGTTCCATTATCAGCGCTAAAAATTCCAATACTATTAGATGTATTAAAAGAACTTATAGTTCCCATATTTAATAGATTACCTATTTTGGCACTAGTACCAAGATTATAAGAAGATATTCCATAGCTATACTTAGCATCAAAAGTCTTTATATTTCCCATATTTATCACTTCTCTTGCTTTTTTCCCAACATGTATCCCAGTAGTAAAGGCATTTCCATCATTAGAACTATTTATTTCTCCTATATTAATTATTTTTTCTGTTCCTTCTGAATCTGGACCTGCAGCTATTCCACTATTACTATTAGTGCTAGAACCATTTGGACTTATTTTGTTATTTATTATACCCCTATTTATTATCATCTGAGTTGCTACCCCTCTGCCATATATTCCAATTCCAATACTATGACCAGTTCCAGAATTACCAGTTATTACTCCATTGTTTTCTATATTTCCTACGCTTCCATAATTAACATATATTCCATAAGCACTGCTTGAATTAGAACTTCCATTTATTGTCCCATTGTTTTCTATATTTTCTACTTTTCCATTATTAACATACATTCCATAAGCTCTTTCTGAATCAGAACTTGCATTTATTGCTCCATTATTTTCTATATTTCCTACGCTTCCATTATTAACATACATTCCATAAGCTCTTTCTGAATCAGAACTTGCATTTATTGCTCCATTATTTTCTATATTTCCTACGCTTCCATAATTAACATATATTCCATAAGTACTGCTTATTGTCCCATTGTTTTCTATATTTCCTACTTCTCCATCAACAAAATATATTCCACAAGCTTTCTTTGAATCAGAACTTGCATTTATTGCTCCATTGTTTATAAACCTAAAGTTAGGTGAGTTCAATTCTAATTTCACTCCATAAGCCTCATCTCCTGTTCCGTTGGCTGATAGTATTGTATTATTTATATATGTTTCTGTGCTTTCAAACCAGTTATTTTCAGCATATGGATTATCTGTCAGAGCAGGTTCACTATTATCAGTACTAAATTTTATTCCATCATTATCTTTTATCCACAAATAATTACCATCTACTGTTCCCATTACTGCTGTACATGACAATAGAAATCCAATTACTGCTCCTATTGTTATATTTCTTCCTCTTCTTTTGTTGCTGCTTTTTACTGCCTTCATAATTTTTTCAATCATAAATTTTCCTCCCTAAGTTTGTTTTTATATATTTTTTATTTAATTTTTTCTCAATTTTCAGCTCCAAAATCCTAATTAAAATTGAGAATTTAATTGTAGAAATTAAGCCGGTAACTGAGAAAAGTTCCCTTTTATGTATAAAAGCGAACTTTTAGAGGGGCTAACCTCCCAATTTTTAATACCTCATTTTTTGGACCCCGTTTTTCTCCCAAATCTTTTGTATTGACTTTTATAAATTTAAAGAGTATAATGATAGAGTAATTTTCAAGAAAGTGTTCGCCTTTATACATAAACAAGAACTTTTTGCATTCCTTTAGATTCAAAGCTTATTTTCCCTCATTTAGCGCTTTATCAAGTAATCTTCTATTGTTGATAAAATATTTTAAAAATTTTGGTGTTATTATTTTCATAAGTTTTTATCCATCTTTTATTTTTGGATAAAAAAAAGACTGCAGCTTCTGCTACAGCCTCTTTTCTTTAAGCTTCTGGTGTATTATTTTTTACATAAAACTGGTATGCTGCCAGTAGGCTTCTGTACTTGTCTATTGTTTCCAAAGAAGTTGTATAAGATTTAATTTCCTTCTCTGCGCTTTCCTGCCAGTCTTTGTATGACTCATATGCTGAGTTTTCTGGGAACTCCTTTCCTGATTCTACTAGCTCTGCTATATGCTCAAGAGTTGCTGTTGTATCATCTATATTTTTTAATATAGCCTTTTCCCTCTTGATTGCATTTTCCACCTTCTCCATTTCTTTTTGAACCACTGTTAAGATTACTTGATTTTCTCCTGCCATTTTGTTACCTCCTGTTTTATTTTTGCCATACGTATATGATACTCTCAATGCGCATAACAATCCAGTGCACCAATGTGGCTGTTTGTGTATGTATGTGTATTAGCATTTTATTCCAATAGAAAAATCAAGCTTCTTGTATAAATCAAAATACTCGTTCCTATTCTTCTGTGCAGTATATCTCCTGCTTCCAGCTTATAGCATATAGTATTTCTATGTTTTTTAAAATATTTTGCCACATCGTCTATCGTTGTCCATTCCCCTAGATATTTAACCATTTCTTCAGATAAAACCCTATCCAGAGAGGATAAAGTATCAAGTTTTCTGTAAATATACTCTTCGCTATTCACCTGTACCCCCTCTCTTTATTCTTGAGCCTCTTTTCTCTAAATTCTTTTTCATTCCCTACCTCCCAAATTTTTTATTCCATAGCTTCAGTTATTCCCCTTCAAATGTTTTCTCAATATTTTTTTCTTCCCCTGTGTGTGTATTATTTATATCTTTTATTCTTTTATTATTTTCTTAATAAATACTATCTTCTGATGTCTGCAAAAAACCAGCAATGGTTTCTTCAGTACTGGCTTTCTCAGTAACGGTTTTCTTATCATCGGTTTTTTCTTCTTTTTCAATGTTTTCAGGAGTGAATATTAACCTTTTCCCTTTAAATTTTCCCTTGCTTCTTTCCTCCACCAGTTGTATCAATTTTAACTCCTCAAATATCTTTAATCCTTTAGGTATCCAGGCTTTACTTAATCCACTGTAGTTAGCTATTGTTTCAACATAGCATTTTATATCTCGACCGTTAAAATCACTGTAGATTTCAGTGAGAGTCAGATGCAGATTTCTAAACCTGTCAAGTTCCTTTCTCTCATACAGACATCTAAATAATTGCAGTACCTTTTCCTCCTGCTGACAAAAAGGCTGATTCTCTGTTTTTCTCTTGTTTTCCATCTTTCACTCCTTCAAATTCGTAGTAATATCTACAAACTTTTTTATAGTTATTACTTTTTTTACAATCTTTTTTGTAAGACTTTCTTTATGGTTCAAATTTTCACAAATGATATGGTTCATATATTATCACAACATTCTATTTTTGTATATACAAGATTTAAAAATTTGAAATAAAGAATAGAATAAAACATATTGTTATCATTTATAATATTTATACTAATCACCCTTATTTCATCAATATTTTTTAAAGGATTTTTTTTAATATTTTTCCATCTTTTATAAAAAAAAATTATTGTTTTTATCTCTTTTCCTAAAGAAATGTATAACTTCTTTTGATACTAAGATTATCTTTAATTGCCCACCGTAAGCAAAAATAACCCACACGGTAAATTTAACTAACGGCTGATGATTTTTTTACTAAAATATTTTTTTATTTATACTAATTTAGTCTATTTATTTTAAATAAAAAAAGCTGTGTAAGTCAGCAGCAAAACTACCAATCTACAACAGCTTTATATAATCTATTTAAAATCCCAACTCTTCATTTACTAATATTACCTTTATTCTTCCAACATGTCTGCTATAACGTGTAATCAGTATCTGACAACATACAGTATCTGGCTTTTTACAATCGTAACAACAACCAGTCTTTTTACATGGAGTATCAATATCAAATCTTTGAGCATTAAGAGGTGCAGCAGTATTTCTAGCACGTGACATTGCATCTTCTACACTTTTTACCACTTTATTCATTCCTATTATCATTATCACATGTTTTGGACCATAACATATAGCTGCTACTCTATTTGAATTCCCATCTACATTTACCAAAACTCCATCTTCTGAAACAGCATTGGAACTAGCAAGAAAATAGTCACAAAAAAATATATCACGCATAAGTTTTTCAGCTTCTTCTTGCGAAGACCCCTTTTCCCTATCCACAACCTTATACTTGCCATTTTTTATAGCTTCTTTCAATCCTATTTCCTCTATACTTGCTGAGCCTCCCCAACCTACACTGCTTCCTTCTGGTATAAGTTCAAGAGCTTTTTTCAAAGCCTCTTCTTTTGTACCCACAAGAAAAGCTTCCATATTTCTTGAGTTTAAAGCTTTTACCACCTGTTCTCCACGCAAAGAATCTCTCATTTCTTTTACTGTCATAGTATTCCCTCCTTATGTATAAAATGAACCTTATAATAGTTTTATTAATGAGCATATACATATTAATATCTCTTCATCTTACTAAATACAACTTTTATTCTCCTAGTTATATTATAGCTAAAAAGAAGTATAAAGTATATTCATATATTTTTAAAAAATTTAATATTTTATACTCTTTTTTCTATTATTCTTATTTCAAACTTAATAGTCTGTTTAAAAATAAAATTCATTTTCTTTAAAATTTTTAAAATACGGTAGCATTCTATATTTAGTCAATTTTTAAAAAGATTTTTTTAATAATTTCTTTTTATTTGACTTTTAGATTATTTTAACATTATAATTATTATGTAATCAAATTTTAATTACATAACAACAGGAGGTTTCTAATGACTAAAAAAGAATTTATTAATTTATATTTTACAAAAGGAGAGTTTAAAACTAAAACAGATGCTGAAAGAAAAGCTGCTGCCTTCTTAAATCTTATTGAAGAAGTATTATTAAAAGAAGAAGAAATTACTTTCCTTGGTTTTGGTAAATTTAAAGTTATAGAAAGAGCACCTAAAACTTGTAGAAATCCACAAACTGGTAAAAAAATGAAAATAGAAGCTAAAAAAGTTGTAAAATTTAAACCTAGTAAAACTCTTTCAGAAAAAATCAAATAAAATTATTCTCAAATTTATGGAAAATCCTACTTCTTATTTAAAAATAAGTATGTGTAATGAACGATTCTAGAGTTATGGACAATGAAATAATATCAGAGGAAATAAAAGTAAGTGCTGATGAAATAAAGATTTCTTTAATAAAAAATGTAAATATGAAAGGAGAATATAATGGATACTGAAGAACACATTGAAAGAGATATTAATAAAATAAGAGAACAGGAAAAAGTTCTAGGGATAAAAGATTGGTTAAAAGTCCTTATAATATTTATGATTCCTATTGTGAATATAGTAATGTGGATTGTCTGGTTAGTTTCAGAAAAGACAAATTTAAACTTAAAAAATTATTTAATAGCAAGCTTAATTCTTATAGGAATATTTCTTTTGTTGTGGATTATTTTGTTCTTTGGAATTTTTGGAGTATTTACAGCAACCCAAATATAAAAATTTTTTCACTTACTTTTTATTAACAATCTATAAAAATAATCTTATTTTATAAAGGCCTAGTACTGCTTAAAGTAGACTGGGCTTTTTTAATTAAAATATTTATATCAAAAACAATTATACTTTTTTAAAATTTTCATCTTCTATATCTTTACATTCTTATTACTTCTCTTCATAAAAAATAAATTTTTCAAACCTTTTCGTATATATTTTCATAATTAAAGTGATTTAAAATTTATATAAAATTATAAAAAAACGTATTATAGATATTCAAGTCTATTTTTTTCAAGAATAAAGGTATTTTTGGGTATATAAAAATTTAAAAAAATGATAATATTATAATATATACTCAAAATATCAACTTTAAGACTAATTATGTCAAAGTAAAGAATAATATTAAAATAAATTGCAAATATTAAAACAAACAAAATATTAACAGTTTTATTGGGAGAGATTTTATGAAAATTAGAAAAATATGGGTTTGGCTCTTTTTTATATTTAATTATTGTAGTTATGCCAATCAGCAGGAATTAAACAGGGAAGAAAGAAGAATACGTGAGGAAGAAATAAGAAAACTGGAAAAAATAGAAGCAAAAGATGAGATTCAATTAAATGAATTAGAAGAAAATATTGAAGCTATTGGAGATGAAATAAGAAATATTGAAATAAATGGTAATACCATTTTAAAAGCTTCAGAAATTGAAATATTGAAGAAAAAGTACATTGGTAAAATAGGGGGAAAGAATATTCTTAATCTTATGAGAGAGCTTGAGAATCTATATTTAGTTAAAGGGTATATTGCAGTAAGAGTAAAAATGGATATGGATAGAGCAGATATACCTGAAGGGAAAATAGCTTTAAAAATTCTGGAAGGGCATATTGAAGAGATAAGATTCAAAGATAAAAGCAAAGGGAAGATTAATATCTTTACATCTTTTCCTACTTCAAAAGGAGATGTGCTAAATATCAATGACCTAGACCAAGGAATAGATAATTTGAACTCTGTATCTTCCAATAATGCTAAACTTGATATTTTAGCTGGAGAAACTCTTGGTGGCAGTATAATCGAAATTGATAATCAGAGGAGCAAAAAATATCTGGTGCAATAAATTACAATGATTTAGGACAGAAATCTACAGGAAGAGACAGGCTGAAAACCTCACTTATCTTTGAAGATATTATGGGATTAAATGATTCTTTTACAGGAACATATCAGAAAAAACTTGGAACAAGTACAAAATACAAAGATAATGAAAATTTTTCTTTCTATTACAGAATTCCAATAAAGTATTGGGAATTTTCTGTATCTAAAGATCAATCTGAGTATCTTTCTACAATAAGATCATTTGCTCATACTTATGAATCAACAGGAATTTCAAAGAATATTAATTATTCAGTAAGAAGAATAATCAATAGAAATAGTAACGGAAAAACATCAGTGGGAATCACTTTAACAAATAAAGAAACTAAAAACTATTTTGATGGAATTAAATTGATAACAAGTTCAAGAAAATTATCAGTATTAAAAGTTGATGTAAATCATAATAGAAGGCTTTTTAATGGAGTTTTTTATGGAAATCTGGCTTATCATGAGGGATTGGATAGATTTGGCGCAGAAAGCGATAAAGAAAAAGGAGAATATTCTCCAAAAGCGCAATTTCAAAAATATACAGCAGACATAAGCTGGTATAGACCATTTAATATAGGAGAGCAAAGATTCTCATATAGAGTTTCCTTAAGTGGACAATATTCAGATGATATCCTTTATTCTTCAGAGAAATTAGGAATAGGTGACGATACTACAATCAGAGGTTTTAAAGAAAATTCAATAATGGGAGATAAAGGCTTTTATATGAGAAATGAGATTGGATATAACTATAAGTTCTTAGAACCATTTATAGCTTATGATTATGGAAGAGTTAAAGATGTATATAAAGATGAGTATTACAAGAAAAATGGCAGTGAAATGAGTGGGGCTTCAATAGGTCTTAGAATGTATTTTAACCATTTTGATATGAGTTTTACATATTCAAAACCTTTAACAGCTCCATCATATATAAAGAAGAATACACATGAAATATATTTTACTATGAGTGTTAAGTTTTAAAATATTAAGGGAGAAAGAAAAATGAAAGGATTAAAAAATATTTTATTAAAAAAACTTATAATCTATAGCTACATTTTTTTAAGTATTTTTACACAGCCACTTCTTGCAGCAGGTGTAGTTAGAGATCAAAACAGGAATCAGCAGGTAAATGTAGAGAAAGCACCTAATGGAGTTCCAATAGTAAATATCAATGCTCCAAATAATAATGGAGTATCTCATAACTATTTTAAAGAATACAATGTTGAAAAAGAAGGAATTCTTCTTAATAACAGTGCTAAAGAATTTAACAGAACTCAAATAGGTGGAATAATTCAGGGGAATTCTAATCTCAATGGAAGAGAAGCAAATGTAATCCTTACAGAAGTTACAGGTGTAAATAGAAGCAAAATAGAGGGATATACTGAAATAGTTGGGAAATCTGCTGAATATATCTTAGCAAATCCAAATGGAATATATCTAAATGGAGCAGGATTCATAAATACTCCAAGAGTAATACTTACAACTGGAAAATCTATAACAGATGAGTTAGGGGATTTAAAAGGATTTTCTATAGATGATGGAACAGTAGTAATAGGAAGTCAGGGAATAGATGGAAAAAATGTAAGAATGGTTGATATTATTTCAAGAACAGCAGAACTTAATGGTGCAGTATATGGTGGAGAAGAAGTAAATGTTGTCTTGGGAAGAAATGATTATGACCATCAGACAAAAAAAGTAACACCTAAAGCTGAAAAAGCTGGAGAAAAACCAAAAGTAGCTCTAGATGCAAAAGCACTAGGCTCTCTTTATGCTGGAAGAATATATCTTCAAAGTACTGAAAAAGGTGTTGGAGTAAACAGTCAAGGGGAGATGCTTGCTGGAGCTGGAGATTTTGAAGTAGATGTTAATGGAAGGTTAATTCTTAACGATGCCCAGGCTAAAAATGATATAAAAATAAAGGCAGAAAATGTTGAAATTCAAAAGAGAGCAATTGCAGAAAATAATATAAATATTAATACAAAGGATATAGTAAATACTGGTGCTATAGCAGCAAATAAAAATATAACTGTAAAAAGTTCTAATATAGAAAATAAGGGAAGTATATCTTCTAAAAGCATAACTATAGCCAATAAGGAAAAAATAGTAAATACAGGTAAAATATCAGCAGACAGTGTAAAGATTTCTTCTAATGATATGGAGAATAAAGAATTAACAGTTGTTAATGCTGATATAGATTTAACTGGAAATTTAAAGACAGAATCTATTAAAGCTGTTGAAAATCTAAGTATCAAGGGAAAAAATATAGAAAATACAGGTACTATGATTGCTAATAAAAAAGTAAAAATAGAGAGTACTAATCTTTCAAATAAAGGAGATATAAGTGCTGATGAAATAAAGATAAATAATCAAAACAATATTGTGAATGAAAAGAATATAATAGGCTTAACAACTGAGATTGTATCTAGCTCTATAGAGAATAAAGGTTTAATTCAGGGAGATATTCTAGCTTTATCAATAATCAATAATGTTGAAAATAGTGGAAATGTGGCTGGGAAAGAATTATCTTTAAGTATAGGAAACTTAATTAATACAAGTACTATATATGGAGAAAATCAATTAAAATAAATGCTGCATCTATTGAAAATAATGGTTTGCAAAGTAATATAGGTGGAAAATCATTAACAAATATACACACAGGCACTCTTACAAACACAGGTAAAGTGAGCAGTGAATATCTTACATTAAATATAAACAGCATTTTAACTAATGCTGGAATTTTGTATGCTGAAAATTTAAAAATAAATACTGTTGCCTTAAATAATAACAGTGATATTAATTCTAAAATATCAACAGATATCAGTGCTGACAATTTGACTTCTACAGGAAATATTATTTCTGAAGGAAAATTAAACTTAGAAGGAATTCAAATAAATAATAGTGGAAATATATTAGCAGATAATATAAATATTAAATCTTCAAATTTCATTAATTCTGGAGAAGTTCAAAGTGATATTTTAAAATTAGATTCTTTAATTTCTATCCTTAATAAGGGTAATTTAGTGAGTAAAGATTTAAATATAAAAAGTAAAAATATTGAAAATACTGGAACAATATATGGAGATTTAAGCTTAGTACTTACATCTGATAAATATATTAATAAAAATTCAGCTATAACTGCTGGAAATATTCTTACTCTTAACAGTATTGTAGAAAATGATGGAAATATATTAGGAGAAAAGGTAACATTTACTGGAACAGAAATAAAGAATACAGGAAATATAACAGGAGAGAATACTCTTCATATTACTTCTGATTTAAATAATACAGGAACTGTTCAGGGAAAAAATCTAGTAAGCATTATTGGAAATATAGATAATAGTCAAAATATAAAGAGTGAAAAAGTATTAAATATATCTGGAAATATAATAAATACTGGATATATCTATGGTGAAAATGCTGATGTAGTAGGAAATATAACTAATAGTGGAGATATTTTATCACTCTCAAATATGAAAATATCAGGAAATATAATCAATAATAAGAATTTAAACAGTGGAGATAAGCTTACTCTATTAAGCAGTAATATTCTTAACAATGATAGAATATCAGCTTTAGCTCTTTCTATAACAGGAGTTAAACTTGTAAATAATGGAATGATAACTGGAGAAAAAGGAATATTTAATATTGATAACATAGAAAATTATGGAACTCTTTATGGAAAAAATACTCTTTCTATTACAGGAAACAATCTTATCAATAATAAGCTTATTCAAGGTTCTAATGATTTGTATATAAGCTCACAAATTATAGAAAATAAAGATGATTTATTTGCAGGAAATAACATTTCTTTAATAGCTATATCTTTAGATAATATTGGAAGAATAATTGGAGATGGAAATTTAACATTTAATACTAGCAATTTATTTACTAACTCTAATCTTATCCAAGGAAACAACATAAAAATAGCTGGTATAGATAACAGTGGAAAAATTGTTGCTAAAGAGGGGATTGAAGCTGTAGAGATTAAAAACAGTGGAACAATTTCAGCTTTAAAAAGTCTTAAGAGCAATAAATTATTAAACTTAATTCTTGGAAAAACTATTTTAGGGGAAAATCTTACTTTAGAAGAAGAACTTTTAAATAAGGGAATCATTTCAGTAAAAGGAGATATAACAGCTAAAAATATATCCAATACTGGAAGTATAGTTTCAGATAAAAATATAGTATTAAAAGAATTAGACAATAGTAGTGGAACTATTGAAGGAAAAAATATTAATATAGTAAATACTGGACTTTTTAATAACCAATCAGGAAAGCTAAAAGTTTTTGATAATGATTCAATACTATATATAAAAGCCCTTGATATCAATAATAATTTGGGTGAAGTTCACGCTCAAGGAACTGCTGATTTAAATATAGCTGGAAATTTAATTCTTACAGGAAGCTATATCGGAAATACTCTTTTAAAAATAACAGCAGATTCTTTGACTTCAAATATTAATCTAGAAAATGGTGGAGATATAGTACTTAATCTGTCTGGAGATTTTCTAAATAATAATAAATTTGCCAGTGGAAAGAATATAACTATAAGTGCAAAAGATTTAGTAAATAATAAGACATTAGGAAGTTTAGGAAATTTTGCTGTTAATCTTTCAGGAAAACTAGATAATCTGGACAGTATAATTCTTGGAAATGGAAATAATATAATAACAACTGCTGGAGATATAAATAACAGTGGCTTTCTAACTTCGCAGAATAGTTTGACTGTAAACTCAAAAGACTTAATAAATAATGGGCAGATAGCTTCTGGAAATATACTTAATTTAAATTCAAATAATATAACAAATAATAATTTTGCACTTTTATATTCTAAAGAAAATATGTTTATAACAGCAAAAAAAGATTTTTTTAATAATAAAGGAGATATATATTCTGGAAATAATGTAGAGATAAAAGCTTTAGGAAAAGTACAGAATAATGCAGCAACAATAGAAGCTATAGGAGATATCTATATAGAAGCAGCGCAGATAGAAAACCTTGGAGAAATAACAGGAAGCCATTCTGTTATTGGAAAAGTACCTGCTTCAGCTGTAACTACAAATGTAACTCAGCAGGAAAAAGATAAGATAAAGAATAAATTTTTAAAGTTAATTGCTGAAATGAATGAAGGAAAAAATAATAAGTATGATAAAGCTCATTTTGATTCAATGGAATTAGAATGGATAGATAAAATAGAAAGTAATTATACAAGTAAAATGGCATATATTTCATCTGGAAAAAATATTACTTTGAAAACTACTGGAGATGTAATAAATAGAGAAAGTAATATTTTAGCAGATAAAGATGTAAATATATCTGCTGTTAACTTAAAAAATGAAAATTTTGTAGTAGATATTACTACTAATTCATCATGGAAAAGCAAATATTACACATATGTTTGGGAAGAAGGTGGCGGAGATTATGGAGGAGATAATAGCGACCATGGAGGAAGTGGTGGTGGTGGAAGATGGAGTAAAGTTTACCATGAAGATTTAAAGTTAATAGAATCATTTATTCAGAAAGTAGGAACAGATAAAGCTACAAAAATTTCAGCAGGAAATAAGATAAATATATCTGCTGTTCAGGTAGGAAATGGAGTACAATCAAGGGATTCAAATACAGTGAATTCTAAAAATGTAAATGTAGGGCAGGTAATATTAAACAGCAGTAATGTTGGAAAAACTGGAACTATTAATACAGAAAACTATATTACAATTCCTGAAGGGGATAAAGGATTGTTTGTTGTAAATAAAGATTTAGTGAATTCAGCTAGAGTATCTATAATAGATAAGGATAATAAAGTTGATAAGATTATTAGTGATTCAGAGTTTAAAGAAAAAATAGCTGTAGGAAATGGAGAGTTGGTATTTAATAACAATTCAATTTCAAATGATAAAGCTCCAGGTTTTTCATATTTGATA
Organism: Fusobacterium varium; assembly: GCA_900637705.1. Classification (NCBI taxonomy): domain Bacteria; kingdom Fusobacteriati; phylum Fusobacteriota; class Fusobacteriia; order Fusobacteriales; family Fusobacteriaceae; genus Fusobacterium; species Fusobacterium varium. The sequence goes on from LR134390.1 coordinate 3,074,929, forward strand.
GAATCAAATGTTAAATTTACAGATATGGGATATTACATGGGTTCTGACTATTTCTTTGGAAAAATAGGTTTTAACCCTGAGAAAAATATAAGACTTCTTGGAGATGCTTTTTATGAATCAAGAGTGGTAAACAGAGCTATTCTTGAAAGTACAGGAAAGAGATATCTAAATGGAGCAGCAAATGAAAAAGAGCAGATGCAGATATTATTAGATAATTCCATAAAAGCTATGGAAGATTTTAATCTGTCTATTGGAACAGCTCTTACAAAGGAACAGATAAATAATCTTAAAAGTGATATTATATGGTATGTTGAAGAAGAAGTCAATGGTGTAAATGTTCTTGTCCCTAAAGTATATCTATCTAAAGAAACTCTTGCATCATTGGGTAATAATCAAACTGGAATGATGGCAGGGAATGGAATAAATATATCAGCTGTTGAGGTTAATAATACAGGAAACATAAAATCTAGTGGAAGCATTACTATAAATGCAGAGAAAATTTTGAATAAATCTGTATTGGGTGATTTCAAAGCATTGATTGCAGGAAATGATATAGAAATAGTTTCTGTAAATGATATCAAGAATATAGGAGCTGAAATATCAGCAGATAATAATATATCTTTAGAATCTATAAAGGGAAGTATATGGAATAAGAGTACTTTAAGAGAAAATACAAATTTAAATGGAATAGTAATCAGTAATTTTGAAGATAGTGGAGAAATAAAAGCAGGAAATAATATTACAATATCAGCAAATAATAATTTTGTAAATAGTGCTGGGGCTCTTAAAGCAAATAATAATATAGCTGTTTCATCAAATGATATAGTTTTGGATACTATTCAATTAAATAACAGTACAAATAAGAAAAATTACCAAAAAGAAACTATAGAAAATATAGGAGGGCATATATCTAGTAATAATGTTACCCTAACAGCAGATAATAATATAGAAATAAAAGGATCTGTTGTAAAAGGAGTAAATGAAGTTGCTCTTTCAGGAAATGAAATAAAAATAGAAAGTGCCAAAAACTATTCCTATGAAAAAGATGGAAGTGGAAAAAATTATACTATAAAAGAAAAAGTAAATAATATAGGAAGTACAGTAACAGGAGAAAATATTTCTATTTCAGCAGATAAAAATATTAATATAAAAGGTTCAGATATAGCTGCTGACAGTGAACTTAGATTAAAAGCTGGAGAAGATGTAAATCTTACAGCTTCAATAGACAGTGACTATTATGAGCATCAAGAAAGTAAAAAGAAAAGTTTTGGAAGAGGAAAATCGACAACAGAGGTAAAATATACGACTTCTCATAATGGAGCTAATCTGATTGGGAAAAATGTAAGCATAGAAAGTGGTAAAGATACAGTCATAATTGGAAGCAATATTCAAGCTGGTCCTGAAGGAAGTGCAGTAATAAATGCAGGAGGAGATATTGTACAAGCAGCTGTAAAAGATATAAACTACAGCTATAAGAAAACTACTAAAACAGGTTTTCTGGGACTTACAGGAAGTTCAAAATCTACTGAACAGTATAAGGAAGAAGCTGTAAAATCAAATACAATATCAGGAATAGGTGGAACAAGTTATGATGCAGGAAATGGAATTCTTTTAGAAGGAGTAACAGTTGTATCAACTGGAAATATAACTTTAAAAGGAAAAGAAGTATCTATCAACCCTGTGGAAACACAGGCATATCAAGAAGAAATTAAAAAGAAAAAAGGATTCAGCAGCTCATTTAGTGGAGGAACTGCTAGCTTTTCATATGGAAAATCAAAAGATGAGATAAAAACTACACAGACTACTAATACAGCCTCTACAATAGTATCTCAAGGAAAGGTAGATATAGAAGCTACAGAAGGAAAAGCTGTATTGAAATCTGTAGATATCTATGGAGAAACAGGAATAGATATTAAAGGTCATGAAGGGGTAGAATTAATTGTTGCAAAGAATAAGCAGACAGTAGATGAAAAACATAAATCAAGCAGTATAGGAATTTCAGCAGGAGTAGCTAGCTCAATAAAAACTACAATAGATAATGTAAGAGATATAGATAAGCTTACAGACTTCGGTGGAAACAGTTATGATATAGCAAATACAGCATCAGATTTAGTAGGTGCTATTAAAGAAGGGGCAGAGGCAGTAGGAAAGTTTATCCCAAAAGTGACTAAAGATAATAGCAGTATGGCCTCTGAAAATTTAGAAGGAATTGTGTCAACAGATATAAATAATTATATAACTGTAAGTGCTGGAGTAAATAAGAGTAAATCTGAATACCACTCTTCAAGTGAATCAACAGTGAAAAATCTGCTTGAATCTAAAGGAGATATAAATATCAGTTCTGATGCAGGTAGTGTTATAATAGAAGGAACAGATATAAAGACAGAAAAAGATTTAAATTTATTAGCATCTAAAGATGTTGTTGTAAAATCTAGTAAAGATGAATATTCATCATCAAGTGGTTCTTCTTCTAAAGGTCTGAATGCAGATTTAACAGTTTCAACTAACCCTGAAACTTCTCTATTGGGAAGTATAACGGCTTCTCAAAGTAAAGGAAAAGGAAATAGTGAAGGAACTATAAATGTGAACTCTAAATTTGAAGTAGGAGGAACACATAAAGTAGAAGCTGGAGAAAAAGTAATATATGAAGGAGCCAATGTAGAAGCTGGAAGAGTGAAAATAAAAGGAGAGGAAGTAATAATTGCCTCTTCAAAAGATACTGAGAAATCAAGTAGCAAAAATAGTAATAGCAGCATAAAAGTAACTCCAGGAGCCCCAGGTTTTTCTGGTGAAGTTAATGTAGGACATAGAGAAGGTAATGGAGAAAAAGAGTGGGTAAGTGACCAGACTACTATAATTGCAAAAGAAGGAGGGATAATTGAAAGTAAAGATTTTACTAACAGTGGAGCAATAATAGGTTCTAAAAGTGAAGAAAATAAACTGATAGTAAAGGCTGAAAATATAACAGTAGAACATTTAAAAGATAAAGATACAAATAAAGTAAGTGGTGGAGGAATCAACATAAAAGGAACAGGAGTTCCAAACTTATCAATAGTAACAGGAGGGCAGGATAAGAGGCAAGATACAAATGCAACAGCAGTAAACACAGACTTTATAGTAAAAGAAGATAATAAAACAGCTGAGGAGCTAGGATTTAATACAGATTTATCAAAAGCGCAAGTTATAACAAAAGATGAAGATAAAGTATTAGATGCAGAACTTCATACAGATCTATTAAATCAATCTGAAAGAGATAAGATTGTAAAAGCAGGAGAGTATTTAGAAGCAGTTTATGATGGAATAACAGATCCTGGAGTGGGAGGAAAAGGAAATACTATAAAGGAAAAAGTTTATGGAAAGCTATTTAAAGAAAAAGGACAGGAAAGTCATCATTATATAAAACTAGAAGAAAAAACTATAGATGAAAATGGAGAAATAATAGCAAAAGATTTAAATGAAAAAGCTAATAGAGTTCAAGCATTAGTAGATTCGTTTGCAGCTGATCTAAAATATAAAGGAGAAACTCCAAGAATACTTATAGGAGATCTTCCACCAGGAGTAGAAGCTTTTGCATCACCTGAGAATAACACAATAGCAATAGATAGAAAAGTGTTGGCATTGGCAGATGCAAATAAAGTTCTAACTTTGGTAGGACATGAACTTGGACATTTTAATAGTTATGATGCAAATACAGAAAGCACAGCTAAAAGAGTGGAAGATGCAATTCAAGGAACAAAAAACAAAGGTAAATATACAGAAAAAATAGAAAAAGAATTCCAAGAAAAATATGCAGGAAGAGATATAAGTGGAAGTGAAGCACAGAAAATAATAGATAGTATACCAGAAGAAAATAAAGAAAATTCAACTACAGGATATAATATAAATGTAGGGGCAAGTTTTGGTGGAAGAGTAGGAGCAGGAATTTCAAGATATGTAACTAGAGATTACAAAAATGATAAAGTCACAGTATTTCATACATTAGATGGTGCTCTTCAAATAACAAATCCAGATTTGGATACTTCTTTGGGATTTTCATTCTTTCCTTTTGTAAATGATCCAACAATTCTAGAAGGAAGAGCACATAGTATAGGAGTAAGTTTTAAAATTCCTTACTTAGAAGTTGTAGGAGGAGAATTTGATATTATTTATAATACAAACAATGAATGGTTAGGAGTAAAGTTTTCTATTGGAAAAAGTTTCTATCCTTTTGGAGTTCGTGCAAGTATAGCAGATGGTGCAACTATAATAAAGAAAGAGGAACTTACATTTTATGAGTATAACAAAAAATATCATCCAAGAGGAGGTAAAAATGGATATTAATATAAAAAAAATAATATTGAAACTATTATTTTAAAAACAGCTAAGAAAGAAAAAAAGAAGCATGTAAAAATATGGATATGTATATACTTCCTTATAACTATTTTTGTACAATATAGTATATTAAAAACTTTAAAAGTTAAAAAAATACCACTTTTTACATTTGAGAGTACACCATTACAATTATTTATACAAGTATTATTGAGTTTTCCAATTCTTTTAGGTTATAATGTAGAACTCATAAAGTATTGGGATGAGTTTATTATTATTGATGGTTTAAAGATTACTCTACAATCAAAAGATGGAGAGTATTTAAAAAGTAAATCAGAATTTCTGATTAAAGATATAACAAAAATCCATATAAAAAAAGAGAAGAAATTTTTAAATATGATCGTAGGTATAAAGAAGAAGATTATAAAATAGTAAAAATAGAAACAAAGGAAAAAGTTTATTGTTGGGGCTATGACCTTCAGATAGAAGAAGCTAAAAAAGTGGTAAGTATATTAAATAATATTATAAATAAAAGTTAATATTTTAAAGGTAGCCTAATTAATTTAGGGTTATCCATTAAGAAATTAATAAAATATAGCTTTTAAACTGATAGTAAAAGCTGAAAATATAACAGTAGAACATTTAAAAGATAAAGATACAAATAAAATAAATATGGAGGAAATTTATGAAAAAAATAGTATTAATTTTTATTGGAATGATTTTAACAATTTTCTTTTCTGCTTGTTCATCAGCTGTAACTAGAGAAAGTAAAAAGAATGCTCTAGAACTACGAAATTCAATTGAACAAATTATAATAATTGGAAAAACAACAGAATTTGAAGTTTCTGACCTACTTGGAAATCCAACGGTTCAAGTATTGCGAGGAGATGGAATACTAAGAATGGCATATTATTCTGGAAACTTTTATCATAAAAATATTGAAAGTAACAAAAAAATTCTTGAGAAATATATTCCAAGCAAATTATTAAATGATGAAAAATCTCTAGAAAAAGTTGTCCTAGGGATATATTTAAAAAGAGATGATAGCAAAAACGAAAGAATTGTTTATAAAATAACAGCTGAAGTGTTGAGATACTAAGGAGGTTGAGAGTATGAAAATATTAAAAATAATAACTATCTTATTTTGTTTTTTATTACAAATAAGTTGTGGACCTACCAAGACTGGAACAATAGCTGATATTAATTACTCTCCTAACTTTTTTAACTTTGATACTAAAATTCCAGTAGAAGATGGAAAAATAGTGAAATTTCCTATAAGAACCAACGAAAGAAGAATAAATTCAATTAAAGAAGCTGAAAGTAGATATATAAAAAATGGAAGTGCTTATTTTATTCAAAATAGTGAATTTCAAAAAACTGGAAGTGTTTTGAAAAAATCTGAAATAACTGGTAGAGAAAAGATGATAGATCAATTTAAAATAGTCCAACAAGGATATATCCTTAAATATATTTTTAATGTAGATAAGGAAATTGTATCAAAAATAGATAAAGTAACAATTGAATTGCTCAATGCTAATAAAGTATTGGAAGTAGTCGCTGAATATTTTCCTAAAACCAAATTAAGTATTCCTGAAGGAAGTTATGCTATACTTTCTAAAGGATATTTCAGTGGTGAGTCAAAAATTATAATAAATAAAGGTGATTATATAAAAGGAGATAGAAAGTATTTATATATATTTAAAATAACTTTAGAAAGCAAAGATGAAAAATTAGATGAGGTTTATGGAGCTTTTTTCTCTCACTTCCATGATAAAAATTATAAATATGTTCAAGGACATATTTAATTATATATGATTAGACAAAAAAATCATAAAAGCAAAAAATATTGTAATTAAGCTTAATATTTTATAGATGGCTCAATTAATTTAAATCACTTAATAACATTTATAGTTTATTAAAAATAATACAGTGCAATAAAAAATATCAATGTTTTATGAGTAGCCTAATTTTTTTAGGCTACTCATTAAGATGCTAAAATAATAACTTCTATGATAAAGTATTATTATATGATAAAAAATATTAGTAATCACAATAATAAGCAGAATTTTTCACACTCTCTTTTCAATTCTGCAATATAAATCTTTGAATTCATTTTACTTGTTATAGTTAGTGCTTTGTCAGCATCATTCTTTGATAAAATAAATCTCCTAGCTGTTATATCTTTTCCAATATGTAGTTCTACATTTGGTTTAGAGCTGATTGAATCTATATGAATCGTATTTATTTCACTCCAGTTCCATATATTATGAAACTGAAATCCACAAATAGTATAAATAATATCCACACCTTCTTGTGAAATTATATGTTTTCTTTCAGAAAAAGTAACAAGAATCATGATAATTCCAAATGGAAGGTAAAAAAAATTATTATTTACAGCTGAGTTATAAATAGTATAAATACCAAAAATTATAATTCCAATTTTTACCCATAATTTTCTTTCTGGCATGATACCATAACATTTCATAATATTCCCCTCTCAATAATATTAGCTAATTTTCTCTTGTAACCCATTATAATTCTCAGTATTTCTTATCTTTGCTAAAGCTTTCATAGCCTTTTCATATGCTTCATCAGGTGCACCAGCAGGTCCACGACCTTTTTTAGTTTACCAAACATATTAGTTCTTGAACCATCAGCATATAAAATATTTCCACCCCAGCTTAAAGTAAGAATAGCATAAATAGGATTTATTATATTCATAAAGCAATATGGTAAATATGAAAGTGTTGGAACTCCAAGTACTGCTGCATGATATGCTCCACAAGATGACCAAGGAATAAGAGGTGACCATAAAGTTCCACCATCTTCCAATGTTCTTGAAAGCATATTTCTACCAAGTCCCATTTCATCGAAATTATCTTTATACATTGATGCAGGAATTATTAATCCTAAATACTGGTCACACATAGTTGTAATGCAAAACATTGAAGTTGCAATTGTAACAACAACTAATTGGAATGGAGTTCTAACTTTCTTTATTAATCCACCAAGAAGTGATTCTACTGAACCTATCTTTTGCAGTATTCCACCAAAAGCAACAGCTACTATTACAAGATTGTTAGTCCAAAGCATGCTATCCATACCACCTCTATTTACAAGCTTTGTGAATAGTGCATTTCCTGATTCAGCTTCATAACCATAGTGCAGCATTTTGATGCAGTCAGCAATTCCAGCTCCTTGGAAAATTAAAGCAAATGCACACCCAATCAATGAAAGTAATACTACTGAAGGAATAGCTGGCATCTTTATTACAGCTACTACTATAATCAGTAAAATAGGAATAAGAAGAATTGGACTCATATATGCATAATGCTCTATTATTGCATCTGATAGCTCATTTGCAAGTGTAGGATCATAAGTTTCAACTTTTGAAAATGAGAAAAATGCAAATATAATTGTTGCTATAATTAAACTTGGTAAAGTTGTAGTTACCATAGCAGCCACATGGTCAAAAAGTCCAGTTTGTGCAGAACCAGCAGCTAGATTTGTTGAGTCTGAAAGTGGCGAAAATTTATCCCCACAGCATGCTCCTGAAAGAATAGCCCCTGCAATAAGTGCTGGATTTAGCCCCATTGTTGTTCCTATAGCCATAAATGCAATACCAAGAGTTGCTGATACAGTCCAAGCTGATCCAAGTGCAATTCCTACAACTGCACAAAGAAGTGTTACAAATGGAAGAAATATAGCTGGTGTAAATAATTTAAGTCCATAGTATACTACAGCTGGAATAGTCCCACATGCAGTAAATGAACCTATTAAACACCCTACAAGAAGAATAATTATTATTGCTTCAAGTGATTGATTGATAGCTTCAAGACCTGAGGCAAGCATTTCTTTGTAATTATATCCACACAACTTTCCAATAATCATAGCAACTCCACATGAAAGAGTTACAGGAATATGAGGATCAAGACCCCAACCAAGTGCATAATTTGTAATCATTATTGTCAGAAGAAAAATAATTGGAATAGCAGCTTCCACTTTATTAGGCAATCTGACTATTTTGTTCTTTTCACTCATCAAAACACCTCCAAAATATTATAATATATAAAGTTATAATTCAGTATAACAATATCTCCGTCAAGGAAGTGTCAATAAGTACAAATTTTTTTATATTTATTTTTAACTATTTATTTTGATATTTATCCATTTCTATAAAAGCATTAACTTCTTTTCCCCAAGAATATTGAGCCATATATTCTCCATGGTAGAGCTTTCTCCCCTCTACAATATTTTCTCCCCATTTAAAATAATCACACTGAATATATTCTAGGTTTGAAAGTCCAATTTGCCCCCTTTCACTATATATTATTTTTCCACACCCCAGATTATTCAACACATCTTGCAAATCTTTTTTTAACATTCTATAGTAAGAATCATGTCCCTCTTCTTCCCATAGATTTACAATTATTTCTTTTGAAGTACATCTTGCCCCTTTCCTATGAACAAGATATGCCAAAAGCTCCTTTGTCTTGTCAAATTTAAATTTTACAGGTTTTCCATCTATAAGTATATCAAAATTCCCAAAGCAAGTTATCTGTATTCTCTTTTTTTCTTCCTCTCCTAGACCTTCAGGTACAGAATATCTAAGATTTTCAAGTGCATGGCGTATCTGCTCTACATTCGCTGGTTTCATTATGTAATCACTGGCATCTACTTTAAAAGCCTCTCCCATATAATCTGAGTAGCCAGTCACAAATATAAAGTTAGTCTTCGGATACAATTTTTTAAGCTTATTTGCAAACTCTATACCATTTAATCCAGGCATTTGTATATCAATAAAACAAACATGAAACTGCTGTTCAGCAAGTTCAAGAGATTTAAGAGGATTAATTTCTGTTACAACTTCTGCTTTTTCATCAACTTCACATATTAATGCTGCAAGATATTCTGCTGCAAGTATCTCATCGTCCAATACTAAATATTTCACGTCTTTTTCCACTCTCCAATCTTATACCTTTTCTTTCTCCTGGTATAATAATTTTTACAATTGTTCCAATCCCTATAAAACTTGTAATTTCAAGTTCTGCCTTAACAATATTTTTTAGCCTTTCTTTTACATTATGTATACCTACATGTGATTTTCCATCACTTAATACCTTTTCTATCTCAAAGCCTATTCCATTATCTGAAATTGTTATTATATGATCTCTGCCTTTCTTTTCTGTAGAGATTTTTATGGTTCCCCCTTCAAGCTTATTGCATATTCCATGCTTGACTGCATTTTCTACAATTGGCTGCAATGTAAGAGTCGGCATATTAAAATCATCTGATTTTATATCATATTCCACATTTACCCTATCTCCAAATCTAAGTTTTTCTATATCAAGATATACATTTGTATGCTCTAGTTCTTTAGAAAAAAGCTGTGTGTCATTTTCACCCATGTTATACATATTTTCTCTAAGATACCCAGAAAATTTTATAGTGGTTTCCTCTGCAAGTTTTGGATTTGCTCGACAAAGAGCAGTGATAGTATTTAATGTATTATATAAGAAATGGGGCTGTATTTGTGAAAGCATCAATGACATTCTTTGCTCTCTTATTTTTATTTCTTTTTCCTCATTTACTCGCTGAGATATACGTACATGTATTACAAGATAATAAAATAAAAAAGCTACAGCATACGTTTCATTAAATATCCCTGGTCTTACACCTATTGATTCCATAATATTTGCAGTCATCAGCCATGCTATACAAAAGAAAGCCTGAAGATGATTTACATCTGTGTTCTTATAAAATTTAAGATTCAATACAAGAAGGAAGATAATCCAATATACCCAATTTGTAACAATAAAAGCATATCCCCAAAGTCCTAGTTCGATATTTCCCTCAAATCCAAAATAAAATACTTTATTTTTCAAAAATGCATAACAATAAAAAAAGAAATTTATTATTACAGGGATATATATTAATTTATTTTTAGGCTCCACTATATTAATAACTATAGCCATAACTAAAGGTTTCAATGAATAATAAATTATCCCTATTATTATGAAAGACAATCCTATCATAGCTTGATCTTTAAGATAATTCATATAAAACTCTGCTATAGATAAAATTAAAAGCAGAGTCATATTTATAACCATTCGCTTTTTTATAAATATATCCACTGCTGATTTCATAGAAACAACAAAATATGTTCCCACTACCATTGCAATAAGTGTATAATTTTCAACAAGATAATTTTGCAAATACATCTCTTTCATATAATTCACCTCTTACTCTATATCATTGCTATATTTTTAAATATCAACATATCAATTTTTTAAATATAACTTCCTTAAAAGATTGGTAAGTTATATACATATATTATCCTATTTTAACAAAAACTGCTAATATTAAAAAAAATTAATAACAAGAAATATTAAAGTTTTTAACATTATATCTATACTAATATAAATATTTTTTCAACTCTTTCTTCTTAATTTTTTATATCTCAACTATATTATGATAAAATCTGATTTCAATATATTATATAGAACAAAGAGATTCCTATGAGTCTTTAAAGTAAAAATATTACAAAAAATAAAAAAAACTGCCTTTTTTAGACAGTTTGATTACTTATTGGTGGCTGGGCTGGCTGGATTCGAACCAGCGCATGACGGAGTCAAAGTCCGTTGCCTTACCGCTTGGCGACAGCCCAACAACAGTATAATAGTATCAAATTTATCTTTGTTTGTCAATAAAATTTTTGAAAAAATCTGATTTTTTTTGTTTTTGGCTAGTTTTATCCTGTTTAACTCTATGCTACTATTTTATTTTTATAAAAAAAGATATGGTCTATATGTCTAAAAAACTCTTAGAAAAACGAAAATATCAGGAGGCATGCTTTCAGTTCCCACTTAAAATCACTTTGTAATTTTTGAAGTGAGAGTTTCTTTCTTGAACTGAATCTAGTAAATTTTTAGATGAAATAAAAGTAACATCATATTAGATATCTTTTCATTTCTACAAAGATTCATAAGGAATATCATTTTTCTACTTGATAAAATAATTGAATAAAGCAAAAAAAACAATCTGAAACCCTTTAAGATTTCAGATTGTTTTTATCCCCAGATATTTTTACCTACTATTCTACAGCTGCTACAACTTCTTCTTCCAGACCCATTTCATTATATTTAGCTATAACTGAATCAGTTATATCTTTTCTTAGTTCTGGAGTAATTGGGTGGACAATATCTTTATATTCCCCATCAGGCATTTTTCTTGATGGCATAGCCACAAACATTCCTTTTTGCCCATCGATTATTTTTAGACCATGGATAACAAAGCATTCATCGAATGTTACATCAGCATAAGCCTTTAATTTCAATTCATTCTCATTCTTTACTGTCCTTAGTCTAACATCTGTGATTTTCATAATTAATGCACCTTCCCTTATTTTAGTATCATCTATAAAGAACTGCAAAGATGTACTTCACAGTTTTTAAAATGCTCTTTTAATGTTTTATACATATTCTCAGCTTCTTCTTTATCTACAAAAGTATAATATGCACTTCCACTTCCTGACATAAAAAATTTCATATTATTAATTTCTACTAATTTTTTTCTAAAATTGATTATATTATTATCCTCAAGAAGAAGTCCCTGTTCCAAATGATTCTCTATGCTTTCTTCTACCATAGATATTTTATTTTCTTTCATTCCCAGAATTATTTTATTTATATCTGCATCTTTTTTATTATTGAGCATATACATATTTTTATATGCTTTTCCTGTAGAAACTCCAAAATCTGGTTTTATAATTATTATCAAATTTTCCAGATTATTTTCTATTATCTCTATATTTTCTCCTATACCAGTAACTCTAGCAGATTTGTTTATGAGAAAAAATGGAATATCTGCTCCTATACTTTTTCCTATTTCTATAAGTTTTTCAACTGCAAAATAATTCCCATGAAATTCATTTAAAAGTTTAAGTAAAAATGCTCCATTAGAACTTCCTCCACCAAGTCCAGCTTGATGAGGTATCCTTTTTTCAAGATATATATTTACTTTTTTTCTTTCAATACCACTTTCATCATAAAATTTATCATATATTTTATATAAAATATTTTCTTTTCCAGTTGGTATATCTTTCTTATTAGTTTCTATAGTAAGTTTTCCGGAAATATCTTCTATTTCTCCACTAATTTTATCACTTAAATTGATAGGTACCATTACCATATCTAGAAAATGATAGCCATCTTCTCGTTTTCCTGTTATATTTAATCCTATATTTATCTTTCCATTGGAATTCAAAGAAAATTTCACTAAAAAATATCCTCCTCGCTGTCCAAATCTATTTTTATTCCTCTGCTGTCTAATACTTTTATAAGTTCAGAAGTCTTTTCTTTAGCTACATTCCCAGCAGGAACTTCCAATATTTCAAATTTAAAATATTTATTAAAATATTCTAATTCTAAAATCTGTCCTACTTTCACCTCTGTACTGGCCTTTGCTACTTTTCCATTAAGTTTAGCTTTTCCTCCATCTACAACTACTTTGGCAATAGGTCTTCTCTTTATTATCCTGCTCACTTTTAAAAATTTATCTAATCTCATAATATTACGTTTAAACCTCCTGTCTTATTATTTATATATACTATATTTTTTTCAGTTGTCAATGCTTATTTTTTGCTTCATTCCAAAATTTTTCCATAATATCTAATGAAGAACTTGTTAAATCGCAGTGCTTTTCTACATATCTAAACCTTGTATCAAATTTTTTTATTGTTTTTTCTAAAGCATCTGTTGAATTTATCTTTAAAAATCTTGAAAGATTTACTATAGAAAAAAGTAAATCTCCTAGCTCTTCCTTCATATTTTCAGAATCATTGTTATTTATAGCCTGCTTTAGTTCATTTAATTCCTCTTCCACCTTGGCTATAACATCTTTAGTATCAGTCCAGTCAAATCCTACTTTAGCAGCTTTTTTTTGTATTTTTTCTGCCTTAGCCAAAGATGGAAGATATATTGGAATACCATCTAATACTGATTCTCTTTTTTCATGCTCCTTCTCAGTTTTCTTTATTTCTTCCCAATTTACTAACACTTCATCAGAAGTTATTGTATCATTTTTTTCTTTAAATACATGAGGGTGCCTTCTTATCATTTTTTCATTTATCCCTCTTGCAACATCTTCTATTGTAAATTTCCCTTCATCTGCACATATATCAGCCTGAAATACTATATTCATCAAAAGATCACCTAATTCACCTTTCAGCTCATTTCCACCTTCGTCCATTGCTTCCAGAACTTCACAAGTTTCTTCCATCAAACATGGTTTTAGAGTTTCAAGAGTCTGCTCTCTATCCCATGGACACCCTCCTTCTCCTCTCAATCTTTTTATTATTTCTACAAGTCTGTCAAACTCTTTCATTTTTACATCGCTCCCTCATATTCATTGAAAAATCTATCAATATTTCCTTTATAGAATACTCCTTCTTCTTTACTCAAATATTTTAAATTCCCCATTTTCATCATTTGAGATATTTTTTCTATATTAACTTTTTCGCTCAAAAATCTTATGAAGAACCCCTCTTCCTCTTGTCTGATTACTGAGATTCCAAATTCTTTTGCTTTTAGCTTAATTCTTATATAATAGAAGAGATTGATAACTTCCCTTGGAGGATTTCCAAATCTATCCCTTACTTCATTCTCTAATTCCTTTAACTCATCTTGAGTTTTCAATTCTGCTACTCTTCTGTAGATAACTATTTTTTCATCTTTTTCAATATATTCATCTGGAATAAAGGCAGGCATATTAATTTTTATCTCCATTTCCATCTCTTCTTCTGGAGCATTTCCTTTTATACGCTGTATTTCTTCATTTAACATCTTAATATAGAGATTATAGCCAAATGTTTCAAGAGCACCATGTTGTCTATCTCCTAATATTTCCCCAGCTCCTCTTATTCTCATATCTTCAAGTGATAACTGGAATCCTCCACCTGAATCTCCAAGATTTTTTATAGATTCCTCTCTTTCTTTAGCTTTTTTAGTCTGATATTCTTTAGTAAGAAGATAACAGTAGCCCTTTCTTCTTCCCCTACCTATACGTCCTCTTAACTGATATATTTGGGAAAGTCCAAGCTTTTCTACTCCATCAATTATCATAGTATTAGCATTTTCTATATCAATACCATTTTCAACTATAGTAGTAGAAACGAGCATATCTATATCACCATTTTCAAAATCTTTTATCTTATTTTTTATCTCTTTTGGCAGCATTTGACCATGTATATAGTCTAATTTTAAATAACTTGGAAGAATTTTTCTAAGTTCATTAGTTTTCTTTTCTATATTTTTTACAGAATTAAATATATAGAAAACCTGACCTTCCCTTGCTATTTCACTCATAATTATCTCTTTAATTTTTTTATCATCTTTTTCTATAAACACTGTTTCAATAGGCTTTCTTCCCTCTGGAGGAGTGTCTATTACAGATAAATCTCTTATTCCCAGCAATGAAAGATTTAATGTTCTTGGAATTGGTGTAGCTGTAAGAGTTATCATATCTATTTTGTTTTTTAATTTCTTTAACTGCTCCTTGGCTTTCACTCCAAATTTTTGTTCCTCATCTATTACTACAAGTCCCAAGTCTTTAAATTTTACATCTGATGATAAAATTCTGTGAGTTCCTATTACTATATCAACAGTTCCAGCAGCTATTTTATTTAATACTTCTTTCTGTTCTTTTTCACTTTTTAATCTACTTAGTATCTCAATATTTACAGGATAATTTTTAAATCTTTCTGTAAACCTCTCATAGTGCTGTTGGGCAAGAACTGTTGTAGGTACCATTACAACTACCTGTTTTCCATCAATAGAAGCTTTAAAAGCTGCTCTTAAAGCTATTTCAGTTTTTCCATAACCTACATCTCCACAGATTACTCTGTCCATTATTCTGTCAGACTCCATATCTCTTTTTACATCTTCTATGGCTTTCAGCTGAGATGCTGTTTCCTTATATGGAAAACTTTCCTCAAATTCCTCTTGCCAGACTGTATCATGAGAAAAAACATATCCCTTTTCAAAGGCTCTCTTTGCTTGTATTTCAATAATTTCTTTAGCAAAGATTATCATTTCCTCTTCCAATTTCTGTCTTTTTCTTTTGAATCCTCTTCTTCCAAGTTGATATATGTCAGGTACTACCCCAGGAGTAGATACATATTTTTCAATCTTATTTATTCCTTCAACAGGGACAAAAAGTTTATCTTCATCAGCATACTTTATCTTTAAATAATCCTGTCCATTCATAGTTTCTATCCCTTGATAGATACCTACTCCATAATTTTCATGAATTATAAAGTCATTTTCTCTGATTTGAGATACATCTTTATATTTTAAATTTACCTTTTCCTTTGCTTCTCTCTTTACTTTGATTCCTTTTAGTTCTCTGTCAGTGAGTATAAGCCTGCCTTTTTCTCTATATCCTTCATAATGAGGATATCTCTCTATCTCAATATTATAGTTTTCAAATATCTCCTTATATCTCTTTTCCTCCTCTGACATTAAAAGAATCTTTTCTTTTTCACTCAATTTTTTGATATACTCGTAATCCTCAAACTTTTTTATTTCTTCCTCTGAAAATCTTTTTATTTCTATCTCTTCAGCAGTTTCAATCATTTTATAAAATCTTCTTCTAAATTTTTCTTCTTCATCTCTTTCTCTGAGTATAATTTCTTCCAGTTTATATCTCAGTAGTTCATTATTCTCAAAATATTTCTTTAAACCTTTTATTTTATTTTTTTCAATCAATTCAGAAAAAGATAATTTCTCATCTTTATTATTGTTTATATACACATTGATATTATCAAGATTTTCAATACTCTTTTGAGTTTCAATATCAAAATATGTTATTCTCTCTATCTCATCTCCAAAAAATTCAATTCTTACAGGATAATCTCCATCTCTTGAAAAAATATCAAGTATATCTCCCCTTACACTATACTGCATTCTTTTCTCAATCATATATACCTTATCATATTTATTCTTTATAAGATTTTCCTGTATTTTTCCTAAATTCATTTCTTTTCCTTTTTGAAAAGAAAGTTTATCTCCCTCTAAAGAATAATCTCTGAGAAATGCTTCAAGGGATATAAGTATTATAAATTTATTTTTTGACTTTAAAAGTTTAAGGAGATCATAGTTAATTTTTTCAAATTCTTCATCTTCATAACTACTTTCAATTTTTAAAATTTTTCCATCATAAAAATCACTGAGAGTATTGTAATAGTCCTCAATGTTTTTATTAGATGAACATAAATATACTATATTTCCTTTTATTTCTTTGAGCCAAAAGGGAATCCTCCCTCTGTATTCTGTTATCATGTCTTACTCCATTTTTATTTATTCGTGTATATATTTTA
Organism: Fusobacterium varium; assembly: GCA_900637705.1. Lineage (NCBI taxonomy): Bacteria > Fusobacteriati > Fusobacteriota > Fusobacteriia > Fusobacteriales > Fusobacteriaceae > Fusobacterium > Fusobacterium varium. The sequence continues at coordinate 3,091,613 of LR134390.1, forward strand.
CTCTGTATTTTCAACTTTTCATAGTGAAAATATAATTATGTTTCAATAATTTTCTTAATTTTTTATATGTATATGTTCAAAAATAAATTATGTTTTATATTTTCTTCCTATTCCTCTAATATACATGTCTATATTCTGAAATTTTCCTTTACAAATCTTAAAAAAAATAATATAATCAATCAATAAAAAATATTATTCATTTTTCAAAAAAAAGAAAATATTTTTTTAACTATATTAAATTTTAAGGGGGAAATACATGAATAAAAAATACTTGCTCTGCTCACAATGGCAGTCCTTACACTATCAAGCTTTACTCTTCAAGCAAAAGAAACAAAACTTGTTGTAGCACAAAACTCAGATGCAAAAAGTCTGAATCCTCAGGTATCCAATGATATTCCTACTCATAGAGTAAATATCAATATCTATGACAGACTTATTGAAAAAGATAAAGATATGAATCTTGTACCTGGACTTGCTGAAAGCTGGGAACAAGTAGATCCTCTTACTCTTGTTTTAAAAATAAGAAAAGGGGTTAAATTCCACAATGGAGATCCTCTTACAGTTGGAGATGTGGTATTCAGTTTAAAGAAAGCTACTGAAGCTCCTTCTTTAATGGCATATTTTGGTGATTTGGATAAAATAGAAGCTGTTGATGAAAATACAGTTAAAATAACAACTAAAGTTCCTTATGGTCCTCTTGTTAACTACCTTGCCCATGTAGGTGCTGGTATAATGAGTGAAAAAGCTGTAACAGCTGGTGGAAATGACTATGGACAACATCCAGTTGGTACAGGACCATTTATATTTGAATCTTGGACTTCTGGTGACAGAATAGTTTTAAAAGCTAACCCTGATTACTATAAAGGAAAACCTGGAGTTGACTCATTAACTTTTAGAGTTATTCCAGAAGGTACAAACAGAACAATAGCTCTTGAAACTGGAGAAGCTGATATTGCTTATGATATAGATCCTATTGATATGGACATGGTAAAAAGCAATCCTAAATTAAAAGTAGATCAGAATTCTGCTATGAGCATGACATATCTTGGATTCAATACTCAAAGAGCTCCTTTTGATAAAAAAGAAGTAAGACAGGCAATAGCTTATGCTACTGATGTTGACAGTATTATCAGTGCTGTTTTCCTTAAAGCTGCTAAAAAAGCTAACTCTCCTGTATCTCCTAATGTATTTGGATATAATAAAGACGCTAAACTTTATACTCAGAATATAGCCAAAGCGAAAGAACTATTGGCTAAAGCTGGATATCCTAATGGATTTAAAGCTAGAATATGGACAAATGATAAAAGTGTAAGAAAAGATACTGCTGTTATCCTTCAAGATCAACTTAAACAAATTGGAATAGATGTACAAATAGAAATTCTTGAATGGGGTTCTTACTTAGATAGAGTTGCTAAAGGGGAACATGATATGTTTATCCTTGGATGGTCTTCTAGTGCTGATTCTGACTCAGCTATGTATGCTCTTTTCCATTCTAAAAACTTAGGTGGTGCTGGAAACAGAACTTTTTATAAAAATCCAAAAGTTGATGAACTTCTTGATAAAGCAAGAGAAAGTACAGTTCCTGAAGAAAGAATTAAATACTATAAAGAAATTCAAGATATAATCCAAGAAGAACTTCCTATGTTTGCACTTGTTTATCCTGATGAAATTACAGGAATGCAGAAAAATATAGAAGGATTTGTTTTCCACCCAGAAGGAACACACTACCTTGCACCAGTAACAAAAAAATAATATAAATTAAAATAAACAGCTGTCAAATTAATTTTGATAGCTGTTTTTATAATTTCTCCTCTGACTTTTATTAAATAATTTTATACAAAAAGAAGGTGGCTTAAAAAATTATTTTTTATTCATTAAGCCACCCTCACTATAATTTAAAATATTATATTATTACTCTATTTTTTCCAGTTGAAATAAATTCCCAGACTGTATATATTCTAAACTTCTGGCAATCTTTTCTACTGGCCAATTCCACCATTTTATTTTAAGCAACTTCTCTATTATATCATCTGAAAAGCGTTTTTTCAGCACTCTGGCTGGACTTCCTCCTACAATTGCATAAGGTGGTACATCTTTAGTTACAACTGCTCTTGTTCCTATGATAGCTCCATCTCCAATAGTTACACCTGATAATATCACAGCTTCATAGCCAATCCATACATCATTTCCAATGGTGATATTTCCTTTATTATCCCATGAATCTTTTACATTCATTTTATGTTCCCATTCTTCTCCAAATAATGGAAAAGTATAAGTAGACAAAGAATGCAGTGTATGGTTGCCACAGTTCATTAAGAATTTAGCTCCACAGGCAATGGAACAAAACTTTCCAATAATAAGTTTATCCCCATTTATTGGATAATGATAAAGTACATTATTCTTCTGAAATTCTAAAGGATCATTATAAAAGTCATTATAAATCGTATATTCTCCAACTTGAATATTAGGATTTGTAATCACATTTTTTAAATATACTATCTGTTTATCATTTGTTCTTGGATATATTTTATTTATATCTGGAATAGTCATAGCAATCTCCTTTTTTAATTTGATTTATTTTAAAACTACTCCAGAAAAAACAATGCAAAGCTTCATTTTTCACCTCCATTAAATTAACAGAGAAAATTTTATTATTATGTATATACATAATAATAAAAAATTTATTTTTATTTCAAATATCCCACTAAAAGAGCTATATCATTTCCTGTAACCCCACTTATTCTGGAAGCTTCTCCTATTGAAAGAGGTTTTATTTCTTCTAATCCACATCTAGCTATATTAGATATTCCTTTTACTTCTGAAAAATCAAAATCAGCAGGTATTTTTACCTCTTCAAGTCTTTTAAATTTTTCTATTTGCTCATTTTCTCTCTGAATAAATATCTCATATTTTATCATTGTTTCTATTTGATTTTTTATAAATCCAGGATAATCATTTATCTCTGTTATATCTTTCAGGCTGTCATAAGTTACTTCTTTTATTTTTAAAAGATCTCCTATTTTAACTCCTTTAGTAAGTTTCTGATCCGATCCAAGCTTTTCAAGAAGTGCATTAGCCTGTACCATTGGGACACTTATCTCTTTTAATCTTGCTATTTCATCATTCACTATTTTTATAGAATTTTCTAAGTAATCAAGTTTTTCAGAAGAAAGGATTCCTATCTCCTTAGCCTTTGTAAAAAGCCTCATAAAGGCATTATCAAACCTAAGAGTTAATCTATATTCAGATCTTGATGGAAGGACTCTATAAGGCTCTGGTGTCTTCTTATGAATTATGTCATCTATAAGTACTCCTATATAACCTTCACTTCTATCTATGATAACAGGTTCTTTTCCATCTGCCTTTCTTGCAGCATTTACTCCTGCTATAAATCCCTGACATGCTGCTTCCTCATAACCAGATGTTCCATTTATCTGCCCTGCAAAGTAAAGTCCTTCTATTTTTTTACTCTCCAGGCTTGGATAAAGCTGAGCTGCTGGAGCATAATCATATTCTACTGCATAACCATATCTCATTACTCTTGCATTTTCTAATCCTGCTATAGTTCTCATCATGGCTTCCTGAGCAAATGGAGGCATTGCAGTAGTAAGTCCGTTTACATATACTTCTTCTGATTCTGCTGATTCTAGCTCTAAAAATATCTGATGATTTGATTTATCTGGGAAATTTATTACTTTTCTATCAAGTGACGGACAATGTCTAGGCCCATGAGTTTTTATTATTCCACTTACTATTGGAGAATATTGAAGCATCTCTTTTGCCACTTCAATCGTTTTTTCTGTTGTATAAGTAAGCCAAGTAGGAACTACATTATTTCTTTCTTTATCAGTAAATATTGAAAAATATCTAGGATGTTCCTCTCCCTTTAACTCTTTCATTTTACTGAAATCTATGCTTCTTTTATCAAGTCTTGGAGGTGTGGCAGTCTGATATCTTTCAATAGTTATTCCATGTTCTCTTAAACTATCAGAAAGTTTTTCAGCTGAATTTTCTCCCTGCCTTCCTGCTGAATAAGCCACATCACCTATTACTATTTTCCCTTTTAAAAATGTTCCAGTAGCTAGAACTACACATTCAGCATAATATTTTATTCCAAGTCTTGTTATTATTCCCTTTATTCTTCCATTTTCAACTATAATTTCATCTACACAATCTTGAATTATTTCAAGATTATCTGTATGTTCTAAAATTTTTCTCATTTCTGTTCTATATAGATATTTATCTGCCTGTCCTCTTGTTATTCTTGCAGCAGGCCCTTTACTTTCATTAAGATGTTTCAGTTGAAGATTAAATTTATCAGTATGTCTTCCCATCTCACCACCAAGTATATCCATCTCAGCAACAAGATTACTTTTTCCAGGTCCTCCTATTGAAGGATTGCATGACATCATGGCAATAGTATCCAGATACAAAGTAAACATAGCTGTTTTTTTCCCAAGCCTTGCTGCAGCCAAACTTGCCTCTACGCCTCCATGTCCTCCTCCTACTACTATTACTTCATATTTTTTCATTTCCATTTATTATTTCCTCCAAATTTTAGGTATTAAAAGTAAGAAGAGAGTGACTAAATTTAAGCCACTCTCATTTTTTATTTCCCTACACAGAAATTACTGAATATATGATCCAGCAGATCTTCACTAGATATCTCTCCTGTAACTTCAGAAAGTGAATCCAAAGCCCCTTTGATATCAACTGCCATAAGATCCATAGGAAGCCCATTCTCTATAGTTTCAAATATATTTTCCACAGACTGTTTTGTTTTTTCAAGAGCAGACTTATGTCTTATATTTGTTATTGTTATCTTTTGAGAACTGTCCTCTACATTTTCCTCAATGATATGCTTATATATTTCCTCTTCCATCTCATCTATTCCTTGATTTTTTATAGCTGATATTTCCAGCCATTTATTTATCTTAGTCAAAGGTGAAAGATCTATATCTTCTCTTATATCTATTTTATTCAGTATTCCTATAACTTTTTCAGCTTTTATAGCTTCATGTATTCTCATATCTTCATCATCTAAAGGCCTTGACCCATCTACTACAAACAGTATCAGATCAGCACTTTCAATAAGTTTTTTAGATTTCTCCACTCCGATATTTTCTACAAGATCATCTGTTTTTCTTATACCAGCTGTATCAACCAGTACAAGAGGGATTCCTTTCAGATTTACCACTTCTTCTATGACATCTCTTGTAGTTCCAGCTACATGAGTTACTATTGCTCTCTCCTCTTTCAATACAGAGTTAAGTATACTTGATTTACCAACATTAGGTTTTCCTACTATTGCAGTTTTTATACCCTCTTTTATCATTTTTCCTTTATCATATGATTTAATAAGAGCATCTGTGGTATCCATTACTTCTTTCAAATTATCAACAAGATTTTCTGGAAGAGGATCATCTATTCCCTCTTCTGGATAGTCTAATACAACATTTATGTGAGCTGCTACATCTAGTACCAATTTTTTTAAATGTTCTATCTGTTCTTTCAAATCTCCTCTCAATTGCTCCAATGAAAGAGATACAGATTTTTCCGTTTTTCCATGGATTATATCCATTACTGCTTCTGCCTGTGTCAAATCCAATCTTCCATTTAAAAAAGCTCTTCTAGTAAATTCTCCACTTTCTGAAAGTCTTGCTCCATTTTTTAATACTGTTTCCAGTACTTTTTCGGTAATAACAAATCCTCCATGACAGTTAATTTCTACCATATCTTCTTTTGTATATGTATTTGGAGCTTTCATTACAGACACCAAAACTTCATCTATTAGATTTTCACCATCATATAGATGCCCATAATTTATACTAAAATTTTTCAAATCTCCTATTACTTTTTTTGATTTTGGTCTAAATATTTTTCCAAGTATCTCTAAAGCATGATTTCCTGAGATTCTTACTATTCCTATACCACCTTCACCTCTAGGTGTAGAAATAGCCGCTATTGTATCGAAAAGCATGGCTCCTCCCTATTTTTTCCTTTTGATAACTATATATCTCTTAGGGTCTCTACCTTCACTGAATGTATCTAGTTCTGGATATTTATTTACAACTTCATGTATAACTTTTCTTTCTCTAGGAGGCATAGGATTAAGTCTTACAGCTTTATTAGTTTTCAATGCTTTTTCAGCCATTTTTTTACCTAATTCTCTTAAAGTCTGATTTCTTTTTTCTTTAAATCCTTCTACATCTACTTCTATTCTATATTCTTTTAATAAAGAGTTTAATAAATATTCAAAACTATTTAAAGTCTTTCCTTTTTTTCCTATTATTATCCCATTATCCTCACCATAAAGATTAACAAGATATGTTCTATCATGGACTTTATTTACATCTACACGAAGGTTAAGCCCTATATATTCAAGAAGCTCTTTAGCTTTTGCTTCCACAAGATTACTTGCATCTACTGCTTCTTCCAATTTTTCCCTTGTTGTTACTGTTTCTTTATATTGTTTTTCTTTTATCTCTATTTTTTCTTTATGCTCTCTGCTTTCTTTTTTCTTATGTTCCTTTATTTCTGTTTTAATATCTTTTTTAATTTCAGTTTTTATAGTTTCTTTTTTTAATTCTTTATCAATTTCTATTTCATAAATACCTTCTCTATTAAATAATCCTAGAAAAGATAGGCTTTTCTGTTTTTCTTTTACTCTTACTACTTGCTCTGGTGATGCTTCTAATATTTTTAAAGCTCTAGTTATAGCTTGTTCCTTATTCATGGCTTTGATTTCTATAACATTACTCATATATTACTCTCCTTTTTTCATGATCAGATACTGCTGAATAACTCCTGCCAAACTTGATGTCAACCAATAAATTTGTAATCCAGCTGGCATTTTATAAGAAATAAATACCATCATGATAGGGAACATATACATCATATTCTTCATTTGAGGATTGTCTGATGATCCCATCACTTTTTGCTGCACAAATGACACTACTCCATTTAATACTGGAAGGATATAATAAGGATCTGGCTGAACAAGCTGCATCCATAAGAATGTTGAATCCTGAGGTACAATTCCACCTCTTAATACTCCAAATAATGCCCATAATATAGGTAGTTGAACTAATAGAGGAAGACAACCACCAGCTGGATTAACTTTATGTTTTTGATAAAGTTCCATTGTTTTCTGGTTTAACATTTTAGAGTCACCTTTATATTGTTCTTTTATTTTATCTAATTCAGGTTGTAGCTTTTTCATACTCTTCATAGACTTATCCTGTTTTAAAGTCAATGGAAGAAGTATTATTTTCATTAAAATTGTTACTCCTATAATAGCTAGTCCAAAGTTTCCTGTAAGATTATGCATAAACACCAACATAGATTCAATGATTCCTTTTAATAATCCATAAATATAACTCATTTATCCTCCCGAACTTTTTTCTTTTTTTCAGGTACAGGGTCAAACCCTCCAGGGTTGAACGGATGACATTTAACTATCCTTTTTATTCCCAAACACATACCTTTTATAACTCCAAATCTTTCAATAGCCTCATATGTATAGGCTGAACAAGTAGGAATAAACCTACAATTTTTTCCTAAAAATATTGATATATACTTTTGGTAGAATCTTATCATGCAAAGTATAATTTTTTTCATATTTAATTTTCCTGACTTTTAAAAAGTCTTCCACTCTTCATTACTTTTATGAGATCTTTCTCCATATCCTGATACTTGAGAGTTTTTACCTTCTCTCCAGCTGTCCTCTTGGCTACGAAAATGATATCATATCCGTCCTTGAGCTGATTTTCAAATTTACGATAATACTCCCTAAACAACCTTTTAAGCCTATTCCGACAAACTGCATTTCCAGTTTTTTTACTTACAACGAAACCGCATCTCTTCAAATTTTCTTCATTCTTTTTAAAAAAAATAAGAGAGTAATAACCAAAACTTTTTCTTCCAGAATTGTAGATTATTTGAAACTCTCTGTCTTTTTTTAAATTATTCATAGTTATAAAACTCCCGACAATTTTGAATTATTTTCCACGATAACTATCTCTTGTAAAAACCCGGTGGTTTGAAACACCGGGTTCTATGCTGATAATACTTGTCTTCCTCTAGCTCTTCTTCTTTTTAAAACTTTTCTTCCGTTTTTAGTAGCCATTCTAGCTCTGAACCCGTGATCTTTCTTTCTTTTAGCTTTATTAGGTTGGAATGTTCTTTTCATTTTTTCACCTCCAAAAAAATTCTATATTTCAGATAGTAATTTTAAAGGAAAATTCTTGTTTTGTCAAGTGATTATTAGAAAATTTAATAAAATTCTAAAGAATTTTTTCAAAATAAATAAATATATTTTTATTATTACCTATATACATATAATAGAAAAACATTTATTTTAGGGATTTCTAGAGATTTTTATTCAAGTTAAATCTTTATCATTTTCTTTAAAAAAAATAAAAGACCCCAACCACAAAAATATATTAGTTGTTATTATGTTTTTTTGTTTAATGTAATGACCGATATAAAAAATGAATTATCAAAAAACCATTGATATTATTGAGGACATATTCAAAAAAGAAATATATTTTATTTTTATCAATATACACATCAATTATCCTAATAAAATCTATAATTTAAAAAAATAAAAAGGGATAGAATGTTCAAAAAATCTAGAAAGTAAAATCTAAAAAAATATTATTATCCATATACAAATTGAAAAAATCAATATTTTCAATAAGTTAAAAAAAATATTATTATCCATATACATTTTTAATCTTTATTTTATTTGAATTTTATGTTAAAATAAAATTCTGTTATTTATTATTGAGTATATACAAGTGATAAAAACCTTGATTTTTATAGGATTATGAATAATTAACAAAAAGCTTCTTACTGATAGTGTAGGTTAAAATTCCTTGAAAATCAAGAGCTTATCTTTATACAAATTTGATATACTTATGATATAAAAATATTATTGTGGATATACATAAAAAATGTTATATTATTGATTATATACATTTCATTTTAAAAATTGATTTTTTATTTACTTGAGGTTTATAGGGGAGATTAAATTATGAAAAAAGATGACTCTACAGATAATAATTTTGAAATTTTAGATAGTTTCAATATTTCACAAAGTGGATCGTTGGTAGAAGATATAAGAAATGTTGAAATAAAATTAAATACAGTTCCTGATATAGAAGTGAGAGAAGTAGTTATAAAAGAAACAGGAAATTTTTTAAATCTTAAAGAGAATATAATAAATATTCCTGTTGAGATGATTGTATTTCCTTTCTTTACACCACAAAAACAAAATAAAAGAGTAAACTTTCAATATTCCTTTGAAGATTTGGGAGTTACAATGTACTGTACTCTTGTGGCAAAGGATAATGCTGATAAGGTTTTCCAACCTTCAACATTTGAAGAAAAAATATATACATATCTCATATCAATGTATGAGATAAAAAAAGAAATAGAAGATTCTGATGAATATATAGAATTTGAAATTTCAGATTTTATAGTGAGTTTTCTTGGAAATAAGATGAATAGAACCTACTACTCAAAAGTGGAACAAGCTTTAAAAAATCTAAAAAATACAGAATATCAATTTATAGTTTCTAATCATACAAAGCTTGGAAAATATAAATTTGAAGATGAAGAGTTCAAACTTCTTACTTACCAAAAACTTAAAAAAGGGAAAAAAATATATTATAGGGTTACTTTAAATAAAAACATCAGACAGAAAATAAAAGATAAAAGATATATAAAATATAATTCTAAATCTCTTTTGGAGATACTGACAAAAGATCCTATTGCAGGAAGAATATATAAATATATAAGTAAAATAAGATATGAAAGCATGGATGGAAGGATAAATCTCAGAACTCTCGCAGCAATAATACCTCTAAAAACAGAACAAGTTACTGAGAGAGTAAATAAAAATGGAGAAATAAAACAATACATACTATGCAGAGTTAAACAGGTATTAAAAAGAATCGAAAAAGCTTTTGATGTGCTTGTAGAAATGGGATACATAATTCAATATAATTCAGAGTATGTAAAAGAGGAAGATAATTATTATATTAATTATATTTTTAACAAAGAAAAAGATGGAGAGTGTCATGTATCTTCATTCCTTGAAAATAAAACTGGTAGAGATATGGGAAGAAAAAGACCAGCAGCTCTTGCAGCAAAAAATAATCTAGAAATAGAAGATGCTGAAGTTATAGAACATACTTCTAGGGAAAAAATATCTAAGCCAGAAACTAAACATAAAGAGCCAGCTGTAGAATTTCCTGAAGGAATAATAGAAAGAGTCCAGAAAGCTAAAAGAAACATTTATGTACAGAGAGCATGGGACAGAAGAACTGATAATAAAATAAAGAAAATATATAGAGAAGAAGGAGAAGCAATAGCAAAAGAAGTACTTTCTATATTGTATAAAAATCTTAATGGAAATATAAAGACAACTCTTGTACAATATATCAATGGTATATTAAAAAACATTTCTTCAGATGAAAGCACTAACAATAAACAGAACCTTACTCTTTTCAATAATATAGTAAAAGAAAAGGGACTAAAGAGTAAAAAGAAAATTAATCAAGCTAGAAGAAGTGTTAAAAAACCTGTTATAAGTAGCATTAAAGATATAATAACTGATACCGATATACCTAAAGATTTAATGGCAGAATACAATAACTATGATGAATTTGAAAAATTAAAAATAGAAGAAAAAGCGTTGAAAATATGTTCACAGGAAGAGGGAATAGATGTTAATTTTCTTCTAACTATGAAATCAAAATCTAAGAATATATATTTAAATACTATAAAAAGATATATTGAAAGAGTTATAAAAGATGAATAAAAAATTAGCTGGTCAGGAAGAATTAAAGGCAGATTACTGATCAGCTTTTTTATTAAAAAAAAGTTTTTTATTATTGTGCATATACATGTTTTTAAAATATTAAATCTATCAAAATATTAAAAATTATGATATTATATATAGTGGCATCTTATTGCTTGAGTATGATTTTTGTGAGGGGGAGAAATGGAAGAGGTAAAAATATCTACTGAATTTATTAAACTAGATCAATTTTTAAAATGGACTGGAATATGTGATACTGGAGTAGATGCTAAATTTTTTATAACAGAAGGTAATGTAAAAGTTAATGGAGAATTAGAGATAAGAAGAGGTAAAAAACTTTACCCTGGAGATAGAGTTGAAGCTGAGGGAAAAGTTTTCATAGTTAAATAATGAGATATTTGATTAGCCTGAGGTGAAAGGGTTGGAAATACTAGAGATAAATTATGTGAATTTTAGAAATCTTCAAGATGGAAATGTGAAATTTTTTCCAAAAATGAATCTTTTTTATGGAAAAAATGGACAAGGAAAAACGAGTCTGTTGGAAGCATTGTATTTCAATTCTACAGGTAAGAGTTTTAGAACTACAAAAAGTAGTGAAATGATGAAATACGGATATAAACGGACAGGAGTTTATGTAGTTTATAAAGATAATATAGGAGAAAAGACCCTTACTGTAAAATTTAATAATGAGGACAAAAAGGAATACAGCTATAATGGGAAGAGGGTACAGTATGATGAATTTTATGGGAAACTAAATGTAGTTACATATATACCTGAAGATATAGTACTGATAACAGGATCACCTTCTGTTAGAAGAAATTTTTTTGATGGAGAAATAGCTCAGACTAGTAGTGAATATTTTCAAGAGTTAAAAAATTTTAATAAAATTTTAAAGATAAGAAATAAATATCTTAAAGAAAAAAAACATAAAGAGCCTGAATTTACTATATATCAAGATGAATTTATAAAATATGGTGCTAAAGTAATAGAGAAAAGAATGGAATATGTGAAAAAAATATCTATTATTCTTAATCTTAATTATAGAAAACTTTTTGATGATAAAAAAGAATTAAGTATTCAATATCAATGTCATCTTGGAAATATAAAAAAAATGAGTCTTAGAGAAATAGAAGATGCTCTTCGGAAAAGAACAGAGGAGAAATTAGGGCAAGAATTAAGATATGGATTTTCACTTTCAGGACCACAGAAAGATGATTTTTTATTTTTTCTAAATTCTTATGAAGCTAAGTCAACAGCTTCGCAAGGAGAAAAAAAATCAATTATTTTTTCTCTTAAACTTTCAGAAATAGATATGGTGTTGAGAGAGAAAAAAGAGAGCCCAATACTGATAATTGATGATATATCTTCATATTTTGACTCCAATAGAAAAGATAGTATATTAAATTATCTAGAAAAGAGAAATATACAGGTATTTATAAGTTCTACTGGAGAACTTGGAATAAATAGCGAAAATTTCTATGTGGAAAAAGGTGAGATTAGTTATGATAGAGATAGAAAGTATAGGGAACATGATAGAAAGGGCAATTGAAAAAAGTAGGAGATTGAAAGAGGGAATTCTCAAAGCTCAGTGGAAGAATATAACAGGAAAGCTTTCAGAAAAAAGTCAAGTTCTTTATATAAAAGAGAGTGTACTTTATGTTGCTGTTGAAAATTCATCAATACTCCATTTTATGGAGATAAATAAAAAAAATACATAAATAAAGTTAATGAAATACTGAATGGAAATATAGTAAACGATATATTGTTTCGTATCTCTAAGATTAAAGAAAATGAGATATACAATGATATGTATATGGATAATAATAATTTATCTGAAGATAACATTTCTGAAGATGAATATTTAGATATAGATTTCAACAAAATGGATATATTTCAAAGAATAGAACATTTGAAAAAATCTGCTGAAAAGAGAGAACAACGACTATTAAATGCAGGATATAAAAAATGCCCAGAATGTGGAGTATATTTTAAGAGTGACAAAAATATGTGTAAGATATGTCGAAATAAAAAAGGCAGAGGGTAAAATATGTATACTTATCTAGAAAAAGAACTTGTAATACCGTCAAAGAATATTATAATTATTATTGATTATATACATTTGAAAAAGAACTGTAATACAGAGTTTTATGCTAATGAAATAAAAAATAAAAAAATAATAAATTTAGCTCCAAAAGAGGAAAAAAGTGTAATAATAACTGATAATGAAATATATTTTACATCATATGCATTATCAACTCTAATGAGCAGGAGTAATGAGTATCTTAGAATAAGCGGAGGTAGTAATAGTAATGAGTAATAATTATCAAGCGGAAAATATTACAGTCCTTGAAGGACTGGAGGCTGTAAGAAAAAGGCCTGGAATGTATATAGGTACCACTTCTGAAAGAGGGCTTCACCATCTAGTATGGGAGATTGTAGACAATGCTGTAGATGAAGCTCTTGCAGGATATTGTGATAAGATTGTAGTAAATATACTCCCAGACAATATAATAGAGGTAATTGATAATGGAAGAGGAATTCCAGTTGGTATCCATCCTAAATATAATAAATCAGCTCTTGAAATAGTACTTACTGTGCTTCATGCAGGAGGAAAATTTGAAAATGATAACTATAAAGTATCAGGAGGGCTTCATGGAGTAGGAGTATCAGTAGTAAATGCTCTTTCACTATGGACAGATGTTACAGTAAAAACTGATGGAAAAATATGGTATCAAAAATATAATAGAGGTGTACCTGAAGAAGATGTAAAAGAGATTGGAGTAACAACAGAGCATGGAACAACAGTAAGATTTAAAGCTGACCATGAAATATTTGAAACTCTTATTTATGATTATAATACTTTAAAAAATAGATTAAAAGAGTTAGCTTATTTAAATAAAGGACTTGAGATACATCTTAGTGATAGTAGAAAAGAGCCATATAAAAAGAAGAATTTAAATTTGAAGGTGGTATAGTAGATTTTCTTAAAGAGATAACAGAAGAAACTGAAAAACTTATACCTGAACCAATATATATGACAGGAGAAGTAGATAATGTAGCTGTAGATATCGCTTTTCTTTATACTGTAAATCAATCAGAAATTATATATTCTTTTGTAAATAATATCAATACCCATGAGGGAGGTACCCATGTAAGTGGATTTAGAACTGCTTTAACAAGGGTAATAAATGATGTAGGAAAAGCTCAGGGATATCTGAAAGAAAAAGATGGAAAACTTCAAGGAAATGATATAAGAGAAGGAGTTACAGCAATTGTTTCAGTAAAAGTTCCACAGCCTCAATTTGAAGGACAAACTAAAACAAAACTCGGTAACTCTGAAGTTACAGGGATAGTATCAACTTTAGTTGGAACTAATCTGAAAATAGTACTAGAAGACAATCCTAATGATACAAAAATAATAATAGAGAAAATATTGAATTCTAAAAAAGCAAGAGAAGCAGCTCAAAAAGCTAGGGAACTTGTACTTAGAAAATCAGTTTTAGAAGTTGGTTCACTTCCAGGTAAATTAGCTGACTGTTCATCTAAAAATCCAGATGAATGTGAAATATATATAGTTGAGGGAGATTCAGCAGGAGGATCAGCAAAACAAGGAAGAGATAGATCTCATCAAGCAATACTTCCTTTGAGAGGTAAAATACTGAATGTAGAAAAAGCAGGGCTACATAAATCATTGGAAAATAATGAAGTAAGAGCTATGATAACAGCTTTTGGTACAAGTATTGGAGATAGTTTCAATATAGAAAAACTTAGATATGGAAAGATAATACTTATGACTGATGCCGATGTAGATGGTGCTCATATTAGAACATTGCTTCTTACTTTTATCTATAGATTTATGGTAGATCTTATTTACAATGGAAATGTATATATTGCACAACCTCCTCTGTACAAAATAACTACTGGAAAACAGATAAGATATGCTTATAGTGATAGAGAACTTAAAGAAATAACTGATGTTTTTGAAGGTGATGATAAAAAATATACTCTTCAAAGATATAAAGGACTGGGAGAAATGAATCCTGAACAGCTTTGGGAAACAACTATGAACCCTGATACAAGAACGCTTCTACAGGTGACTATAGATGATGCAAGAGCAGCAGATATGCTGTTTGATAAATTAATGGGAGATAAAGTAGATCCTAGAAGAGAATTTATAGAAGAGAATGCAGTATATGTAAAAAATCTAGACATTTAATAATATGTATATAAATAATAATAAAATATTAATTATATAATACTTTTTTAGAATTAAAGATGAAATACACATAGACTGTTTTAGAGCTGAGAAATTTTAGGAGGATTAATAATGTCAAATGTTAATAATAGATATATAGAAGACGAGATGAAAGAATCATATCTCGACTATTCCATGAGTGTAATTGTCAGCAGAGCGCTTCCAGATGTAAGAGATGGAATGAAGCCAGTTCATAGAAGAATACTTTTTGCTATGAGTGAACTTGGAATGACTTATGATAAAGCATATAAAAAGTCTGCCAGAATCGTTGGGGAAGTTTTAGGTAAATATCATCCACATGGAGATTCGGCAGTATATGGAACAATGGTAAGAATGGCTCAAGACTTCAATTACAGATATTTACTTGTAGATGGACATGGAAACTTTGGATCAATAGATGGGGATTCAGCTGCAGCCATGAGATATACAGAAGCAAGAATGGCAAGAATCAGTAATGAACTTATAGATGATATAGATAAAAATACTATTGATTTTAGAAAGAACTTTGATGATTCGTTAGATGAACCAACAGTTCTTCCAGCAAAATTGCCAAATCTACTTTTAAATGGAGCAACAGGAATAGCAGTAGGAATGGCAACAAATATTCCACCACATAATCTTGGAGAACTTGTAGATGGAATACTTGCTCTTATTGATAATCCAGAACTCACTCCTTTAAATCTTATGGAATATATAAAAGGGCCAGATTTTCCTACAGGAGGTATAATTGATGGTCAGAAAGGTATCAGAGATGCCTATATGACTGGAAGAGGTAAGGTAAGAGTAAGAGGTAAGGTAGAGATAGAGGAACAAAAAAATGGAAAAGCTTTTATTATTATCAAAGAAATTCCATATCAATTAAATAAAGCTACTCTTATTGAAAGAATAGCAGATCTTGTAAAGGATAAAAGAGTAACAGGAATAACAGATTTAAGAGATGAATCTGACAGAGATGGTATTAGGGTAGTTATAGAGGTTAAAAAAGGTGAAGAGCCAGAGCTTATATTAAATAAATTATATAAATATACAGAACTTCAAAATACATTTGGTATAATTATGCTGGCTCTTGTAAATAATGCACCAAAAGTGCTTAATCTTAAAGAAATACTTCAAGAATACTTAAAACATAGATTTGAAGTTGTAACTAGAAGAACTAAGTTTGATTTGGATAAAGCTGAAAAAAGAGCACATATATTACAAGGATATAAAATAGCTCTCGATAATATTGATAGGATAATTGAAATTATCAGAGGATCATCTGATGGAAATCAAGCCAGAGAGCTTTTAATAGAAAAATATGCTTTCTCTGATGTTCAAGCCAGAGCTATACTGGATATGAAACTGCAAAGACTTACAGGTTTGGAAAGAGGAAAAATTGATGCTGAACATGCTGAAATTGAAAAATATATAGCAGAATTGAGAGAAATTCTTTCTCATGATTCTAAGATATATGAAATAATCAAAGAAGAACTTCTTTATCTGAAAGAAAAATATAACGATGACAGAAGAACTCTTATTGAAAATGAAAGAATGGAAATACTTCCAGAAGATCTTATAAAAGATGAAAATGTTATACTTACTCTTACAAATAAAGGATATGTAAAGAGAATGGAAGTGAGTAAGTATAAAGCTCAAAAAAGAGGTGGAAAAGGAGTAGCAAGCCAAAATACTATAGAAGATGATTTTGTAGAAAGTATAGAATCTGCTTCTAACCTTGATACTCTTATGATATTTACAAATCAAGGAAGAGTATTTAATATAAAAGTTTATGAAATTCCAGAAACTTCTAAGCAGTCAAGAGGAAAACTTATGAGTAACATCATTAGAATAAGAGAAGATGAGAAAATAAGAGCTGTTATAAAAACAAGAGATTTCTCTAAAGATAATGAAGTGGTATTTGTTACTAAGGAAGGACTTATCAAAAAGACTAATCTAGATGAATTTAAAAATATTAATAATTCTGGATTAAAAGCTATCAAATTAAAGGAAGATGATGATATAATATATGTAGGACTAATAGAAAAGATAGATCAAGAGCAGGTATTTATTGCAACAAAACAAGGATACTCTATCAGATTTAATAGTGATAATGTAAGACCTACAGGAAGAGATACTATGGGAGTTAAATCTATAACTTTAAGACCTGGAGATTCGATTGTATCAGCACTTTTAATCAAAGATGAAGATGGAAGTATTCTTACAGTAACAGAGAATGGATATGGAAAGAGAACAAGAATTGATGAATATCCATTACAGGCCAGATCTGGTAAGGGAGTAATAAATATAAGATGCAATGCTAAAACTGGAGCAGTTGTATCAGTACTTCCTGTAACTGAGGGAGAAGAATTGATGGCTATTACATCTTCAGGTATAGTCATTAGAATGCCTCTTGATACTATTGCACTTTATGGAAGAGCCACTCAAGGAGTAATTATAATGAAAGTTGATGGAGCTGAAAAAGTTGTGTCTATAACTAGAGTGCAATCTGAAACTGAAGAAGAAGAAGATGAAGAATTAGAATCTAGTTCTGTAGAAACAGAAAATAACATAGAAGAAGCAGAAGTAGTGGAGAAAAAGGAAGACTAATATTTTAAAAAATGGGGTGGTATATATGAGAAAAGCTTTGCTATTGTTTGGAAATGAAATGGAAAGAGATAACCTTATTGAAAGCGCAGTTTATTTACAAAACAGTTTAGGCTTTAAAATCATGCCTCTTTACATCAAAGATATGTCTAGAGACAAAATAATAGCTGCTTCTACAGATGGAATGATGATGAGTGGAAGATCACCTTTTATTATGCAGGGGTGGGCTGATATGGAGAAACAGGAGATAGAAGATATTGAAAAAGTTCTTAAATCAAAGGGAATTAAAAGTGAGCTTGAAGTAGATATTGGACTTGTTCCTGAGATAGTTACTGATAGAATGAAAAGCTGTGATATTCTTCTTATCGGAAAAAATGAAGCTATTACTGAAAGAATAGTAAGCATTTTAAAAGGAAACTACAAATCTATAATTTTTATAGGAGAAAAACCTCTAAAAAGAATGGAAAAAGTAATTATTGCTAATGATGATGGAGTAAAAATCAATAGAAGCTGTTATCAGTTTACCAACCTTTTTCCAGAAGTTAAAGAATTTACTTCATTTGTAATTAATAAGGAAATTGAAGAAAACCACTTGATAGGTTATCTTGAAGGTAAAGAAAAAACTATAACTCATGAAGTGCTTAATACAACAGATTATAATGAAGTTCTTAAAAAAATAGATGAATATGATTTCTTTATAATGGGAAATTTAAGCAGGAGTTATTTCTTTGAAAAGATAATTGGAAAAAATGGTATAAAATTATTAGAAAAGAGTAAAACACCTATATTTATAGGATAGTTTTTAGATAGGAATAGATTATGAAAATATTGGTTATATCAGATTCGCATGGGAAATTAGAAAAATTGATTTCTATTTATGAAAGGGAGAAACCTGACATAGTAATATGTGCTGGAGATTTCAGTGATGATGCTGAAGAACTTTCATATGTCTTTCCAGAAAATACCTACCATATAGTTAAAGGTAATTGTGATTATTATGACATGCAGAGAAGTGATGAGATGATTCTTGAGCTAGGGGGACATAAGGTCTTCCTAGCTCATGGTCATCATTATAGAGTAAAACTTGAATATGAAACAATAGAAAAAAGAGGAAGAGAATTGGAATGTGATATAGTCATATTTGGTCATACACACAGACCATATCTTGAAAAGAAGAAAGGTATAACCCTTTTTAATCCAGGGGCTGTATTGGGAAATGATTATGGAATAATAAAAATAAATAAAGAAAGTATTGATTTTCTTCTAAAAAGAATTTAAAATAATTAGATATATAGAAGATTTTTAGCCTTTGACATAGGGAGGAAAAATGAAGGAAAAGGTAGCACAATTAAAGGAACAAGCACAATCTAGCATAGAGAGCGCTGCTTCTTTACACGAACTAGAAGAAATAAGAGTCAGCCTGCTAGGTAAAAAAGGGGAACTTACAGAGATTTCAAAAGGAATGAAAACTCTTTCTCCAGAGGAAAGACCTATTATTGGTCAGCTGGTAAATGAAACTAGAGAATTTATCAGTTCAATGTTGGATGAAAAAAATAATCAGTTGAAAGAGAAAGAAAAAAGAGCAAGATTGGAACAGGAAATTATTGATATTACGCTTCCTGGTGAAGATATTGAGTTGGGAACTAGCCATCCAATAACAGAAACAATGAATTTTATGAAAGATATATTTATTGAAATGGGATTTGATGTTGCTGATGGACCAGAAGTAGAAAAAGTTAAATATAACTTTGATGCTTTAAATATTCCTGAAACTCATCCATCAAGAGATATAACAGATACTTTCTATATTTCTGATGATGTAGTACTTAGAACACAAACATCACCAGTACAGGTAAGATACATGCTTGAACATAAACCACCTTTCAGAATGATATGTCCTGGAAAAGTTTATAGACCTGACTATGATGTATCTCATACACCAATGTTCCACCAAATGGAAGGATTGATGATAGGTGAAAATATTTCTTTTGCTAATTTGAAAGGAATATTGACTCATTTTGTTAAAAAAGTTTTTGGTGAAACTGAAGTAAGATTTAGACCACACTTCTTCCCATTTACAGAGCCAAGTGCTGAAATGGACGTACAGTGTGCTGTATGTAAAGGTAAAGGATGCAGAGTATGCAAAGATAGTGGTTGGTTGGAAATAATGGGATGCGGAATGGTAGACCCAGAGGTATTGAAAGCAGTAGGTTATGATCCTAATGAAGTTAGTGGATTTGCTTTCGGAGTTGGAATAGAGAGAGTAACAATGCTGAGACATGGAATAGATGATCTTAGAGCATTTTTTGAAAATGATATAAGATTCTTAAAACAATTTAAATAATTCTGGAGGGAATAATGTTAATTTCTTTAGACTGGTTAAAACAGTATGTAGATATAAAAGAAGATATTAATCAGCTTGAAAATGCTCTAACAATGATAGGGCAGGAAGTAGAAGCTATAGATGTTCAAGGTAAAGACCTTGATAATGTAGTTATAGGACAGATTGTTGAATATGGAAAACACCCAAATTCAGATAAACTAACACTTTTGAAAGTAGATATTGGAGAGGAAGAAAAATTACAGATAATCTGTGGAGCTCCAAATCACAAATTAGGAGATAAAGTAGTAGTAGCTAAAATTGGAGCTGTACTTCCTGGAAATTTTAAAATTAAAAAAAGTAAAATAAGAGATGTAGAATCTTGTGGTATGCTTTGCTCACAAGTTGAATTAGGAATAGGGGAGGATAAAGATGGAATAATAATTCTTCCTGAAGATGCCCCAATAGGTGAAGAGTATAGGAAATATGCAGGAATTGATGATGTAATATTTGAACTTGAAATTACTCCGAATAGGCCTGACTGTCTTTCACATATAGGAATAGCTAGAGAGGTAGCAGCTTATTATGGAAGAAAGGTAAAGTATCCATCTTATGCTTTAAATGAAGTTATAGAATCTACTAATAATTATGCAAAAGTAAGGGTAGAAGATAAAGAAAGATGTAAAAGATACATGGGAAGAGTTATAAAAAATGTAACTGTTGAAGAGTCACCTGAATGGCTTAAAAAGAGAATAAGAGCAATGGGATTGAAGCCAATTAACAATATAGTAGATATAACAAACTTTGTTATGTTTGAATATAACCAGCCTATGCATGCTTTTGATTTGGATAAATTAGAAAATAAAACTGTAGTGGTAAGAGCTGCAGAAATAGGAGAAAAAATAACTACCTTAGATGGGGTAGACAGAGAACTTAATAATGGAGAGTTGGTAATAGCTGATGAAGTTAAACCAATAGCTATAGCTGGTATTATTGGAGGAAAGGCAACTCAAATTGAACCTGAAACTAAAAATATATTCCTTGAAGTAGCATATTTTACTCCTGAAAATATCAGAAAATCTGCTAAAAAACTTGGTATTGTAACTGATTCTGGATATAGAAATGAAAGAGGAATTGATATTGAAAATATCAGTGAAGTTATAGACAGAGCAGCTGCTCTTATGGCAGAAGTTGCTTCTGGAGAAGTTTTAGATGAGGTGATAGATAAATATATAGAAAAACCTCAAAAATTTGAGATACCTTTAAATATCAATAAACTTAATAACTTTATAGGTAAGAAATTAGAGTTTGATCAAGTTGGAAAAATACTTACAAATCTTGGATTGGGAATAAAAACTTTATCTCAGGATACTCTAATAGTAACACCACCTGCTTATAGACAGGACTTAACTAGATCAGAAGATTTATATGAAGAAGTAATAAGAATGTATGGGTTTGAAAATATAGAAGCTATAATGCCAGTGGAAGATATTGAATCTGGTTTAAAAGATGTAAAAATATCAGTTGCTGACAATTTAAAGGAAATATTGAAAGAAATAGGACTGCATGAAGTAATAAATTATACATTTATTCCTAAAGAAGCTTTGGATATTCTTAAAATAAAAGATAAAGTAATTGAAATAAGCAATCCTTTAAGTGAAGATATGTCTATAGTAAGACCTACTTTAGTATACAGTCTTCTTGCAAATATTAGAGATAATATCAATAGAAATCAATTTAATTTGAGATTTTATGAAGTATCAAAAGTATTTGCACCAGCAGAAGAATTAGCAAATGAGGATTTGAGAATTTGTATAGCAATATCAGGAAAGCCTGAAAGAACTTTATGGAATCCAAAACCAGAATCATATAATTTCTATACTATAAAGGGATATGTGGAAAAACTTCTTGAATATACAGGTATCAGTAGATATAAACTTGAAAGAAGCACAAAAGAAATTTTCCATCCAGGTAGAAGTGCTGATATTAGAATAGGAAATGATATTATTGGAACTTTTGGAGAGATTCATCCAGATGTTCAAGAAGCTATGGATATTAAGAGAGAAAGAGTATATGTAGCTGATATAGATCTAACTAGAGCATTGAAATATATGAAAGATGCTGTAAAATATGAAAGAGTAGTAAAATATCCAGAAGTAACTAGAGATTTGGCCATCGTACTTGATAAAAATGTACTTGTAGGAAACATGATAGATGACTTGAAAAAAGTTTCTCCTTTAATAGAGAATATAGATATATTTGATATCTATGAGGGAGAAAAAATAGATGCAGATAAAAAGTCAGTAGCTATCAGCATAGTACTTAGAGACAAGAAAAAGACTCTTACTGAAAAAGATATAAATAATGTTATTGAAAAAGTGTTAAACACTATCTCAAAAAATTATAATGGAGAGATAAGACAATAAAATATTTAGGAGGGTTAAGATGGATTCCTTAAAAGAGTTATTCAAGATAGGAAATGGGCCTTCAAGCTCACATACAATTGGACCAGAAAGAGCAGCAAAAAAATTTAAAGAGAGAACACCTGATGCAGATAAATACATAGTGGAACTGTATGGATCTT
This sequence comes from Fusobacterium varium, assembly GCA_900637705.1. NCBI lineage: Bacteria > Fusobacteriati > Fusobacteriota > Fusobacteriia > Fusobacteriales > Fusobacteriaceae > Fusobacterium > Fusobacterium varium. The sequence goes on from LR134390.1 coordinate 3,114,183, forward strand.
TAGCTCTGACAGGAAAGGGACACCTTACTGATTGGATAATAGTAGAAACTTTAAAACCAGTTGAAACAGAAATTGTATGGAAGCCTGAAGTAGTTTATGATTATCATACTAATGGGATGAAATTTAAGGCTTTAGATAATAATGGAAATACTCAAGTTGAATGGGTAGTCTTCTCAGTGGGGGGAGGAACTATCATGGAATTAGGTCAAGAAAGAAGAGGACCTTCAAAAATATATCCATTTTCAAAAATGGATGATATAAAAAAATGGTGTGAAGAAGGAAAAAAGAGTACTGGGAATATGTTGTAGAACATGAAGGGGAGGAGATATTTGATTTCCTTAAAGAAATTTGGGAGGCAATGAAGGCAGCTGTTGAAAGAGGAATAGAAAAACTGGTGTGCTTCCAGGAACTCTAAAATTATCAAGAAGAGCTCAAGGCTTTTATAGAAAAGCAAGAAATAATCATGGACGAGGTGGATTTTTAGGAAGAATATTTGCTTATACCCTAGCAGTGTCTGAAGAAAATGGAGCTGGAGGAAGGGTTGTAACTGCTCCTACATGTGGAGCTTCAGGAATTATTCCGGGACTTTTATATGCACTTAGAGAAGAGTATGACATATCTGAAAAAGAGCTTCTAAAAGGACTAGCAATAGCAGGTCTTATAGGAAATATAGTGAAAGAAAATGCTACAATATCAGGAGCTGAAGGAGGGTGTCAAGCTGAAGTAGGAACTGCATGTGCAATGGCAGCAGGAATGGCATGTTTTCTTTTGGGAGGATCATTAGACCAAATTGAATATGCTTCTGAAATGGCATTGGAACACCATCTCGGACTAACTTGTGATCCAGTTGGAGGATATGTACAGATACCTTGTATAGAGAGGAATGCAGCAGCTTCGGCAAGAGCATTGGATTCAGCAGCATATAGTCTTTATACAGATGGAAAGCATACAATTTCTTTTGATCAAGTGGTTATAACTATGGGTGAAACAGGAAAAGATTTGAAGAGTGAATATAAAGAAACATCTTTGGGAGGACTTGCAAAATTTAGATTTAATGCAGAATGTTAAAATAATTTTATAAGAATATATCAAGAGGCAGCCTCAAAAAATTAAAAAATTTTTTGAGCCGCCTCTTAAACTTTTTATAGAAGTAAAGTAAAAAGACAGAAATTTAAAAGCTGAAAAGAGAGGAAAAAGTATGAAATTAGTTGTGGGTCTTGGTAATCCAGGGGATAAATATGCTAAAACAAGACATAATATAGGATTTGAAGTTATCAGTAAATTACAGGAAGAACTTAATATAGTAGGAGAAAAGGATAAATTTCAAGGATTACTCAGTGAGAAAAATATAGATGGAGAGAAAGTTCTCTTTCTGAAGCCTCAGACTTTTATGAATCTCAGTGGAAATTCAATAGCTGCTGTAGTAAATTTTTATAAAATAGATGCTAAAAAGATATGATAGTAATCTATGATGATATGGATCTTCCAGTTGGGAAATTGAGAGTAAAAGAGAAAGGAAGCTCAGGTGGGCACAATGGAATAAAATCTATTATTTCCCACTTAGGTGATGAGTTTTTACGTATTAAATGTGGCATAGGAAAGAGTAAAGATGACACTATAGATTTTGTATTAGGTCAGTTTGATAAAAGTGAACAAGAAGTTGTTGATAAAATGATTGAGAATGCAGCTGATTGTGCTTTAGATTTAATAAGAGATGTTGAATTAGGCAGAATAATGCAGAAATATAACAAAAAGTAATAACTTGTGATGGAAAAAATAACGAAAACATATTGTTAAATAGATATAAATGTGGTAAACTGATTAGTAGAAATTAACTTTATGAAAGGAGATTCATATGAGATTTTTTGGTTTCAGAGGTGGAGTACATCCGCCTGAAAATAAACTACAAACAGAAAATATGCCAGTAGAAAAACTAGCAGCACCAAAAATGTTGTATATTTCTTTATTACAACATATAGGATCACCATTAGATCCAATTGTAGCTATTGGAGATAAAGTACTTAAAGGTCAGAAAATAGCTGACTCTCAAGCATTCTTAACTTCTCCTATACACTCACCTGTAAGTGGTACAGTTAAAAAAATTGAAGAACATGTTTTCCCATTAATGGGAAGAATCAAAACTATCATGATTGAAAATGATGGGGAAGAAACTTGGGCAGAATTAACTAAGATAGAAAATTGGGAAACTGCTGACAAGAAAGATTTATTAGCAATGATTAGAGAAAAAGGAATTGTAGGTATTGGAGGGGCAAGTTTTCCTACTCATGTAAAACTTAATCCACCTGCTGATGTAAAGATTGATACTTTATTATTAAATGGAGCAGAGTGCGAACCTTACCTTAACTCAGATAATAGACTTATGCTTGAACATCCAGAAACTATAATTGAAGGTATCAAAATCATCAAAAAAGTTTTAGGAGTAGAAACTGCTATCATAGGTATTGAAGAAAATAAGCCTGAAGCAATAGCTTCTATGAAGAAAGCTGCTGAAGGTACAGGAATAGAGATAGCTCCTCTAAAAACAAAATATCCTCAAGGAGGAGAAAAACAATTAATTAAAGCTGTTTTAGATAGAGAGGTTCCATCTGGAAAACTTCCATCAGCAGTAGGAGTAGTTGTTCAAAATACAGGAACAGCAGCTGCTATATATGAAGGGTTGGTAAATGGTACTCCTCTAATTGAAAAAGTTGTTACAGTTTCAGGAAAAGCAATAGCAAATCCTAAAAATATAAAAATAGCTATTGGAACACCATTTTCTTATATTCTTGATCAATGTGGAGTAAACAGAGATGTAATGGATAAATTAGTAATGGGTGGACCAATGATGGGAATGGCTCAATTCTCAGAAGAAGCTCCAGTGATTAAAGGAACTTCTGGTTTATTAGCCCTTACAAAAGAGGAAACAAATCCTTATAAACCAAAAGCTTGTATAGGATGTGGAAAATGTATCGGAGCATGTCCAATGCTTCTTGAACCAATCATGTTTGCAAGACTTGCTGCTTTTGAACAATGGGAAGAAATTGGAAAATACAACCTGATGGATTGTATTGAATGTGGATCATGTGCTTATATATGTCCAGCTAACAGACCATTAACTGAAGCTATAAAGATTGGAAAGTCAAAATTAAGAGCAATGAAAAAATAACATACAGTAAGTTATTAAGTTATTAGGAGGGTACAAGTGACTAATATTTTGAAGATGGGGCCATCACCTCATATAAGAACATCAGAAACAGTTGAAAAAGTAATGTATGATGTAATAATATCTTTAATACCAGCATTTTTAGTTGCTGTATATGTTTTTGGAATAAGAGCATTTATAGTTACTTCAGTTGCTATATTATCATGTATTGTTACAGAATTTATTTGTCAGAAAATAATGAATCAGGATATTTCTGTATTTGACGGAAGTGCAATTCTTACAGGTATTCTTTTTTCTTTTGTTATACCAGTAAATATGTCTCTTATTTATGTAATTATTGGATCGATAGTTTCTATCGCTCTTGGTAAAATGGTATTTGGAGGACTTGGACATAATATATTCAACCCTGCACTAGTAGGTAGAGCATTTGTTCAGGCTTCATGGCCAGTAGCTATCACTACTTTTGCTCTAGATGGAAAAGCTGGAGCTACAGTATTGGATACTATGAAAAGAGGACTTCCATTAGATGGAGCTTTAATTGAAGGTGGAAATCAATACATTCAGGCTTTTGTAGGTAGAATGGGTGGATGTTTAGGAGAAACTTCAGCTCTTGCTCTTCTTATAGGAGGAATATATCTTATCTATAGAGGACAGATAGACTGGAAAATGCCTGCTTTAATAATAGGTACAGTATTTGTTCTTACATGGGCAATGGGAGGAGATCCTGTAATGCATATTCTTTCAGGAGGGTTGTTCCTAGGAGCTTTCTACATGGCTACAGATATGGTAACAAGCCCATATACACCAAAAGGTAAAATAATATTTGCATTGGGATTAGGACTACTTATATCTTTGATTAGAATGAAAGGTGGATATCCAGAAGGGGTTGCTTACTCTATCCTTATCATGAATGGATTTGTTCCTTTAATCAATAGATATACTGCACCTAAAAAATTTGGTGAGGTGAAGTCTAATGAAAAATAGATATGTACATTATGGAGCAGTTCTTTTAATAATAGCTGCTGTATCTGCTGGAATATTGGCTGTAGTAAATGAATTTACTAAAACAGTAATTCAACAGAATGAAATAGCTGCTGTAAACTCAGCAAGAAAAAATGTTCTTTCTTCTGCTGATACATTTAAAGCTGAAGAAGCTATAAAAGCTGAAGGGCTTGAATTTATACCTGGATTTAACAAAGATGGAGAGCTTACAGGATATGTTGTATCTGTTGCTCAAGGTGGATATGCTGCTGACATCAACTTTGTTTTGGGTATTGAAAAAGATGGTAAAATTGCAGGACTTGATATAATAGGAAGCCAAGAAACTCCAGGACTTGGAGCTAGAATTATGGAAAAACCATGGCAGGCTATCTGGGTAGGAAGAGATTCATCTTATGTCTTCAATAAATCTACTGATGCATTTGCTGGTGCTACTATATCTCCAACAGCAGTTTATACTGGAATAATGAGAGCTTTGACAGTGTATGACAAAGAGGTGAGAAAATAGTGGAGAAAAATAACTATGGAAAGATATTCTTTGAAGGAATATTCACAGGAAACCCTGTATTTATACTTCTATTAGGACTATGTCCTACACTTGGAGTTACAAGTTCAGCAATAAATGGTATGTCAATGGGATTAGCCGTTGTAGCTGTTCTTGCATGTTCAAATGTTTTAATTTCTGCATTTAAGAAATTAATTCCTGATCAAGTTAGAATACCAGCATTTATCATGATCATAGCATCATTGGTTACAATAGTTGAAATGGTTATGAAGGCATATACTCCTGATCTTTATAAAGTATTGGGATTATTTATTCCTCTTATAGTTGTTAACTGTATAGTATTGGGAAGAGCAGAAAGTTTTGCATCAAAAAATGGTGTACTTGCATCTCTAGTTGATGGAGTAGGGACAGGACTTGGTTTTACTCTATCTCTTACAGTATTAGGTGCTATCAGAGAGGCTCTTGGTAATGGATCTGTATTCAATATCAAGTTTGCTCCTGAAGGCTTCACTCCTGCACTTATATTTATACTTGCACCTGGAGCTTTCCTTACAATTGGATGTATCATAGCAACTCTTAATTATCTTAAGATGAAAAAGAGTAAGGAGGGATAGAAAGTGACTTTTGGAAGTATTTTTAGTATTATAGTAGGTTCTATATTTATAAATAACGTTATCTTTGCAAAGTTTTTGGGTTGTTGTCCTTTCATGGGAGTATCTAAAAAGATAGATGCTTCATTGGGAATGGGAATGGCAGTAACTTTCGTAATAACTCTAGCTTCAGGGATAACTTGGCTTGTATATCATTTTTTACTTGCTCCATTTGGATTAGACTATTTACAAACTATAGCTTTTATATTAATTATAGCAGCTCTAGTTCAATTTGTTGAAATGGCTATTGCTAAGACTTCACCAAGTCTTTACAAAGCTCTTGGAGTATTCCTTCCTCTTATTACAACTAACTGTGCAGTACTAGGGGTAGCGATTATAAATATTCAAGAAGGATATAACTTCATTGAAACATTAGTAAATGGATTTTCTGTTGCAGTAGGTTTCTCACTAGCATTAGTATTACTTGCTGGTATTAGAGAAAGAATAGAATACTCAGCTATTCCAGCACCATTTAAAGGAGTACCAATTGCATTTATATCAGCTGGTCTTCTTGCTATGGCGTTTATGGGATTTAGTGGAATGCAAATATAAATATTTTGGAGGTTAATATGAACGCAGTAATAATGCCTGTGTTGGTTTTAGGACTAACAGGTCTTGCTATGGGGTTGTTCTTGGCCTTTGCTTCAAAGAAATTTGAAGTTGAAGTGGACCCAAAAATAGAACAAATAATGGGTATTCTTCCTGGTGCAAACTGTGGAGGATGTGGATTTCCTGGATGTGCTGGATATGCAGCAGCAGTTGTAAATGAAGGTGCAGGAATGTCACTATGTGCCCCTGGAGGAGCCAGTGTAGCTGAAGGAATTGGTCAAATTATGGGGGCTACAGTAGAAGTATCTGATGAAAAAATAGTTGCTAAAGTATTATGTCAAGGAGATAATACAAGAACTACTAAAATATATGAGTTTGATGGAGAACTTCAAACTTGTGCTGCAATGATGCTTTATGCAGGTGGAGATAAATCATGTGTTTACTCATGTTTAGGGCATGGGGACTGTGAAAGAGTATGTCCAGTTAATGCAATCAAAGTAAATGATAAAGGTATTGCTGAAGTAAATGAAGATAAATGTATATCTTGTGGATTATGTCAAAAAGCATGTCCAAAGAAAGTTATCTCTATGCTTCCTCAAAATAAAAAAGTTACAGTACTTTGCTCTTCTAAAGAGAAAGGTGCTACTGCAAGAAAAGCTTGTTCAACTGCTTGTATAGGATGTGGATTATGTAAAAAAGCGTGTCCAGTAGATGCTATTACAGTTGAAAATAATCTTGCTAAAATAGATCCAGAGAAGTGTATCCAATGTGGTTTATGTGCTGCTAAATGTCCTACAAACGCAATTAAAAGTGAGATAAAGGAAGTTAAAAAAGCTGAAATCATAGAAGAAAAATGTGTTGGATGTACTCTGTGTGCTAAAGTTTGTCCAGTGGGAGCAGTAGAAGGAGAACTTAAAGCTAAGCATAAAATTGATCAAGAAAAATGTATAGGTTGTGGACTATGTTTTGATAAGTGTAAATTAAAAGCTATCAAAATGAATGTAATTGAAAGAAGAGATTAATTGTATATAAACAATAATAAAAGACACTCATAAGTTTTTGGGGTGTCTTTTTTATATAAAAAATACCCAGCTCCTTAATTATGGAACTGGGTTATTTTAATATGTAGGAGAAGGATCTTCATCTTCATAAAGAAAACTTTGATCTTTTTCATTTTGTTTGAAATATTGAAAATATCTATTCCTATCTCCTTCAAAAAGTTTTAGAAGAATGACATTGCACACTTCAGCATGAAGTATAAAAGAGTTGAAAAAGCTTGTATTATTTGTTTCAACAGGGATAAATATTGAAGCATAAGATGCAATTTTACTAAAAAGATTATTTGTGATAACAACAGAAGGAACTTTTTTTGCATGAAGAAGTTCCATCATCTGTACTTCATCTTTCAGATATTTAGGGACACTGAAGAATATAACACAGTCATCTTTTGTAACATGGGCTATTTTTTCAAAAAGACCATATCCCCCTTCAGATATAGTTACTGCTTCAAGTCCAAGAACCATACAGTGCCACCCAAGCATTTCAGCAACAGCTCTGCTACTCCCTACACCAATGACAAATATTTTTTTTGATGTCTGCATAAGTTTTACTGCATTATCGATTTCTTCTAAGTCAAGATCCATATAGAGTTTCTGCATATTTTTTATATCAGCATTTATCATTTTTTTTACACTGTTATTATCCTCTCTGTCATTGTTCCAGTTATCCAGCATTTTATCAATGACACTTTTTCTTGCTTCCAACTCTTCTGCAAGATATTCTTTAAGTTCATTATATTTGGAAAATCCTATTTTTTTAGAAAATCTCAATACAGTTGCATCGCTGACATTGAGCTCTTTTCCAAGTTCTAGAGAAGTCATCATAATAACTTTTTTGGAGTTTTCACATATATATTCTGCTATCTGTTTTTCAGCTTTAGTTAGATTATTATAATTCTTCCTATATAGTTTTGCAATTCCGGTCATAGATAATACCTCGCATTTCTTTTCTTTTATCATAAAATAATTTAAAGATAAAAGCAAGGAATATTTCTAGACATTCATGCATATAAGAGCTGAAATAATGATACCTGTTCCTATATATTGACGTATTGTGAGCTTTTCTTTAAAGAAAAGAAAATTTACAAAATTAACTAAAAGTATAACAGAAATACTGTATGCAGGGAATACCAGATAAGCAGGAAGTACAGCAACAGCTTTTAATTGTGCTAATGTAGTAATCTGATTAGGTATCCCTATAAAAAAACCAATAAGTATTTCTTTTAAATTGAGATTTTTTATACTTTTTATACTCAATATAAGACTGAATATAAAGGAAAAGATAAATGTATAAAAGATAAAATGCCCTTGAAGATTTGGATTACCAAAGTGACCATATATCTTTGCTAGGGTATCTACCATACCTCCAGCTATAAATAAAGCTATGAGAAGAATAGGTGAAACACTGCTACCATCTTTCTTATCTTTTTTGTTGATGTAGTATATAGAAAAAATTGCTAAAATACACCCTATTATCTGCATTTGATTGGGATATTCTTTAAAAAGTATAACAGATATAAGAATAGGGATAAGAAGCCCCAATCTATTATATGTAGTAGTAAGAGGAGCTCCATTTTTTTTCATGTTTATCTGTATCAGATAAAGACAGGCAATATATAATACAGCATTTATCACAGCGAGAAGAAGTGTATACCTGTAATCTTCTCCATCAAAAGAGAATACACTTTCCTTTCTAATGACAAAATATGCCAATATACCACCAAAAAGGTAATTAAAAGTATTTACATTGAAACGGTTGCTTTTTTCTTTTTCTGACAATCTTATGATGAAAGTCATAAATGTATTTGATAAAACTGCTATGATTAAATACAGCATTTATTCACTTCCTCGATTTCTTTATCTTTGATAGATGATTTTTCCATCAAGCATAGTGAGATCAACTTTGATATTTTTTATATCTTCATCTGATACTTGAGAAAGATCTTTGTCTATTATTATAAGATCTGCCAACTTATCAGCTTCTATGCTCCCTTTGAATTTTTCTTCTCCATTAAGCACAGCACCATTGTATGTCATCATTCTGAGAGCTTCTGCTTTGGTTATTTTTTCTTCATCACCAAGAGAATAACCTCTTGATCCTTTTCTAGTTACAGCTGCGTACATATTTATAAAAGGATTTAGATTTGAACAAGGCATATCAGTAGTTAAAGAAACTATTATTCCATTGTCTTTATAAGTCTTTAATGGAGTAAATGATGTTTGCTTATCTCTAGGGAGCAGAGAATCATATCCATCTGCTTCTACATAGATGAAGCTGGCTTGAGCAGCTACCATTATGCCTACTTCACTCATTTTTTAAGAGTTTCCTCACTTGGATAATAAGCATGTATTATAGAGTGCTGATGTTTTCTTGGATTAGCTTTTACAGCTTTGTAAATAGCATCTACAGCTTTATCTATAGCTACATCTCCCATTACATGGATACCAATATCCCAGCCAGAATCATGAGCTGATTTTATATATTCATCAAGTTTAGTGATATCAAGTCTTAATGGAAATTCTCTCAATGAATCTTCGCCTTTGTAATTCCAAGATTTTAAAGCTGTCATAGATGTAAGTCCACCATCTATTGCCATTTTTAATGAAGAATAACGTATCCAGTTATTTCCATAACCAGTGGAAAAATTATAATCCTCAAGAAGCTGGTCAAGTTCTTTTTCATTTTGCTGCAGTGTAAATCCATGCCAGTTAGGCATAAGGTTTATTCTGCATTTAAGTTCATTTTTCTTTAATAAATCATGATAAGCTTTACATACTCCAGAACTTACTCCTGGTTCTGTAATACTTGTAATTCCATATTTATTATATTCATTTATTGCAAGAGATATAGATTTTTCCAATACAGGAATAGAAGGCTCTCCCTCTCCTGCTCCAAAATCATCACTTCCAAAAGGACCAGGCATAACTTTTCTGACTAAAAGAACAGCATTTCCATGAAGAACCCCAGTAGGTTCTCCCTTTTCATCTTTTTCTATATGCCCCTTTGGAGGATCAACAGTATCTTTAGTGATACCAGCTAATTCTAATGCTTTAGAGTTTACAGAACAAGCTCCAAATATTCTTTCCAGTACAACAGCATTATCAGGAGAAGCAATGTCCAAATCGTAGCGATTAGGTGCTCTGTTTTCTTCAAATTGAGATTCTATCCAACTTCCTCCCTGTATCCATGTTCCTTCTGGAACCTCTTTTATTCTTTCTTTAATTTTTTCTTGAAGCATTTTCATACTATTAATACCGAAAAGTACTATTCCTTCAAGCATTAAACCAGTTTCCCATGCATGATTGTGAGCATCATTGATACCTGGCAGAAGGCTTCTTCCTTTTAGGTCTATTAATACAGTATTTTCAGTTTTCATTGATAGTATTTCATCATTATTTCCAACAGCTACTATTTTATTTCCTGATACAGCAGTAGCTTCATAAATACTGTCATTTTTATCTACTGTATGAATACTCCCATTATAGAAGATATAATCGGGAAAATATATTTTTGATTTATTCATCATTGTATTCCTCCTAAAATTTTACCATTTCTCTTTTCAGCTATTTTAGAAAACATGAAAAGAACTGTAACTATTAATATTGCTGCAACTATAAGCCCTAATATTGGAGAGATAAGTCCTCCTACTAGAAAACCTATTACTGAAGATGTTCCTACAGTTAGACTGTAAGGAAGTTGTGTTTTTACATGTTCCACATGGTCAGAACCAGCTGCTGTAGATGCAAGAATAGTAGTATCTGATATAGGAGAACAGTGATCTCCAAATACTCCCCCACTTAATGAAGCCCCTATCATAAGTTCCATTGGGACTCCAAATGTATGAGCTATTGGAAGAGATATTGGCATGATTATAGCCCATACCCCCAAGAGCTTCCAGTAGAGAATCCAACAAAAGCACCTACTACAAATAGGAATGCAGGCATAAAACCAGCAGCTATGTTGTAATGTGCAACTATATTTATTAAATATCCTTTAAGGTTCATAACCCCTGTCAATGAACCAATAGACCATGCTAATACTAATATGATTGGAATATCAGAGTTCAAAGCTACTCCTTTACAGAACATAGGAACGATATCAGCATATTTAAATATTTTAGCCTTTGCACCCATTATTCCAGCAGCAATAGAAGCAACTAAAAATCCTGTAGTAATAGAAAGAGAAATATTGGAATTGACAAAAGCTCCTCCTATACCATTTTCACCAGCTTTTCCAGTCCAGAGTATCATAGCTATTAATGTTGCAAATAATGCAAGAAGTGGAATAACAAAACTAGCCAGTGTTATATTTGAATCTTTAAATAAAGTATCCTCATCTAAATCATATTTTCCCATTGGATTATCATTTTCACCTATAAGTTCACCAGTTTCAATAGCTCTTTTTTCAGCTTTGTACATAGGTCCTATATCCAGATTGAATATAATAACAAAGAAAAGAGCAAGCATACCAAACATAGCATAGAAATTATATGGAATAGATTTAAGATATGTAGTCCATGGATTATCTGTTATTCCAAGCATTGCAAATTGTGTAGCTATAAGTCCAATAGCATAAGTACTGTAGCTTGTAATAGGAGAAAGCGTTGCAAAAGGACAACCCATAACATCGCAAATATATGCAAGTTTAACTCTAGATACCCTAAGTCTTTCAGTTATTGGTCTCATAATAGCTCCAAGTGTAAGAGTAGGCTCTGTAAAAATAAAAGCAAATGCTGCAAAATATGCTGTAAGCTGAGCACCTTTTCTTGTTTTTACTCTCTTAGAAGCATAATCCCCAAATGCTTTTGCTGCTCCAGAAACTTTTATTAAATAGACAAACCCTCCACAAGACACAATAAGCATTATCATTCCTGCATTCCAAGTGTTACCAATAAGTGGAATGAAGAAATCTGAAATCATTTTTGGAAATCCGATAATTGGGTTCCAATCAGAGATAATGGTAGTTCCAATCCAAAGACCTAAAAAAAGTGAAAAAACCGTTTGTTTTGTCACCAGAGCCAGTAAAATAGCAACCAGCGGTGGAATGACAGATAAAATTCCATAGTCCATAATTTGCCCTCCTTGATTTTAGATAAAAGCTATTAAATTTACTGTATGTAGTAGTTACTATATTTATAATTTAAAAATGTAGTAAAGTCAAGATAATTTTTTTAAAAATTTTGTAGAAAAAATATTGAAAATGAGAATAAAGTTTAAAAAAATAGGAGGAAAGAATATTATTAGTATAAATGAAAAAATAAAATAATATATAAAAAACTGAAAAAATTTGATTGAACTACTACAATTTTATAAGATAAAAAGTTGTAAAAAAAAGGAGAAGTTTTTATGGAAGGAAAAAATTAAATATAAAGTCATATATATAATAAAGAAAGAAAAAATCTAAAATATCATTTAAGTCATAAAATATACTGGCTATGATATTATATTCTTTCTGTGAACTTAAAGAAACAAAAGAAGTAGATAAAGATAAAGAAATTATAATGAAAATGAAAAATGAATAGACTGAAATAGAGAAAAATTATTATAGAAAATAATTTGAATTTTATATATTATTAAGAAGAAAAAAATTATTATACAAAATAAAGGAAAGAGAGAGTTCCACAACTCTCTCTTTTAGATATTGTAATTGTTTAGATATTTTATTCTCTAATATAGAAATTAGTACCATCCTCTAATTTTCATAGCTTCTGCAATTCTTTTGATAGATTTCATGTATGTAGCCTGTCTGAAAGAAACATTCTTTTCCACTTTTAATTCCCAAATTGGTTTAAAAGCATCTACCATAGCTCTTTCCTCTTTTTCTTCTACTTCTTTTTCTGTCCAGTAGTATCCATACAGGTTTTGTACCCATTCAAAGTAAGATACTGTAACTCCTCCAGCATTTGTTAAGATATCTGGAGTAACAATAATACCTTTTTTATAAAGAATTTCATCAGCTTCTGGAGTAACTGGTCCATTAGCTCCTTCACAGATTAAGAGAGCTTTGATTAATTCAGCTTCTTTAGCAGTAATTGCATTTTCTAAAGCACATGGAGCAATAGCATCTACATTTAATGCCCAGAATTCATCCATAGTAATTTCTTTAGAATCAGCAACTTTTGTTAAGCTTCCTTCAGCTTTGGCAGTTTCTAATTCTTCAAAAGTGAAACCTTCTGCTTTATATACTGCAAAAGCTCCTTTTCCTTTTTCAAACTCAGCAACAGCTACAACTTTTCCACCTAATTTCATAACATTTTTTACAGTGAATTTTCCAACATTTCCAAATCCTTGAACAGCTACAGTTGCTTTAGTAAGATCTTTTCCTAATGCTTTGAAAGTTTCTCTCATAGTTACAGCAACACCAAATCCAGTAGCTTCATTTCTTCCAGCAGAACCACCATAACTTAAAGGTTTACCAGTAAATACTCCAATTGTTTGTTCACCAGCTAATCTGTTATATTCATCTTGCATCCATGCAATGATTTGTCCATTTGTATTAACATCAGGAGCTGGAATATCCAGTTTTTCACCTAAGTAACGGAACATTCCTCTTACCCAACCTCTAGAAAGTTGCTCTAATTCTCTTTGAGATAATTCAGAAGGATCAACAGTAATTCCCCCTTTACCTCCACCATAAGGGATTCCAGTTACCTGACATTTGATACTCATCCACATAGAAAGAGCTTTTACTTCATCAGCATTTACATTTTGATGGAAACGAATTCCACCTTTAAAAGGTCCTACTGCATCATTATGAGCTGATCTGTACCCTTTAAATGTTTTGAGAGAACCATCGTCCATTTTTACAGGAATAGAAATCTCAATAATTCTTTGAGGTTCTTTTAATAATTCGTATACAGCTGGATCTGCTCCTAAAGCATCACATGCTTTTTTTACTTGTGCTTGAGCGCTTAATAGTGGGTTTAAAGTTTCTTTTACCATAAAATCCTCCTTAAAATAATTAAATAAAATATCAATTTCAAATTAATTGTACTTTTATCAGTTACATTGTATTACAATTATATCTTCTAAAAAAAAATAGTCAATTTCATTAAATAAATTTTAAAAATAAAGAAAACAAATAAATGTTAACAATATATGATGTATATTTAAAAAATGAAAAAAATCTTTTTTCATAGACAAATTTTAAAACTATTAAATATATAAAATATATAAAAAATTAAAAAATTTTTTAAAATTAGATGAGTTTTCTTGAAAATTGGCATATAGATGATTTTAAAATATAAAGAAATAAGTTCTAAAAGGTAGAAAAACAGACACAAATGAATTTTAGTGTATGCTATCTTGACGAAATGAAATAAAAATGATATAAGTGATTAAATAAAAATAATAAAAATAATTAAATAAAAATGTGAATGAAAATAATTATTTTTTTAAATTAAAGGGGTATTATAATAATGAAAGTAATTTTTTATGGAGTTCGTGATGTAGAGGTACCTATTTTTGAAGCTGTAAATAAGAAATTTGGATATGATATGACTTTAATACCAGAATATCTGACAGATGAAGCTACAACACGAAAAGCTGCAGGAAATGATGCTGTAGTTTTAAGAGGGAACTGTTTTGCTACAAAAGAAAGACTGGATATTTATAAAGAAATGGGAGTAGAATATGTTTTGACAAGAACTGTTGGAGTAAATCATATTGATGTTCCTTATGCAAAAGAATTAGGATTAAAAACTGCTTATGTTCCTTTCTATTCACCAAATGCAATTGCAGAATTGGCACTGACTCTAGCAATGTCTTTACTAAGAAATGTGGCATATACTGCAAATAAAACAAAAGAAAGAAACTTTATTGTAGATAAACAAATGTTCTCAAAAGAAGTAAGAAATTGTACTGTTGGAGTTGTTGGATTAGGAAGAATAGGAATGACAGCTGCAAAACTTTTCAAAGGATTAGGAGCAAATGTTATTGGATATGATTTATTCCCTAAAACAGGAGTAGAGGATATTGTAACACAAGTTTCTATGGAGGAATTATTAGAAAAATCTGACATTATTACTTTACATGCTCCTTATATCAAAGAAAATGGAAAAATAATTACAAAAGAAACTTTAGCAAAAATGAAAGATGGAGTTATCTTGATTAATACAGGAAGAGGAGAATTGGTAGATACTGGTGCTTTAGTAGAAGCTTTAGAAAGTGGAAAAGTATCTGGAGCTGGAATTGATACTTTGGAAAATGAAGTGTCTATTTTCTTCAAAGATTTTGGAAACAACAAATTAGAAGATCCAAATTTTGAAAAATTGGTAGAAATGTATCCAAAAGTATTGATTACTCCACATATAGGTTCTTATACTGATGAAGCTGCTTTAAATATGATAGAAACAACATTTGACAATATAAAAGAATATTTAGAAACTGGAGATTGTAAAAATAAAATAAAATAGTTTTTCTATTATTTACTGGATAGTGTAAAAAAAAATAAAAGAACAGGGGGAGATTTGCATAGACAAAGCTCCCCTTTTATTTTAAAATAAAAATAAAAATCTGAAAATTAGAAGAGAGGAAACAGAATGGATTTTAAACAACATTATAAAATAAAATTACGAGAATGGGCAGACAGCTCTTTATGGGAAGAGGAGTTAAAGAGAAGAGGAATCTTATTTGAAAAAAAAGAATATTTTCCTGGGTATGTTATTTATAAAATAGAAAACCCTGGTGATGAGATACTGCAAGAATTTTCTCAAAGAAAAGAGATTTCAAAATTTGAAGTAATGCATCATTATTTTTTAAATTTTCAAACTCGTGTTATGGAAGTACAAATGCCTTCTTATGAAAAAGTTTCTGGGAATAAAAAATATCCTATGGTTGGAGTTTTAGATAATGGAATTGCAAATATTGAAATGATGAGTTCTTGGGTGTATCGAGATGAAAAACAGTATTGTCCTGAAAGACAGCACCCTACTCATGGTAGTTTTGTAGCAGGAGTAATTTTATATGGAGATGAATTCAGTGATAAAAAATGGATTGCAGGGGAAAAAATTAAGATTTATGATGCAGCTATTGTACCAGATTTTAGTCTTTACCAATTGGAAGAAGATGAGCTTTTGTTCAGATTGAGAAGAGCAGTTGAGGAACATTCTTGGATTAAAATATGGAATTTAGCAATCAGCCTTCGTTTTGCTGTTGATTTAGAAAGAATCTCTGAATTTGGACTGTTATTAGATTATTTGCAGGAAAAATATAATATCATTATTTGTAAATCTTGTGGAAATGGGGAATTCACTAGAGATAAAGAGGAAAGAGGGAGTATTTTACAAGGCTCTGACACAATTCGCTCTTTAGTAGTCGCCTCGTGTAATCAAGAGGGGGAAGTTTCAAGTTTTAGTTTGAGTGGAAAAGGACATAAAATATTAGAAAAACCTGATATTGCTATGTATGGAGGAGATGTTTTCTGGGATCCAAATGGAAAACGAAAAGTATCAGGAGTTTATTCTTTTTCTCCAAAGGGAGAAATTGTAAGTTCTTTTGGAACTAGTTTTGCCACAGCTCGAATGACTTCTTTATTAGGAAATATTCTTTTTTGGAAAGAAGATGCTTCAGCCCTTTTTTTGAAAGCTATGGTAGTACAGACAGCAAGTCATGGAGAAAAATATTTTCTAGGTTATGGATGCCCTAAAGATACAAATGGCATTAAGAAAGAATATGAAAACTCATATGTTTTAGAGGGAACATTGTTGGAAGAAGAGAGAATAACAGTAGGCTATAAAAATGGAAAAATTCAATGTACTTTAAGTTCTGATGTTATTTTAGATTATCATCAGGAAGAGGACTATGTTCTTTGTGATATTAATTTAAGTTTTGAAAAAAATGGGAAAAAATATGAAAAAAAGAATATTTTTGGCGAGTATGAGAAACTTAATAATTTAAAAAAATATGAAATCCTAATGGAAGAAGAAGAAGGGGAAATAGAGATTATTTTTTCAAAAAGATGGAAAAAAGAAAAAGATAAAAAGAAAGATAGAGGACTTTCATATTGCTTTATTTTGAGAAAATAAAAAAAGTGAAAAAAAAAATGTGAATTTGAAATTTCACAAAAAAGTGAAAAAATTAAAACTACATTTTTTTGAAAATAGGTTGTATAATAAAAGGGAATTGGAAATAATAGTTTCATAAACAGAAAGACTGTTTTATTTTTGGAGGGAATTTCTTTGGCACTAAATAAAAAACATTTTGAAATTTTGAAGGAGTTAAAGAAAGAAGACGACTTAAAACGAATTGCGAGTATTTTTAATCAAACTGAAAGAAGTATTCGATATAAGATTGGAGAATTAAATGAAAATTTAGGTGAGGAAAAAATTTTCATAAAAAAAAGAAAAATATTCTGTCTTTTAGATGAAAAAGATATTTCTTCATTGATTAAAGGGATAAATGAATATAATTATGTTTACGAACAAAAGGAAAGAATAGATTTATTGATTTTAGAAAGTATTCTTCAAAAAGATGAATTTCAAATTGAAGAACTTGCAGATATATTACAGATAAGCAAATCTACATTGAGAGCAGATATTAAAATATTAAGTACCAAACTTTCTAAAATGGGTATTCTTTTAGAGCAATACCAATATAATAATAAAAAATGTCATTTGAGTTACAAAAATAGTGATTTAATTTATTACTTAGCAATCTTTTTATATCAATATGTTATTTTTGATGAAGGAGATAGCAGGGTAAGTTTTAAAAATACCAGTTATTTTGAAAAGATGGTTTCTGAAAAACTGACAAAACAGTATCTAGGAGTATTAGAAGATAGTTATCAAAAAATTAAGAATATAGATTTACCTTATACTGATGAAACACTTAACTTATTAATTTTGCTAATTTCTGTGCTAAAACTACGAAGTTTAAGTACAGAAGATCTAGATGTTTTAAATAGGAAGGTATTAAGAGAAACAAGAGAATTTAAAGTTTTACAGAAAACTTTTATAGAATTTTCAGAAACACAGCTTTATTTCTTAACAGATTATCTACTTCGTATTTCCTGTGATGAAAAAGAAATCTTTTCAAAACATCGTAATTGGCTGGAAATAGAACTTGGAGTTTATCGTCTGATTAAAGAATTTGAACATTTAAAGAATGTTCAGCTTGTAAAAAACAAGAGATTAATGGACGATATTTTATATTACATTAAACCACTTATTTATAGAAGTTCTAAGAAAATTGAATTGAAAAACAGCATTTTAAAAGAGGTAAAATTAGTATATGAAGATACCTTTTATTACTTGAAAAAGGCTTTTCATAGTTTTGAAACTCTATTAAATTTAGAAGTATCTGACAATGAGATTGGATTCTTGGTTCCTATCTTTGAAGTTGCTCTAAGAAATCAAATTAAACAACCAAAAAAAATAGTAGTAGCTTCTTCATATAAAAGAAATTTAACCAATTTTTTATTAGCTCGGTTAGAAGAAGAATTTTTAGTGGATATAGTAAAAGTAGTATCTATTAAGCAATTGGATAAAATTCATGGTGAAGAGATAGATTTACTGGTTACGACATCTGATTTAACACAGATGAATCTACCTTATTCAGTATGTCAAGTCAACCCTATTTTAACAGATATAGATAAAGCTCATCTGAAAGAATTTGAACTTATGCCTCAGGATAAGAAAATTCCTTTGGAAAAATTGATGGGATTAATTGAAAGAAATATAAATATTGAAGATTGGAATGGGAATAAATTACGTGAGGAATTGCTTCATACTTTTCCCAATAACATACTAGATGAAAGAGAACAGGAAGCTCAAGAGGAGTTGCAGATCCCTAAAAATGTAAGAACTTCTATATGTACTTTTGAGTGGAGAGAAGCTGTAAGGGCAGGAATGGAAATTCTATGGAAGCAGAAATATATTAAAAAATCATACATGGAGGAGAGTGTAAATAAGAAAGAAGAAGAAAGTTTAATTTTTTTCTTAAATGAAAAAACAGCTCTTTTCTATACAGAACCAAAGGAGAATGTTTTTAAAACAGGTTTTTCTTTAATAGAAGTAAAACACCCTTTGTTAGTAAGAAAAAAGAAAATAAAATATTTTGTATGTTTTGCACCAAAAGGTGATGCAGAAGATAGAAGTTTATTGTTTCAACTAAATGATTATTTTGAAGAAGAGGGAATTGAAAAAAAGTTAAAAAATATTTAAGAAAATAAAAAATAAAAGAAGGAGGAAAGAGATGATTACAACAGAGTATATTAGTTTTCTGGAAAGTCTAATGAGTTCATTACTGGGAATGTCTATTGTGTTCATAGCTTTAATTTTTTTAGCTATTTTTGTCATGATAGTATCAAGAATAATTTCAGTATTAGAAAAGAATTTAATCAAAACAACAGATACAAAAGCAACAGTATCAGTTTCTACAACAGGAGCAAACACTAAAAAAGATAATAAAGATGGAGTAAAAATTGCTGTAATTACAGCAGCAATCAGTGAAGAAATGAAACAGCCAGTAGATAAATTTATTATTACAAGCATTAAAAAAATTTAAAAAAATAAGACATGAAAGGAGAAGAGATTATGAAGTATGTAGTGACAGTTAATGGAGAAAAATATGAGGTTGAGGTAGAAAGAGTAGATGGAAAATCAGCATCTTTATCTAGAAAGCCAATGGAAAGAGGAGCTAAAACAAGAGTAGAAACAGTAAGAGAATCAGAACCAGTAGTAGCGGCAGCTCCAGTATCAGCAGCTCCAGCAGCAAGTACAGGAGGAGCAGGTGCAGTTGTAAGTCCTATGCCAGGAGTTATTTTAGATATAAAAGTTAAAGAAGGGGATAGTGTATCTGAAGGACAAACTGTTATTATTTTAGAAGCAATGAAAATGGAAAATGAAATTGTATCAGAATTTACAGGAACAGTATCGGCAATCAGAGTAAAAAAAGGAGATACTGTAGACACTGACGCAGTATTGGTAGAAATTAAATAATAGAGGAGGCTATAATGGAGTTTATTAAAATTTTAGAAATTATGATGGCGAAATCTGGATTTGTCGCATTAACATGGCAAAATCTAGTAATGTTTCTCATCTCATTTGTTTTAATCTATTTAGCCATTGTAAAGCAATTTGAACCTCTACTATTGCTACCAATTGCCTTTGGAGTTTTCTTGACTAACTTGCCTTTAGCTGGTTTGATGAACGAAGCTGATCCTTGGTATGCATCTGGGGTTTTACGAATTATTTATAATGGAATTAAGAGTAATGTATTTCCTTGTTTAATTTTCATGGGAATTGGAGCTATGACAGATTTTGGACCATTGATTGCCAATCCAATTAGTTTGTTGCTGGGAGCAGCAGCTCAATTTGGAATTTATATAACTTTTATGACTGCAAATGCTCTGCCTTTCTTCTCAGCGAAGCAATCAGCAGCAATTGCAATTATTGGAGGAGCTGATGGACCAACTTCTATCTATTTGGCAAATAACTTAGCACCAGAATTGCTGGCACCAATTGCAGTTGCAGCATATTCTTATATGGCACTTATTCCTATGATACAGCCACCTATTATGAAGTTATTGACAACAAAGAAAGAAAGAGCTGTAAAAATGAAGCAATTAAGAAAAATCAGTAAGATAGAAAAATTGTTTTCCCAATTGGAACAGTTTTATTTACTGCTTTATTACTACCTTCTGTAGCTCCTTTATTAGGTATGTTGATGTTAGGAAATATTTTTAAAGAATCTGGAGTTGTTCAAAGACTTTCAGATACTGCTCAAAATGCTCTTATTAATATAGTAACAATTATGTTGGGAGTTACAGTAGGAGCAACAGCAAATGGAGAATTATTCTTACGTTGGGAAACAATTGCAATTATCTGTATGGGATTATTTGCTTTCTGTATGTCAACAGTTGGAGGAATTTTACTTGGAAAAGTACTTTATGTAATAACAGGTGGAAAAATTAATCCATTGATAGGTTCAGCAGGAGTATCAGCAGTTCCAATGGCAGCTAGAGTTGCTCAGACAGTAGGAGCTTCTGAAAATCCAACAAATTTCTTATTGATGCATGCTATGGGACCAAATGTTGCAGGAGTTATTGGTTCAGCAGTAGCTGCAGGATATTTCATGTTAATTTTTGGAAAATAATATTAAAACATAAAAACTTTAAAACATAACACAGTGAAAAATATTGCTAAAAAAAATAGGAGGAGATTACTGTGAGTAAAGTAATGTCATTGCATGACGCAATAAAAACTTATGTAAAATCAGGAGATAGCATTTGTATCGGTGGTTTTACAACTAACAGAAAACCATATGCAGCAGTATATGAAATTTTAAGACAAGGATTGGGAGATTTTACAGGATACTCTGGACCAGCAGGTGGAGATTGGGATATGTTGATTGGGGAAGGAAGAGTAAGAAACTTCATCAACTGTTATATTGCAAACTCAGGGTATACAAATGTATGTAGAAGATTTAGACATGAAGTAGAAAAAGTTGGAAAAATGAATTTGGAAGACTATTCTCAAGATGTTATCATGTACATGCTTCATGCATCGTCGTTAGGACTGCCATTTTTACCAGTAAAATTAATGCAGGGATCAGACTTAGTAAACAAATGGGGAATCAGTAAAGAGGTAAGAGAAAAAGATCCAAAACTACCAAATGATAAATTGGTAGAGATTGAAAATCCTTTAGTACCAGGGGAAAAAGTAATAGCAGTGCCAGTACCTAGATTAGATGTAGCAATAATTCATGTACAAAAGGCATCAATAAATGGAACTTGTTCTATTGAAGGAGATGAATTCCATGATATTGATATTGCAGTTGCAGCAAAGAGATGTATTGTAACTTGTGAAGAGTTAGTAACAGAGGAAGAAATAAGAAAAGAACCAACTAAAAATTCTATTCCTCAATTCTGTGTAGATGCAGTAGTTCATGTGCCATTTGGAGCACACCCTTCTCAATGTTATAACTACTATGACTATGATGCTAATTTTTTCAAGATGTATGATACAGTAACAAAAACAGAAGAAGATTTTAAAGCATTCTTACAAGAATGGGTATATGGAATCAAAGACAGTGATGAATATATTGATAAATTAGGAGCGAGCCGATTAGCAAAATTAAGAGTAGTACCAGGATTTGGATATGCTGCGAAATTAGTGAAGGAGGCAAAATAAGATGGTAAATTATAAAAATTATACCAATAAAGAAATGCAGGCAATTACTATTGCAAAAGAAATTACAGATGGACAAATTGTAATTGTAGGAACAGGACTTCCATTGATTGGAGCCTCATTAGCAAAAAGAATCTTTGCTCCAAATTGTAAACTAATTGTAGAAAGTGGACTTATGGACTGCAGTCCAATTGAAGTACCAAGAAGTGTTGGAGATAACAGATTGATGGCTCACTGTGGAGTTCAATGGCCAAATATTCGTTTTATAGGATTTGAAGCAAATGAGCTATTAAATGGAAATGACAGAATGATTGCATTTATTGGAGGAGCACAAATTGATCCTTATGGAAATGTAAATTCAACTTGTATTGGAGATTACCACTGTCCAAAAACAAGATTTACAGGTTCAGGAGGAGCGAATGCGATTGCAACATACTCTAATACTGTAATCATGATGCAGCACGAAAAAAGAAGATTCATGGATAAAGTTGATTATGTAACAAGTGTAGGTTGGGGAGATGGACCAGGAGGAAGAGAAAAATTAGGACTTTCTGGAAATAGAGGTCCAGTTGCTGTTGTAACAGACAGAGGGGTATTAAGATTTGATGAGAAGACTAAAAGAATGTATCTAGCTGGATATTATCCAACATCATCTATTGAAGAGATTGTTGAAAATACTGGATTTGAAATTGATACTTCGAGAGCTGTATTGTTGGAGGCCCCAAGTGAAGAAGTAATTAAAATGATTAGAGAGGAAATTGATCCAGGACAAGCCTTCATTAAAGTACCAGTAGAATAATAAAAAAGCTGAAAGGAGAATAATGTATGGGAAACTATTCAATGCCTAATTATTTCCAGAATATGGAACAAATAGGAAAAGAATTAACAAAAGTTGATGAGGAAAATGAAAAATTACTAAAAGATGTAGAAGAAGAAATTGGTAAATTGATTGATGAAATACATGATGCAGGAACTCCTGATGAAAAAATTGCTGAAAAAGGACAGATGACTGCTTTACAAAGAATAGCAGAATTAATTGATGAGGGAACTTGGTGTCCTTTAAATAGTCTTTATAATCCACAAGAGTTTGCAACTGGAACAGGAATTGTAAAAGGATTGGCAAGAATCAATGGAAAATGGGTAGTAGTAGTAGCTTCTGATAATAAAAAAATCGTTGGAGCTTGGGTACCAGGACAGGCAGAAAACTTATTAAGAGCTTCTGATACAGCAAAATGTTTAGGAATTCCTTTAGTATATATTCTAAACTGCAGTGGAGTTAAATTAGATGAGCAGGAAAAAGTATATGCAAACAGAAGAGGAGGAGGAACTCCTTTCTATAGAAATGCAGAACTGCAACAATTAGGAATTCCAGTTATTGTTGGAATTTATGGAACAAATCCAGCTGGTGGAGGATATCACAGCATCAGCCCAACTATCTTGGTTGCTCATGAAGATGCAAATATGGCAGTAGGAGGAGCTGGAATTGTTGGTGGAATGAATCCTAAAGGATATATTGATCAAGAGGGAGCAGAACAAATCATAGAAGCAACTGAAAAAGCAAAAGGAGCGGAGGTTCCAGGAACAGTATCTGTTCACTATGATGAAACTGGATTTTTCAGAGAAGTATATTGTGATGAAATTGGAGTGTTAGAAGGAATTAAAAATTATATTGATTGTTTACCAGCATATAATTTAGAATTTTTCAGAGTAGATGAACCAGCAGAACCAGCATTAGATCCAAATGATTTATATTCTATTGTCCCTATGAATCAAAAGAAAGTGTACAATATATATGATGTAATTGGAAGATTAGTTGATAATAGTGAATTTAGCGAATATAAAAAAGGATATGGACCAGAAATAGTAACTGGACTTGCAAAAGTAGATGGACTTTTAGTAGGTATTGTTGCAAACTTCCAAGGACTATTGATGAAATATCCTGAATATAAAGAAAATGGAATTGGAATCGGGGGAAAATTATACAGACAAGGTCTTGTAAAAATGAATGAGTTTGTAACTCTTTGTTCAAGAGATAAACTTCCTATTATCTGGGTACAGGATACTACTGGAATTGATGTAGGAAATGAAGCAGAAAAAGCTGAATTGTTAGGATTAGGACAATCTTTAATCTATTCAATTCAAAATTCAAAAGTTCCTCAAATGGAAGTTACATTGAGAAAAGGAACTGCTGCAGCTCACTATGTATTGGGAGGACCTCAGGGAAATTCTACTAATGCTTTCTCATTGGGAACTGCTGCAACAGAAATCAATGTAATGAATGGGGAAACAGCAGCAACAGCAATGTACTCAAGAAGATTAGTAAAAGATAAAAAGAGGGAAAAGATTTAACACCAACTATTGAAAAAATGAACAAATTAATAAATGAATATAAAGAAAAATCAACTCCAAGATATTGTGCAGAAACTGGAATGGTAGATGAAATTGTAAATCTATATGATATTAGAGCTTACATGGTAGCTTTTGTAAACTCTGTTTATCAAAATCCAAAAGCAATCTGTGCTTTTCATCAAATGCTTTTACCAAGAGCCATCAGAGAATACAACACATTCACAAAAAAATAAAAAAGGGGGAATTTTGTGGAAAGAATGATTTTACAACTAGGAATGTTTGAAACATTGGCGTTAGCAGTTTTAGCTATCTATTTAGGGAATTATTTAAGAAAGGTTTTTCCTATCTTAAAAAAATATTGTTTACCAGCTTCGGTGGTAGGGGGAACGATATTTGCAGTAATTTCCATGGTTTTATATTATTCGAATGTGGTAGAATTGAGTTTTGAATTTAAAGCAATAAATTCATTGTTTTATTGTATTTTCTTTGCTGCAAGTGGAGCAGCGGCTAGTTTGTCTTTATTAAAACAGGGGGGGAAATTAGTTATTATCTTTACTATTCTGGCAGCAGCTTTAGCAGCATGTCAGAATGCTTTAGCACTGTTTGTTGGTAATTTGATGGGAGTAAATCCTTTAATTTCAATGATGACAGGAAGTATTCCTATGACAGGTGGTCATGGAAATGCAGCAGCTTTTGCTCCAATTGCAGTGGAAGCAGGAGCTAGTGCAGCGATGGAAGTAGCTATTGCTGCTGCAACTTTTGGTTTGATTTCAGGTTGTATTTTAGGAGGACCTTTCGGAAACTTTATTATTAAAAGACATAAATTGGAAGATCCAGCATTAGATGGGAAAGATGATGTTTCAGAAATGGGAGAAGCAGTTCCTACAATGCCAATTGATAAAAATAGTGTTGTTAATGCAATGTTTTTAATGTGTATTGCTTTAGGAATTGGACAAGTTGTAACTTTAATTTTGAAAAAATATGGAATTAGCTTCCCAATTCATGTAAGTTGTATGTTAGGTGGAATTTTAATTAGATTATTTTTTGATAAGAAAGCTGGAAATCATGAAATGTTATATGAAGCAATTGAAACTGTAGGAGAATTCTCTTTAGGATTATTTGTTTCTATGTCTATCATTACAATGAAATTGTGGCAATTATCTGGATTAGGATCTGCTTTAGTTGTATTACTAGTAGTTCAAGTAATTTTTATTATACTATTCTGCTATTTCTTAACTTTCAACTTATTGGGAAGAAATTACGATGCAGCAATTATGGCAGTAGGACATACAGGATTTGGTTTAGGAGCAGTTCCTGTTTCTATGACTACAATGCAGACTGTTTGTAAAAAATATAGATATTCTAAGTTAGCCTTTTTCGTTGTTCCAGTCATTGGAGGATTTATAAGTAATATTTCCAATGCGATTATTATTACTAAATTCTTAAACATTGCAAAGGCTATGCTTGGAATAGGATAAGGAGTCACAAAAATAAAAGGAGCAAAAAATGAGTAAATTTACAATGGGAGTCGATGTAGGTTCTACTACATCAAAGGCTGTTATTTTAAAAGATGGAAAAGAAATTATTTCCCAGTCTATAATTTCTGTTGGAACAGGGACAAGTGGACCTGCTCGAGCAATTAAACAGGTTTTAGAAACAGCAGAGTTTTCTTCTGTTGATGAATTAGATTGTGCCATAGCTACTGGTTATGGAAGAAATTCATTGGAAGAAGTACCACTGCAGATGTCAGAATTATCTTGTCATGCAAAGGGAGCCTACTTTTTTTTCCCGAAGGTAAGAACAATTATTGATATTGGAGGACAGGATTCAAAAGCATTAAAAGTTGGAAATAATGGAATACTGGAAAACTTTGTTATGAATGATAAATGTGCAGCAGGAACAGGAAGATTTTTAGATGTTATTGCTAAAGTTCTGGAAATTAATTTATCAGATTTAGAAGTTCTTGATGAAAAATCTAAAGAGGATATTACAATCAGCTCTACTTGTACTGTATTTGCAGAATCAGAAGTTATTTCACAATTGGCAAAAGGAACAAAGTATGAAGATATTGTAAAGGGAATCCATGCATCAATTGCAAGCAGAGTAGGAAGTTTGGCAAAACGTGTAGGAATCAAAGATCAAGTTGTTATGACTGGTGGAGTAGCATTAAATCATGGAATGATAAGGGCTCTTGAAAAAATATTGGTTTTAAAATTTATACAAGTGAATACTGCCAATTAAATGGAGCAATTGGAGCAGCGTTGTTTGCTTATCAAAAATGTTTAAATGCAGAAAAATAAATAATAAGAGGAAGACCTTGCCCATGAAGTATGAGCAAGTTCTTTCTTTTATAAAAAAAAGAAATAGGAGGAAATTGAAATGGCTGGAAAAATGGAAAAATTACCTAATAAAAAACCAAGAGCAATTGATGGACATAAACCTGCTGCTGCTATTTTGAGAAATGTAGTAGATAAAGTATATGCAGAAGCTTGGGAAGCGAAAAGGAGAGGAGAACTAGTAGGTTGGAGTTCTTCTAAATTTCCAATTGAATTGGCAAAGGCCTTTGATTTAAATGTTGTTTATCCTGAAAATCATGCAGCATCTACAGCAGCTAAAAAAGATGGATTAAGACTATGTCAAGCAGCAGAAGATATGGGATATGATAATGATATTTGTGGTTATGCTAGAATTAGTTTAGCCTATGCAGCTGGAGAGCCAACAGATGCAAGAAGAATGCCACAGCCAGATTTTTTGCTTTGCTGTAATAATATCTGTAATATGATGACAAAATGGTATGAAAATATTGCAAGAATGCATAATATTCCTTTGATTATGATTGATATTCCATTTTCAAATACAGTGGATACACCAGAAGAAAAAGTGGATTATCTAATCGGACAATTTGATTATGCAATCAAACAATTAGAAGAATTAACTGGAAAGAAATTTGATGAAAAGAAATTTGAAGCTGCTTGTACAAGGGCAAACAGAACAGCAGCAGCATGGCTAAAAGCATGTTCTTATATGGGATATAAACCATCTCCTTTGAGTGGATTTGATTTATTTAACCATATGGCAGATATAGTAGCAGCAAGATGTTATGAAGAAGCAGCTGTTGGGTTTGAATTACTTGCACAAGAATTTGAACAATCTGTAAAAGAGGGAACTTCAACTTGGGAATATCCAGAGGAACATAGAATTTTATTTGAAGGAATTCCTTGCTGGCCAGGACTTCGTCATCTATATGAACCATTAAAAGATAATGGAGTCAATGTAACAGCAGTTGTGTATGCACCAGCATTTGGATTTAGATATAATAATATAAGAGAAATGGCAGCAGCTTATTGTAAAGCTCCTTGCTCTGTATGTATAGAAACAGGAGTAGAATGGAGAGAAACTATGGCGAAAGAAAATGGTATCAGTGGAGCTTTAGTAAACTATAACCGTAGCTGTAAACCATGGAGTGGAGCTATGCCTGAAATTGAAAGAAGATGGAAGGAAGACTTAGGAATTCCAGTAGTAAACTTTGATGGAGATCAGGCAGATGAAAGAAATTTCTCAACTGAGCAATATAAAACAAGAGTACAAGGTCTAGTTGAAATTATGGAAGAAAGAAAAAAAGAAAAAGTTGAAAAAGGGGAAGATGTATACACAAACTTTGACAACACAAAAGAAACAGATTGGTCAAAACCAACTATAAAATAGGAGGATAAAAATGGACGAAATTAAAGAATTGTTAGAACAATTTAAATATTATGCAAATAATCCTAGAAAGCAATTAGATAAATATCTTGCTGAAGGGAAAAAAGCAGTAGGAGTTTTCCCATATTATGCTCCAGAAGAAATAGTTTATGCAGCAGGAGTTGTGCCTTTTGGTGTATGGGGAGGACAGGGATCTATTGAAAGAGCAAAAGAATATTTCCCAACATTCTATTATTCTTTGGCATTACGTTGTTTAGAAATGGCTTTAGATGGAACTTTAGATGGGCTTTCAGCTTCTATTATAACAACTCTCGATGATACTTTAAGACCATTTTCACAAAACTATAAAGTAGGTGTAGGACAAAAAATTCCTATGATTTTCCTAAATCATGGACAACATAGAAAAGAAGAATTTGGAAAAACTTACAATGCAAGAATTTTTAATAAGGCAAAAGAAGAGTTAGAGAAAATATGTGGAGTGACAGTTACAGATGAAAATCTAAAAAAAGCTTTCAAAGTCTATAATGAAAATAGAGCTGAAAAAAGAAAGTTTATCAAATTAGCAGCAAAACATCCACAAACAATAAAAGCATCTGACAGATGTTATGTATTAAAAAGTTCATATTTTATGTTGAAAGATGAGCATACAGCTCTATTAAAACAATTAAATACAAAATTAGAAGCTCTTCCAGAAGAATCATGGGATGGAGTTCGTGTAGTAACAAGTGGAATAATTACAGATACTCCAGGATTGTTGGAAGTATTTGATGCTTATAAAGTATGTATTGTTGCAGATGATGTGGCACATGAATCAAGAGCTTTAAAAGTAGATATTGACTTATCAATTGAAGATCCTATGCTGGCTCTTGCAGATCAATTTGCAAGAATGGACGAAGACCCTATTTTATACGATCCTGATATTTATAAAAGACCAAAATATGTTGTCAATTTAGCAAAGGAAAACAATGCAGATGGTTGCCTATTATTTATGATGAATTTCAACGATACAGAAGAAATGGAATATCCTTCTTTAAAACAGGCCTTTGATGCAGCGAATATTCCACTTATCAAAATGGGATATGATCAACAAATGGTGGACTTTGGACAAGTAAAAACACAATTAGAAACTTTTAATGAAATTGTACAATTAAATAGAATGTAGGAGGAGGTAGAGGAAATGAGTCCAAATGTATGGGAAAATGATGATTTTATTTTTAAAGGTGATGAGCTGAAAGGAATGACAGAAAAAGGAAAAGACAAAGTCA
Source organism: Fusobacterium varium (assembly GCA_900637705.1). NCBI lineage: Bacteria > Fusobacteriati > Fusobacteriota > Fusobacteriia > Fusobacteriales > Fusobacteriaceae > Fusobacterium > Fusobacterium varium. The sequence continues at coordinate 3,143,551 of LR134390.1, forward strand.
AGACACAAGGCTTCACTGATATGGTAATTCCTCCAACAACTCCTGAAGGTGTGGCAATTAAAAGAATTGGAGATAATGCTTTTTATAGAAGAGGATTAACTTCTGTTGTCATTCCTGATACTGTAGAAAGTATTGGTTATGATGCTTTTGGAGTATGCAAATTAACAGAAGTGAAATTACCAAGCTCTCTAGTTGGAATTGAGGGATTTGCTTTTTATAGAAATAAATTGAAGAAAGTAGAATTTGGAAATAAAGTAAAAACAATTGAACCAAGTGCTTTTGCTTTAAATGAACTGGAAGAAATTTCTTTACCAGAATCATTAGAAGTTATTGATACTTCAGCTTTTTACAAAAATGAATTAACAACATTATGTCTTCCAGCAGCTATTAAAAAAATTAATATGTATGCATTTTGTAAAAATAATATTGCAGAAGTAGAAATCCCTAAATCTATAGAATTTTTACATAGAAAAGCTTTTGAAGAAAACACAGAAATAAAATAGGAAATTAAAATGAAAAAGAGGCTGATTTATTATTAAAATGGACAACCTCTTTTTGAGTAGAAGGTAGGGGTAGGCTTATGGCTTTATATCAATTTGATGTTTTAGATTCCACTAATGAGTATATGAAAGAACACAGAGAAAAATTTCAAAACTTTGATGTTGTCCTTGCTAAAAATCAAACAGCTGGAAAGGGAAGACGTGGAAATATTTGGATTTCTACAGAAGGAATGGCTTTATTTACTTTTCTTATGAGAAAACAGGAAAGAGAAGAAAATATTGACTATATGAAACTACCTTTATTAGCAGGACTTGCTGCTATTCGAGCATTTCAGAAAATAAAAGAAGCAGAGTATCAATTTAAATGGACCAATGATATTTATTTACAGGATAAGAAATTGGGAGGAATTTTAATAGAAAGACGAGAAAATGACTTTTTAATTGGAATAGGGTTAAATATTAATAATCAGATTCCTTTAGAAATTAAACATATAGCAATTTCCTTGCAGGAACTTGAAAAAAAAGAATATTCTATTCCTGAAGTAGTCTTAGAAGTAGTAGAACAATTTCAAACTCTTTGGGAAGAATATAAACAGGGAAAGTGGAAAGAGATTTTAATAGAAATTAATAAAATTAATTATTTGTATGGGAAAAGAGCTGCTTTAAGAGCAGGAAACCTTTTTGTAGAAGGAATTGTACAGCAGATTAATGATAAGGGAGAAATTGAAATTATATCTGGAGAAAAGATAAAAAGCTTTGCAATAGGAGAAGTAATAAGAGAACGGATTGTTTTTCCCTTAGAAGCAGATGCAGAAAGTTTTGCAAAAGCATATATTTTAAAAGAAGCAAGTTATGATGTTATTGCTTGTTTAGTTGGAGAATTTAGTGAAAGTTGGCAGGCAAAATTAGAAAATTTGCATTTGAAAGTAGAAAGAAATATGAGCTTAGAAGAAACTATGAAGAAATATCAGGCAAAATCTTTCTTGGATTTCTCGAATCTTTTTCCTCTAGAGAATTATTCTGAAGAAAAAATTCAGGAAATTACAAAAATGTTTATCTGAAAGGATAAAACATGGTAACATAGAAATAGGGAATTAAAAATTAGGGAGGAAACATGAGAAATTTTATACAGCAATTGAAAGAACAGGTATTAAATGGGTATTTAATAACAAGAGAAGATGCAGAAAAATTATTGAGTATATCAATAAAAAAAGAGGAAGATTTACAGGAGCTGTTAAAAGCAGCTAATGAAATTCGTGAAAAATTTTGTGGTAAATTTTTTAATCTCTGTACTATTTTAAATGCGAAATCTGGAAGATGTTCAGAAGACTGTAAGTACTGTGCCCAGTCAGCTCATTTTAAAACAGCAGCAGAAGTATATCCTTTGGTAAAAAAAGAGAAGGCCTTAGAGGCAGCAAAGGAAGTTGAGTCAGAAGGAGCTCATAGATTTTCTCTGGTAACAAGTGGAAGAGGATTAAATGGGAAAGAAAAGGAATTAGATCAGCTTACAAAGATTTATCAATATTTACAAGAGAATACAAACTTGGATTTATGTGCTTCTCATGGAATTTGTAGTAAAGAAGCTCTGCAGAAATTGAAAGATGCGGGGGTAAAAACTTACCATCATAATTTGGAAAGCTCTAGAAGATTTTATGGAACAATTTGTACTTCCCATACTTTTGATGATAGAGTAAATACAATTAAATATGCACATGAAGTTGGTTTACAGGTATGTAGTGGGGGAATTTTCGGATTAGGAGAAACAGAAGAAGACAGAATTGATATGGCCTTTGACTTAAGAGAGTTAGGAGTTCACTCTGTTCCTATTAACATTTTGACTCCAATTCCTGGAACACCTTTAGAAAACAATGAAGCTGTAAATCCTAAAGAGTTATTAAAAGATATTGCTATTTTCAGATTTATCCTGCCAAAAGTATCAATTCGATATGCAGGAGGAAGAGTAAAACTGGGAGAATATGCAAAGCTTGGATTAGAAGGTGGAGTTAACTCTGCTTTGACTGGCAATTTTTTAACTACAACAGGAAATACAATAGAGAGTGACAAACAAATGATTAAGGAGCTAGGATATGAATACTAAAGGGTATTTTGTCATAGGAACAGATACAGATATTGGAAAGACTTTTTGCAGCACTCTCCTATATCAGGGAGTGCGAAAGAAAAATGGAATGTATTATAAACCTATTCAAAGTGGGGGAATTCCTAAAGATGGAAAATTATATGCTCCTGATGTATTATCTCTATGTCAACTTGAAGGAATAGATTATCAGGAAGATATGGTTACTTATGTTTTAGAAGCAGAAGTTTCTCCTCATTTGGCAAGTGAATTAGAAGGAATAGTAATTGAGATTGAAAAAGTAAAAAAACATTTTATGAAACTTTGTGAACAGTATGATTATTTGATTGTGGAAGGAGCAGGGGGATTGCAAGTTCCTTTGATTCGTGATCAGTACCATATCTATGATTTAATTCGTGATTTTGGTTTTCCAGTAATTTTGGTAAGCAGTGCAAAAGTAGGGGCAATAAATCATACTGTTTTAACAATGGAGTCTTTAGAAAAGTTGGGAATACCTTTACATGGAATTTTATTTAATCGTGTAAAGAATACAAAAGAAAGTAAAATTTATGAAAAAGATAATATTGAAATTATTTTAAAACATTCACCTACAAAAAATCATTTAATTATATTAGAAAATGCAAAAGAAATTGAAGAGGATAAATTAAATTTATTTTTAAAAGGAGAGGCAAATGGCTAAGAGAAGTCAATTACAGGAGAAAGATTTACAGTATATATTTCATCCTTGCGCTCAAATGAAAGATTTTGAAGAAACACCACCTTTGATTATTACTAAAGGAGAGGGATTATATCTATTTGATGAAACAGGAAAAAAATATATGGATTGTATTTCTAGTTGGTGGGTCAATTTATTTGGACATGCAAATCCTAGAATTAATGAGGTAATTTATAAGCAAATCAACACTTTAGAACACATTATTTTTGCAAACTTTGGACATGAACCAGCAATTGAGCTGTGTGAACATTTGACAGAAGTTTTACCAGAAGGAATCAATAAGTTTTTATTTGCAGATAATGGTTCTTCATGTATTGAGATGGCTTTGAAACTAAGCTTTCAATATCATTTACAAACAGGGAATCCTCAAAAAACAAAATTTATTTCTTTAGAAAATGCCTATCATGGTGAAACTATAGGAGCTCTCGGAGTAGGAGATGTAGATATTTTTACAAAGACTTACCGTCCTTTGATTCAAGAGGGAAGAAAAGTTAGAGTTCCATATTTAGATTCTACAATGACAGAGGAAGAATATTCAAAATATGAAGAGGAATGTATTTCGGAGTTGGAGAATTTAATTAAAAATAATCATCAAGAAATTGCGTGTATGATAGTAGAGCCTATGGTACAAGGTGCAGCAGGAATGAAAATGTATTCTAGTCATTATTTACAGAAAGTAAGAGAATTGACAAAAAACTATAATATTCATTTAATTGATGATGAAATTGCAATGGGATTTGGAAGAACAGGAAAAATGTTTGCTTGTGAACATGCAGGAATTACTCCTGATATTATGTGTCTAGCAAAAGGGTTGTCTAGTGGATATTATCCAATTGCCCTTGTTTGCATAACAAGTGATATTTTTAATGCATTCTATGCAGATTATAAAGAAGGAAAATCTTTTTTACATTCTCATACATATTCTGGAAATCCTTTAGGATGTAGAATTGCAGTAGAAATTCTAAAAATTTTTAAAGAAGAAAATATTATGGATATAGTGGAAAAAAAAGGAAAATTTTTACAAGAGAAGATGAGAGAATATTTTCATGGAAAGAATTATATAAAAAACTATAGACATTTAGGAATGATAGGAGCAATAGAATTGAAAGAAATTGAGGGAGTGGAACGAGTTGGTCGTCGTATTGCAGCTATTGCTTTAGAAAAGGGAGTACTGATACGTCCAATCGGAAATATTGTCTATTTTATGCCTCCTTATATCATTACAGAAGAAGAAATAAATACAATGCTACAAGTTTGCCAAGAATCAATTGAAGAATTTTTGCACACAATATAGATAGAGAAGGGAGGGGGTAATAATGGAAGTTAAAAAAGTATGGGCTGCATATTTCAGTGGAACAGGAACAACAGAAAAGATAGTATGTGGACTGGCAAAATCTTTAGCAGAAAAGTTAAATGCAGAATATTGCTGTTTTGATTTTACTTTGCCTAAAGCAAGAGAGGGAAAGAGTCCATTTCAGAAAGAAGATTTAGTAGTTTTTGGAACACCTACAATTGCAGGAAGAGTACCAAATGTTTTGTTGAAGTATTTGGCAACTGTGGAAGGAAGAGGAGCTTTAGCAGTTCCAATTTCTCTTTATGGAAATCGTAACTATGATGATTGTTTGATAGAGCTTCGAGATATTTTAGCAAAAAATGAATTTTATCCAATTGCAGCAGGAGCTTTTATAGGAGAACACTCTTTTTCTAGAATTCTAGGAGCAGGAAGACCAGATGCAAAGGATATGCAGATTCTTATGGAATTTGCAGAAAAAATAGTAAAGAAGGTGGAATCAGGAGATAAGACTTTAATTGAAGTGAAGGGAACACCTGAACCATATCGATGGTATTATCAACCACGGGATCGAAAAGGAAATCCTGTGGACATACGTAAAGTGAAACCTTTGACAAATGATAAATGTACAGACTGTAAAATTTGTGCAGAAGTTTGTCCTATGGGTTCAATCTCTTTTGAAAATGTAAGAGAAGTTCCTGGAATTTGTATCAAATGCTGTGCTTGTATTAAGAAATGTCCTGAAAATGCAAAATATTATGATGATGCAGGATATTTATATCATCAGCATGAATTAGAAGAAGAATATACTAGACGAGCAGAACCAGAATATTTTGTATAAAATTTTTAGAAATGATAAAAAAATATAAAAAATCTGGTGGATAATTTTAAATAAATAGAAAGAATTCATAAAAATATAAGTTTAAAATTATCTCAAAATCCTATAAAACAGAAAAGTTTTATGTATGCATCAACAAAATTTTATATTCTATAGAAAAAGAAGAAAAGGAAAGTGTTTTTTTAAATAATATTTTTAATAAATATAAAAAAGTGTTGAAAAATTTTTGAATATATATTATAGTTTATATCGAAGAAAAGTTTATTTTTACGTTTAAATACACATAAAATTATTTATAAATTTTATTATATGATTTTTTTGATTTATGTCATTGTATTTACAGTCTTTAAAACAAAATATATTGTTTATTATTATAATATATATATTTTTAATTATATATATAATAAAGAAAAATAATATAGTTTTAAAAACCTTATATAAATTACAAAAAAATATTACTTAGGAGGTAAAAATGGAAAGTATTGTTAAAATGTTTTTCTCTAATGGTGTTCTTATGATTTTTCTGGCATTAATGCTGGGATATCTATTTGGTAGAATATCTTTTGGAGGATTGAAGTTTGGAACATCAGGGGCCTTGATAGTAGCACTTATATTTGGACATTTCGGAATGAAAGTCCCTGCTATAGTTGGTTCAGTGGGATTGGTTTTATTTTTAGGGTGTGTTGGATTGTCAGCAGGACCATCTTTTGTGAGTAACCTTAAAGCCAATTTCTGGGGATTCTTAGGTACATCTTTTGCAATTTTAGTATCAGCAGGATTGACTGTAGCAATGGCTGTTAAGTTTTTTGATATTCCTGTTGACTTAGCTTTAGGAATTGCAGCAGGGGCTTTAACTTGTACTGCTTCTCTTGCAGCAACTGTTGAGATTACAGCATCAAATATTGCAAGTGTAGGATATGGTTTAGCATATGTTTTTGGAATAATAAGTATAGTAATGTTTGTACAGATTGTTCCTAAATTATTAAAAGTTAATATTAAAGAAGAAAATGATAAAATGGTAGATCCTCCTTTATCTGAAAGACTATCTAGTTTGAAAAATTTAAAACTTATAATAGTTGATGGACCAGGAGTGTTTGTTATAGCATTTGCAATAGTGATAGGAGTTTTACTTGGTTCTATAAAAGTACCTTTAGGTTCTGGAACATTCTTCTCTCTTGGAAATGCAGGAGGGACAATCATTGCAGGGATTATAGTATCAGCTATAGGAAGAATAGGGAAAATAAGCCTACAAGCTCCAAAAACAACACTTATGCCTGTAAGAGATTTAGGAATTTCACTTTTCCTACTGCAAAATGGTGCAAATGCAGGAGCAGGATTTATAGCTACTCTATCTAAATATGGGGTAAAATTATTTGTAGTTGGAGTAATTATGAGTTTAGTTGCAATTATTGCAGCTTATATAGTTGCTAAATTCTTGTTTAAAATGCCATTATTTGCTGCTCTTGGAGCAACAACTGGAGCAATGACTTCAGCCCCAGCATTAAATGCTCTTATTTCAGTTTCTAATGATGACAGAGTAGCAGCTTTCTATGCAGCTTGTCAACCAGTTGCAACTGTAGGACTTGTTATATTGCCACAAATTATGGTTTCCATTTTAAAATGAGAATGAGTAATTTCATTTTTAGAAATATTATATTTTAAGAATTGATTAATAAGGATTGCTTTCTGTAATATGCAGAAGTTAATCCTTATTTTTTTTAGAGAAAAGTTTATTTGAAATTATATATTATACTATTTGCTGTATTTACTTATTAATTTTGGTAAGTCTTTCCATAAAAATACTGTAGACATAGCAGAAGTATTATCAAAGTAACTGATGAAGTCATTCAGGTATATAGCTCCTAAATATTGATATATTTTTTCAGCTTTATCATTTCCTCTAAGAAATGATACTGCCATGCACTCATAATTATTTTCTAGAGCAAATTCAGCAGTTTTCAAGATAAGAGATTTTCCAATTCCTTTGCCTTGAAATTCAGGCAGTACATGAAGTGAATCTAAGTAGAAGCATTTTTTAAGATGTCTGTAGGGTTTACTTGCAGCAAGGGAAGTAATAGTTCCTGCTTCATCTAAATGAACAAAAATAATATTATTCTCATCTTCTAAATATTCAGTCCATTTTTTTTCTGCTTGTGCATATGTTAGAGAATTGAGATAATCACTTGGAAGAATATTTTTATATGTTCTTCTTCGGCTGTCTATATAGATTTTAGAAATAGTTTCTATATCGTTTTTTCTAGCTCTTCTAATCATTTCAGCTCCTTTTCTGGTATTTACCAGCAATATTATTATTGATTATATACATATTATTTCAATAGATAATTTAAAATAAAATAGTGTACTAGAATTTAATTTTTACAGATAAAATTTATTTTAGCATATTTTTTCCATAACATAATTTGTAAGAAAAATTCCTTTTCTTTCTACCTGCTGTTCTTTTATCATTGAATATCCTATCCTTTCAAAGAAAGGTTTGGCAGTGATTGAAGCTTCTGTTATTATTGTATGTATACATATTTTCTCAGCATATTTTTCAAGCTCTGTGACTATAGAAGAGGCAATTCCTCTATGTTGATAATCTTTGTGTATAAATAATCTGTTAAGATAACCAGTTTTTTCTATATCTCCAAAACCTGCTATTTCCCCATTTATTTCAGCTACAATAGTAAAATTCTCAGAGAGAGATTTTTGCCAGATATCATACTTTTCTTCAATATAGTTGTCAGGAGCCCATACAGAAAGCTGTTCATCATTATAGTCTTTTTTGTTTACAGTTTTTACAGTATCATAGAAAAGTTTCAATAGATTAAGGCAGTCATCAGGCTTGTATTTTCTCAATATCATAGCATCACCTCCTATAAAATATTATATAGCTAAATCTGAGAGAAGACAATAAAATAAAAAATCTACATAAGGTATAGTTTTAGAAAGTATATAAAATAGTTTATTAATTTATGAAATGATATATATAAAATACTATAAATAAAATACTATAAATAAAAACAAGGGAACTGCTTAGCCAGTTCCCTTTTATAGTTTATCTCCTCTTAAATCATCATCTTTTATCTTTTGTCTGAAAACTTCTATGAGTGAAAGATCATTCTTATTATATGTTATCTTCATTGAAATATCTTTTCCATCACATACAGTAGACTCTCCATCTTTTAAAGAATATATTTTAATAAGAAATTTTAAGTTAGAAGGATACTGGCTTTCTTTTTGTGCTATCTTCAATACTTCCATATGAAGTTCAAAAAGTGTTTTGAATTTCTTTTTAACAGTAAGGTAGGCTTTTTCTACAGGAGTATTTTTTAATAAAAGCTGCTCCAGATAGATATCAAAATTTCCAGTAAAATTCTTTAAAGCATAATCTGTATTTTTTCTGACATATTCTTCACCATGTTCAGCTAAAGCTTTTAATATTATTGAATATGTTTCAGTGAAGTTTTTAACTTCTTTTCCTATTTTTATCATAATATCATTTATTATAGCAGTATTATCATTTTCAACTATCTGTTTTTCAAGAGTTATTCCTAATATTTTTGCACTTTTATAATCTCCACTTTTATTTTTAGTGTACAAAAGTGGAAGATGTCCATTATCCTCCAGATCTTTCAGTACTGGCATAAGTAGATTTTTTTCAATGTCATAATATCTTTTATATGAATCTTTGATTTCAAGAAGATGCCTTAAAGTTTCCATAGGAATATATACACTGCTTTCTGAAGACTTTTTTACATGCTGATATAGACGATATGAAAATTTTTCTTTGAAAGTAAGCACTTTATTAATTCCAAGCTTTTCATAATTAGTTCCTTTTTTAAAAGAGCTGGCTATTTCGTCAGGAAATATCAATGTAATGTCATCACCAGATATGTAAAAAGATTGAAGTATACTTAAATATGATAAAAGTTTTGAATTCTCTGATGATAATATAATATACTTATTCATAAAGGAATTAAGAAACTTTATCCCTTCTTCCTGAGTTTCAAAATCTAGAGATTTTAAAAATTTTTTAAAAGGGAGAGTTACATTTTTATCTTTTATAGATAAAGTTTTGATGAGATTTCTTTCTTTTTTATTGAGATGTTTTGAAAATTCTACTTGAATATCTCTTGGAAGTATATCAAAGTTCATAAAAATCTCCTTATTAAAAATTTTTTTATATTTTTGAATATTTTTTTTCTGAAAGTTAAACGAAATAGAAAAAAATTATTTTCGTCATATCTACTAAATCATACCATATACTATATTTTATTTCAAGAATAATAATTAAATTAGAACTTTAAAAACGATATACGGTCATAAAAATGCGAATTTTGACATTTTATTTTACTAGTGCTAATATAGGTGTAACCTTAAAAAATCAAGAATATCAAGGAGGGAATGAACATGGATTTAGATTTAGAAGAAGTGGCAATGACAATAGTAGGTAATGCTGGTGAAGCAAGAAGTTTAGCTTATGAAGCATTAAGAGAAGCTAAGACTGGAAATTTTGATAAAGCAGAGGAACTTTTAAAAGAATCAAGAGAAAAATCTCTTGTAGCTCATGGAATGCAGACAGAACTTATATGTAATGAAGCAGATGGAAATGGAATAGCTATGAATCTTCTTATGGTTCATGCTCAAGACCATCTTATGAACTCAATTCTTGCTAGAGAATTAGTTGAAGAACTGATAGATGTATATAGAAGAATAGGAGTGGAAAAATAATGAAAAAATGGGCAATGATAGCTACTTGGAGAATGGCTGTTGAAGGGGTTACTCTGGGAGCTGATATATTAAAAAATGGTGGGAAATGCCAAGATGCTGTAGAGAGAGCAATAATGGAAGTAGAAGATTATCCCTTTTATAAGTCAGTAGGGTATGGAGGACTTCCAAATGAAGTATGTGAAGTTGAGCTGGATGCTGCTTTTATGGATGGAAAGACACTTTCTATTGGTGCAGTAGCAGGAATAAAAGATTATAAAAATCCTGTATGTATAGCAAGAAAACTTAGTGCAGACAGATTTAATATATTTCTTGTGGGAGAAGGAGCAGAAGCTTATGCTCACAAGAATGGTTTTGTAAGACAGAATATGCTTACTGAAAGAGCAAAAAAAACTTGGGAATTAAGAATGAAAGAGATAACTGAAAAAAATCTTTCACCTTATGATGGACATGATACAGTATGTATGATAGGAATAGATTCAGAAAAAGACATGGCAGCAGCTACTTCAACAAGTGGTCTTTTTATGAAAAAAGAGGAAGAGTAGGAGATTCACCAGTATCTGGTTCAGGATTCTATGTGGATAATGAAGCTGGTGGAGCAGCAGCTACTGGACTTGGAGAAGATATAATGAAAGGGTGTCTTTCTTATGAAACAGTTCAAAGAATGAAAAGAGGAATGTCTCCTTCAGAGGCAGCGCAATCAGCAGTTGCAGATTTTTCTGAACAGTTGAAAAGAAGAAGAGGACATGCAGGAGCTATATCAGTTATAGCAATGAATAACAAGGGTGAATGGGGAATTGGGACAAATGTAGAATTTTCATTTGTTGCAGCTGACCCAGATAATGAACCTAAAGTATATCTTGCAAATCCTGTAGAAGGAAGCAACGAAGTAAAAATAGAGATAGCTTCAAAAGAATATATGGAAGCTTACAAAAAAAACATACAAAAACCATTAGAAGAAATATAAAAGGAGACGATGATGAGCAAAGTTATAACTATACTAGAAGACAAACTTGTTCCTGTAGCTGCATGGATAGCACAGAACAAATATATCAATGGGATAAGAAGAGCATTTATAATGATGATGCCTTTACTAATGATTGGATCTATATTTTTGATGATTTCAGCTTTTCCTCTACCAGCATATCAAAGAGGTATGACTAGTTTATTTGGTGAAGGATGGAAAGATGTTCTTGATATTCCTGTAAGTGCAACATTTTCACTTATAGCTTTATATGTGGCTTTCTTGGTAGCTCAACAGCTGGCTAAACAGTTTGAGCTTGACAGCATAGCAGTAGGGCTTTTATCTTTAGCCTCTTTCTTAATTCTTACTCCATTAGGGCACTCAACTGAACATGGAGCAGTTATTACATTTGACTGGCTTGGAAGCAAGGGAATGTTTGTGGCTATGGTTATTGGAGTAGTAACTGTAAAGATATTTCAGTTTTTCGTCAATAGAAATATTCTTGTAAAAATGCCTGATGGAGTACCACCAGAAGTTATAAAATCATTTGAAGCTTTAATTCCCGGAACAGTTATTTTAGGAGCAGCTCTTATTTTAAGACTTCTTATGATGCATACAGAATATGGAACAATTCATGACTTTGTATATAGAATGCTGGCTCTTCCATTGAAATCACTAGGAACTTCGTATATAGGTTCTATACTTACAGTTTTTGCTATATCAATACTTTGGTCTGTTGGAATAAACAGTGGATCTATGGTTAATGGATTTGTAAGACCTTTCTGGCTGGAAAATCAAGTGGAAAATATAGCTGCATTACAAGCTGGACAGCCACTTCCTCATGTAATAACTGAGCAGTTCTTTGATATGGTATGGATGGGAGGAGCAGGAGTTACACTTTCTCTTCTTATAGCTATACTTATCTTTGCAAAAAGCAAACATATAAGAAGTGTTGGAGCTATTGGAACTATTCCTGGAATATTCAATATCAATGAACCAATTTTATTTGGACTTCCAATAATTCTTAATCCAATTATGCTTATACCATTTAATCTGGTAGCTATGGTAATGGTAACTACACAATATATAACAATGAATCTTGGAATTGTATCAAAACCTTTGGGAGTAGCTTTCCCATGGCCTACACCAGCAATAATCAGTGGATTTTTAACGGTAGGAGATATTTCAGGATCACTTATTCAAATAGTAAATCTTATCATAGGAGCAATGATTTATCTTCCATTCCTTAGAATAATAGACAAGGCAAGTAAAAAAGAGGAAGATGAAATGGAAAGATTAGAACAAATGGAGAACGAAGGAAAATAATTAAAATTTAAACAAGCAATCAGGAGGAAAAACTATGAAAAAAATATTATTATTATGTGATGCAGGAATGTCAACAAGTCTTATGGTAAAAAAAATGAAGGAAGCTGCTGTAAAAAAGGGAGTAGAAGTTGAAATCAATGCTCTAAGTATAGCAAAATTTCAAGAAAATCTTGGTAACTATGATGTATTCCTATTAGGACCACAAGTAAAATATAAAAAAGCTGAATTAGCAGCAGTAGCAGAAACTGTTGGAAAAAAAGTAGAAATTATCAATACTATGGATTATGGTATGATGAAAGGGGATAAAGTTTTAGATCTTGCTCTTTCTTTGATTGACTAATTTCACTACAGGAGAAAATTATGGATATAAAAAAATATATCGATACACACTTTGATGAGGCTCTGAAAAGTATCATTGAAATTATAAGAATAAAAACTGTAAAAGCCGAGAAAACGGGAGATGCTCCCTATGGAGCAGAGCTTAAAAGAGGCTTGAGTAAAGTATTGGAAATAGCTCAAAGCCTTGGATTTAGAGTAAAAAATTTAGATAACTATATTGGATATGCTGAATATGGAGAGGGAGAAGAATATATAGCTGTTTTGGGACATATAGATGTAGTTCCTGAGGGTGATGAAACTAGTTGGAGTGTCCCTCCATATGAAGGGTGTATAGTGAATAATCAGCTTACAGCAAGGGGAGCTATTGATAATAAGGCTCCCATCATATCAGCTCTATATTCTTTAAAAGCAGTTGTGGATACAAATCCACAATTTAACAAGAGGGTAAGGATAATATTTGGAACTAATGAAGAGAGTGGAGATGAAGATATCAAATATTATCTGGCTAGGGAAAAAGAACCAAAATATGCTTTTACTCCAGATGGAAGATTTCCAGTAATATTTTCTGAAAAGGGAATATACACATTTTCATTCAGAAAAAGAATAGACTGGAAAAATTCAAAGTTAGTAGAGATAAAAGCAGGAACAAGATCAAATATAGTACCTGAAAAATGTATAGCTAAAGTGAGAAATATACCTAAAGAGAATATCGAAACAGCTCTTAATGAAATAAGAAAGTCATCTAAAGCAGAATATATGGTAAGTTGTGAAGGAGATATAACAGAAATAATCTGTACAGGAATATCAGCTCATGCAAGTTCACCTCATAAGGGAGTGAATGCTCTTTTAGGAATGTATAGATTCCTTGATCTGATTATTGGGAAAGAAGATGCAGCGAAAGGATTTATATCATTTATTTCAGGTTATATTGGTGAAAGTTCAGATGGAGAGAAACTGGGTATAAAAACTGTCAATGAAGAAGTAGGAAATCTGACAATAAGTGCAGGGATAACAAATATTAAAGATGATGAACTATTTATAAAATTTAATATAAGATACCCTGCTTCTATAGATGAAAAAACTCTTGATTCAAGATTGAAAATAGCAGGAGAAAAGGGAGGAGTTGTATTTTTTAAAGAAAATCACAATGCACCTCTTTATTTTGAAAAAAATCACCCTCTAGTAAAGGAATTGCAAGATGTATATATAAATGTAACAGGAAGAGATGAGGAACCTGCTGCATTAGGTGGAGGAACTTATGCAAAATTAATGCCTAATACAGTAGCTTTTGGTCCTAATTTTAAAGAGTATAATGGAAAGCCTCACAGTTTTGATGAATGCATGGATTTGGATATGTTGAAACAGGGTATGGAGATATATGCAAGAGCTATATTAAGACTTGGAGCATTGATTAAATAAAAACAGAGTTTTTATGGTTGAAAGAAATTAATTTCTTTCAACCATTTTTTATAAATATAATCTATTTTTAGTGAGAATCATATCTTCTTCTATTTTTTTAATTTAATTTTACTTACATACAGCACCGAAAAATCTCTAAAAATTATATTTTCCTCTTTATAGTCTATATATCTAATCAAGTCTATATTGATTATGGTTCCTCTTTCAATTTTATAAAAATTATCTATTGCTTCCAATCTTTCTTCAACAATAGAAAAGTTTTCTTTCAAAGTAAAAATTTCTTTATTAATTAAATGAAATTGAATTCTTCGTGTTGTTCGGCAGTAACTAATATATGTTACTTCTGAAAAATCAATAATTCCCTTTTTCTGATTATCATTTAGGTAGAATTGAGTATATTTTTGTTTAGAATGAATTAACTTTTCAATAGATTTTTCAATTTCATATACTTCATGTCTTAAGATGCAGTCAGCAACATAATTTGATAAAAATAAAGTTCTCATTTCCCTTATATTATTTTTTCCTAAAACAACAATAACAGGGATTCCTTTTTTGAAATTTAATTTAATCTTATCTGTAATATTTTCTGCATCAATGTCTATTATAAATATTTCAAAATTTTTATTTTCTCGTTTAGTGTTTATAAATTCATAATCCAGCATTTCTTTTAAGAGGATAATAAGTTTTTCATCTACATCTACTCCTATCTTAATCATCAAAACTCAACTCCTTATAAATAGAATTAAGCCTTATATTATTAGCAATACCTGCCACTTTTTCAGATATTCCTATCAAATATTTTATATTTTCAATATCCATTTCATAATCATATTCTTCAATAAATATAGCACCAACATAAGGATTTCCATTAAATGCCAATCTTATTCCAGTTGAATAATTTTCTTTCTTTATATTTTCTTCTTTTATGAATAGACTGTTTTCACAAAAGTCTGGATCAATTAAATATTCAGAAATTTCATTTTCATCAATGAAAATTTTAACTAGAACTGATTTAGCCTTTAGGTTTTTTTTAAGTTCTTTTTCAAGTTCTTTCTCAAATTCATTTCTATTTTGTACTAAACATAATTTAGTATAAGACTTTTCAATTGTTTCATTTTTTACAAAAAGTATTTTTTCAAATACCATTGTATAAAAATCTAGAATAAATATAGTTATTAGAATAATAGCAGGCTCTAGCAAAGTTTTAAAGTAAAACAGAGTTATATAAGCAATTGTAAATCCTAAAATATATCGAACAACTCTGCTTATGTTTGGAGTATATATTTTTAAGCTAACAAATACTAATCCCCAGTATATACACATATATTCAATTAATTTAATAAAAGAATATAAATTAATAAACTTAGGAAAAGCAACATAAAAAAGCTCCATAAATAAATATAGGAATATAACTGAGAAATAGTAAAATTTATGTGATAAAAGAGTGAATCTTTTATTTGCTAGTAAATTAAAAATGATAATTAATAAAATGATTCTTCTTAAATTGATAATCTGGTATATGTTTCTTAAAAAAGTTAATAAAATTTCATGAGTACTTAATATATATGTATAAATTTGTGGAGATAATAAATTTATCGCTATAAGTACATAATAAATAAAAGAAAGAGCAGATAATATATAAATAAAGTATTTTATTTTCTTATGTTTTTCATTGATACGATTATTTAAAATATAAAATATCATTAAAAATCCAAGCATAATGGATATAAAAAATTCCATAAATTTTATAAAATCAATCTGAAAATTTCCTCTAAAGCTAAAAAGCATTTTTAAAATCAATATAAAAAAAGCTAAATTGAGTATTTTATCTTTTTTTATTTCTTTTTTTAATTTGGTGTATATAGAAATATTTAAGATTATAAGAGTTAAAGTTATTATGTTTAATGCAATTTCCTGTTTTTTTGAAAAAATATCACCTTGAAGAGAAACTATTATTTTTTTCCAATTGTCATCTTTTTAAAAGGAAGATACTTTTCATAGTTGTCATAATTTATTTTTAATATGTAATTTCCATTTGGAACATTGAAAAAAATTTTTCCATTCAAAAAATTTCTCATTTCAAAATTTAGATCTTTCCCATCAGAAGAAAGAATGGAATATTCACCTATATTTTTATCTAAAACCTCAATATATTTTATTTTAGGTACTACATATATAAAATCTTTTTCATTATGAGCCATAAATTTTAGAAATGTACCCAAAGAAATAACTGAAACAACTACAAATATCAATATTTTTTTATACATGTTTTTCTCCTTTTATGTAGAGTAATTAATAATCTCAATTAGTTATATCAACTTATTTAAAATAAGTAAAGTTTTTTCAAAAAATATAAATTTCATAATCTTTAGTAGTATTTAAAAAATATAGTTTAAAGATTAATATTAATAAATTTAATAAAATTATATTTTTGATACAATATTTTTTTGCGTAGAAAAATAATGAGTTTGTGTACTAAAAGGAATTTTTTGTTAATATTGGGCTATAATTCAAAATAGAGTTCAAAATATAGAATAATATTATTTTAAAATTT
The DNA here is from genome assembly GCA_900637705.1 of Fusobacterium varium. Taxonomy (NCBI): domain Bacteria; kingdom Fusobacteriati; phylum Fusobacteriota; class Fusobacteriia; order Fusobacteriales; family Fusobacteriaceae; genus Fusobacterium; species Fusobacterium varium. Next base: position 3,160,323 of record LR134390.1, read on the forward strand.
GTTAAGTTGTTATACGAAAAATAAATTATATATTTGAAGAGGAAAAATAATGAAAATCAGTAAAACTTTATTGGAAAGAGGAGTAGAATACAAAAACATTCTAATAAATTTAATGTATAAAATAAATAGATTTAATTTTTAATTTACATAGATAAGATGGAGGAAAAATTGCAGTTTAATTCTATTATACAAATATTACAATTATATTTTGATATTATGAAAAAAGGTAAGGGAAAAGGACAGATAAATACATTAAAAAAACAGATAAAATTTATTTTTAGAACAATAGTTTATCTGCCTTTCTCTTTACAAGTAGGAGAATTTATATTAAAACATGAAAAATTAAAAAATAATATTTTTGGTTATCCAATGCTTATTAGTAAAGTACATCGTCCATATTTAGTAAAGAACTTAAAAACAAATGAAAAAGTAAAAAGCATAATAGAAAGTTATAAATTTATAGATGCGTTTTTTCCTGTTGAATTAAATGATGAATTATATAAAAATGGAAAAATTTTATTAAGTCATTTTCCTGTTAAAGATGGTTCTTTTTATAAAATATATCTTTGTATATATACAAATTTTGAAAAGGAAGGAGAAATTAATATAAAATTAACAGATTCATGTGAAAATATAATAGGAACTTTAACTTTTGGAATTATAAAGCAGAAAGATAAAAAAACAATATTAATTGGGGGGTTACAAGGAGCTTCAAAAGACCTGAATGAAGAATATATAAAAAACTGTACTAAAAATATGTATGGTTTATTTCCTAAAAAGCTTTTATTTGAAGCTCTTTGTTTTTTAGAAAAAGCTACAAAAATTAATTTTACAAAGGCAGCAACTGGTAATTCTACACACATATATACATCTGAAAGATATACTTCAAGGAGAATAATTCATTCTGACTATGATTCCTTTTGGAAAACATTAAATGCTACTCAATTAGAAAATAAATTATGGTATTTTCCTAAGTCTATAAAAAGAAAATCTTTAGAGGAGATACCGAGCAAAAAAAGAAGCCAGTATCAGAAAAGATACAATCTTCTTGATAGTATAGAAGAAGATATTTTAAATAAGTTTAAAGGAGAAGAGAATGAAAATACTGATAATACGTTTTAAACAAATAGGAGATGCTGTTTTGAGTTCAGTTATATGTAATACTCTAAAAAAAAGTTTTCCTGAAGCTGAAATTGATTATGTAGTATATGAGCATATTGCTCCTTTATTCAAAAATCACCCATATATTGATAATGTCATCTCAATAACTAAAGATGAACAGAAAAATCCTCTTAAATACATATCTAAAGCCTGGAAAGTAACAAGAAAAAAATATGACATAGTGATAGATATAATGTCTACACCTAAAAGTGAAATGTTTACTCTATTCTCTTTAAAAAGCAAGTATAGAATAGGAAGAAGAAAAAAGTATAGAGGATTTACATACACCCATAAAATTTCTGAACCTGTTGATTCAAAAGATAAAGTTGATAAGTTTTTAAAAATACTAGCTCCATTGGAAGAGGAATATAAAATACTATATGACAATAACTATATTATCAATATAAGTCAAGATGAAAAAGAAAATATGAGAAGAAAAATGATGGAAGCAGGAATAGATTTTTCAAAACCTGTATTTATATGTGCTGCAAGTTCAAGAAGACCTGAGAAAATTTATTCTCTTGATAAAATGGAGTGTATTATTAAAAAAGTAGTAGAAGAACTGAATTCACAAATTATACTATTTTATTCTCTATCAGAAAAAGAATTTGTTAAAAACTTTCATTCTAGATTAAATGATAATAAAAATATTTTCTCAAATATTGAAACAACTTCAATAAGAGAACTGGCAGCTCTTATTTCAAATTGTGATATGTTTTTTGGAAATGAAGGAGGACCAAGACATATAGCTCAAAGTCTTGATATTCCAAGTTTTGCTATTTTCAGTCCTAAAAGCAGTAAAAAAGAGTGGCTGGCTAATCCAAGTAAAAAACATCAGGGAGTAGAACCAAAAGATATCTATCCAGAATGTGGTTCTCTTAGCTATAAAGATTGTTATTCACTGATTCAACCTAATTATGTTGTTGATAAAATTAAAAAATTATATTTACAGTGTTATGGAAACATGAAATAAGAATATACTCAAATTTTCAACACTATACTTTTAAATTTGTGTATAAAATTTTTTCTTTATAAAGATTTTTTACAATTTAAATTTTTATATTTATAATTTAAGATATAAAATTTGAAATGAAATAATAAAAATGTTATTATTCAGATAAAGGATAGAAAAGTTTTATACAGGAGAAAAAATGAGTGAGATATGGAATCCATGGCATGGTTGTCATAAAAAGAGTGAAGGGTGCTTAAATTGCTATATGTACTATTTGGACGCCCAAAGAGGACAGAAAAGCGATACAGTATACAAGGTAAAAAATAACTTTAATCTTCCTTTAAAAAAGGATAGAAAAGGGAATTATAAAATAAAAAAAGGAACTCTTCTCTATACTTGTATGACTTCAGATTTTTTTTAGAAGAAGCTGATGAATGGAGAAAAGAGATATGGGATATGATTCGTATTAGAACTGATATTTTTTTCTGGATATTGACTAAAAGACCAGAAAGAATAGAAAAGATGCTTCCTTCTGATTGGAATAACGGGTGGGATAATGTGTGTATAAATGTTACAATTGAAAATCAAAAGAGAGCAGATGAGAGAATACCAATTCTTTTAAAGCTGCCATTTAAGTACAAAGGAGTAGTAGCAGCTCCTATTTTAGAAAGTATAAATATAGAAGAATATTTGAAAACAGGAATAATAAATGATGTAAGTGCCAGTGGAGAAAATTATGCAGGAGCCAGAATTTGCGATTATGATTGGATAAAAAGCCTCTACGAACAGTGTAGAAAATATGATACAACTTTTAATTTTTTTGAAACAGGAGAGCATTTTATAAAAGATGGGAAAAAATATCATATTCCTAAAAAACTACAAAGGGAGCAGGCAGAAAAATCAGGATTGAATTATAAGGGCAAGAGTTCATCAATGATACTAAAAGAAATAGTTGAAGATGAACAGATGAAATTATTTGACTAAGTGTTTCTTAATTAAAAAGCCTCCTTATCAGATATAGGCTGGTAGGAAGGCTTAATTTCAAAAAAGTTTTCAATATTTTATTCTAAGAAACTATCTGATTTTTTCTATAATTATATTATCTTTAATATTTAGTCTAGGTTCAGAATGACCTAGCTTTTTTACTATTCTCATTCGGTAGCGTCTTATAGCCTTTTCTATAGCCTGTTCTTTAGTATCAGCATTTACTATCATAAAAAACTTACTAAAGTAAATATCGTTTATTATGTTTATTTTGTAATTAGTCATTACTTCACCTCTTGAGTTTTTTGTTGATTAAGGCTGTTGTGAATAGTATTATTTCCTATGTTATTATAGCATGTTAATAATAAAAAATAAAGTATTTATGGCTAGTCTTTCAATTAAATAAAAAAAGATTGGATTATAAAAATATTTGTATTATAATATATTTGCATAATCAAATAATAACAGGAGGATTTTATGAAAGAAAAGATTGAAAAAATACTAAAAGGTGAAGAAGGAGTATCTTTATCAAAGGTATCTAAAGACTTGGGGATATCATTTATAGAGGTGTTAAGACATGCACCAACAGTAAGAAAATATGATGTAGCAAAATTAGATGAACTTTTTGATATATTGAGAAGCTGGGAAAAAGTATTTTTATTGGTTGTAACACCTAGCTTTGTTTTAGAAATAAAAGATAAGTTTCCAAAAGGATTTTATTCTCATGGATTTTTAAATTTTCATGATGAAACATCTTCTATAGGTGGTCATTTATCAGCTTCTAAAATAAAAGAGATATTTATTGTAGAAGATGTAATGTATGGAAGAAAAAGTTGTTCTATAAAGTTTTTTGGAGAAGATGAAAAAGAAATATTTGCTGTTTATGTTCCAAGAAATGAAAAGAAAGAGTTAATAAAAGAGTGTTTAGAAAGTTTTAACAATTTATAAAAGTTATAGATTAGAGTATTTAATCTTGGTTTGTTTTTAGATACAAAAAGGGTAAATTTATATTTACCCTTTTTGTAATTAGAAGATTTTTATTAGTATGAGAACTTATATCCAATTCCAAGAGTTATTTTACCACTATTAAGGTAATCTTTTCCAGATTTTGCACCAGTTTCTTTTTCTTTAACAGAAGCCTTTGCACTGTTAACTTGATACATTAAATCTACGATAAAATTATTGTACTCCATTCCAGCTCCGAATCCAAGATATAACCCATTATTAACATCTACTTTATATTTTATATTTTCTTTATCAATACTTCCCTTACCATCTTTTTCGTTAAAATTAAAAGAATACCCCAAATTTGCTTTTAAATAAGGTACTACACCATTATCAAAAGAATTAAACTTATATTTTCCAACAACATATAAAGGAATTGAATCATATTTACCCATTTTTGAAGAATATTCTTTAGTTTTATATCTTTTTAAATTTGAATTATTTTGATAAGCCAATCCAAATCCAAGTTCAACATTATCATTAATATCTTTTGTAAATTCTAAACCTAATTCATATTCTGGACTATCTGGTTTCCCATCTGTTAATTTTTGTTTTTCTCCATTTATTTTAGGTTCAAATTTACTATATCCTGAAAATAATCCAATTCCTGTTCTTAGATAAAGATTGTTTCCTTCTGCAGAATAAGTAGTGATATTATTTCCAATGAAAAGACTTCCTAACATAATTAATGAATAAAATTTAAAATTTTGAATGTTCATAATTTCCTCCCAATATTAAAAATCGTTATAAGCAATTATAATATAAAAATTTAAAATAAAAGTATATAGTACACAACTTTAGTGAATGACAACACAAACTAAGTACTTTGGTACACAAATTATAAAAAAATCTCTAAAAAGAGAGATTTTTATCTTTTGGTTAAGGATTCCTTTCTTAAATAGAGGATAATTAGTAAAGAATTTTTAAAAATATTTCCAATCAATTAGTTTTGAAATACAAATATATTGACTATATAAATAAAATGACTTATAATATTCTAAAACACCTAGGAGGTAGCAAAATGAAAAAAAGTTTATTGATACTCACGTTAGTGAGTAGTATTGCTTCATATGGGGCAGAGTTTAGAAATGGTCTTTATAGAGGAGTATTTGTATCAGGACAAGAAACACAAGTAGAGGTACAGTTTAATCTGAAAGATGATATTGTCAGCAATCCTAAATATAGAACACTTACATATAAAGGAACTGACTATCTTAAAGAGAAGTCTGTAGCTGATCAAAAAGAAAGATATGAAACTATTTTAAAATTTACAGATGGGAAAAAATTTAAGGAAGTTTTAGAAAAATTGTATAAACCAGAAGAGATAGAAGTAGCTGGAGCTTCTGTAAGAGGAACAAAAATAAGAGCTGCGATGCAGAATGCTGTAAACAGTGGAGTATATAAGCCTGAATAAAATAGATTAATTATAATGAATCTGAACTGTTGGTGGAACCCAATTGAGCAGATTCATTTTTTATTTTCCAGAGAAAAAACTATACAAAATAAATAATAAAAAAAAGCAAGAAAAATAAAGTTCAACTTGCTTAAAAACCTCTTAAATTCATAAAATTTAAAAAGTTCGTGTATATCTATAAACACGAACTTTTCTATTATCTCATTATATTGTTAAAATTTAAAAAAGTCAAGAACAATTTTTTCAAAATATCAAAAAATCCAAAAAAAGGAGATTAGAAAAATAAGCACCTAGAAGGCAATAATTGTTCGCTTTTATAGATAAACAAGAACACCATTAAAAAAGTATGGAAAATAAAGCTATATTTTTTTAAATATAAAATAGACTAAACACATCAACGAATATTTAAAAGATATACTTTAATTTCATATAATTTTTAGTAAAAAAATAAAGGAGGTATAAGAGGGAAGTAGAGATTATTAAAGAACTTTAATTAAAAAATGGAAAAGACAGCATTGGGAGTAGTTCATATAAACTTTAAGTTAACAGAAACCATAAGAATAGTAGGGGGGAAGATATGACAGAAGCAGAATTCATAAGATACTATAAAAGAAGGAATAAAAGCAAGAACTATAAAGAGGCAAAAGAAAAGATAGACTTATTTTGGAACAGCCTATTAAAAGCTCTGGGAGAAGCAGAAAAAGTATCTTTAAAAAATTGGGGAACATTTGAGAAAAAAGAGGTAAAACCAAGAAGAATAGTGATACCGAATATGGAGAAAGTAACAATAACTAAGGCAAAGAAAGTAATAAAGTTCAAAGCAGGAGCAGGATTGAGAAATGTAGTAAATGAGGTTGATACTGATGAATAAAAAAGAATTGGCAAGGGTATACAGCAAGATGAGTAAAGAGGGAACAAATATAAAAGAAGCATTAAAAGAGATAGATATATTTACAAAAACAGTAGAGGAAGCCTTGTTAATAAAAGGATATATAAAATTTATAAAAAGAGGGACTTTTATGGTTTTGAAGAAAAAGCCAAGAACAGTATCAAACCCATCAACAAAAGAATTGATGAGAATATATCCAAAGAATACAGTGAAGTTTAAAACATCTAAAAAGTTAGTAGAATAATAGGAACTATATTTTTTTAAATCTAAAGTTGAGTAAAAAACTCATAATAGATTAAAGAAGTGGAAATTAATTGAAAAAATTTAAAGGAGGAATTAGGCAATGGGAAAGAAGACAAAAATAATTCTAGGAATCTTGGCTATTTTTATGATTGTAGGGAATATTGGATATGGTGAAAGCTTAACTGAAGAAAAAGAAGAAATATATATAGATAAAATAGATAATAATGTAGAATCTGACGGAGATATAAATATGTCAGGAGAAATTGGAGTAAAGGTAGAAAATGGTAAGGAAGAAATAATAAAAGGAAATAATATAACAATAACAGGTGATAACGGAAATGGAGTACATACAATTAGTCAACAAAAGGAATCCCCATCGACTATAATTATAGAAGGAAAGGGCAAAGTAACAATTACAGGGCAAGAAGTAGGAGTAAATATAGTAAAATCTGAAGGGAATATATCAGGAGAGAATATAGAATTAATAGGAAAAGAAATGAATGGAGTATCTTTAGGAGATGGAGCTGAAATAACTATAAATGGAACTGAAAGTCTGGATATTAGTGCCGGTTGGAGTGGTTTATATTTTTCTAATTCTAAAGGAGATATATCAAGCAAAGTGATAAATATTGTTGGAGGGAGTAATGGAGCATACTTTGAGAATTCTACAGAAAAAACAAGCATTCAAGGAGAAGATATAACAATAATAGGGAAGAAATATGATGGGATATATCTTGATGGTAGTGGAAGTTTGGATTTAAAAGGGGTAAATACTCGTATAGAAGGGAAAATTAATGGTATACAATTATGGAATAATGGTAATTCAAGTAAAATTACAATAGAGTCAGATATGATTAGTTTGTCTGGAGAAACACAAGATGGAATTTTAGTAGAGGAAGAAGGAAGTATAGTAGAGATAGTAGGAAAAAATACTTTTATTTCAGGATATCAAAATGGTATTATGGCATTAGCTAGAGGAGAAGTTATAATAAATTCAGATGAAGTTAGTATAAGAAGTAATAGTAATCAGAGTAATCAAGGGAATGCCATTTATACGGTGGATGAAGGATCAGTAGAAATAACTGCTAATAATACTAATATTTATTCAGAATACATAGGGATTCATGCTCAAACTGGAGAAATAATAATAAACTCTAGTGGAAAGAATGAAATTAAAGGGGAAGAGAATGGAGTTTATGCTAGTGCTATGACTTATACTGATTCTATGAATACTGAAATAGGAGATATTAAAATTTCTGGAAAATTAAATCAAATTTCAGGAAAAGAAGGAGTTACAGTAGTAGGGGGAAAAATAGAAATAAATTCTACTGAGAAGACAGTAATTTTAGGAGAAGAATATGGAGTTAGATCAAATAGTCCAGGAGGAAAGATAGATATAACTTCATTAAATACACTAATTAAAGCCCAAGCTGAAAATGGAGTAGGGATTAAAGCAAGTACAGGAGCAGATTTAAATATAGATTCTACAAATACTATTATTTTTGGGAAAAAATATTCTATTTATGCTGAGAGTACACAAAAACCATCAGATGCTACTTTGTCAGAAATTACTTTATCAGAGAATGGAAGTCATGAAATTTATGGAAATATAAAAAGTCATGGAAATACTAGTATAAAAATAGGTGGAAAAGGAAATAAAATTTCTTCTTCAAGTGATAATGAACCATTGAAAGTTACAGCAACAAAAGGTGGAAAGATAGATATAAGTTTAGTAGATGGAATTTTAACAGGAATTGTAGATGATGGAAGAGCTGCAGATGCTAATGCTAATGGTGGAACTATAAACTTAAATCTAGACAATGGTACATGGAAGACTCAAGGTAAAAGTTTTGTAACATCAATTGATTTAAGAAATAATGGAAATATAATTTTTACTGAAGAAGGAACATCAGTTGATATTGAAAATTTAAGTGGAGATGGAAATGGAACATTTGGAATGACAGTAAATGCAATAAATAAATCAGAGGGAAATATGCTTTATGTCCAAGAGTCTAATGGTGGAATATATAATGTTGCTCTACAAAATAGTAATCTTGAAGATATAAAAATTGGTGAAAGAATACGTTTTGCAACAATTGGAAATAACGCGAAGACTAATAATTTAGGATTTAAAGTTTTAGATATAAAAGAAAGAGGAATAAGAGATATAAATTTCAAAGTTGAAAAAGAAGAGTTTGATGAAAATGATAGTGAGAATGAAATCTACAATGGGGGACAAACTTCAAGTGATAAGAAGCCGGGAAATGGCTATGTTGTAGACAATTATCAAGATGGAGAAAACTGGTATTTAACTAGAAATAGCAGTGGAAATATCAATGATATAGGAACAGCTATTATGGAAGCAGCAAAATCAAATTATGCTAATGCAGTATATATGGATAATCTGAATAAACGTCTTGGAGATATGAGCTTTGCAGATGGGGAATCAGGACTATGGGTAAGAATGAGAAATGATAAAGTAGGAGAGGATAATCATTACAAACTTCATAATTACATGACTCAAATAGGTTATGACAAATCATATTCAATGGAAAATGGAATAGAGCATAGAGGTATTGCATTTGAGTATGGAAAAGGAGATATGAAGTATAAAGAACTTAAAGGAAATACAGATACAGACAAATATATACTAACACTGTATAAAACAAAAGTAAGAGATAATAAAGTATATACAGACTACACTTTAAGGGGAGGAGCTATTTCAAATGACTTTACTGTGTATGGAAGGGAAACAGGAGCGAAAGTAACAGGTAAGTACAAGAATATGGTATTAGGTGCAGGAACAGAAGTAGGAAAAAGATATGAACTTGATAAGAATTGGTATATAGAACCACAAGCGCAATTACAATATACATATATAAATTCAACAGACTATACGACAAACCAGATGACAAAAGTTGATCTTGATGAAATTCACAGTTTGATAGGAAGAGCAGGTATCAAATTAGGACATGATTCATATAAAGGGAATAAAAAAGATAATACAGTTTATGTAAAAGCAGATATAAATCATGAGTTTCTAGGAGAACAGAATGTAAAAGCAAAAGATGAAACAGGAAGACTAGACAAGACATATAAGAATAATGAAACATGGGTAGAGATAGGAATTGGAGCATCAAAGAAAATAACTCCAGATTTAAATGTATATGCAGATGTAGAAAAACAACTAGGAAGTAATAAAGATAATAAAAACTGGCAGGTAAATGTAGGATTTAGATATAAATTTTAATCGATAGAAGAAATAAGAGAAATATACAATAAGGTTAACTATTGGATAAAATATCATAAGCAAAAGTATACATCAAAATGAGCAAAGAGAGAATAAATATAAAAGAGGCATTAAAAGAGATAGATATATTTACAAAAACAGTAGAGGAAGCTTTGTTAATAAAAGGATATATAAAATTCATAAGAAGAGGGACTTTTATGGTTTTGAAGAAAAAGCCAAGAACAGTGTCAAATCCATCAACAAAAGAATTGATGAGAATATATCCAAGGAAAACAGTGAAGTTTAAAATATCTAAAAAGTTAGCAGGATAGGTAAAAGGCAGAATATAGAAATTTTTCTAGTTCTGCCTTTTATAATTGCTATTCTTTTGGTCTAAGACAGAAAGGAAGATTTCCTATATCATTTTTATGATGCATTACACAATCACAACATTTTCCATGATTAGGACAGTCTTTAGGACAAGTACATTCAGCAACATGAGTGTTGCTACACTTAACATTACATTCCATAAAATCACTCCTCAAAATTAATTTCTACACACATTTCCTTATTTGATTATAGTCCTAATTCATCTATTTGTAAATAACTCTATTGACAAACTTAAATAAAAAAGGTATCGTTTATTTAAAAATATGAGTGAAGGAGAAGAGATGAAGTTAATAGCAATGGATTTAGATGGAACTCTCTTAACTAAAGATAAAAGAGTATCAGATTTTAATAGAGATATATTAAATAAAAAAAGTAATGAGGGAATAGAACTGGTTATAGCTTCTGGAAGAGATTTATATAGTATAATGGATTTGACAGGGTGTTTAAATGTAAAATATCACATTTGTTTCAATGGAGCAAAAATATATAAAAATAAAAAACTAATCTATTCTAAGTCAATGAATAAAGAGATTTGTCTGGATATTCTTGAAAAAGCTGTTGAAATAGGTTTGGATTACAGTGCTACAGCTGGAAGGGAAGTTCATTTTACTAAGATAGACCCTGAGTATGTAAAAGAATATAAAGCCAATAAGGAACTGAGATTTTTTCATATAACTGATAGAAGACCTCTTGGAAGAGAATTTGAGAAAATGGTATTTGTAGGAGATGCAGATAAATTTAAAAAACTTAGAAAATATGTAACTGAAAAATATGGAAATGAACTCAATATTTTTGGCTCAGGAGATGGAGTTATGGATATAGTAAATATTCAATGTAGCAAGGGAGAAGCTTTAAAAAATGTAGCTGAAGATATAGGAATACCTATAGGGCAGACAATGGCATTTGGAGATAATGAAAATGATTTATCTATGCTGGATATTGCTGGCTGTTCTGTAATTATGGCTAATGCAGCAGAAGAATTAAAGAAATCTAAATATGAAAGAACTGTTACTAATGATGAGAATGGAGTAGGAACTTTTGTAGAAAATTTTTTTAAATAATAAAGAACAGTGGAGTAAAAATAGAAATAGGCTAAAGAATACTTGATTTAGAACACTTGAAAGGCTTGAGTGTGATAATGAATTGCCATATATGGAAGGGACTTTAATGTTATTGGTATAATTACTAAGAAAGAAATGGGAGTAACAGGTGACTAAAAACTAAATTAAATTTTAGAAATTTCTAAAACTATGTTTAGAAGCCACCTGTTTTTTTATTTATTTACTGGATTGACATGGACCATGCAGTGCTTTATTTTAGGAATATTATTTTCAATAGCATCATGAACATAATGAGCTATATCATGTGCCTGTTTAAGAGAAATATTTCCATCTGCCTGAATTTCTACATCTACATATATCCTATCTCCAAATAACCTAGTTTTGATTTGATCAATTCCCAAAACACCTTCCTGTTTTAAAATAAGAGTTCTAATTATTTCAATAGTTTCATCATCACAAGCTTTATCAGTCATTTTATTAATAGAATCCATAAATATTTCAAATGCAGCTTTTAAGATAAATATACAAATAATTACACTTGCAATAGGATCAAATATTGGATATCCTAGTCTTGCCCCAAGTATACCAGCAAAACTTCCTACAGATGAAAGAGCATCAGAACGATGGTGCCACGCATCAGCCATAAGAGCACCAGAATTTATTTTTTTAGCAGCAGCTCTTGTGTACCAATACATTCCTTCTTTTACTCCTATTGATACTACAGCGGCAATCAGAGCAAGAACTCCAGGAACAGTTAAATGACTATAATCATTTGAAGAAATAATTAGAACACCTTTGTATCCTATACCTAAGCCAGTTGCAAAAAGTATGGCAGCTAAAAGTATAGCAGCCACACATTCCATTCTTTCATGGCCATAAGGGTGAGTTTTATCTGATTCTTTATTAGCTATTTTTACTCCAATGATTACTATGAAAGTACTTAGAACATCAGAAGCTGAGTGAACAGCGTCTGAAATCATAGCTCCAGAATGAGCCACTATACCAGCAAAAAGCTTGAAAATAGATAGAATAATATTCCAGGTAATAGAAATAAAAGAAACTTTCATAGCAGTTTGTTCATTTGTCAAAGTTTTCATGAAATTTTGTACCTCCCCAAATATATTGTATTAAAAAAGCATCTATGGAACACACTTGTCCCACAGATGCTGTTAATTTCATCTGCTGCTGTTTTTTTAACAGCCCGGTCTTATGACCTGATCAGTCTGTACTGTAAGTATTCCTATGAGAGAATGCATCAGTGCAATATTATGATTATTATACAAAGGGAAAAGAGATTTGTCAAGAGATAGAGAATAAAAAAGACTGTGAAAGAATTCACAGTCTTTTTTTAGGGTATAAAATCAAAAATATTTCAAGATCCAGTTTAATTATTTAGCATATCTTAAAAAATAATCATCAAGCATAGTAAGTTCATCTTTCATTTCTTTTAATTTATCTTTATTTTCTTCTGATTTGCTATGATTATAAAATTTTTCAAGTATATCTAAGTTTGTTATTTCTTTTTTCATAATATTACCTCCAGTATTATTAATATGTTATATCAATACAAATAAATAATCGTTCCGAAAAATAACTCAAATAATCTCAAGTGATTTATTATCACTCTTATTCTTTTTATGATTGTATTATAACAGATGATTGTGAAAAAAGTAAAACAATATTTTGTACATATTGTCACAAGTTAAAACTTGTGGAATCAATTTTACAAATGAATGTTTTATAATTGAAATATTGGATTTATATATATTGTATATAGATTAAAAATTGAAAAATGAGAAGTTTGGATATAAAAATATAATTAAATTATAAAAAGAAAAAAAGTTTGACACATAGTAAAAAAACATATAATCTATAAGATATATAGTAAATAATAAAAGTAATATTTATAAGAATATAAAATTTAATATTAAATAAATTCTAAAGGGGGAGGTATGGGATTGTTCAGTAAAAATAATAAAGATATAGAGATAGATTTTTCATCAAAGGGAATGACAGCTATTTCAAAAGGAAGTACAGTAGTAGGAGATATTACTAATGAATGTAATCTTCATATAGATGGAATAGTTACTGGAAATATTATTTCTAATGCTGTAGTTACAGTTGGAACAAGTGGAAGAGTAAAAGGAAAAATCAAAGCATATAAAATAATTATAAGTGGTATATGTAAAGGAGAACTTGAAGCAGATATTGTTGAAATATTAACTAATAGTAAAGTAGTAGGAGATATAACAAGTTCTAAATTAATTTTGGAAAAAGATTCATATTTTGAAGGTAAAAATCAGAAAAAGCAATCTAGTGAATATATAGAAATGAAATAAAAAATAAAAATGACAGCTGAATTGATTAAAATTTATAGCTGTCTTTTTTTGTGCGTATAATAATAATTTTATTGACATAAACATATTTAAACGTTAAAATGATAGTAAATATATTAAATATATGCGTTTTTAAGAGTTTAATAAAATAGTACATAAGAAGTTTACTTTTTATATCACGGGGAAATAAAATTAGTTTTAAAAGGAGTTAAGATGGGAGAAAAAGAGTTTTTAAAACTGTATATGAAGGAAAGAGAGTTAAAAAGTTTAGAAGAGGCTAAAGAAAAAGTAGATACTTTTTGGAAAACGTTGAAAACATCTCTTGAAAATGGGGAAAAAGTTAAGTTTAAGGACTGGGGAAATTTTGAAATGAAAGAGGTCAGACCTAGAAAAATAATTGAGCTTCAAACTAAAAAAGAGATAATTATACCCAAAAGTAGAAAGATAAAGTTCACTTCTGGAAAAGGCCTTGTAAAATCTGTGAATGTCAAATGCAAAGAGGGAAAGATAAATGAATAAATTAGAGTTTATAAAAGAATATAAAAAATGTTATAAAAAAAATATTACTTATACAGAAGCTAAAAAAGATGTAGAAGCATTTCTAGATTTAATAGAAAATAATATTATGAATGTTGGAAATATAAAATTCAAAGAAATAGGAGCTTTTTCCGTTTTAGAAAGAAAGGAAAGAGTAATAAGTAATCCTAAGACAAGAGAAAGAATGACAATTTACCCTTTAACAACAGTAAAATTTATTCCAACTAAAGTAAAAAAAGAAGAAAAATAATATAATAAAAAAGGTCAGCAGTATGTCTACTGACCTTTTTTTATTATTTCACAGCTATAACCTCTATTTCCACTTTTACATCTTTAGGAAGCCTTGCAACTTCTACACATGCTCTTGCAGGTTTAATATTTCCAAGATATTCATTGTATACCTCATTCATGAGGGCAAAGTCTTCCATATTTTTTATAAAAACAGTAGCTTTTATTACATTTTTGAAAGTATATCCAGCAGCTTCAAGAATAGCTCCTATATTTTCAAGAGATTGTTTAGTTTGATCTTGTATATCTTCAGATATAAGAGCCATAGTTTCTGGGACAAAAGGGATTTGACCAGATACAAAAAGAACTCCATTTACTTCAACAGCTTGTGAATATGGGCCTAAAGCAGCAGGGGCTTTTTTAGTGTGGATAATTTTTTTCATTATTACCTCCTAATATTGTTGATTATTGAAAAAATTAATTATTTTTTCTTTAAGAGCTTTTGATTTTTTAGGATCTCCTTTTGCAGAGATAGCGATTTGATATTCATCATTTTCAAAAGTACTTGAAAAACGACAATTCATTTCTGCTTTAGATGTAATATTATTAACAAGTATGTTTTTTTCATCACATAACTTAAAAATATATTTATTGAAATAAACATCATCAGTGGCAGCTATTACCATAAAGATGTCATTTAGCATATCTTCTTTAAAATCATCTAAAGATATTTCTATACCTTTTAGTTTCGTGAATTTTTCTTCTTTTATATCTTTGGTAATAACTTTAATTTTTGCTCCATAATTTAAAAGAGTTTCAGTTTTTCTAAAGGCTATCTTTCCAGCTCCAACTACAAGTATATTTTTATTTTTTAAATTTAAAAATACAGGGAAAAAATTATTTTCCATTATTCTTTTCTCCAATAGCTTTAAAAGCTTTTTCTATTGAAATAAGAGTTTTATCCAAATCCTCTTTAGTGTGTGCTGCTGATATAAAATGAGCTTCAAATTGAGATGGAGGACACACAATTCCATCTTCCAACATTGTATTAAAATATATTGCAAAATTTTCAGTATTAGATGAAAGAGCATCTTCAAGGTTTTTTACTTCAGGTCTATCAGTAAAAAATATAGTGAAAAGAGATCCTATTGTATTTACACATACAGGAACATTATATTTTGAAGCAAGTTCTTTTATATTATTTACAAGATATTGAGTTTTTTCCTCTAAATTTTTATAGAAAGTTTCTCTGTTATTAAACAGATAATTGATAGTTTCATATCCAGCTCTCACAGAAACGGGATTTCCAGAGAGGGTTCCAGCATGATAAACTCTTCCAACTGGAGCAATAAGTTCCATTATTTCAGCTTTACCACCAAATGCTCCAACAGGATATCCACCACCAATTATTTTTCCAAGTGTAGTCATATCAGGAGTGATACCGAAGAATTCTTGAGCTCCCCCTAGAGATAATCTAAATCCTGAAATAACTTCATCAAATATTAAAATAGTACCAGTAGCAGTACATATTTCTCTTATTTCTTTTAAAAATTTTATATCTGGATAAATCATTCCCATGTTTGCAGGAACAGGTTCCATGATAAGACAAGCTACATCTTTTTTTTCAAGAATAGCTTTAATTGCAGAAATATCACCAAAGGGAACAGTAAGTGTATCTTTTAATACTCCATCTGTAATTCCGTTACTGTCTTGATAACCATCAGTCAAAAGTCCTGATCCTGATTTTACTAGAAGTGAGTCAGAATGACCATGGTAACAACCTTCAAATTTTAGTATTTTATTTCTATTTGTATATGCTCTGGCTACTCTTACAGCAGACATAGTAGCTTCTGTCCCAGAAGTAGTAAGTCTTACTTTTTCAATAGAGGGACAGCATTTAGTAATAAGTTCAGCAAGTTCTACTTCCATTTTAGTAGGTAGTCCAAAAGAACTCCCCATCTCTATCGCTTCTCTAACACCTTTTATTACATTTTCAGGGTTATGTCCAAGAATTAATGGACCCCATGAACAGATGTAATCTATATATTCATTTCCATCTTCATCCCATATTCTTGCACCTTTTCCTTTACATGCAAAAATAGGAGCTTTTCTATTTACAGATTTAAAAGCTCTCACAGGACTATTTACACCACCAGGAATGTATTTTTCGGCTTTTTTAAAAATTTCAGTTGAAATCTTATGCTCCATTTTTCCTCCTTAGTATAGTTTTTAAAAAATAACTTCCTTATTTTTATACCATTTTGCTATATCTTTGGCATGGTAAGTGATTATTATATTTACTCCAGCTCTCTTCATAGCGAACATATTTTCCATAACAATACCTTTTTCATCTATCCAACCATTTTGAGATGCGGCTTTTACCATAGAATATTCTCCACTTACATTATATGCAACAATAGGAAGGGAGATGTTAGATACAGCATTGATGACATCAAGATAAGCAAGAGCAGGTTTAACCATTATAAAGTCTGCTCCTTCCTCTATATCAGCTTCAACTTCTCTAAAATATTCTTTGGAGTTTCTGAAATCCATCTGATAACTTTTTCTATCTCCAAAGCTAGGGGCAGAGTCAGCAGCCTCTCTAAAAGGACCATAATAATTTGATGAATATTTTGCACTATATGCCATGATAGGAGTGTTTACATATCCATTTTCATCTAAAATTTCTCTAATAGCCATTATTCTACCATCCATCATATCTGATGGAGCAACAATATCTGCTCCAGCTTTTACATGAGAAAGAGCTATTTTAGCTATGAATTTAAGAGTTTCATCATTTAAAACCTCACAGTCATCAAGTATTCCACAATGTCCATGAGAAGTATATTCACACATACACACATCAGTAATTATAAGAAACTCAGGGAAATTTTTCTTTATATATCTTATAGCTTCTTGAACAATCCCTTTATCATTATATGCTTCTGAACCTTGGGGGTCTTTGTGCTTAGGAATACCAAAAAGCAAAATAGAAGTTATACCAAGTTCTTTCAGCTCAGCAAGTTCTTCACCTACTCTGTCAATTGACCATCTATATTGTCCAGGCATAGATGATATTTCTTCCTTTATATTTTCTCCCTCTTCTATGAAAAGAGGATAGATAAAATCACTAAGATTAATTGTTACATTTCTTACCATATCTCTCAAGGCTTTAGAACTTCTAAGTCTTCTAGTTCTAGTAAACATAAATATTTTCCTCCTATTTAACAGCTTCTAAAATACCATTTACATCATAAACAGTAGCTTCATAATCTACAGAAAAACCATATTTTCTCATTGTATCACTTGTTACAGGACCAATGGAAGCAAATTTCTTATTTTTAACACTTTCAATATCTTTACCTATACTTTCATAAAAAGCATCAACAGTAGATGAACTTAAAAAAGTTACTATCTCTATTTTTGACAGAGTTTTTAAAACTTCATCTTTTTCTCTGATAATTTTCTTTGTGTTATAAGCTATCATTTTATGGAACTCTCTGTCATATATAGAGTTAAGTTTTTCGGTATCACAAGGTGATATATCAGAAGTTATAATTAAAATTTTATCTCCAGGTTTTGTATAATCGAGAGAAAGTTCAGCCAGTTTAGAAACGAGATACTCATCTGGCATAAAATCAGCTTTTAGTTTATAGCTTTCAAGGATTTCCTTAGTTTTGCTTCCTACTGCTCCTATTTTCAGATGAGAAAAAATTCTTATATCATCTATTTTATTCATGAATTCTCTGACACCATTTGGGGAATTAAAAAGTATGGCTGAATAATCTTGAAGCATATCTTTTGAAATAGTTCCTAATGTAGATTCAATCTCTATAAAAGGAAGTTCAACAGCTATTCCTCCCATTTTTTCTATTTTATCTGAAAACTCACCAGCTTGTCTTTTATCTCTAGTAACCAGAATTTTTTTACCAAAAAGATTTTTTTCTTCAAACCATTTAAAAGTTTCTCTTAAATTTACAACTTCTCCAATTATTGTAATAGCAGGAGGAACTATTTTTCTTTCTTTTGCTATATCTACAATGGTGTTTAAAGTTCCAATAGTAACTCTTTGGTCTGATGTGGCTCCTTTTTCTATTATAGCTACAGGAGTATCAGGGCATTTTCCATTAGATATAAGGTCAGTTACTATGGTAGGGAGAGTTTTTATTCCCATAAGAAAAACTAAAGTACCTTCTAATTTGGCTATTGCTTCAAAGTTATGCCAAGTTCCATCTTCCATAGTATGTCCAGTAAATACATGAAATGATCTTGCAATACCTCTGTGAGTTACAGGGATACCAGCATAAGCAGGAACTGATATAGAAGAAGTTATTCCAGGAATTATTTCAAAAGGAATATTATTATCATAAAGAGATTGAATTTCTTCTCCACCTCTTCCAAAAACAAAAGGATCTCCTCCTTTTACCCTTGCAACAATTTTACCTTCCAAAGCCTTTTTAACAATAGTTTTATTTATTTCATCTTGAATGATTCCACCTTCTGTATTTCCTTTTCCTAAATAAATCATTTCAGCATCTTTTTTTGCAAAGTTGAGGATTCTTGGGTTTATAAGTCTGTCATAAACTATACAATCAGCTTCTTCAACAGCTCTTTTTCCTTTTAAAGTAAGGAGTTCAAGGTCACCAGGACCAGCTCCCATTATGTAAACTTTACCTTTATCAGTCATTTATTTTCTCCTTTATGATATCTGCAAGTTTTTGAGCAATTTTTATTCCTAAAGCTGCATCTTCTGTAATAGAAGCAGAATAACCAGTTTCTCCTTTAAAATAGACACCTGTCAGAGTAATTTTATCTCCATTTAAAATACAGTGACAACCCATAGGAGTATGGCAGCCACCATCAAATATCTTAGAAAATTCCCTTTCAATAACAACTATTTTTTCCATATCTTTATTATGAATAGATTTTAAAATTTCTTTAATTTCCTCATCATTTTCTCTGCATTGAATGTGAAGAACACCTTGTGCAGGAGCAGGAAGAAATTTTTCAGGATCTAAATATTCTGTTATTTCATTTTCTAAGCCAACTCTTTTTAAACCAGCAGCAGCTAGAAGAATAGCATCATAATTTTCAGTTTTTAATTTATTAAGTCTGGTGTGGATATTTCCTCTTAATTGCTTTATTTTAAGATCGCTTCTAAGATTTTTTAGATTCATTGTTCTTCTAAGAGAACTTGTACCAATAACTGCACCTTTCGGAAGCTCCATAAGTGTTTTTCCAGATTTTGAAATCAAGACATCTCTTGAGTCTTCTCTGTCAGGAACAGCTCCACAAATTAGTCCTTCTGGTGAAACCACTGGCATATCTTTCATGGAGTGCACTGCTAAATCTATTGTTCCATTTAAAAGTTCAACTTCAATTTCTTTTGTAAAGAAGCTTTTTAGAGATTTATCACTGTTGTTCCAGTTACTCACAAGATCAGTATCACCACTTGTAACTATTTTTTTTATTTCAAATTCCAATTCAGGAAAATTATTTTCTAGCATTTTTTTTATCATTTCACTTTGAGCCATTGCCAGAATACTTCCTCTAGTACCGATTACAATCTTTCTTTTCATTTTATACAGTCCTTTCATCATAATATTGAAACCATTTTTTTAGATTTATTATTTGTTTATCAACAAGATAACTGTAACTATTCATTAGAGAATCTCTTGTTTCTAAATTTTTATTATACACATTCCAGATGTCATCAAGATTAAAAAGAGAAACATTTTCAAGAGAACCTATCGTTTCTTCTATATCTCGAGGAACGGCGAGATCAAGAAATGTATATTTTTTATCATTATGGAGATAAGGAACTATCTCTTCAGATTTTAGTACCAGATGAGGTGCAGAAGTAGCACTTATTATTACATCACTTTCTACAGCAGCAGTATTTTTACACTCGAAACTAATAACATCTACATCAAATAAACTTTGTACTTCTAAAGCCTTATGATGACTTCTGTTAGTTATTGTTATATTTTTTACATTTTCTTTTACTAAAAGATAAAGTATAGCTTGTGCTAAATCTCCAACTCCAAGAATAAGAACTTTTTTATCAGAGAGAAAACCAATAGATTCTTTTATAAACTTTAAAGAAATAGCTTCGAGAGAAAGGGCGTTATGACACACTTTGCTTTCAGTCCTGAATTTTTTTCCAAGCTCTATAGCTTTATTGAATACAATATTAAGTATTTTAGAAGAAGTATTGTTTTCCATAGAAAGTGTATGAGCTTTTTTATTTGAGCCAGTATCTGATCTTCTCCTTTTATGACAGAATAGAAACCACAACTTACTTTAAAAAGATATTTGGCAGCAGCCTCACCTGATTTTGTAAATATTCCTTTTCTAAAAGAAAAACATTCTAAAAGTTCTTCTAGTGAAAAGTTTTCTGCAACTTGAAGATAGAATTCTACCCTCAGACAAGTTGAAAGGTTAACATAACCTTCTATCTTCTTTGAAGACAGGAGAGAATTGATAATCTGTTCAGGATTCTGATGAATAAATTCTTCACGTTCAGACATACTTAATTCTTTATGAGATATACCAAAGACAACAAGTTTATCTAAATTCATTTTTTACTCCTTGTGTAGCACTGTATATAATTTAACTTTTTCATTCCTTATATTATATAATATTATAGAAGAAAAATTAACTTATATTATATCCTTTTTACATTATTATTATTCAAATTTTTAATTTAATATATATATTATTTCTATATATAAATTAGATAAAACTATGTTTTTTAACTTAAAATCATATTTTATATAAATTTATAAAATATATAAAATAAATTATTGTTTTGAGGCTAGGATTTATAAATATATTGATTAACTTTTTTTGATAATTATAGTAAAATATAAATATAAGTATAAAAATTCTTGAGAATTGAGAGGAACTGATGAAAAAATTTATAATAGAACCAGAATATGATGGTTATGAAATAGGTACGTATCTTAAAGAAACAAAAGGATATTCTGGAAGAGGATTGAGAAATTTAGAAATATATCTTAATGGAAAAAGAGTAAAGAACAACAGTAAAAAAGTTAGAAAGTTAAATAGGCTTTTAATAAAGGAAAAGGATAAGGAAACTGGAATAATACCTATGGAGATACCAATAAAGGTAGCTTATGAGGATAAGAATATACTTCTTATAGACAAAGAACCATATATAATAGTACACCCTACTCAGAAAAAGGTAGATAAAACACTGGCAAATGGTGTGGTAAACTACTTTTTAAAAACAACAAGGAAAATAATGGTCCCAAGATTTTACAACAGATTGGATATGAATACATCAGGTCTTATTATAGTAGCTAAAAATTCTTATGCACAATCTTTTCTCCAAGAAAAAGGGATAGTAAATAAATTCTATAAAGCTATAGTAAAAGGAATAATAGAAAAAGATGAATTTCTTATAGATAAGCCCATTGGAAAAGTGGGAGATGATTTAAGAAGAAGAGAGATATCTGTGGAAAATGGTGGACAGGAAGCTCAAACTAAAATAAAAGTTATAAAAAGATTAAAAGACTTAACTTTAATAGAAGCTGAACTTCTTACAGGAAGAACACATCAGATTAGAGCACATATGGCTTTGGAAGGATATCCTCTTTTAGGAGATGAACTTTATGGTGGAGAAGATAAAAGAGCAAAAAGGCAGATGCTTCATTCATATAAAACACAATTTTCGGATATAGAAACAGGAGAGCTTAAAACAGTGGAAATAGATATTCCTGATGATATGAAAAGCATATTATCAGAAGAATAAGGGAGGGAGCCCAATGAATTATTTACCACCATTAATAATGTAACAATATATAAAGAGTTATATTTAATGAACAAAAAAAATACAGAAATAGAAAGAGAAATGCAGAAAAGGTTAAAAACTATAAAATAAGAGTAATGATAGCTAAAATAAAACAAATTGCATGATAAAAAACTAATCGTAAAAAGATTAAAATTAGTTCTGTCATATTAATTGACAAAGAGGCAAACATATTATATAGTTAATATAGAAAATAAGTAAGAAAATATATTACTATAAAAATAAAATAATAAATTTTAGGAGGAATACAAATGGCAGTTAAAGTAGCAATTAACGGATTTGGAAGAATTGGAAGATTAGCATTAAGATTAATGGTTGAGAACCCAGAATTTGATGTTGTAGCAATTAATGACTTAACAGATGCACATATGTTGGCACACTTATTTAAATATGATTCAGCTCAAGGAAGATTCAATGGAACTATTGAAGTTAAAGAAGATGCTTTTGTAGTTAATGGACATACAATCAAAACTTTTGCACAAGCTGATCCTAAAAACTTACCATGGGGAGATTTAGGAGTAGATGTAGTTCTTGAATGTACTGGATTCTTTACTAAAAAAGAAAAAGCAGAAGATCATATTAAAGCAGGAGCTAAAAAAGTTGTTATTTCTGCACCAGCAACTGGAGATCTTAAAACTGTAGTTTATAATGTAAATGATGATATTCTTGATGGAACAGAAACAGTTATCTCTGGAGCTTCTTGTACTACTAACTGTTTAGCACCTATGGCTAAAGTATTAGAAGACAATTATGGAATTGTAGAAGGATTAATGACTACTATCCATGCTTACACTAATGACCAAAATACACTTGATGGACCACATAAAAAAGGAGATCTTAGAAGAGCAAGAGCTGCTGCTGCTAACATTGTTCCTAATACAACTGGAGCTGCAAAAGCTATTGGATTAGTAATTCCAGCTTTAAAAGGAAAATTAGATGGAGCTGCACAAAGAGTTCCTGTAATTACTGGATCATTAACTGAACTTGTAACAGTTCTTAATAAACCAGTAACTGTAGAAGAAATAAATGCTGCAATGAAAGCTGCTACTAATGAATCTTTTGGATATACTGAAGAAGAATTAGTATCTAGTGATATCATTGGAATCCACTATGGATCTCTATTTGATGCAACTCAAACAAGAGTAATGACAGTAGGAGATAGACAATTAGTTAAAACTGTTGCTTGGTATGACAATGAAATGTCTTACACTTCTCAATTAATTAGAACTCTTAAAAAATTCGTAGAATTATCTAAATAATTACTGAATTTGGAATAACTAAATAGAAATGAATAGCGGAACTTAAAGGTTCCGCTATTTTTAAAAACAAATTTGGAGGAATGAAAATAATGGCTAAGAAGATAGTAACAGATTTAGATGTTAAAGGTAAAAAAGTATTAATGAGAGTAGATTTTAATGTACCTATGAAAGATGGAAAAATAACTGATGACAACAGAATAGTTGCAGCTCTTCCAACTATCAAATATGTACTTGAAAATGGAGGAAAGGTAATAGCTTTTTCTCACTTAGGAAAAGTAAAAACTGAAGAGGATCTAGCTAAAAAATCTCTGAAAGTAGTTTCTGAAAGATTAGCTGAACTTTTAGGGCAGCCAGTTAAATTTGTCCCTGCAACAAGAGGTGCTGAATTAGAAGCAGCAGTTGCTGACCTAAAAGATGGAGAAATTATGATGTTTGAAAATACAAGATTTGAAGACCTTGATGGTAAAAAAGAATCTAAAAATGATCCAGAATTAGGAAAATATTGGGCATCTTTAGGAGATGTTTTTGTAAATGATGCATTTGGAACTGCTCACAGAGCGCATGCTTCAAATGTAGGAATAGCAGCAAATATTGGTGAAGGAAAAACAGCAGCAGGATTCTTAATGGAAAAAGAAATAAAATTCATAGGAGGAGCTGTTGACGCACCAGAAAGACCTCTAGTAGCAATATTAGGAGGGGCTAAAGTTTCTGATAAAATAGGAGTTATAGAAAATCTACTAGTTAAAGCTGATAAAGTTTTAGTTGGTGGAGCTATGATGTTTACTTTCTTAAAAGCTTTAGGAAAAAATACGGGAACTTCATTAGTTGAGGAAGATAAAGTTGAATTGGCAAAAGAATTACTAGCTAAAGCAAATGGAAAACTTATACTTCCAATAGATGCTGTAGTAGCAAAAGAATTTAATAATGATGCACCTCATAGAACTGTATCAGTAGATGCAATACCTGCTGATGAAATGGGACTTGATGTTGGAGCTGGAACTGTTGAATTATTTACAAAAGAAATCAATGGAGCTAAAACAGTAGTATGGAATGGACCAATGGGTGTATTTGAAATGCCTAGTTATGCAAAAGGAACTATAGGAGTATGTGAAGCTATAGCTAATCTTAAAGGAGCAACTACTATTATAGGAGGAGGAGATTCAGCAGCAGCAGCAATAAGCTTAGGATATGCTGATAAATTTACTCATATTTCTACTGGTGGAGGAGCTTCTCTAGAATATTTAGAAGGTAAAAAGTTACCAGGTGTAGAATCTATTTCTAATAAATAATAAATATTTTTATACTGGCAGGGAGTGTGATGTTATGATAAAAGAGTTTGATGGTTCTTTGAAAATGGCAGAAGAATTATTACTGATAGATAGTGAATCTTTTAGAGATATACCCTATACTCCTGATATGTTGTGTGAAAAAATAAGAAAGAATAATTGTTATAAAGTATTTATATATTATGAGGAAAATATTCCTGTTGCATATTTAGGTCTGCTTTATGTAAGTAATCTTCATTATGATGGAATGTGGGTAGATCTTATAGCTGTAAGAAAGAAATTTCAAAATAGAGGTATAGGAAAAATTCTTTTGAAATATGCAGAAGAAAAAGCTAAAGAAAGCTCTCTTGAGGTGCTGACTGGATTAGTTAAATCTGATAATATATCTTCATTGTCAATGTTTAAAAATTCAGATTTTAAATATGATGATGTTGGATTTAAACTTTTTATAAAGGATATAAAGAAAAAATAATTATGTAATCAATTATACTTTTAATGTAAAGAGTCTTGATATATCAGGGCTCTTTATTTTTATTAAGAATCTATAATTGGAATATTCTAATGATGTATGGGATCTTTCATCATTTAAAATTATTTTGTAATTTTAAAAATAAGTGACTTCTTATTCATTTAGTTAAATGATAAAAATCATAGATTATACAAATTTTGATAAAACATTTTACAAATTTGTATAAAAAATATATAATATAATAAAATAATATAGAAAGGTAGGAATAACATGGAGAAAAAGAAGGAGTTTTCAAAATATCTTGAGAATTTTATGAAAAAAAATGGATATAACTTAGAACAGATTTCAAGAGAAACAGGGGTTCCAGTAGCTACAATAGGACACTATAAGACAGGAAGAAGAACTCCTAAAAATGATTTTATTGATAAATTTGTTTCTGGATTCAATTTAAATTCACAAGAAAAAAAAGAAATTACAATGGCAATAGCTATTGATAGAACACCTGAAGTTATTAAAGATAATATCTTTGATTTAAAAAATGTGAAGCCTATAAAGTTGATGGAAGTTCCACTATTTTCAAGTGTTTCAGCTGGTCTTGGGAGAGAAACTATTGCTGAGCCTATTGATTTTATTTCAATACCAAAAATATCAGGAAATAATATAGTGGCTATTTTGGTGCAGGGAGATTCTATGGAAGATACCATTTTAGATGGGTCTATTGTAGTTGTAAATACAGAGTTAATGCCAGAAATAGGAGAGATTGGAGTATTTTTAACTAAGGGAAGCGATCATGCTGATGGATTGGTAAAAAGATTAAAATATAAAAATGGTGAATATGTATTGGAAAGTGACAATAAAGAATATGATGATTTGAGAATAGAAAATAGTGATATTACAGCTTATGGAAAAGTAATCCAAATAATAAATAATACAACTAAAAGAAGAAAAGATCCTTTAATGTCATATATAGATAAATTGGATATTCATGAAAGAGAAATGATAGAAAGTATGCTAAAAGGGTTGATTGAAAAGAAAAAAGAAACTAAATAAATAGTAAAAAGAAAATCTTTAAAACTATATAAAAATAATAATAAAATTTTTCTTGACTTTATTTATACAAAAATGTATAATAATTTTAAGATAATTTCATGAAATATCTAAAAGTTTTATAGAACCAGTT
This sequence comes from Fusobacterium varium, assembly GCA_900637705.1. Lineage (NCBI taxonomy): Bacteria > Fusobacteriati > Fusobacteriota > Fusobacteriia > Fusobacteriales > Fusobacteriaceae > Fusobacterium > Fusobacterium varium. The sequence goes on from LR134390.1 coordinate 3,186,780, forward strand.
TTAAAATTTAAGGGAGACAATGTTTTCCTAGATTTCTATGTCTGTTTTCAAGGACTAAGGTTGCTTATTTTTAATATTTTTTTTAAAAAAAACTTATACAAATTTGTATAAAAAGTTAAATCAATTCAACAGAACATCAATATTTTAATATTAGGATGAATGAAATCTTTCATTAAGAAATAAAAATATTGATTTAACATTAGAGATATGAAAATAAGTAATTGAAAATTCTGGAGGATTTGGCATAGGAACCTGAAACAAACAAAATATAGGAGGGATACAAAGTGGTAAATATAAAAGAAGTAGTACATAACAGTAAAGAGAGATTTTTAGAGGTACAGCCTAATGGAGCAGGACTTTACATTGGAATGCAGGCATATGAAGCTATAAAGAATGAAAGCGAATATACAGACTCAATGAAAACTATAATTCCTAAAATGGAACTTTTAACAGGAACATTAGCTGGTACAGAATTTACAGTTACATCAGGAACTGTAGAAGTAATGGCTGCACCTAAAAATGTTGTAGTAGTTCTATTTGATAAATCTGAATTAGACGGATTAGCAACTGCTGAAAATTTTAAAGGAATGGCAAACCCTAATCTTGTTGAAATTGTAAAAGTAACTGCAACAACTGCAAGTTCAATTACTTTAGCAAATGCACCTATAAATTCAGCTTTTACAAACGCTGTTTTACTTGAAAATGATGGATATATAGATGTAGCTCAAATAACAGATTTTTCATCTACTGAGCAACAAGCAGAAATAAGTACAAATAATAAACATTCAAATGGATATGAAAGTGCAATAGGGGGATTAAAACATCTTCTATAGATGGAATTCAAGGATACTATCATCCAGATTTTCCTTCGGTAGCTACAATAAATTTTGCATTTGATGGAGAATTTACTATTAAAGCAAGACATGGAGCATTAAAACAAAAAAATACCCCATACATTGAAGGTGTTTATAAAGTTGCAGAATTTACACATTCAGGAACTCTTGATGGTGGAAGTGCCCTATCTTATACAGCAAGCTTGAAACTTCAATCAGGAATGATAGAAAAGAAAGTATTTCAATAAGGAGAATAGGGGAGAAATCCCCTTTCCCTTATTCTTTTAAATGAAAATATTGAAATATTTTGATTTAAAAAAATAAGATGGGAGGCTATATGAAAGTAGAAATAAATGGTAAAGAATACAAATTAAAACTTAATTTAAGAGCGAGAATAAAACTTGCAAAATATTATTCAAATGAAATAGAAATGTATAAAAAAGCAGGGATAGGAAATTTGGAAGTCATTACTAAGATAATTTATTGTTCACTTCAAGAATGCCAATTTTCTTATGAAGTATTTTTAGAAAGTTATCCTGATATAAAAGAAAGTTATGAGATGTTTTATAAAGTTTTCCATAAGTTAATAGAAGATGCTGGAAATCCTTTAAGTATAGAGATTAAAGAAAAATCAGAAGGAAAAATTGAAGAGAGAAAATCAGATAAAACTGATTTTAGAGAACTTATTATTACATTGATGAGTAAGGGATACAAGCAGGAAGAAGTATTGGATATGACTTATTGGGATATAAATCTCATATTTGAAGCTGACTATAAACATTTGGAAAGAGAAGTATTTCATACAAATGCATTGATTAATACAATAGCTGGAATAGTTGGAAGCAAAAAAACAATAGATATTCTTGGGAGAAAGAAAAAAGATGAATATAGAGATTATTCAACATTTCATGAGATAGGAACATTGCTGGATAAAAAAAGAATAAATATAGATTAAAATTTTTAAGAAAGGAGTGAAAAAAATGAGTGTAGAAGCAGCAGCTGTATCAGTATTGAGTTACATAGGAAAAGATCTTTTGATAACTTTTTATAAAAAGAAAAGAGATCGTTTAATAGAAGAACTTTTGTCAGAAAAAGAGAGTTATGAAGATATTTACAAAAAACTTAGAGAAGAAGAAAAAAGAATGTTGAAATATTAGAAGAATTAGGAAAAAAAGAAGTTTTAAATCCTCAAGAAGAGAAGGAAATAAAAAAGGTATTAACAGATTTGTATCTTTCTGATCAAAAACTTTTTAATGCATATATAGAATTTAAAAATAATAAAATTACTTTGGAAGACTATGAGAAAATATTAAAAGCAACAAAGAGTAATAAAAATAAAAATAAAATAATAGATAATAACACAAAAATAAAAGAATTGGAAAAAAAAGCAGAGGAAAATAAAAAGAAGTTAAACTATAGCTTTTATAAATATGATGATCATGGAATGCAAATCACAATTCCTTTTGAAGAAGCAATAGCACAAGGATTTCCTGAAGAAATGTTAAATAAGCAATTTCCAGGTTTTGCGGCTCAATATGAAGAAATACAGAAATTATATAGAGAATATATAAATGATTTATCAGAAATAGAAAAATTAAAGAAAGAAAACTATAATCTTTTAAAGAATCCAATCCTTAATTCAGAAAAAAAAGAAGAACTTCAAGCATTATCTCAAGCAATAATAGAGCAAAAAAATAATAAAACTGAAAAAATGTCAAATAATAAAAAAACCAATCAGTTAGTAATTGAACCTGTTATAGATTTAACAGCTGAAGAAAAATATAAACAAGAAGAATTAAAAATAAATGCTGAATATAATAGAGAAGTTTTAGATGAAACAGAAGCCTTTAATGAAAAAATGAAAGAGCTTTTAAAAAGTAGAAATATAAATGAGATTCAAGAAGCCAAAAAAAATCATGAAGAAAAATTAAAAACGTTTGAAGAAAAAAATAAAATAGAACTTCTTAAACATCAAAAAAATAAACCTGGGGCAACAAGAATTGATATTGAAAATATAGATTCTAAATTGGAAATAATTAAAACAAATAGTGAAAAAGAAGAAAATGATAAAAAATATAATGATATACAGATAGTTGTTCAAAATTCTATTAATAATACAGGAACAGGACTAAAAAATCTTACAAGCATGTTTCAAATGTTAGGAGAGGTTACAGGTAAACAATCTATAAAAGATATCTCTAATGTATTGGGAACAGGAAGTTCCTTATTTGAAGCATTTAAAAATACAAGTATTGGAGCAGAGAAATTAGCTGGATTTTTTGGAGATAAGGCAATACCTGGATTTGAAAACTTTAATCAAGGAATGGGAATAGGAAATATAATAAGTGGTGCTTTAGGTGGAGGAACTGAAGGAAATCTTGGAAGCATGATAGGGAGTGGAATAGGAACAGCAGTAGGTGGACCAGTAGGAAGTATTGTAGGTGGAGCTATTGGAAGTATTGGTGGAAGCATATTTGGAAGCAAGAGTAAAAAGAAGAAAAAAAGAGAAGAAAGAAAAAGAAAGGCTGCTCAAGAAAGATTGCAAAGAGGATTAATATCTGGACAGTACAAATGGCAGGATGTTGTTGAAGCATACAATGAAGATCTTTTAAAATTAGGAACAGGAAGCTATATTGATCTTTATGACAAGGTTTCTGCAAATACAGATTATGATAATATTTTATCAAGCCTTAATGGTGCAAAATCTGGTTCTGATGGAGTGAGTATGACAACTCTTAAGCAACTGATGCCACAGTACAATGAACAACAGATAATAGATTGGTTTAAATCTCTGACTGGTGGAGCAGTTTTGAAAGGAGATATTTTAAGTACAGGAGAAGGAAAATATGGAGCTATTGATATTGGAGAACTTGCAAAACAAGTAACAAATACAAATAGAGATCTTGAAAAAACACTTAAAACAACAATTAAGGGAATTATAAATTTTTCAGCAGATAGTTTAGCAGAAGTAGTTAAAAAAGGCTTCTTTGGAGGAATGGAAGATCTTGGAAATAATATTGAGAGTATGCTTGCTGAAAGTTTGAAAAATGCTTTTGTTAATACTGAAATATCAAAATCTCTATTCAATGGGCTGTCAGATAAAGTATCAGATGTAGTAAAAGATATGTTTGTAAAAGATGGAAATCTTGGAATCAACCTTGAAATAGGAGAGTTAGAAAACTTATCACTTACACAATATATAGAACTTATTAAAAAGTATACAGAAACTTCTAATGAAAAACTTGAAGAATTATTTCGAGAATTAGGATTGAATATGGATAACTTAACAGGTAGTATGAATACTTTGAATAAAAATATGAGTAAAAATACAGTTCAGGGAATGGCTACAAATTTATGGAGATATAATTTAGGACAAAATGTGACAAGTGAATTTAATGGTGTGTTTGAAGTTGAGATACCAATAATTCTTGGAGATCAGTTATTGGATAAGAGAATAATAAAAATAACAAGCGACAGTATAAGAAAGGCAAGGAGGAATAAGTTTTAATGAGGACAGAAATTATAAAAGCAGATAACAGTAATCATGTGATAACAATAACAAAGAAAGAAGAAGAAATAACAATAGAATTTGATTTTGAACTTGTTCCTGAAATGGCTCCTCGTTTCACTCTTCCTTTATGGGCTATGGGAAAAGAAGAGGAGTATGAATTTGAAGGAGGCTTTGTACTTAAAACTGATGATACAGGAGCAAGGGATGTTCTATATAATCTTTTAGTAAGAATAAAAGGATACAAAGAATTGATATTTGTTTGTAAAACATCAGACAAATATAAAGGAGAATTCAAATATATTTCACAAGCATTGAAAGATAATGGAATAATTATGAATGGAATAAGATTGAATTGTATAGCAAACATTGATAATACAAATTTTACTACTATGTTGAATAGTGTAAGAAATCATCAGGGAAATTTAATTGTTTCCACTACATTTGATGCTAAGAGAAAGAAAATATTTAATATCACAACAGTTCCATTGATAGATATAGAATATCTTCTTTATCCTGATGTTTATTGTAACACTATAGAGGAATTTGAAAAAATTATATACAGTGATATAGGAGGTTATAAAACATTCACAATATCAGGAAAAAATTACACAGTTGTATTGAAAGATGAAGTAAATGAAAGTTCTCAAACAGCAATAATTAATGGAGCAGTAAAAGATTGTAAAATATATTCTTTCAGTTTAGAGGAGGTATAGATAATGAGAAAATTTTTACTTAAGTATGAACTCCTTGATAATGAAGGATTGTGGAAAGATTTTACAGAACAGGTTGTTGGGACTACAACTATAAATCTTGGAAATATAGCTGAAGTTGGAAGTGAAGATTTTGGAATAGATAGTTTAAAGAAATTTGCTAATCTTACTATTCATAATGATAAAAATAAAAAACTTACAACGGGACCTATTCTATCAACTAATCAATTTCAATTAGGGAGAAGAGTAAGAATAAAAGTAAGAACGGCGAAATCTACAAATCACTATAACCTAAATTTAGTTGGAGAAGATAAAACATATATTCTTTTGAAAAATATAAAAGGGGTAGAAGAGATAGATTTGATAAGTGTTTATGATGGAGAACATTCATTATCACCAGCAGAAGCTGATTTAAAAATAGAAAATACTTCTCAAATGGCAAATGGTTTGTATGTGTATTTTAATAGAGTAGTTAAAGAATATGAGAAAATAGGTTTTTTAATAATAACAACAGCAAGTGATCTTGATGTTGATAGAGCAGAATTTGAAGGAACAGGAGCAAAAGAATACTTTATTCCAAATGTAGATCCAGATATTGTGGAAATTTTGGGTTACTACAAGTATTCGTATCTGCCTTGGGGTATTGGATATTTTTCAAAAAAATATTTTTCTGATACTTATGGAGTAGAATATCTCTATTTTGCTAAAGAAGATGATCCAGATAATTTTCCATATTATATAGAGAGTGTTGTGAGAGAACAAAATGGAATAAAGGTAAAATTAAATACTGAATTACCAGTAAATGCAAGAATGGTAATTGGACTATTTTTTAATACAGCTGAAGATATCATAATATTTGATGGAAAAGTAAGACGATATGAGGGAAGAGGTTATCATAATGTTTCTCTTGAATGTCAGGATTTTTCATATGACCTTGATGTTATGGCAATAAATAAGACATATCCTAAAGGAGTTACATTTGAAGATACAATAAAACAGATATTAATTGATAATAAAAGAGAAGACATAGAATTTCTATATGATCCTCATAATACTGCTATTTTAACAGAAGATTATAATATTGAAGATACAACTATATGGGACTCTATACAAAAACTTGCATTGTCAAAGGGATGGAGTTTGTATTTTAGGTATGATAGAACTAAAAATAAGCAGGTATTGATTTTTGAAGATACAGTTTCAGCAAGCTATATAACTTATCAGCTTCTCAGAGGAGATGTGGTTGGAGAGTTTAGTTATGTGGGAGATTTAACAAGAGTAAGGAATATCGTATCAGTTGTATATAAAGATCAGAATGATAGTAATAAAGTAAAAACAATAGAACTTAAAGATGAAGACTCAATACTTAGATATAGAGAAAATAGATTAACACTGGGACTTGATTTAACAGAAAATTTAATAACTACAAATGACATGGCTATGAAGTTAGCAACACAGGCATTAAAGGATTTAAAAGATCCAGTAGTAAATTATACAATTGAAACAACATTAATGCCAAAATTAAAGCTCAATGATGAGCTATGGTATATACATGAAAATTTAACAGAAAGACCATTGTTTTTAAGAGCTTATTCCATTGAACATTCAATTTCTGTTGGAGATACAGGAGAACTTCAATGTAATACTGTTATTGCAGGTGGTGGAAAAATTCAGTATAAGCTTAATGAGTGGCTTTATAATGATAGTAAAATAAAAGATGATAAAGAGATAATTATAGTATAAGGAGGAAAAATGGCACTTGATAAAGGAAGATTAGAAGAAATAGCAACAGCAATAGCTTTAATGTATGATCCTGAGGTCTACTCAAAATTAAAAACAGAAATAAATAAACCTATGGCAGATATTCCAGCAGGTCATGCCTTGAATATAAATTGGGATAATATTGTGAATTCATATAAAGTAATAAAGGACTTTCTAAAAGAAACTCTATACAAAGAAGATATGTCAATGGAGAACATTGGAAGTAAACTTGTGCAAAGAGGGACAAATGGGGGGATAAAGGTAGGGGATGTATATTGTGGAAATATAATAACATCAACAGTAGCTACAAATAATTTTGTGCCTCAAGTAGCGTATAGAGATAATAATGGATATTTACAATTTTGTAATGATAAAGAAAAATTTCAAAATTGGGTTGAAGTAGAAAAATTAATAAGTTGGAAAAAAATATGGAGTGGATATCAACAGGGTGATATAATACACCCTGATATATCAGGGTATAATGAGATTTTATTTATATATTCAAATTTAAAAACAGGAAGAATTATCTCATTAAGTACTCCAATAAATGCTTGGTTAACGTATAATCAAGTATCTATGATGAATGGAGATCCTAACCATGATGGCTATGTATCAAGGATATCCAATACAGTAACTAGGATTAGTAGTGGAAGAACTAATTATGCTTTAATGGCTATATATGCAAGATAGGAGGATTTAATGAAAAAAGGTAATATATCTCTAAGTGTAAATGCAGAAGTTGTAGAAGGACCAAGAGGCCTTTCTATAAAAGAATTGAAATATAAAGAAACTCTTTCAAATGGGGATAATGTTTATTCCGTTATAAGAGAAGATAATAATATTATAGGAGAAGTAACAGCAAAAAAAGGAGATAAAGGAAACACAGGAGAAAAGGGAGATACTGGAAGAGGAATAACAAGTATTATTAAAAAGAGTGAGATAAATGGTATTAGTTACTATGAAATACTTTATACTGATGGAAGAAAAGGAGAATTTATAGTAGAAGATGGGTATAGTGCTTATCAGATAGCAATAAAAAATGGCTATGATGGAACAGAAGAGGAATGGTTATTATCTCTAATAGGAAAAGGCTTAGAATTTCAATGGGATGGAACGAAATTAGGAGTAAGAGTAGAAGGAGAGACAGAATATCAATATAGTAATGATTTGAAAGGTGAAAAAGGAGATAGAGGAGATATTGGACCTGGAAATATTCTCTCTATTGGAAAAGTTGACAAAGGAGAACAACCTCAAGTAACAATAGAAGGAGAAAGTCCAGAACAAATATTAAATTTTGTGTTACCAAAAGGAGATAAAGGAGAAACTGGAGAAAAAGGAGATAAGGGAGAACAAGGAATAAAAGGAAATGGAATCATAAGAACTCAATTTGTAAGGGAAGATAATGAGAAAGTATATTATAAGTTTATATATGATGATGGTTCTGAATTTCAATGGTCAACTTGGAAAGGAGAAGCAGGAGTTTCAGGAACAGGAGCAACTGCTGGAGATATTGTGGATACATTAGATAGAACAGTAGAAACTCCGGAAGACTGGCTATCACTTGAAAATTATAGACCCATAAATATTTTGGATTATCCTGAGATGATAGATAAAGTAAAAACTACAAATACATATTGGGAGAATATTGTTCCAAAAGATTTAACAGGAACAGATGATACTAGATTTACAATGGAATGGGCTTATTTTGATATGAATCAAAATAAATATCCACTTCCATCTCAAAAATTAATAGCAGGAGTCAAAGGAGGAGCTCATAAACCAGAAAAAATAATTCTTCCATATGGTTCTAATGAACCAATAATTCAAGGAGCTGGAAATTATAAAATAGCAATAGCTTTTGGTGGAAGCATTGTAAGAGAATTAATAGCTAATAATGAAAATATACTATGTATTGTTGATTTAAGATTTAAATCTCATGTTAGGGATCAATATGGAAATACTATATGGAGTTGGAATCAAATAGTCAATAGTTCAGGATTTCATACTCATAATTATCAAGTAGGAAAGGCTCAGAAATCAGTTCATAATCTTTTAAGCAAATCAAAAGGGACAACAGATATAAGAATTGCTGCTGGAATGCAGTATAACAAAATGGCAATGGAAACAGGAATGTTAACATTGTATCAAAATATTGATGATGCAAGGGATCCTAATTATATTGGATTTATAGTTGATTCAAATGAAAATGATTTAGAAATTGAAATTTATAAAATGGAAATGTGGGTTCTTAAAAATGGAAGTGAAGAATATTTAGATTTATTTCCAAATAAATTAATGCCTAATTTTATACCATATTGGGAGGATTCAGCAGATAGTGGAGGAGATTTTGCTGATATTGATAAGTATTTTTATCTAGAACAAAATTTGAAAAGACAAATCTATTTAGGGAAAAAGGCAACAAGATTATAAAAAATTGAAAAAGTAATATTGTATAATGAGGTGATATTTATAAAAATACAGGAAATAATAAAAGATATTGATGTAAATAAAATCATGTATGTAATAGCTATAAATGAAATATCAGGAAATGAAAATACTATATGCAAATTTAGTTATGCAGGAGGAATATCAGGATATAGTTTTGGCAGAAGTCAGTTTGATATAAAACATAATTCAAAAGCAAGAGAATTTTTAAAAGAGAAATGTAGTTTTACAGCAGGAGATATTGATAGGTTATTAAAATTAGATAAAAATATTAATGATCTCAATGAAAAACTAAAGAAACATAGAAAAGAAATAGATGAATTAGATAAAGAACACATAAAAGAAATGGTAAATTATGTAGCCTCTCTGGGTGATTTATCAGAATTTGAAAATGAAAAAACTTTTGTTCATTTAGTGGATTATCACAATCAATTTAACCTTAGTAGAAACGGGCTTATGCATAATTTTATAAAAAGTAAAAAAATATTAAAATCTGAAGATATATATAATTTTAAATTAGGCTTGAAATGGGGGAAAAAAGAACCTCAAGATGTAGAAAGAAGATATTTAAATATAGAAAATAATTGGAAATAAGAGAGGTGATATTAATGTTTCAAAAAACTGTATTGAATGCAGTGAGCAGTTTTTTACCAGATATATTAAAAAGGTATTTACAGCCAGAAGAAATTGACCAGATAATGGCAGAGGTAGAAAAAGAAAGATTACAGGTATTCTCAAAAATCCTTGAAAGAGGAGGAATACTCCATCTGTTTTATGTATATAGCATATTGGTAATATTTCATCATATAATAACCCCATATTTATCTGCATTTATGGGAGTAGAAATATATAGCCTTCCTATTCCAGGAGAATTGACAGCATTAATTGGAAGCCTTGGAGCAGTTATACTAGGAAAGAAACATCTGGATAAAAAATTAAAAAACTAAATTTAATTGAGATGGTAAATATTTTGTTAAAAAGGGAGTTTTCACTGAACTCCTTTTTTGTTATCTTAAAAAAGAAAGAATATTATATAATCATATATTTAAGCCTGTTTATAAGAATATCTTTAAATTGTAATCTTTCAAAAAAAGTGATAGAATAAAGAATGATTTCATAAAATATTATATGTAATGTAAAAAAGTGTGGTAGTGATAAGATTAAATAGTTATTTCAAATGATAAAAATAACATTTGATAAAAATAACATTAAAATGGGTTAGGAAAAATGATACTTGGAGTGAAAGATGAAAGATAATAAAAATGAAAAAATAAAGATAATATCTTCTGTAACATTAGCAATTGTAGCTTTAGTATGGGGGACTACTTTTGCTGTGATAAAAGATACCTTAAGTATTGTTCAGCCATTTTCACTTATGATGCTGAGGTTTGGATTTTCAGCCCTGCTTCTTTCTATTCTTTACATAGGAAAAATAAGAAAGGCAAGAATAAAGGATATAAAAAACGGAGGTATAATAGGAATATTTATGTTTCTGGCATTTTATTTTATGATAATAAGTATAAAGAATACAACGGCCTCTAAAGTATCTTTTATAATAGGAGCCTATGTACTTATAGTTCCATTTCTTGCATGGGTAATAAATAAAAAAAAGCCAGATAAATATGCTGTTACAGGAGCTGTCTTAGCGACTGTTGGATTAGGGTTTTTAACAATTGAAAAAGGAATTGATTTTAATGTCTGGGACATAGCAGCAGTCTGCTGTTCATTTTTCTTTGCTGCACACATGATAGCAATTGAGAAGTATGGAAAGGACTCTGATCCAATACTTGCTACTGTAATCCAATTTATAGTAACAGCGGGAATATTTGTCCTTCTTACAGGATGTTTTGAAGGATATGATTTTTCTATTCTCCCTAGAATAAAATGGACTTTAGGTTATCTTGTAGTTATAAGTACAGTTATACCTTTTGCTATACAGACTGCTGTGCAAAAATATATTTCTTCTACCAGCACTGCATTAATATTAACTCTTCAATCAGTTTTTGGAGCTGTTTTTGCAGTTTGGTATCTTGATGAAAGAATGACTTTTCAAATGGGAATAGGGTGTGTATTGGTGTTTGTAGCAATAGTTACACAAGAAACAAAATGGAAGTTTTTAACTAAAAAAGATTAGTAAAAAAATGTACTGGAAAGTTCACAATAATTTCACAAAATCTTGGTATATTAAGAATATAAAATCTTTCCCCAAGATGTTTTAATATATAGATAAAAGAAAATCCCTCCAAAGAAGAAGGGATTTTTCTTTTTTTGTATTATTTTTATAGAGAATATTTTTTAGGAGGATTTCCAGAAAAATCATAGAATACAGCCTCTGCTTCCTCCAAGTAGAATATTTCAAAAGCAGGGTTATCAGGTGTTTGATAAATTGACTTTACAAGAGAGCTACTTTCTATTATTTCTGATTTTATATTTATATCATTATCAAAAACAACTTTTCCATGAATTCTCACCCATACTGCCTTTGGAGTAGAAGAACATAGTTCTACATATGGATTATTTTTAATTTCTTTATAGACTTCTTTTTGATTTGAAGTACAGAAAAATAGTTTCCCATTTTTTTCTAACATAAATTGAAATGGGCGAACTTTTGGTTTGTTATCTAGACCAACAGTAGCAAAAAACTGTACAGGATTATTTTTTAAAAAATTTAATACTTCATTCATATTTTCCCTCCTAAAACTTGTAATTTTTATTTCCTTGTGTATATAATAAAACTATAAGAACATTATGTAAAGTAAGCACTTTAAAGTTATATAAGAACTAAAAAGATACTATTGTGTAAAAATAATAGTTTGAAAGGAGAAAAAATGAAAAAAAGAGAATTGCCACTATGTCCTGTAGAAATAACTATGGAGCTTATTGGAAATAAGTGGAAGGTATTAATATTGAGAGATCTTATGGAAGGAACAAAAAGATTTGGAGAATTGAGAAAATCAATTGGAAAAATTACTCAAAAAGTCCTCACACAAAATTTAAGAGCTATGGAAGATGATGGATTGCTTGAGAGAAAAGTTTTTGCTGAAGTCCCTCCAAGAGTGGAATATACTCTTACAGATACAGGATATAGTCTAAAAAAAATATTAGATTCAATGTTTATATGGGGAGATGAATATAAGAAAAATAATTACTAGAAATTTCACAAAATTTTCACATAATCTTGGTATATTAAGAATATAAAATCTTTCCCCAAGATGTTTTAATATATAGATAAAAGAAAAATCCCTCTCTAAGAAAAAGGGATTTTTTCTTTTTTTGAAAGAAAATTTTAACTTATTTTAAGAAATTAATAAGAAAATAAAACAAATATCTTAAGTATGTTATGTCTGTGATTTAATTATTAACATAAAAAAAATAAAAAAATATTGAAAAAAAATGATAATTAATTTAAAATATATAGGACATTAAAAAATAAAATAATGTATAAAATTAAAAAATAAAAAATTTTTGATAAGGGGGATAAGATGGAGAGTAAGGTAGAAAAAATAAGAAAGTATTGTGTAATAGGATTTATAATAGTAGGATTAGCTTGTATATTTGTAGAAAAATCACAAGGACCTAAAAAATATATAGGAACTGCTGAGGGGTTTGACAGTGAAGTGAGAGTTGAAATATTGGCTAAAAAAAATGGAAAAGGAGAACTTAGAATAACAGATATAATATGTACTCATGGGGATACTGAAGCCATTGCAGGACCTGCTGTTGAAAGCCTGATAGCTACAATTAAATCTACACAGGATATAGAATCTCTTGATACAGTTGCAGGGGCAACTTATACTTCTGAAGGATTTATAGATGCAATGAAAGATGCTTGTTCAAAAGTAGAATAAAAATATTAGTATATAAAAGGCTCGAATTAAAAGTTTGAGTCTTTTTTATTATACAAATAATAAATAATTTTTATAAAAATATTATTTTAAGATATTAAAGCATTTTATTGGATATATAATATTTTTATAGTAAATAACTATTTCTACTTTTTATATATAATATAAATTTTTCATAATGATATATAGGAATGGTATTGAGGATATAGAAAAGAAATATTTGTTTTTTATAAAAGAGTAAGGTATATAAAGAAGTGTAAATATTATAAAAAAGAGGTGTTTTTATGAAAAAAAGAGTTTGTTTGTGGGTTGTACTTTTAGGAATCATTTTAAGTAGTTGTACAAAATTACCAGTATCTTCTGGGGAATTATCCAGTCAGCCAAAAATTGTAAAGGAATTTGTTGGGGCTGAAATTGTTGAACATGGGGATTTAAGTTTTCATGTTGTTGATTTAAAAACAGGGAAAGTAGTAGCAGACCATAGAGGAGAAAAGGCTCTAGTTCCTGCATCAGTTATGAAAGTAGTAACTTCAGGTGCAGCTCTTGAAGTTATGGGAGGAAATAAAACTTTAGAAACAAAACTTATGTATGAAGGAAAAATTGATAAAAATGGAATTTTAAAAGGAGACTTGTATATTCAAGGTGGAGGAGATCCTACACTTGGTTCTGATGGAATTGCAGCAGACCCAGAAGCTTTTCTGGCAGATTGGGTAAAAGAAATGAAAAAAGCTGGAGTAAATTCTATAAAAGGGGATATTATAGTTTTAGATGATCTTTTTGGGTATGAAGGAATACCTGGAAAATGGCTTTGGGAAGATATGGGTACTGATTATGCACCTGGAACTTATGGAATCAGTATTTTTGATAATCTATACACTCTATATTTAAGTTCAGGAAAACCAGGAACTACTCCTAAAATCGTTGGAACTAAACCTCAGATGAAAGATTTGACTTTTGATAATCATGTTGTTGTATCACCAGATGGTAAAAGAGATATTTATGTAAGAGGAGTTCCATTTGAAAATAAAAGAGGATTTTATGGTATAGTACCAGAAAACAAAGCAGAAATCACTATTAAAAGCGATATACCTGATCCTGGGCTTTTCCTTGGGCAATATTTTTCAAATTATATAAAGAAAAATGGTATAAAATTTGATGGAAAAGTAACTACTGCTAGATTGACATCAAAAAGACCTAAGAATGCAGTGACAATTGCTGTGACAGAATCAGCTCCAGTTTCAGAAATTGTAAAAGTATTACTTACTAGAAGTGATAATCACTATGCAGAACATTTATTTCAACTTTTAGAAAAAGTAGAAGGGGTAAATGTTATGGAATTTTGGAAAGAAAAAGGGTTAGACGTAGACTCTCTGACTATGAAAGATGGAAGTGGACTTTCTCGTGGAGATACACTTTCAGCTAAGTTATTAACTGATATTCTAGCTTATATGGCTGAGAGAAAAGAACTTAAGTTTGAAGAGTTACTTCCAATAGCAGGGCAAGATGGAACAGTAGCAAAATTTTTGAAAGAAACACCTCTAAGTGGGAATGCAAGAATAAAGAGTGGAAGTATGAGTGGAATTCAATCATATGCAGGATATTTAGAAAAAGATGGGAAAAGATATGCTTTTGCTATAATAGTAAATCATTGGAATGGAGATCGTACAGATTTAAGAAATGAAATGGAGAAATTATTGAATGGTTTATTTTAAATAAAAAAGATAATATAAGAATGGAAAGATCAGATTTTCTGTATGGAAGCTGATCTTTTTTATTTAGAAAAAGTATAGTATTTTAATCAAAATAGAATTCTAAATATTTTCTTATAGGAAATTTAAGAAAAATAAAGTAAAATAGATTATGAATACTTATATGAGGTGGGATATTATGAAAATAGGCTTAGTATTAGAAGGTGGTGGAATGAGAGGGGTATATACAGTTGGAGTGCTAGATGCTTTTACTAAACATAATTTTATGCCAGATTATCTGATCGGTGTATCAGCTGGAGCTTCAAATGGAGTATCATACATATCAGGACAAAAAGGAAGAGCTCTTCGTACAAATACTGAATATATAAATGATAAAAGATATTTGAGTTTTTATAATCTATTGACAAAAGGCTCACTTTTTGGAATGGATTTTTTATATGATGAACTTCCTAAAACTATAGATCCTTTTGATTATGATGCTTTTTTTGCTAATCCTTGTGATTTTAAAGTTGGAGTAACAAATGCAGAAACAGGGAAGGCAGAATTTTATGGAAAAGATTCTTTAAAAGATGGCAGTACAGTACTTAAAGCATCAGCTTCTATCCCTCTTGTAGCTCCTGTTGTAGAGTATAAAGGGAAGAAATATCTTGATGGAGGAACATCAAGCCCCATACCAGTAAATGAAGCTTTGAAAGATGGCTGTGATAAACTTATTGTTGTACTTACAAGATATAGAAAATTCGTAAAACCTGCTATAAAATTTCAAACTTTTTGTTCTTTGATAATGAGAAAATATCCAGCAATGAAGGAACTATTGAAAAGACATCATATAGTATATAAAGAAAATCAAAAAGAGGTAGCAAGATTGGAAAAAGAGGGAAAAGCTTGGGTAATAGCTCCAGAAAAACCTCTTGTAATAGATAGATTTGAAAAAAATAAAGATAAACTTCTTGTGGCATATCGTCAGGGATTTATAGATGGAGAAAAATTTTAGAAAAATACAGAATAGAATTTGGGAAATAAATACATTAGAGAAATTATGAGTTAGATAAAAATGTAAAAATAAAATGACAATGAAAAATTGAAGATAATATATTTAAAAAACTAAAAAGAAAAGTAAGAATAGAATAATTTTGTAATTGTATGATTTTTTCTATGCCAAAATGGTAGAATTAAGAGTATTAAAAATATAATAAAATAGTTAAAAATGCTGATAAGGAAAAGTTAATTTCTTTATCAGCATTCTTTATATTCGGACTATTCCAAATTTAGAAATATACTAGTTTTTTTATAATATAAGAATATTTGCTAATCTTCTATTGATTTTTTTCCTATTTCTACATGATGTCTAATGATATCAAAAGTATTAGAAAGTTTTTTCTTTTCTGATTCGTTTAATGAAAGTTCAATGATGCATTCTATACCATCTTTTCCAATCATAGCTGGAACTCCTGCATATATATCAGAAAATCCATATTCTCCTTGAAGAAAAGCACTACAAGGTATGATTTTTTTCTCATCATGGTATATAGCTCTCACTATTTCAGTGCATACACATGAAATTCCAAATTCTGTACTATTTTTCCCGGAAAAAATGTCCCAACCAGTTTCTGCTGTTTTCTTTTCAATTGCTTCAAAATCTATATCAGAAAATTTTTCTGGGTTTTCTGTAATAAGTTCAGAAAGGGATTTTCCATTTATAGTAGTACATGAAAATGCGGCTACTTGAGAATCTCCATGTTCTCCAAGCATATATGCCTGAATGGATTTTGCATCTATTTCAGTTTCAACACTTAATATTCTACGAAGTCTTGCAGAATCAAGACCAGTTCCAGTTCCAATAACTTTATTGTGTGGAAGCCCTGAAAGCTGTTGAACATAGTATGTAATTATATCAACAGGATTTGTTATTACAACAAAGTAACCATTAAATCCAGTTTTCATTATTTCAGGAACAAATGATTTTATTATTTTTAAAGAGTGATCAAGTTCAAAAAGACGGTCTTTTGATATATTACTAATGCTACCTACACATATTATTATAATATCTTTATCACCTAAATCCTTTATTTCGCCACTTTTTATAACTGCTCTATGTGGAAGAAAAGCAAGAGTATCCATACAGTCTAAAGCTTGAGATACAGCTTTTTCTTCATTGACATCAACAAAAGTTATATCATCACACACTCCTTGTAATATCATAGAGAATGCGCAGTGACTTCCTACATGACCAGCTCCTATAATTCCTATTTTTCTAGTATTAATCATAAAAAATATCCTCCCTGAACCTTGATTTTTACATCATATCATTATCATAATATAGATGTCAAGAAAAACGAAAAAATATTTTTAAAAAAAATATAAATGAAAAATAAATATTTTAAAAATGAAGGAGAAGTTTTGGAATAGAAAAAATCATAATAAAAACAGCTACTAAAAATTATTTTTTAATAGCTGTTTTATGATTGGATTATATTTTTTAGAAATTTTTAACTAATTAATTCATAGGTAAAATTTCTAGTTCCACTCTTCTGTTTTCAGCTCTTCCAGCAGCAGTACTGTTAGTAGCTCTAGGATTTTCCATTCCATATCCTACATAAGATATTCTTCTAGCAGAAACACCTTGTTGAATAAGATAATTTCTTACACTAGCAGCTCTTTTTTCTGATAGAGTAATATTATAGCTTGCACTTCCTACATTATCAGTATAACCATTAACTATAATTCTAGTTTCTGGATATTGAACAAGTACAGTAGCTATAGAATTTAATGGACCATAGAAACTTGGAACTATATTAGAACTATCAGTAGCAAAAGTAACTCCTCCAGGAAGATTTAGATTTAAATTATCTCCTTTTTGGCTGACTTGTACTTCAGTGTTTTTTAAACGTTCCCTAAGCTCCTGTTCTTGACGATCTCTATAAGCCCCCCAACCTAATCCAGCTAGGGCACCTACTCCAGCACCTATAAGAGTTCCTTTAGTATCTTTACCTATAAGTTGCCCTATTAAAGCACCTGCTGCTGCACCACCAGCAGTTCCTTTAGTTTTACTATTTACAGAACCAGTTTCATCTAGGAAAGGTGAAGAAGTACAACCTGTAATCATCAAAGCTAGTAAAAAACTAGACATGGCTTTTTTTGTATTCATATTAAATCCTCCTTTATAGTGAAAACAATTTTTTGATTTAAAATATTTTAAATCAAAAAAATTTTTTCTTTATTATTATTGTAATTTTCGGTAAATGAGAATAAATTCCTTTATATATTAATATTATATTATTAATTTTTATAAAATACAATCTCAAATTTCCTAGGTTTTATAAAGGTTCTACAATTCTTTGAAATGATTTAAAAAAATTTTGAAGTATTTTGAAAAAAAGTGTTGACATGTTTTTGTATAAATGATATAATCATTCTTGTCTTGAAAGAAAGGTCACGGAATATAGCGCAGTCCGGTAGCGCATCTGCCTTGGGAGCAGAGGGCCGCAAGTTCGAATCTTGCTATTCCGACCATCTATGCGGGAATAGCTCAGTTGGTAGAGCGTCAGCCTTCCAAGCTGAATGTCGCGAGTTCGACCCTCGTTTCCCGCTCCATTTGAGACTACTGAGTGTATCTGTAGCTCAGCTGGATAGAGCAACGCCCTTCTAAGGCGTGGGTCAGGGGTTCGAATCCCTTCAGATACGCCACTATCCAAAATTACAGATTCATAGTTTAGATATGGTGATCGTAGTTCAGTTGGTAGAGCGCCAGTTTGTGGCACTGGTTGTCGCGAGTTCAAGCCTCGTCGATCACCCCATTAAAATTTAATATGCGTCATTAGCTCAGCTGGTAGAGCACACGACTTTTAATCGTGTTGCCACAAGTTCAAATCTTGTATGACGCACCATCGTGCGAGGATGGCGGAATTGGCAGACGCGCTAGACTTAGGATCTAGTGTCCCAGACGTGAGAGTTCAAGTCTCTCTCTTCGCACCACTTTGCTGATAAGAGATTCTAAAAGAGTCTCTTTTTTTTACATTTTTTGAAAATAAATTATGGAGAAAAAAATGAAGAATATAAAAATCAGATACAGATTTGATGGAAGTATGTTTTATGGATTTCAAAGGCAGCCTGGAAAAAGGACTGTGCAGGGAGAAATAGAAAAACTTCTAGAAGTAGTTTTAAGAGAGAAAGTGAATATGATATCTGCAGGAAGAACAGACAGAGGAGTTCATGCTTTAGAACAAGTATCTAATTTTTTTACAACTTCTCCTATACCAGTAGAAAAACTTAAATATGCTCTCAATAAAGGATTGCCTTTAGATATAGAGATATTTGAAGTAGAAGAGGTGGATATGAACTTCAACTCTAGATTTTTTGCGAAAAATAGAGGGTATAAATATATAATAAGCTGGGTTAAGAATCCTTTTGAAAGCAGATATGTAACATTAGTTCGTGAGAAAATAGATAAAGAGATATTTTTTAAAATATTAGAACCTTTAATAGGAGTGCATGATTTTAATAATTTCAGACTTAGTGACTGTGGGAGTAAAACATCAATACGGGAAATTTATAGTATAGTAGTAGAAGAAAAAGAAAATAAGTTGATTGTTGAGATAAAAGGAAATTCCTTTTTAAAATCTCAAATAAGAATAATAATTGGAACAGCACTAGATATATACTTTGGAAATTATGATGAAAATCATTTAAGAGATATGTTAGAAAATCCCAAAAAAGATTTTTTGAAAAAAGTTGCAGACCCTTATGGGCTTTATCTTTCAGAAATTAATTATTGATTGTTGGATAGGAGAAGAAAATGATTTTAAAAGAATTGAATAGGGCAGATTTACCTCTTATAAGTGAAATTGTAGAGTTGGAAGAAGAAGCTTTTGGAGGAAAAGGTGGAGTAGATCTTTGGATACTGAAAGCTCTTCTTAGATATGGAAAAGTTTTTGTTTTGGAAAAAGATGGGAAAATAATATCAATAGTTGAATATATGCAGTGTTTTGATAAAAAAGAAGTATTTCTCTATGGAATATGTACTTTAAAAGAATTTAGACATATGGGAAATGCAAAAAAAATAATGAATGAAAGTGAAAAGTATCTTAGAGCAAAAGGATATGAAGCTATTTCTCTTACAGTAGATCCAGAAAATAAGATAGCTATAGAAATGTATAAGCATTTAGGGTATGTTATAGTTGAATATCAAGAAAATGAATATGGAAATGGGATTCATAGATATCTTATGAAAAAAACATTAATGATTTGAAAACTAACTTGACATAATTAAAAAATCGTTATATCATTAAATATATAATGATTACAATTTTGACTTAGATTGGTTAAGGAGGGGAGAATAATGGGAATAGAAATAGAGAACATTGGTGAATATCTGAAATGCCATTCGATAAAACCATCATACCAAAGAATGAAAGTATTTCAATATTTGTATGAAGAAAGAAATCACCCAACAGTAGATATGATATATAAAGCCCTGTGTACTGAAATACCAACATTATCAAAAACAACTGTTTACAATACATTAAATCTTTTTATTGAGAAAGAGATAGCTAATGTTATAGTAATTGAGGAAAATGAAACTAGATATGATATAGATATGACTGTACATGGACATTTTAAATGTGAAAAATGTGGAAAAATATATGATTTAGACGTAAATAAAGAATTGTTAAATTCCAAAGAATTAGATGAATATAAAATTAAAGAACATCATCTTTATTTTAAAGGAATTTGTAAAAATTGCTTGAATAACTAAAGTAACATGAAATTATTATGGAGGTGTTATATATGATAAAAAATGAATTTTTTAAATGTAAAGATTGTGATATGGTATTTGAGGTAGTTTCTGAAGGGAAAGGATGTTCAGTAGCTGGTAATGATATGGTAGAAAAATTAGAAGCTAAGACTCAAGATGCTTCAACTGAAAAACATGTTCCTTATGTAGAAGAAAAAGAAAATGGATATCTTGTAAAAGTTGGAAAAGATGCAAAACACCCTATGCTTGAGGCACATTATATAGAATTTATTGAAATTATAGTAGATGGAGATAAACTTTATAGAAAATATTTAAAACCAGGAGAAGAGCCAGAAGCTTTCTTTGAAGTACCAAAAGGGAATAAAGTTGTAGCATATGAATATTGTAATATTCATGGATTATGGAAAGATAAATAAGAAATTAAATTTAAAATAAAATTAGCAAAAGCCAGGAGGAAGCACAATGAAAAAATATGAGTGTAAGATATGTGGATATATATATGACCCAGTAGATGGAGATCCAGATAATGGAGTAGCACCTGGAACTGCTTTCGAAGATATTTCAGAAGATTGGGTATGTCCTTTATGTTCAGCAGAAAAAGACGAATTTGAAGCAATCTAAGCAAGAAAAGTTTTAAAAGAGAACACGTCTATTTTGACGTGTCTTTTTTTAAACGAAAAATAAAAAAATATTGACAAAGGATAAAAAATGGTGTACTATTAGTAATCATATGCCTAGATAGCTCAGTTGGCTAGAGCATACGGTTCATACCCGTACGGTCGATGGTTCGAATCCATTTCTAGGCACCATATTCCAAATAATTTTTTTAAACCCCACTTTTTAGATTCATATGTTGTAGTCTAACCCTAAATATTTTTATGGAAAAAGATGAACTTGGCCGGTTCGTCTTTTTTCTTTTTTTGAACAAAGATATTTGCTTTGAAAAAGATATGATATTTGATATAATTAATATATTGATATAAAAGTTTTTGGGAGGAATTTTATGAAATTATCAGCAGCAATAATGACTTTCAATGAAGAAAGAAATTTAGAAAGAACTTTGAAGGCTTTAGCTGATATTTGTGATGAAATAGTTATAGTGGACAGTGGGTCTACTGATAAAACTAAAGAGATTGCAGAAAAATATGAAGCTAGATTTATTTATCAGCCATGGCTTGGATATGGAAAACAAAGAAATGCTGCTATAGATAACTGTAGTGGAAAGTGGATACTTGCAGTAGATGCAGATGAAGAACTTTCTCCTGAATTGAAACAAAAAATAACAGAAATAATAAATGGAAATGAGGATAAAAAAGTATATGAGATAAATAGATTATCTGTATGTTTTGGTAAAAAGATAAAACATGGAGGTTGGGGAACATCTTATGCTGTAAGGCTTTTTTTAAAAACAGCAGGAAGATTTAATGATAATACAGTACATGAAAGTTTTGTAACACAGGAAGAAATATTCAAAATAAAAGAGAATATATACCATCATAGTTATCTGACTTTGGAAGATTATTTTTCAAAATTTAATCGTTATACTACTGAAGGAGCCTTAGAATATTATAAAAAAGGGAAAAAAGCCAGTATTGGTCAAGTAGTTTTTAATCCAATGTATAAATTCATAAGAATGTATATTATAAGACTGGGATTTTTAGATGGAATAGAAGGATTTCTTCTGGCAAGTACAAGTTCTATGTACTCAATGGTAAAATATTTTAAACTTAGAGAAATATATAAGAATGGAAGTTATAGAAGCAAGAAAAACTGATAGAGGGAGCTGACAATGGATATAAAAAGAATAATTGTTTCCAGAACTGACAAAATAGGGGATTTAATATTGTCTATTCCTAGTTTCTTTATGATAAAAAAAATGTATCCTAATGCAGAACTGGTAGTTTTGGTAAGAAAATATAATTATGAGATTGTAAAGAATCTTCCTTATATAGATAGAATTATGAAAATAGATGAATATTCTCAAAGTGATCTTATAGAAAAAATAGCATATTTTAAAGCAGATGTATTTATTGCTTTATATAATGATTCTTTTGTAGCAAAACTGGCAAGGGCAAGTAAAGCTAAAATAAAGATAGGACCTATATCTAAACTTTCTTCTATTTTCACTTATAACAAAGGAGTATGGCAGAAGAGGTCAAAATCTATAAAAAATGAGGGGAAATATAATCTAGATCTTGTAAGAAAATTAAATAAAGAGCTTTATCAAAAAGTGTATGAGTTGAATACAAAGTTGTATTATGAAGAGAAACACAGAAATGCAGCAGAGCTGTTCTTTAAAATGAATGATATAAAAGGACAGGCTTTGGTAATAAATCCATTTATTGGAGGATCTGCTAAAAATATAAAAGATGAAGAATATGCAAATCTTATTATGAATTTTAAAAGGAGAAATCCTGAAGTAGCTGTAATAATCACATGTCATATTTCTGAAGAGGAGAGAGGAGAAAATCTTGTAAAAAATTCTTTAGAAAAAGGAGTATATTTATATGCTAATGGAGGAGAACTTTTAAATATAGCAGCAATAATAGATAGAGCAGATGTATATCTTGGTGCTTCAACAGGTCCTACTCATATAGCTGGAGCATTGAAGAAAAGAATAGTTGCTATTTATCCAGCTAAGAAAACACAGAGTCCAATAAGGTGGGGAATTTTAGGAAATGATAAAGTATTTTATCTAATACCAGATAAAAATAATCCTACTGAAAACTATAATAATCCATACTTTGATAAATATGATAAAAATATGGAACTTGAGCTTATACTTGCTTTGGAAAGAGCTTTAAAGCTTGAGGAAGGTGGTAAAAATTAGAATATTAATAATACATACAGCTTTTATAGGAGATATAGTCCTCTCTACACCATTGATAAAAAAGCTGAAGGAAGTATATCCTAACAGTGATATAACTTATGTTACAACACCAGCAGGAGCTTCTATATTGAGAAATAATCCTAATATAAGTGAGATAATTGAATATGATAAAAGAGGAAAGCATAAAGGACTGAAGGGTATATATCAGCTGGGAAAAAGGTTGAAGTATGAAAATTTTAATTTAGTAATAACCCCTCATAGGTATATAAGAAGTTCTATTTTGTCATGGTTAACAGGTTCACCTGTGAGAAAAGGATATAGAAATGCAACAGCTTCTTTTCTTTATACTGAAAGAATATCTTATGACAGAAATAAACATGAAGTAGAAAAATTATTATCTTTTGTTTCTGGAAAAGAGGAAAAAAGATATGAAATAGAATTATACCCAAATGAACAAGATGTAAAAAAAGTTGATGAAATGTTAAAGGAGTATAAAGGTAAAAAACTTATTCTTCTGGCTCCTGGAAGTAAATGGTTTACAAAAAAGTGGCCTCTTGAATATTTTAATGAAGTAATAGGACAACTAATGAATAGAGAAGACATTATAACAGGAATAATAGGAGGAACTGATGAACTGGCTTTAAATATTGTTTCTGGGGGTAATGTAGTTGATTTTAGAGGAAAAACTACTCTTTTAGAGCTTGCAGAACTTATAAAAAGATCAGAATTGATTGTAACAAATGATTCATCTCCAATACATATAGCTTCAGCATGGAAAAACGTAAGAATACTTGCAATATTTGGACCTACAGTGAAAGAATTAGGTTTTTTTCCATGGTCTGAAAATAGTAAAGTATTTCAGATAGAAGGTCTAGCTTGTAGACCGTGTTCACTTCATGGAGGAGATAAATGTCCTCAAAAACATTTTAAATGTATGTTGGATATCAAACCTAAAATTATATTAGATGAAATAATAAAAACTATAGAGAGAGCTTGATTTTATGAATAAAGAAAAATTGAAAAATATTTTTTTATATTATAAAGAAAAAAAAGACAGGAAACTGTATGAAAAAATTGAAAGTAAAGAATATAAAATTATAAAAATATTAAAAAATGACCAACGAAGTTATGTAGCTTTAATAAATATCGAAGGAGAAAATCTTATATATAAACAGCCTATTGAAAAAAATAGCAGAAAGTGGCAGAGATTTCTTTCTATATTTAGAGGAAGTGAGAGTAGAAGGGAATTTCAAAATATAGAAAAAATAAATGAAGTGGGATTAAATGGAGCCACTCCTCATCTGGCTGTAGAAAAAAAGAAAGGTTTGTTTGTTGTAGACTCATATCTTATTTATTCATATATTGATGGAGGAGAAAGCAGTTTTAAAGATATAGAGATAATAAGTCAGGAATTGAAAAAAATTCATGATTTAGGGTTTCTTCATGGAGATTCTCATTTAAATAATTTTTTAATAAAAGATAATAAAGTCTATCTTATAGATACAAAATTAGAAAAGAATAAATATGGAAATTTTGGGAAGAGTTTTGAATTTATGTATCTTGAAGAAAGTTGTCCAGAAGAAATAGATTTTGATAAGGATAGTATCTATTTTAAGGGAGCAAGAATGTTGAGAGGATATCTAACATTACTTTCAAAGATCAAGATAAAATTAAAGAATATTAGGAGAAGGAAAAAGTGAAGATATTGGTTATCAGGCTTAGCTCAATAGGAGATATTATATTGACTACCCCTGTATTGAAAGCATTCAAAGAAAAATATCCAGAAGCAGTAATAGATTTTTTAGTTCTGGACAAATTTAAGGATTCTATAGAAGGAGTTCCATTTATTGATAACATAATTCTGTTTAATAAGGAAAAAAATGATGGACTTCATAATATGGAGAAATTTGCAAAAGAGTTGAAAAAAAATGGGTATGATTATATATTTGATCTTCACTCTAAAATAAGATCAAAAGTTATTTCAAAAAATATTGGAGTAAAGACTTTCACTTATAGAAAGAGAAGCTGGTGGAAAACTCTTCTTGTAAAAATGAAATTGATAAAATATAAGGTTGATGATACAATAGTTAAAAATTATTTTGGTGCATTTAAAGATTTTGGATTGGAATATAAAGGTGAAGATATATATTTTGCTTTTTCTGAAAAGGATAAGGTATCCAAGGAATATGAAGGACTTCCTGTAATGGCACCAGGAGCTTCAAAAAATACTAAAAAATGGACAAAAGAGGGATTTGGAGAATTAGCAAATCTGATTTATAAAAAATATGGGAAAAATACTATTCTGATTGGTGGAAAAGAAGATATTGAACTTTGTAATGAAATAGATAAAATAAGTGGAGGTCATATAGTAAATATGGCTGGAAAACTTTCTCTTAAACAGAGTGGAGCACTTTTATCAAAAGCTTTATTCCTTGTTACGAATGATTCAGGCCCTTTTCATATAGCAAGAGGGGTGAAATGTAAAACATTTGTAATATTTGGACCTACAAGTTCAGAAATGTTTGATCTTGATAGAAATACTGTATTGATAGATAAAAATGTAAAATGTTCTCCTTGTAGCCTGCATGGAGATAAGGAATGCCCTAAAGGGCATTTTGACTGTATGAAGCTAATAACAGGAAAAGAAGTTTTTAATATAATAGAGAGCAGTGTAAAAATATAAAGGAAGTGGTGAATCAGAGATGGCAAAAGCAAAGAACACAGAAAAGAATCGTGAAGTCAGCGAAAAAGAAAAAGCATTAGAATTGGCAATGAAACAGATAAAGAAAGATTTTGGTGAAGGATCTATAATGAAACTTGGAGATAATCAGGAAATGAATGTAGAGGTCATCTCAACTGGAAGTATAAATCTTGATGCTGCATTAGGTCTAGGTGGAGTGCCAAGAGGAAGAATTGTTGAAATATATGGAGCTGAAAGTTCAGGGAAAACAACAATAGCTCTTCATATAGCTGCAGAAGCACAAAAAACAGGGGGAATAGTAGCATTTATAGATGCTGAACATGCTTTAGATCCTGTATATGCAAAAGCTTTAGGAGTAGATGTAGATGAACTGTTGATATCTCAGCCAGACTATGGAGAACAAGCCTTAGAAATAGCAGATATGCTTGTGAGATCGGGAGCTGTTGACCTTATAGTAGTGGATTCTGTAGCTGCCCTTGTACCAAAAGTAGAAATAGATGGAGAAATGGGAGATCAACAGATGGGACTTCAAGCAAGACTGATGTCAAAAGCTTTAAGAAAACTCACTGCAACATTGAATAAATCAAAAACTACAATGGTATTTATCAATCAAATAAGGGATAAAATTGGTGGATTTGGATTTGGACCTCAAACTACAACTACTGGAGGAAAAGCTTTAAAGTTTTATTCGTCAGTAAGAATGGAAGTAAAAAGAATTGGTTCGGTAAAGCAGGGTGATGAAGTAATAGGGAATGAAACTGTTGTAAAAGTCACTAAAAATAAAATAGCACCACCTTTTAAAGAAGCTGCATTCCAAATAATGTATGGAAAAGGAATTTCAAGAGTAGGGGAAATACTTGATATGGCTATAGAAAAAGATATAGTTGCAAAATCAGGAGCTTGGTTTAGTTTTGGAGATATTAGATTGGGACAGGGTAAAGAGAATGTAAAAGTAAGACTTGAAACAGAAATAGAACTTTTGGCTAAAATAGAGGAAGAAGTAAAAAAAGCTGTGAAACCAACTAAAAAAGAAGAAAAAGAAACTGAGAAATCAGAGAGCAAAGAGGGAGTATTAAGCTTTGAAGAAGTTTAATTTGAAAGGAAATAAAGTATATTTTAGTGAAATATTCTATATTGATTTAAATAAGGCAACTATTATAGAATTTGGTTTAAAAGATAAAGAATATCTAACAGATGAGGAATATGAACATCTTATTAAGCTGAGAGCTTTAAGTATGGGATATTTCCTTTTATCAAAGCAAGACTATTCAATTAAAGAATTAAAAACTAAACTATTGCTAAAATACAAAGAAAAGCATATAATAGATGAAATTATAGAAGAATTTAGGGAAAAAAATTATTTAGATGATTATGAATATGGAAGAGGTTATGTGAGAAATCATAATTATGGAAAGAAAAAGATGGAATTTATGCTTTTTCAAAAAGGAATTTCTCAAGATATAATAAAGAAGGTCATAGGGGAAAACTCTGAAAATGAAATGGAAGAGATAAAAAAATTATGGATCAAACTTGGGGATAAAGAAAAAGAAAAAAAGATACTTTCTTTAATGAGAAAGGGCTTTGAATATCAAGACATAAAAAAAGCAGTGTCAGAGCTGAAGTAATGTGGAGGATAAAATGTTAGGTTTGATTTTAGCTTCATCAACAGGATTCTTTTTGTTTATATTTATAAGTATATTTTACCTTCCAAAGATTCATTTTTTAAGTGAAAGAAAAGGTGTAGAATACTCAAGAAGAAAATTAAAATGGCTTTCAAGAATGGTATTAAGAAGCTTGAATGTAAAATTAAGAGTGAAATATAAAAATAGAAAAGCAATAAATTCTTTAGATAAAACTAAGGGAATAATTTTTGTATGTAACCATCAAAGTAATTTAGATATACCAGCAATAGTAACAGCTTTACATATGGATGTAGGATTTGTAGCAAAGCATGAGATGAAGTCTTGGCCTTTTTTTGGAACATGGATGAAAAAGAGTAATTGTATTTTTCTTAATAGAGAAAATCCAAGAGAAGGAATAAAAGATATGAAAAAAGCTGTAGAACTTATAAAAAAGGGCTATCCTACAGTTATTTTTCCTGAAGGAGAAAGAACTATTGATGGGAATATATTAAGCTTTAAAAAAGGAAGTTTTAAACTTGCAACAGAAACTAATGGAATAATAGTTCCACTTACATTGAAAGGAACTTATAATATTCAAAAAAGAGGGACGCTTAAAATGAATAGAGGACAACTTGTAACTTTAGTAGTGGATGAGCCAATTTTTATAGAAGATATTCCTAAAGAAGAATTAAAAAACTTAAACACTAAAGTGAGAGATATTATCGTTAGAAATTTTGAAGCTGTATAGATAATTTTATAATAAAATTTACATAAAAAACCTATATTTTTATTGACAAGAGGATTCTAAAATGTTAATATGATATCAGTTATATGACTGACGGAACGTGGAATTAACCACATGAAGTATAACGATGATAATGCCGACCGTCTGGGCAAATAAGCCTAGATTGTCGGTTTTTTTATACATTTTTTTTGAAAGATCAAAAAAGATATCCAATATAATTGTTGACTTAATTTATAAGGAATGTTAAAATAAAATCATATTAAGATAATCAATGGGAAGTATAAATATTTTAAACAGTTAGTAAAACTGATATCATTCAGTTTTTAAATATTAAGTTTTTATTTTATGAGGAGGTATCATAATGAAATATTGGAATGGTTTTAAAGGAGACCTTTGGCAGAGAGAGATTAATGTAAGAGATTTTATCCAATGTAACTATACACCCTATGAAGGAGATGAATCTTTCTTAGTTAAATCCACTGAAAATACCAAGAAAGTATGGGATAAACTTACTGAAATGTTTAAAGAGGAAAGAGCAAAAGGTATTTACGACGCTGAAACTAAAAAACCTCAAGCTATTGATGCTTATGGACCTGGATATATAGAAAAAGATTCTGAAGTTATTGTTGGACTTCAAACTGATGCTCCTCTAAAAAGAGGTATTTATCCAAAGGGTGGACTTAGAATGGTAAAGAATTCTTTGGAAGCTTTTGGATATAAAATTGATCCAATGACAGAAGAAATATTTACTAAATATAGAAAAACTCACAATGAAGGAGTTTTCTCAGCATATACTGATGAAATGAAAGCAGCAAGAAAATCTGGAATAATAACTGGACTTCCTGATGCTTATGGAAGAGGAAGAATAATAGGAGATTACAGAAGAGTAGCTCTTTATGGAATAGATAGATTAATAGAAGATAAAAAAAATCAAATGAAATTGTTAGAAATTCCTGAGATGGATGATGAAACAATTAGAAGAAGAGAAGAAATTCATGAGCAGATACAAGCTTTAAAAAGCTTTGTAAAAATGTGTGCTTCTTATGGTTTTGATGTTTCAAGACCAGCAGAAAATGCCAAAGAAGCTGTACAATTTGTATATTTTGGATATCTTGCAGCAACTAAAGATCAAGATGGAGCAGCTATGTCATTAGGAAGAACTTCAACTTTTCTTGATGTTTATATTCAAAGAGATTTAGAAGCTGGACTTATAACAGAGGAAGAAGCTCAGGAACTTATAGATCAATTTATAATTAAATTGAGAATAATCAGATTCTTAAGAACTCCTGAATATGATGCACTATTTTCAGGGGATCCTACATGGACAACTGAGTCACTAGGAGGGCAGGGAGTAGATGGAAGAACTCTTGTAACTAAAACATCTTTCAGATATCTTCATACTCTATATAATTTAGGACCAGCTCCAGAACCAAATTTAACTGTTCTTTGGTCAGTAAATTCTCCAGAAAATTGGAAAAAATATTGTGCAAAAGTTTCGATAGATACATCTTCTATTCAATATGAAAATGATGATTTGATGAGACCTGAGTTTGGAGATGATTATGGAATAGCATGTTGTGTATCACCTATGAAAATAGGAAAAGGAATGCAGTTCTTTGGAGCTAGAGCAAATCTTGCAAAAACTCTTCTATATGCATTAAATGGAGGAAGAGATGAGAAAAGTGGAGCCCAAGTAGCACCTAAGTTTGCACCTGTAACTGGTGATTATTTAGAGTTCAATGAAGTAATGGAAAAATTTGAACAAATGATGAAATGGCTTGCAGGAGTGTATGTAAATGCTTTAAAAATAATTCATTATATGCATGACAAATATGCTTACGAAGCTTTTGAAATGGGACTTCATGATCTTGATATTGAAAGAACTCAGGCTACTGGAATAGCAGGACTTTCAATAGTAGCTGATTCACTTGCAGCTATCAGAGATACAAAAGTAAAGGTGATAAGAAATGAAGAAGGATTAATTGTAGATTTTGAAAGAGAAGGAAATTATGTTCCTTATGGAAATAATGAAGATTCTACAGATGAACTTGCTGTAAAAGTTACTGAAAAATTCATGGATTATCTGAGAACTCATGAAACTTACAGACATTCAAGAGCAACTCAATCTATCCTTACTATAACTTCAAATGTTGTATATGGTAAAAAAACAGGAAATACTCCTGATGGTAGAAGAGCAGGAACTCCATTTGCACCAGGAGCAAATCCAATGAATGGAAGAGATACTAGAGGAGCAATAGCTTCACTTGCATCAGTTGCAAAACTTCCATTCCATCATTCAAATGATGGAATATCATATACATTTGCAATAGCTCCAGGAGCATTAGGAAAGACTAGAGAAGACAGAGTTGATAATCTTGTTTCTATGATGGACGGTTATTTTACTCCAGAGGGAGGACAACATCTTAATGTCAATGTTTTTGACAGAGAATTGCTAGAAGATGCAATGGAAAACCCTGAAAAATATCCACAACTTACAATAAGAGTATCTGGTTATGCAGTAAACTTTGTAAGATTGACAAGGGAGCAGCAGTTGGATGTACTTTCAAGAACAATTAATGGAAGAATGTAATTTGAAATAATATAAAATAAATTAAAGAGACTGATTCAAACTTGGGAAAAGACTTTCAATTTTGAATCGGTCTTTTCTTTAAATATATGATATACTAGAATAAAGGTTCAAAGTAAGTAAAGAGTGTATAACAAAAAGATTTAATGAAAAATAGAATCGAAGTTAAAATAAAAAAGGGATAATCAAATATCTCTCAAAGGAGATGGAAATATGAATAGAATTGGAAATATACATTCATATGAGAGTTTTGGAACAGTAGATGGACCTGGAATAAGATTTGTACTTTTTCTTCAAGGCTGTCCATTAAGATGTAAATTTTGTCATAATCCTGATACATGGAATATATCAGATGAAAAAATAAGAGAGAGGGCAGTGGAAACTTTTGAGAAAGTAAAAAAATATAAAGGATATTTTGGAAAAAAAGGAGGACTTACTGTAACAGGGGGAGAACCTTTCCTTCAAGCTGATTTTATTCTTGAACTTTTTAAACTTTGTAAGGAAGATGGAATAAATACAGTGGTAGATACTTCTGGATATATTTTTAATGAAAAAGTAAAAGAGGTATTAGAATATACAGATCTTGTACTTTTAGATATAAAAGCTATTGATGAAAAAGTATATAAAGAACTTACAGGAGTAGAACTTGAAAATACCCTGAAATTTGCTCAATATTTGAAAGAAAAAGGGAAAAGAGTTTGGATAAGACATGTAATAGTTCCTGGAATTACAGATAATGATGAACTTTTGAATAGATTAGCAGAGTATGTATCTAATTTAGATAATGTAGAAAAAGTTGAACTGCTTCCATATCATAAACTTGGAGAATTTAAATATAAAGAACTGGGAATGAAATATGTTCTGGAAGGAGTAGAAGAACTTTCTAAAGAAAGACTTGAGAATGCTGTTACTATATTTCAAAAATATAATTTGAAAGTTAATTAGGAAAAAACTGCTTTTTTCTTGTAAAAGTGATATAATAATCAATAGAAGAAAGAAGAAAAAAGGAGGAACTGAATGGTAATTTTAGGAATAGAGAGTTCTTGTGATGAAACTTCAATAGCTATATTAAAAGATGGAAAAGAGATATTATCTAATAAAATATCTTCCCAAATAGAGATACACAAGGAATATGGAGGGGTAGTGCCTGAAATAGCATCAAGACAGCATATAAAAAATATTGCTGCTATATTGGATGAAGCATTAGAAGAAGCAAAAATAACTCTTGATGATATTGATTACATAGCAGTAACTTATGCACCAGGGTTAATTGGAGCTCTTTTAGTAGGAGTATCTTTTGCAAAGGGACTTTCATATGCTCATGATATACCAATAATACCAGTACACCATATAAAAGGGCATATGTATGCCAATTTTTTAGAGCATAATATAGAGCTTCCATGTATAGCTCTTGTTGTATCTGGAGGACATACTAATATTGTATATATGGATGAAAATCATAAGTTTACAAATATGGGAGGAACTCTTGATGATGCAGTGGGAGAGAGCTGTGATAAAGTGGCAAGGGTGCTTGGATTAGGATATCCTGGTGGACCTATTGTAGATAAAATGTATTATTTAGGAGATAGAAATTTTCTGCAAATAACAGAACCAAAAGTTGGGGAATATGATTTCAGTTTTTCAGGAATAAAAACTGCTGTAATTAATTTTGTAAATAAAATGAATATGAAAAATGAAGAGTTTAGGAAGGAAGATTTAGCAGCTTCATTTTTAGGAAAAGTTGTAGATATTCTTTGCAAGAAAACTTTAAAAGCAGCTAAAGATAAAAATGTAAAAACGATAATACTTGCAGGAGGAGTTGCAGCAAATTCTTTATTAAGAAGTCAGCTTACTGAGCAGGGAGCAAAACTAGGAATAAAAGTTTATTATCCATCAATGAAGCTTTGCACAGATAATGCGGCTATGATAGCAGAAGCAGCATATTATAAATTAAAATGTACAGATAATAAAGCTGATTGTTTTGCAGGGCTGGAATTAAATGGAGTAGCAACATTAGATGTAACTAAAGATTTATATTAAAAAATAAGAAAAAAGTCAAAAGTTCCAGAAGGGATAACTTTTGGCTTTTTTTATGAAAAAATTAAAAATTTTTATTTGTTTTAAAGTAATAAATATTACATTTTAAATAAAAAATGTAAAAAATATTACAAAAACTATTGCAATTTTTTTATGAATAAGGTATAATCAATTAAAATTAAGAGGTGATTGTATGGAAATTTATATTATTAATATAATAAAAGAACAATATGGTGAATTAACGAAAAGTTTTAAAGTGATGGCAGATTTTATTTTTGAGAATATTACTCAAATTCCATTTTTATCAATAAAGGAAATATCAGAAATTACGGGATTAAGTTCAGCTACTATTATAAGATTTACACAGTATTTTAAATTTAAAGGATATCCAGAATTTCAAAAAAATATTCAGGAAATATTGAAAAAAGAAATAACGCCAATGAAAGAATTTAAAGAATCTATTTTACAAACTGGAGAAGAAGAAACATTGTTAGATGATGTAATCTTACAAAATATAGAGATTTTAAAAAAACTTCCAAATGAAAATTTAAAAGAAAATTTTAAAAAAGCATTAGAAATTATAGAAAATTCCGGCAAAATTTATATAGTTTCAAGTAGATCTTCATATTCTTTAGGATATTATTTTTACTTTATGTTAAAAGAATTTAAAGAGAATGTTGAAATAATAATTTCTGGAACTGAAGATTATACACATAAGTTACTTTACTTAAAAGAAAATGATGTATTATTTACAATTTCGTTTCATGCTTATACTGATTTTACTTATAAAATAGCTCAATTTTTTAAGAAAAGAAATAATAAAATAATTTGTCTAACAGACACTTTAACTTCACCATTTGCGTTGATTTCTGATTGTGCCCTTTTGAGTAAAAATGGAGAAAAAACATATTCCTTTGTAGGAGCAATGACAATTTTAAATGCTCTTTGTATAAAATTAGCTAAATTAAATAAAGAAAATACTTTAGAAAGTTTAGAAAAATTAAAGGAAATTGCTATGGAAATGAAAGTTTATCTATAGAAAATAACATATAAATTAAAGGGAGGAGTTTTTATGATTTTTGATTTACCACCAATTTTGGGATTTTTGCCACTTATACTTTATATTTATTTAATGTTAAAAGGTAAAGATATGAATCTATCTGTTCTTCTTTGTGTTTTACTTGGAGCTATTATGACTGGAGAAAGTGTTATAGGCTTTGGGGAAACCTTGAAAAACTCTCTCAGCTCATTTTTATCTTTAATAGGATTTATAATTGTTCTTGGATCAGGACTTGGAGAAGTGCTAACTCATACAAAAGTCGCTCAAAACATTGTGTATTTTGTTGTAGAAAAAACAAATATAAAAACTGAAAAACAAGCAATTTTAATATCTATGGTCACTTGTACTTTATTAGTTTCTATGTTGGGAACTTTATCTGGTTCTGTTGCAATTGTAGCACCAATATTAATACCAATTGTAGCTTGTTTAGGATTGACTCCCAGTACATTGGGAGTTATATTTCATGGAGCTGCAGCCACAGGTCTTCAAATTGGACCATTTGTTCCACCAGTTGCAACAATAATGGGACTTACAGGATTAACTTATTCCAAATTTATGATAAATGCAGGTATTCCAATGGGAACTATAATATGGGTTTCAACATATTTTATGGCTTGTCATACTCAAAAATTAACTAGAGGTAAGGAAAACTTTAGTGAAAGTGAAACTAAGGCAAGTGATTTTAAAGCTACACCAATAGTGAATAGAGCAACATTTGCATTTATAGGAACTATGGTTGTAATGCTTGTTTATGGTATTATGGCAAAAGCAGGAGCTTCTTATGCAATAGTTGTTATGCTTACAGCAGCTCTAGTTACAGGTCTTTCGGCTGGAATGAGTTTAACAGATGCTATAAAAAAATTAGTAGAAGGATCTTCTAAAATGTATTGGATGTTTTTTATGTTTATTTTGTTTGATCCATTTTTAAATTATGTAGCTAAATCAGGGGCTTTTGAATCAATTTCTAATTATATGAAACCGTTAATTGATGCTGGAGGAGTAGGAGCATTTTTAGTTATTGCAGCAGCAATAGGTGTTTTTGGAATTTCAGGAGCAGGGGTTGCTCAAGCTCAGATAACACATGAATTATTTTTGCCATTAGTCATATCTATGTCAGTAAATATGGGAATATGGTCATTTATAGTGTTAGTTGCTTGTCAAGTAACATTTTTTGTTAGCCCTACTGTTGATATGGTTGGAACTATGGGATTAGCACATTCTAAAAATATAAAAGCAATGTTAAAAAATGGTTGGTGCATAACTATTGTGACCTTTATAGTAGTTATTATCAGAGCTATTCTCTATGCTAAAGGAATATAAAAATAATAGTTTTATGTATTAAATTTTATTTTAATTTCTTATCAAAAGATAGAAGGAGGAATTTAAATGTTAAATTTTGCACTTTTACAAACAAATATAAAATTTTGTGATGCTGAGTATAATTTTAAGAATGTTAAAAACTTATTTAAAGAAGCAATGAAATATAAACCTACTCCAGATGTTGTAGTTTTACCTGAAGATTGGAGTTATGGTTTTTCTGATAAAATGTTTCATGATATGGAAAATTATTGTGAAGCTGAAAATGGACCATCAGTGAGTATTTTAAAAGAATTAGCAAAAGAATACAAAGTGTTTGTAGTTGCAGGATCAATTGCTACTAAGAGCTCTAAAGATGGAAAGATAAGAAATACCACTTTTCTTATTAATAGAAATGGAGAAATAATAGCTGATTATAGCAAAATGCATCTATATAGTGATATGGATGAAAATTTTATGATTGAATCAGGAAATAAAGCAGAAGTTGTAGAAACAGAGATAGGAAAATTTGGATTTATGATATGCTATGATATTAGATTTTGTGAGCTTTCAAGGATATATGCACTTAAAGGTGCTGAAGCTATAATAGTTACCTCAGATTTCCCAAATCCTAGAGTAAATCATTGGAGAACTTTGTTACAAGCGAGAGCTATAGAAAATCAAATGTTTGTTATTGCATGCAATCGTGTAGGAGAAAGTCCTATGGGAAGTTATTGTGGACATTCATTAATTATAGATCCTTGGGGAGAAATAATAGCTGAAGGAGGAGAAAAAGAAGAGATAATTCATGGAAGTGTTGATCTTTCTGTAATACATAATATAAGGGAGACTATACATGTTTTTAGAGATAGACATCCTGAATTTTATGAAAAAGAGGGATTGGTAAAAAAATAATAGAAAATATTTAATTATAAACCGCCACTATATGTGGTGGTTTATAATTTGTTTAGTAACTAAAAAAAAGAGAATTTTAATTTTTTATCTAAATATAAATGATTTATAAATTTAGGAGAAAAATATGAATAATAAATTTAAAGAAAAATTTGAAAAAAATTACTAGAAATATTAAAAAATATGACAATAAGAAATATGGAATAATTATAAAAAGTTTAGAAAGTGAATTTTTTTTAAAAGTTGGAAATATGGAAGCATATCCAGCAGCAAGTCTAATTAAATTGCCAATTCTTTATGAATTATTTAATAACTCAAAATATAATTTAGATGAAAAGATAGAAATTACTTTAAAGGATAAGGTAGGAGGTTTTGGAATTATTCAATATTTACATAATAATGTAAAACTTAGCTTAAGGGATTTAGCTATATTAATGATAATTTTAAGTGATAATACAGCCACAAATATATTGATAGATATTTGTGGAATGGACAATATAAATTTTACACTTAAAAAATTAGGATTAAAAGATACAAAACTTCGAAGAAAAATGATGGACTTAAAAAGTAAAAACATGGGATTAGATAATTATACTTCTCCTTATGATATGATAAAATTATTAGAAGTTTTAAATAAAAATGAAGAAATTATTTCTATAATGAAAAAACAGTTATGCAATAATAAAATTTCACATTTTATTGAAAAGAAAATAGATTTTGCACATAAAACAGGTGACTTGCCACAAATAGAGCATGATGTTGGAATATTTGATATAGAGGATAAAAAAATAATTGTAGTAGTTATGACAAAAAATTTTGAAAATAGAGATGAAATAGAATTAAATAATAAAGTGGGAGAATTTATTTATAACTTTATTAAAGAATGGAATGAATGGTAGTAAAGATTATTTTATAAATGAGGTAGATTATGATTGAAAATGAATATATAGAAAAGTTGATAAATGAAACTTTTGATGAAATGCTGCTTTTTAGGAGAGAAATCCATAAATATCCTGAACTTAGTAATGATGAAAAAGAAACATCTAAAAAAATAATAAAAATATTAAAAAAAATAATATTAATAATTTAAAATTAAATTCTTTAAATTATGGGATTATGGGACAAATAAATTTATATAAAAATAAAAAAACTTTACTTTTAAGAGCTGATATGGATGCCTTGCCTTTGGCAGAAGAAACAAATTTGGTATATTCTTCTCAAAATAATCATGTTATGCATGCTTGTGGACATGACTTTCATGCAGCCATTTTATTGGGTTCTCTTGTTATTTTAAATAAATTAAAAGAAAAATTAAATGGAAATGTTAGATTTATGTTTCAACATGCTGAAGAAAATTCACCTATTGGTGGAGCAAAAGAAATGATTAGTTTAGGAATTTTAGAAGAGGTAGATGAGGCATATGCTATGCATGTGTTAGGAATTCCATTAGGAAAAATAGAGATTTGTCCTGGAGTTGCAACAGCAAAATCAGATAGATTTAAAATAAAAATATCAGGAAAAAGTTGTCATGGATCTTTACCAAATGAAGGAAAAGATCCAATGATTGTAGCAGGGAATATTATAACTTCTATTCAGACTATTATTAGTAGAAATTTATCTTATTCTGAAAAAGCTGTAATATCTATTGGAAAAATTTATGGTGGAGATAGATACAATATTATTGCAGATGAGGTTATAATGGAGGGAACAGTAAGAACATTTGGGGATGAAATAAATAATACTGTAAAGATAAAATTGAAAGAAATTGTTAAATATATATCAAAAGCTTATGGATGTATTGGGGGCTTAGAATATACAGATGGATATGTTTCAGTATATAATGATATTAATTTATCTGCTGATGTAAAAAGTATATTAGAAGATACACTTGGAAAAGAGAATATTGTTATAAATACAGTTCCGACTTCAATAGGAGAAGATTTTTCTTATATTAGTAGGAAAGTTCCATCAGTATTTATGTGGCTAGGGGGAGAAAGTGAAAAAAATAGGGGATTATGCAAATTACATAGTTCTAAATTTATTGCAGATGAGAGGGTAATAAAAATAGGGATGAAAAGTTTAGTTAATATTGTGATTAATAGATTGGAGCAATAGAAAAGGGGTTATTAGAAAATGATTATACTGCACCCAAAACCTTATAGATATCTAAAATTGAGGGTGCCTAAATTAATTAGTGAACAAAGAATTAAAATTTATATACAAAAATTAAAGGAGAAAACTCTTAAAGTACTAAATGTAAATTTTGATATGGTTGAAAGTAAAATTAAAAGGATTAAGTCCTGTATTATACAGGACTTAATCCTTATCAATTAATATTTAAAATATACTGTCTAAGAAAATGGGGTTACTATGAATCACCAATTTGTAATAGGTACATTTGTCATATTTGTTCGCACTCTTCTCTCTTTTTAACTTAAAAGGTTTTGTTATAGATTATTTCATCAGCTCCTATAATTTTTTCAAGCTCTACTATGATATTAATTTCAGGATTGGATTTCATTTCTTTTTTGATTCCTTCCATGACTGGGATAAAAGCTTCATCGAAATTAAAGTTTTTAGATACAGAATTTATCTCTGTTTTTAAATTTACATAATTTTCAGAAATATCAATATCATATTCTTTAACTTTTAATTTAGTTTTTCCATCGTTTAAAGTTTTGAAACTATATTTAAGATTATTTTCAATTCTATCTTCAAGAATATCATATTTATCACTTGCAAAGATTAGGCTATACATACTTATTATTAGTAGAAATATAATTTTTTTCATTTTTTTCTTCCTCCTTATTTTTTATAAAATTATTGTATATATCTTTTATTTTGTTTACTATATAATCAGGTTGAATCAGTGAATAACAATCTTTATAGCTAAGAGAACTACATTCTGGATAGATATCTTTTGGTTCTACTCCCTGATGTTTTTTACTTGGATTAGCTAGCCACTCTTTTTTACTGCTTTTAGGACTGAAAATAGCAAAACTTGGAATATCAAGACTTTGAGCTATATGTCTTGGTCCTCCTTCATTTCCAAAAAACATATCACAATTTGAAATAAGAGCTGCCAGTTCTCTTATTGAAGTTGTTTCAACATTTGAGAAAATATTTTTGTTATTATTAAGTTCTCTATGAATTTCTTTAATAAAAGCCTCTTCATCAGGTGAATAGAATAATATGACTTGAGAATTAAATTCTTCAATTACTTTATTAATAACTTCTTTCATTTTTTTAGGGGGATAAATTTTCTCAGGTCTTCTTGAATTTGCAGCACATATAAATACAGGTTTTGAAAAATCTATTCCTGCTTCCATCATTTTTCTTCTCATATTTTCTTTTTCATCTTGACTTATATTGATAATATAGTTATTGTCATATAGTATTTTATATTCCTCTTC
This sequence comes from Fusobacterium varium, assembly GCA_900637705.1. Classification (NCBI taxonomy): domain Bacteria; kingdom Fusobacteriati; phylum Fusobacteriota; class Fusobacteriia; order Fusobacteriales; family Fusobacteriaceae; genus Fusobacterium; species Fusobacterium varium. The sequence goes on from LR134390.1 coordinate 3,226,552, forward strand.
CAATGGAGCTAGTATTTTTAAAAACTTATCAACTTTATCTTTTGAATCAACAGGTTCAGAAATTTTATGGGTGTATGTAAATCCTCTATACTTTTTTCTTCTTCCTATTCTATACTTGCTTTTTAAAGAGAATAGAGTAAACATTTCACTTTTAGGTGTAGACATTATATCTATCACTATATCATATTTTTTTCTTGTTACTTTCCAGGCTTTAGCTATATACTTAAGAGGGTTTTTCTGTTCATCTTTAGTTATTGAGATGACATTATCAATATATGGGTGATTTTTGAATAAAGGAGCAATATGCTCATATACTACATAATCAATTTCAGCTTCAGGAAAACTTTTTTTTAGAGTATTACATATAACTGAACTTAAAACAGCATCTCCTATTTGTTTAAAACGTATTATCAGTATTTTCATGATTTCTCCTTAAAATATATTTTAAATAAAAAGAGTGTTATTATTTATATAAAATAATAACACTCCAATATCTATTCTATGTCCCATTAGTATATTTTTTTAAAGTGAAACTTGCTCTAACTCCAGTCGAAGTATTTTTTATATTATATTTTGAATTATGTGCTTCTAAAATTTCTTTACATACATATAAACCTAAGCCAGTTCCTTTTTCTCTAGTTGTGAAATATTTACTCCATATTTTTTTTAGATTTTCTTCTTTTATTTTTTTACCATCATTTTCAATAATAATTTTTACCTCATTATTTTTCAATTTTTTTACAGATAAAGTGATTTCTTTTTCAGCATGTTGAATACTGTTAGTTAAAAAATTAAAAATAACTTGTTCTATTTTTTCTTTATTTCCTATAACTATTATATTATCTTCATAGTTAGTATGAATAATAAATTTTTTTAGTTCTTTTTCATATATTTTCAGAACCATTTGCAATGTTTGGAATAAATTAAAATATTCAAATTTTATACAAGATTCCTTATTGGAACTGTCTTCTTTTAATAACTCATTAGTTAATTTTAATAATCTTTTTCCTTCAGTATTAATTATTTTTATTTCTTCATTTTTATTGTCTTCATATAAAAGATCACTAAATCCAATGATAGCAGAAAGAGGTGTTTTTATTTCATGAGTGAAATATTTTACTTTTTCTTCTATTTTCTTTTTTATACTTCTATTATCTTCTAATTCTTTTTTATAAAGATTGATTATATTTTCAAGGTTGTCACTCATTCTATATATTTCTTTGTATAACTCTTCGATTTCATCATTACTTTTTTTATATCCTTTTTTTTCAAAATTAAGATTACCTATATTTTTAGCCATTAGTGAAACTTTTTCAATAGGATTGACTATATTTTTTCCAAGAATTCTTCCTATGATGATTACAATAGCTATCATTATTATTCCTTTAAAATAAAAATATGATTTTATTGTTGGAAATATATCTTTCATATCTTCATAAGAATAAAAAATCATAACTTTAAAATCTCCAATAGTTTTATTTATTATTCTAAACTCATCATCTCCATCATCATCAATATAATCATTTGTTATAATAGAATCAATTTTTTTTGCTATTAAAAATTCTAAAAAGTCATCAGCTTGAGAAAATATTGTATTAGGAATGCTTATTTTTTCTACAGTTCCTTGAAATTTTTCTATATCAAGGTTTCTATTTATATTTTTGTAGTCTATAAATTTTTCTTCACCTTTTTCAATGGTTATTGGAATGTAGTAATTACCTAAAATTTTAATACTGGTTATAGTTAAATTATCTCCTTCTTTTGCTTTAAATTTTTCTTCAGAATATAAATTGTCCAGCAGTTCATCTAATAAAAAAATCTTTCTTTCTCCATCTTTTTTATTAATTAAAGTTAGATAGAAAAAATTATCTAGTGTAAGGATTTTATTGTTTTTTAAGATTAGAGCAAATCCCTTATTATCATCTTGATATTTTTTTAGAAGAGTATAGTTTATTTCATTGTTTGTAATGAAATTTATATTTTCTAATTCTTTTATTTTGCTATATCTAAAATATTTTTCAAAATAAAATTCTCCCAATATGACTTCTACAGTCAGTAAAATCATCAATGTAAAAGATAAAGTTAGTATTAATTTATTTTTTATTTTCATATTTATTCCTCGAACTTATAGCCAATAGCTTTTACAGTTTTTATATACTTTGAACAATTACCTAATTTTTCTCTTAATCTTGTTAAATGCTTGTCCACTGTACGATCTGTACCAGTAAAATCATATCCCCATACTCCTGAAATTATTTGTTCTCTTGTTTTCACTATTCCTATATTTTCTTCTAAATAAAATAATATATCTCTTTCTTTAATGGTAAGATATATTTCCTTTTTATTCATTAAAACTTTTCCACTTTTTTTATTTATTTCTAAATCTCCATATTTTTTTACTATACCACTTTTGAAAACATATCTTATTACTATTGACTTTAATATTTCTTTAGAGAATGGTTTTGTAATATAACCATCAGCTCCAGCTTCATAAGCTGTAATCTGACTTTTTTCATCAGAGAGTGCTGTTAGGAATATTATTGGAGTTTCTGTTATTTCTCTTATTTTTTTTGTTGTATTTATACCATCTATTTTCGGAAGCATTATATCCATAAGAATTAATTCATATTTATTTCCTTGTTGAATTTTATTGAGTGCCTCTTCCCCAGTAACAGCCTCTTCAATATCAATATTCTCATTTTTTAATATTGCTTTTACTAATTTTCTAATATGTTCTGTATCTTCTACTATTAGTATCATTTTTCACCTCATTATTATTTCAGAATTCAAATAGATATTTACTGGATTGAAAGAATTATACCATTAAAAAAGAGTAAATTTCTAGTTTTTTGATTGAAAGTTTGATAAAAAATGGTAAATATCTTTAATGCCAGAAAATAATTTAAAATTATATTAAAAAGAGCTTAACTAAAGAAATATTAAACAGGAAATCAATTTTTTATTGTATATCCCTAAGTGAAAAAAACGAAAAAAAGGTAATTATTATACATATATAATATTTTTTTATTAATAAATAAAATATTTTTATTTTTAATTAAGAAAAAAAGATGATATCCTAAAAAAGGTTTTACAAAAATAAATTTAAATTTATAAATAAAGGAGCTAAAGAGATTGAGTACACAAAATGAAATACTAAAATTAGAAATAAATAAATTACATGAAGCAGGACACAGATTTAAGAATAAAGAAATATCTGCTGGAGATTTTAAAGGAATATCTGGAGGAATGGGAGTATATGCTCAACGTGGTGGACAGGACTTTATGATAAGGTTTCGTACAAATTCTGGTTTGATGTCAATGGAACATTTAGAACTTATAAAAAATTTTACTGAAAAATATAAAATAGAAGATATTCATTTTACTACAAGGCAAGCAATACAACTACATCATTTGGATATAGATGATATATGCAATATTATGGAAACAGCTTTGGATCACAAATTATATACACGTGGTGGTGGAGGGAATTATCCAAGAAATGTGGCTATTTCACCAATGTCAGGAGTAGAGAAGGAAGAGATATTTGATGTAACAGAATTTGCTTTGAAGATAAGTGAATATTTTATGAATAGGATAACAGAGTATAAGCTTCCAAGAAAATTAAAAGTATCTATGTCATCAAGTGATAGAGATGAAGCAGGAGCAACTATTAATGACATAGGATTTATAGCAGCAGTAGAAAATGGAGAGCCATATTTTAGAATGTATCTGGCAGGAGGACTGGGAAATAATCCTGGAATTTCAATACCATATGGGAAAAAAGTAGCTCCAAAAGAAATATTGTATTATGTAGAAGCAATGGTAAATCTTTTTATGGCAGAAGGAGATTATACAAATAGAACTAAAGCAAGAACAAGGTATATTCCAAGAAGAATGGGAGTAGAAAATTTTTTAGAAGCATATGAAAAACATTTAATAAATGTAAAAAAAGAAAAAATCTTGATTTAAATATAGAAATAAAAATATCAAATACTTTGAAATGTTATTCTCATAAGCTGAAAGAAGATTCTTCATTAATACACCAAAGGCAGGATAATTTGTATACTGTGGTTATTCATCCCTTAAATGGACAAATTTCATCTGAAGACTTTAAAAAAATAGTAAAATTTATGGAAGAAAATAGTAATGCAGAAGCTAGATTGAGTACAACTGAAAGTATGTATATAAGAAATTTAAATGAAGAACAGGCAGAAAAACTTTTACAGCTTACAGATAAATTTAGACAGAAAACAAAAATAGAGCAAAGCATGAGTTGTGTGGGAATACCAACTTGTCAGATAGGAATAGAACAAAGTCAAAATTTAGTAAAAAATATTCTTGAGTACATAAAAGCAAATAATATTCCTGAAGAAAGACTTCCATCTGTATATGTTTCAGGATGTCAAAACTCATGTGGAAGACATCAAGCTGGAGATATAGGTTTTGCTGGTGGGAAAAAAGAGTAGAAGATAAAATTGAAGATGTTTTTGATGTTTATGCTGGTGGAATTGTAAGTAGGGAAAAAACCGTTTTAGGAACAAGGTTTGGAACTATGCTTATGAGTCAAATACCAGAATTTATTGGAAAACTTTCAATGGAACTCGAAAAAAATAATATGAATTATAGAGAATATATAAACAAGAAATACAATTGTTTTGTAGAATTAATAAAGCAGTATTTAGTATAAGTGATGTAAAAAGGAGAAAGAAATCAAATTTTTTTCTCCTTTTTTAATTGAAATAAAATTTAAATTTAAGAATAGAACTATCTATAATTTTATTAAAAAATTATTTCATTAAAAAAGAAGAATTTCAAATTAAAGTTAGAATAATTATATCAAATAAGTATATAGACAAATTTTAAATAAATTTTACAAAGGGGGTATGTTATGAAAAAAATTATAATTTCATTTTTTACATTTGTTTTTACATTCATAGCTTCAGGAAATATAGCTTTAGCCAAGCTCAAAACTATTAAAGTAGAAGAACCTTTTACAGGCCAGGTATTGGTTGAGGGGTTAGATAACCCATGGAATATACGTTATGGACCAGATGATATGCTTTGGGTAACAGAAAGAACTGGAAAACGTATAGTAAGAGTAAATCCTGAAACAGGAATAAAAAAAGTAGCTTTAACCATAGATGAAGCAAGGGCTGAAGGGCAACATTTTGGTGTTTTAGGAATGGCATTGGCTCCTGATTTTTTACAAAAAGATAGCAAAAACTATGTGTATGTATTTTATACATATGTTCCTAAAGATAATAATACAGAATTTGGTTATAAAAAACTTGTAAGATATCAATATGATGTAAAATCTGAAACTTTAAAAAATCCTACAGTTATTTTAGATAAAATTCCAAGTGGAGATGACCATAATGGAGGTAGAGTAACTTTTGGACCTGATGGTAAAATATATTTGACTCTTGGTGAATTAGGACATAATCAAGGGAAAAATGCTTTTAAGAAAAATGAAGCTCAAAGATTGCCTACTGCAGAAGAAATACAAAAGGGAAATCATGATTCTTATGTTGGAAAAGTTTTAAGAATAAATCCAGATGGATCTATTCCAGAGGATAATCCAGTTTTAAATGGAGTGAAAAGTCATATATTTACTTATGGACATAGAAATCCACAAGGAATTGTAGTTGTTGGAAACAAGATTTTCTCTAGTGAACATGGGCCTTCTTCAGATGATGAATTAAATATTCTTGTAAGTGGAGGAAACTACGGTTGGCCACATGTGGCAGGTTTTCAGGACAATCAATCATATAAATTTATAGACTGGTCAACTGCTCCTAAAGATGCAGTAGTGGATCCTAATGTACCTGATCCTCGTGTTAAAGTATATCTAGAATCAGATTGGAAAGCACCAGAAAATTATAAAGATCCAATAAAAACTTTCTACACAGTCAGAGAAGGATACAATTATCATGATGGAGATATATATGGAGATATTTCTTATGTAGAATGGCCAACAGTGGCTCCGTCTAGTATAAACTATTATGCAGATGGACCTATGAAAGGTTGGGAAAATAGTATTTTAATGACTACTTTGAAAGCTGGAACTCTTTTCAGAATAAAATTGAATAATCAAAAAGATAATGTTCAAGGAGAAGTAGCAACATTTTTCCATACACCAAATCGTTATCGTGATATAGCTATAAGTCCTGATGGAAGTACTTTTTATATACTTACTGACAGTGCAGGATCAGCAAGAGGAATTGATTTAAAACCAACTACTAAACTACAAAATCCAGGGTCAATTTTAATGATTAAATATAATGGTAGTAAATAGATAGTTTTAAAGAGAGTCTGATTAACAACTTTAAGATAAAAACAGTTTTTTATGAAAAAACAAAATCATAGAAAACTGTTTTTTTATTTTAGCATAAAGTAAAAAATAAAATAAATATACAAATAGGAAAGAATAATATAATATGTTAAGTAAGAAAGCATTTAAAAGGGGGAAGCAAAATGAAAAAGGTGATTTTTTTTATACTTTTTATGCTACATACAATGCTATTTTCTGAAAATTTGATAATTAAGAATGAGAAAACAATTGAGAGTAGATTCCTTACTCCCAATGGATATGAAAGAGAAATATATCCAAAAGATTCATTTGGTACTTATTTAAGAAATTTGAATTTAAAAGAAATGGGGGCTCCAGTCTTACTATACGATGGAAGAAAAAAATTTATAGAATCACATATTTCAGTGATAGATATGCCTATTTTACCTCAAGATTTGATTCAATGTGCTGATGCAGTAATAAAGCTGAGAGCAGAATATTTATATAGTAAGAAAGATTATGATAAAATATCATTTAATTTGACAAATGGAATGGAAGTTCCATTTTCAAAATTTGTAAAAGGGGAGAGAGTTAAAGTAAAAGGAAATAAAACTACATGGGCAAAAGGAAATTATAAGACTGGATATGGAAGAGAAATATTTGAAGAATATCTTAAATTTATATATACATATGCAGGAACACTTTCATTGTCGAAAGAAATGAAAAAAACAGATATAAAAGATATAGAGATAGGAGATGTATTTATTCAGGGTGGCTTACCAGGGCATGCTGTAATAGTTGTAGATATAGCTGTAAATAAAGAAACAGGTGAAAAGATAATGATGTTAGCCCAAAGTTATATGCCTTCTCAAGAACTTCATATTTTAAAAAGTATTTCATTTATATCTCCATGGTATAAAGTGGAAGATGCGAAACTTATAACACCAGAATGGTTATTTGAAAGAGGAAGCTTAAAAAATGGTAAAATAAAATTATCTTACAGATTTATTTAAGTAATAATCTAATAAATTGATAAAATTTAAGGAAGGTAAAAAATATACCTTCCTTTGCTATAATTTCTATTTTTTATTGATAAAAGTTTTATTTAGATAAACTTTAAGGTCTTCTCTTAATTTGTCAATTTCTTTAGAATAGTTTTCAGAAAGGTTTTTAGGGTATCTATCATTCATAAATCTTCCATAATTATCCATTCCCCACCATTCAGCAAGATCGTCATCAAAAACTTTGTAAGCTTTCATATAGGAATCCCATTTTTCATCAGATATTCCCACACCATTTCCAATAAATCCTCTTCCTCCACCAAGGAATCCACAGTTCATAATAGTGAAAAGACCCTTTCCTTTTAATAGACCTCTCAATCCATTACTATCAGCTGTATAAGCAAATTCTTTAGCGAATACTCTTTCTTGATATCCTTTTACAATGGAATTAGCACTATCATGCCAGTTAGGATATACAAAAATAATATAGTCAGCCTGAGTTACAAACTTTTGTTCTTCAGCTACATCTTTTGTAGGAGTTCCTATTCCATCTTTTTGATAATAGAATTCATCAAATGAAAGAACTGGATTCCATTTCATAGCATAAAGGTCACGAAGAGTTACTTCTATTCCATTTTCTTCAAAAAATTTCATAGCAGTGTAAGCCATATCGAAGGTAACACTATTATGTCTTGGATCCCCTATTACAAATAAGGCTTTTTTGTTTTTTGAATCAGTAAATCCTTTTGGAACATATTCTTTTACTATAGCAGCAGGAACAATAGAAGCAGAAGTAATTGCATCAATATTTGCCATATCAACTTTTTTTGATTCAGTGACTGAAGCTCCAGCTTTACCATCAGCTTTTTCTGCTGAAAATGTTGACATAGATAAAGTAGCAACTAAAAATAATAATGATAATTTTTTCATAAATCCTCCCTTATATATAAAAATAACCAGCCTTTTGGGCTGGTTTTGAATACAATTCGCCCATAGTTAAGATTGGTTTAAACCTAACGAGTACTTTGGACGCCGTAGAAAATATTTCTAAAAATTATTTGATTGTTTAAATTATAATAAAAAAATAAAAACATGTCAAACTTTTAATTTTTCTCTAAAATTAAATTTTTATCATTTATATTTTTATCAAGTCTGAATAATGGAGTTTTAAATCTTTTGTAATTTGGATCAGATACTGAAATAAATACATCTTTATCTCCTTCAATGCCATTAAATTCATAATATCCATTTTCATTAGAGAGAACAGTAGAAATCTTATTAATATCTTCATCATGAATAGTAACAGGAATATTTACTAAAGCCTTTATTCCATCAGTTACTATACCTTGAATATTGAATTTAGATTTATTTAATATAATCTCTAAATTAGTAATGGAAGATTGTTTATCTATTTTTCTTATGAGTCCATTTTGAAGATAACCATCTTTTTTACATATGAGAGTAACTATTCCAGCTTCAACTTTCTTTCTAAATTTTCCAAATTCATCTGTTTCTATTTTAGATGTTTCAGTACCATTTTTTACAATTATACCAGCATTAGCTATCGGGTCTCCCTTTTCATCAATTACTCTTCCTTCAATAAAACTTGCAATTTCATGAAGATTTATAGTGATATTATAAGGTTTTCCAGTTGAATGAAATTCATAGACAAGAGCATTTTTTTTATCCAATGAATATCCAAATCTATTAGTTTTTATTCTATAATTTCCTTTTGGAATGTAAGCAGTAAATTTTCCTAAAAAATCAGTTGTAACAGTATAACTTTTATTTATACTGTTTATGAAGGAAATTTCAGTGCCTCCTATATTCATATTGTCAGCTTGTACAGTTCCGTTCACAATAACAGTGTTAGACTTTGTAAACTCTATAAAAAAATTATTTTCTTTTTTAGTATCAATGCTCTTCTCAATGGGAGCATATTCTGGTGAAGTAAATAAAAAAATGTATTCACCATCTTTTAATGAAAATTTAACTTCTCCATTGAAGAAATCTATACTTCTAATTTCTTTATCATTAGGTTTATAGTATTTTACATTACCTTTTAATGTGTTAAATTTTATAAAAATATCTCTAGAAAAAGAGCTAACTGTTAAAAAAAGCAAAAGAAAAAAAGATGTTAATTTCAGCATGTATTCCTCCATAAATATAATTATATATAATTTTATACAAAAATATCTTGCTTAAATAAGCATTTTAATTAAATTTATTATAGCATTTTTTTATATTATTCTAAACTTAAAGTTTTTTTCTTTTAATCGTTTTGTATTTAAAAAGTATTAGATATATGATATAATCACAAGTAAAAGTGTATTATCAAGGAGAAGAAAATGAGTGAGAATATAATTGACAAAAAAAATAGTACAAAAATTAATTTTTTAAAAACTCTAGCTGAAAAAACTTTATATCTTGATGAGTTTAAAGAAAATGTTATACTTGCTCTTACAAAAAAACAGGTTATGTCTGGGATAATTTACACTGAAGTTATAGATGCGATGAAAAAAGAAGGAACTGCTAGTATAAAAATGAGAAGAGATGTTCCTCTTAAAGATTTTAATCCTTATATAATGGAAGCAGAGAAAGCAGGTATTCAGTACACATTAGTTGATGCCTTAGATATGAAGGGAGATATAGTTTTAGTTGTTGTTTCAAAAGAAGCTATAGATAATGAAAATAGAGAAGTGATAGTGGAAGATGAGGAGGAAAAATTCAGAAAAGTAGGATTGAGTGAAGAATATCCTAAGCACTTAGGAGAAAAATTATGCTCAAAACATTATAAAATGCTTTCTGAAAAAATGCCATCATATGAAGGGAAGTTTGAAGAACTTAATTTATTAGACAGATTATTAGGAAAATCATGTCCTATATGTAAGAAAGAAAAGGAGAAGGATTAAATCAATGGTAGAAGCATTTAAAGTAACAGGTGGAAAAGAAATTTCAGGGGTATTGGAAGTAGAAGGATCAAAAAATGCAGCTCTTCCTATAATGATTGCAACACTTATAGAAAAAGGAACATATATTTTAAAAAATGTTCCAAATCTAATGGATATAAGGACACTGGTTAAATTATTAGAAAGTCTTGGACTAGAAATAGAAAAATTAGATGACCATTCATATAAAATAGTAAATAATGGACTTACTAATTTAGTGGCAGGATATGAACTGGTAAAAAAAATGAGAGCTTCTTTTCTTGTTATGGGGGCAATGCTTGCACATGAGAAAAAAGCTAAAGTATCTCTTCCAGGAGGATGTGCTATAGGAGCTAGACCTGTAGACCTTCATTTAAAAGGTTTTGAATCTCTTGGAGTAAAACTAACAATAGATCATGGTTATGTAGATGCTGAAGCAGAAGAATTAAAAGGTGGAGTAATAATTCTTGATTTTCCAAGTGTAGGTGCTACAGAAAATATAATAATGGCTGCAGTAAAGGCTAAAGGAAAAACTATTCTTGAAAATGCAGCTAGAGAACCTGAGATAGAGGACCTTTGTTATTTTTTAAATGATATGGGAGCAAAAATAACTGGGATAGGAACAAGTAGATTGGAAATAGAAGGTGTTGAAAAATTATTTCCATGTGAACATACAATAATACCAGATAGAATAGTAGCTGGGACATTTATAATAGCTTCTGTAATGTTTGATGGGAAAATAGAAGTAAAAGGTGTAGTTAAAGAACATCTAGGAAGTTTCCTTATGAAATTAGATGAGATGGGAGTAAAATTCGATATAGAAGGAGATAGATTAAGAGTACTATCTAAACTTTCTGATTTGAAACCAGTAAAAGTAACTACTATGCCTCATCCAGGGTTTGCAACAGATCTTCAGTCACCTATAATGACATTGATGTCTTTAGCTAATGGAACAAGTGAAATTAAGGAAACTATATTTGAGAATAGATTTATGCATGTACCAGAATTGAATAGAATGGGAGCAAAAATAGATATAAGCAATAGTTCTGCAACTATAACTGGAGTTGGAAATTTTTCTTCAGCAGAGGTAATGGCAAGTGATTTAAGAGCTGGAGCCAGTTTAATACTTGCAGCATTGAAAGCTGATGGAGTAAGTATTATAAATAGAATATATCATGTAGACAGAGGATATGAAAATCTTGATTTAAAATTAAAAAAGATTGGAGCAGATATAGAGAGAATTAAAACAGAAATATAATAAAATTTGGAGGATAAATGGAGAGAATCATAGGAGTTAATCCTGTAATAGAAGTGCTACAGAACAAAGAAAAAAATATTGAAAAATTAGAGATGTTCAAAGGAAATAAAGACGAAAAGCTTAACAAAATAAAAAAACTTGCATCTGAAAGAAATATCAAAATATTCTATACAGATAAAAAAATAGAAAATTCACAAGGTGTAGCTGTATATATAAGTGAATATGATTATTATGTAGAATTTGGAGAATTTTTAGAGAAAATAGCTCCAATGGAAAAATCTATTGTCCTCATTTTAGATGAAATACAAGATCCTAGAAACTTTGGAGCTTTAATAAGAAGTGCAGAAGTCTTTGGAGTAAAGGGAATAATAATTCCAGAAAGGAATGCAGTGAGAATAAATGAAACAGTAGTGAAAACTTCTACAGGAGCAATAGAATATGTAGACATAGTTAAAGTAACAAATATTTCAGAAGCTTTGTTAAAATTGAAAAAGTTAGATTATTGGGTATATGGAGCAGAGGGAGAAGGAAGCAAGGATTATTCAAAGGAGAAATATCCTAGCAGAACGGCTCTTGTACTAGGGAGTGAAGGCAACGGAATAAGAAAAAAAGTAAAAGAGAACTGTGATGTCCTAATAAAAATACCTATGCATGGAAAGATAAACTCTTTAAATGTATCAGTGGCTGGAGGAATAATTCTTTCTGAAATAGTAAAATCATTCTAAAGAAGACATACAGGAGAGGGAAAGAAATGGCTATCGAGTTGGTAAATGAAGATGTAATAAAACAAGCTCAGTTGGGCGATCAAGAATCTATTGATATTATACTGAAAGAATATAAAAATCTTATATATCTTAATATAAGAAATTATTTCATAATAGGAGCAGAGCAAGATGATCTTTTGCAAGAAGGAACCATTGGACTCCTTAAAGCATTAAAAGCTTATGAAAAGGGAAAATCTTCATTCAAAACTTTTGCAATGATTTGTATAAGAAGACAAATTTTAACAGCAGTGAAAGCATCAAATACACAAAAAAATACAGCTCTTAATCTTGCATCTGGAAATTATATAGATTGTGATGGTGGAAAAGAAATAGAGTATAATAAAGGATTGCAATCTTATGTAAATTATGATCCTGAAGAGATATTTCTTACTAAAGAAAAACTTAATAACTTTAAATCTTTTATAAATGAAAATTTTAGTTCTTTTGAAAAGGAAGTTTTTGATTATATGATAAGAGGTTATTCTTACAGAGAAATAGCAGATGAGCTGAATAAAAGTTTGAAGACAATAGATAATAGTTTTCAGAGAATAAAGAGGAAAAGTGAACTTTGGATAAGTAGTTATCAAGAAAAATATAGATAATTAAATTTTCTATTGTTATAGAGATTTAAATGTGATATATTGAATTTGAAATATATAAAAGTAAATGGCAGAGGTGAGATTTTTGAGAGAGTATGATTTTAAAGAAGTAGAAGCTAAGTGGCAGAAAAAATGGGCAGATGAAAATATTTTTAAGACTGAGAATAGTGTTTCAGGAAAAGAGAATTATTATGTGCTCGAGATGCTCCCTTATCCTTCTGGAAAACTTCATGTAGGACATGCCAGAAACTATACTATTGGAGATGTTATATCTAGATATAAGAGAATGAAAGGTTATAATGTGCTTCATCCTATGGGGTGGGATTCTTTTGGATTGCCAGCAGAGAATGCAGCTATTCAAAATGGAGCACATCCAGCAGTATGGACTAAATCTAATATTGAGAATATGAAAAGACAGTTAAAAATGCTTGGATTCTCATATGATTGGGAAAGAGAGATAGCTTCATATACACCTGAATATTACAGATGGAATCAATGGATATTTAAAAGATTATATGAAAAAGGATTAATTTATAAAAAGAAATCTCTTGTAAACTGGTGTCCAGAGTGTAATACAGTTTTGGCCAATGAACAAGTTGAAGATGGAAAATGCTGGAGACATAGCAAAACTTCGGTTATTCAGAAGGAATTAGAACAATGGTTCTTTAAAATAACAGATTATGCTGATGAATTACTTGAAGGACATAAAGAAATAAAAGATGGTTGGCCTGAAAAGGTTCTTACAATGCAAAAAAACTGGATTGGAAAATCTTATGGAACTGAAATAATATTTACTGTTGAAGAAACAGGAGAAAAACTTCCAATGTTTACAACTAGAATAGATACAATATATGGAGTGTCTTACTGTGTAGTAGCTCCTGAACATTCTATAGTTTCTGAAATAATTAAAGTAAATCCAGAAATTAAAGCAGCAGTAGATGAAATGAAAAATACTGATTTAATAGAGAGATCAGCAGAAGGAAGAGAAAAAAGAGGAGTATTTACAGGATGGCATGTAATAAATCCAGTAACAAAAGAAAAAGTACAATTATGGGTAGCTGATTATGTTCTTATGAATTATGGTACAGGAGCAGTTATGGCAGTTCCTTGTCATGATGAAAGAGACTTTGCTTTTGCTAAAAAATATAATCTTCCATTAAAAGTGGTAATAAATCCTATAGATAAAGAAACTAAAAAAGAAATAATTTTAGAAGCAGATAAAATGACAGAAGCTTTTACAGAAATGGGAATAATGACAAATTCTGGAGAATTTAACGGAATTCCTTCTAAAAAAGCACTTACAGATATAGCTGTTTTTGTAGAAGAAAATGGATATGGAACAAGAACTGTAAAATACAGATTAAAAGACTGGGGAGTATCTAGACAAAGATATTGGGGAACACCTATTCCTGCATTATATTGTGAAAAATGTGGAACTGTTATGGAAAAAGATGAAAACCTTCCAGTAAAACTTCCTGAAGATGTTTCATTTTCTGGAACAGGAAATCCACTTGAAACATCTGAAAGTTTTAAACATGCAGTATGTCCAATATGTGGAGGACCTGCAAGAAGAGATACTGATACAATGGATACATTTGTAGATTCATCTTGGTATTTCTTGAGATACTGTGATCCTAAAAATACAGAATTGCCATTTGATAAAAATATTGTAGATGAATGGTTCCCAGTAGATCAATATATAGGAGGAATTGAACATGCTGTAATGCATTTGCTTTATGCAAGATTTTTCCATAAAGTATTGAGAGATTTGGGATTACTTTCATCTAATGAGCCATTTAAAAGACTTTTAACACAAGGAATGGTGTTGGGAGCTTCTTATTATTCAAATGATGAAAATAGATTCCTTTATCCAGAAGAAGTGGAAGTAAAAGGAGAAAAGGCATATTCGAAAGTAACTGGAGAAGAGCTTGTCAGTAAAATAGAAAAAATGTCTAAATCAAAAAATAATGGAGTAGATCCAGAAGAAATGGTAGAAAAATATGGAGCAGATACTACTAGATTATTTATAATGTTTGCTGCACCACCTGAAAAAGAACTGGAATGGAATGAAAATGGTTTGGCAGGGGCATACAGATTTTTAACTAAAATCTGGAGAATGGTAATGGAACATAAAGAAAATATGGAATTTGGAGAAATAAATCTCAATGCTGTAAGCAGAGAGGATAAAGCCCTTATTATTAAGTTAAATCAAACTATAAAAAAAGTAACTGAATCTATAGAGAATGACTACCACTTTAATACTTCTATAGCAGCTACTATGGAATTGATAAATGAAACTCAAGATTTTAAAACAAATGTAATAGAAGCAGGAAATGTAACTTCTGAATCAAAGAAAATATTTGGAGAAGTGGTAAGAAATATAATTTTAATGCTTTCACCTTTTACACCACATTTTTGTGATGATTTATGGGAAGAAATGGGAAATAAAGGATATCTTTTCAATGAAGCTTGGCCTACTTTCAAAGAAGAACTTACAATATCTTCAGATGTAGTTATAGCTGTACAGGTGAATGGAAAAGTAAGAGGAACTGTAGAAGTAGAAAGAGGAACTTCAAAAGAAACAGTTGAAAAACTAGCTTTAGAAATCGAAAATGTTAAGAAACATATGGAGGGAAAAACTTTAGTAAAAGTTATAGTTGTTCCTGAAAAAATAGTTAATATAGTAGTGAAGTAATTTTTAAGAAAATTGATTAAGTAGTAAAAAAGTTTAAAATAAGCTGCTGTAAATAGTAATTATAAAGAACTTAGACACTATATTTTAATATTGATTAATGAGGATTGATTCCTGTATTATACAGGAGTTAATCCTTATTTTTTATTTATTCTTTCATAGTTATTTTTCTGTTCATAAAATATTACAGTTTTCATCATATCAAAGCGATTTTTCATTAATCCGTTGACAAAACTATTTTCTTTTTTTAATATACTTCGAATAATACTTTTTTTCTAATTTTTTTATCATAGAAATTATGTTGATATTTCTAACTTTGATCATTATGGAGTGTTGTATTTTTTATGTTGGTTGGCATCTAATTTATTTAAGGATTATAGAATGTAAATGATAGAATTTATAATTCATATGAAAAAATAATTTTGAAATATAAAAAAATAAAAAAAATTCATTTTTTTCTATTGACAAAACAAATATTATGAGGTAATAATATATCAAGAAAAGATACATGAGTCTAGACAATAAATTGTATCTAAAGGAGGCGAGACCCATGAAATAAAATACAAAGAAAAAAGAACTTAAATCAAGTTAAGGACTTTTTTCAGAGAACATAAAAGCATAAAAGAACATGTAATCATAAAAGTAAAAATTAAATATTTTTATCAAAAAAAATATTTAAAAAAGTTAAGTATTTAAAAAATAAAAACCACTATCCTTATAATTTCAAAGTTATTTTAGTCATCTTTATAGAAATTAATTTTTATTTCTTATATGAATAGGATAAATATTATATTAAAGAAATAAGAAAAGATTTTATAAAACTAAAAAACTTATTTAAAATAATTTAATAAATTTTAAAGACTTAGAGGAGAATGCAGAAACTAGAATTATATTTAATCTTATATTTGATAGAAATATAGAGAATAATATCTGCTTATAGAAAAATATAATTATAATAGTTTAATGAGATTTCAATCTAAGAGTATAAAAATAAAATAGATAAATATAAATATTATTATGGGATTATATTTAGGTATATTAAATTAGCTAAATAAAATCAAGAGTTTAATAATAAAAATTATCTAGAAAAATAAATTAATTTATAGAGTAATTGATGATATAAGAAATTTTTAACATTTGGAAGAACTAGTGATCTTTTAAGAAATGTGTAAATTATTTCTTTGAAATTGGTAACAAAGTTTAAGGATATGTGAAATAAAATTAATATAGATAGCTATAAAAAAGAGGAGGAATTTTTGAACATAGAAGAGATAAGATAGGGGGCTGTTTGATGAGTTATGAATATCAGACAGCCCTTTTTAATTTATAAAAAATATTTTTAACATCTAAAACTCAATAAAATAAAGAGTTCTTTAAAAGAATAAAAAATATTTGAAAATAATTGAAAAAAAGTTGTTGACGGAAAGTATTATTTATGATATTATAATCAATGTGCCGCAGGAAAGCAGTGCGAAGCACAAAATAATTAAATAATGAAAATAAGGACATTAACAACAGAATAGAGAGAGATGAAAAAAATCAACAAACAATAAATAGGTGTAAACAATCAGTTGAAAAAACTGAGTAAATAGATTGAACGAAGAGTTTGATCCTGGCTCAGGATGAACGCTGACAGAATGCTTAACACATGCAAGTCTACTTGATCCTTCGGGTGAAGGTGGCGGACGGGTGAGTAACGCGTAAAGAACTTGCCTTACAGACTGGGACAACATTTGGAAACGAATGCTAATACCGGATATTATGACTGAGTCGCATGATTTGGTTATGAAAGCTATATGCGCTGTGAGAGAGCTTTGCGTCCCATTAGTTAGTTGGTGAGGTAACGGCTCACCAAGACGATGATGGGTAGCCGGCCTGAGAGGGTGAACGGCCACAAGGGGACTGAGACACGGTCCTTACTCCTACGGGAGGCAGCAGTGGGGAATATTGGACAATGGACCAAAAGTCTGATCCAGCAATTCTGTGTGCACGATGAAGTTTTTCGGAATGTAAAGTGCTTTCAGTTGGGAAGAAGTCAGTGACGGTACCAACAGAAGAAGCGACGGCTAAATACGTGCCAGCAGCCGCGGTAATACGTATGTCGCAAGCGTTATCCGGATTTATTGGGCGTAAAGCGCGTCTAGGCGGTTTAGTAAGTCTGATGTGAAAATGCGGGGCTCAACCCCGTATTGCGTTGGAAACTGCTAAACTAGAGTACTGGAGAGGTAGGCGGAACTACAAGTGTAGAGGTGAAATTCGTAGATATTTGTAGGAATGCCGATGGGGAAGCCAGCCTACTGGACAGATACTGACGCTAAAGCGCGAAAGCGTGGGTAGCAAACAGGATTAGATACCCTGGTAGTCCACGCCGTAAACGATGATTACTAGGTGTTGGGGGTCGAACCTCAGCGCCCAAGCTAACGCGATAAGTAATCCGCCTGGGGAGTACGTACGCAAGTATGAAACTCAAAGGAATTGACGGGGACCCGCACAAGCGGTGGAGCATGTGGTTTAATTCGACGCAACGCGAGGAACCTTACCAGCGTTTGACATCCCAAGAAGTTAACAGAGATGTTTTCGTGCCTCTTTGGAGGAACTTGGTGACAGGTGGTGCATGGCTGTCGTCAGCTCGTGTCGTGAGATGTTGGGTTAAGTCCCGCAACGAGCGCAACCCCTTTCGTATGTTACCATCATTAAGTTGGGGACTCATGCGAGACTGCCTGCGATGAGCAGGAGGAAGGTGGGGATGACGTCAAGTCATCATGCCCCTTATACGCTGGGCTACACACGTGCTACAATGGGTAGTACAGAGAGCTGCAAACCTGCGAGGGTAAGCTAATCTCATAAAACTATTCTTAGTTCGGATTGTACTCTGCAACTCGAGTACATGAAGTTGGAATCGCTAGTAATCGCAAATCAGCTATGTTGCGGTGAATACGTTCTCGGGTCTTGTACACACCGCCCGTCACACCACGAGAGTTGGTTGCACCTGAAGTAACAGGCCTAACCGTAAGGAGGGATGTTCCGAGGGTGTGATTAGCGATTGGGGTGAAGTCGTAACAAGGTATCCGTACGGGAACGTGCGGATGGATCACCTCCTTTCTAAGGAGATCATTTCTCTTTCTCTATTCTATTGATAATGTTCTTGCAGCGTATTAGCGCTGGATAACTTATCAAATGGACATTGGAAACTATATAGTAGATAATACAATTTTAACTCTTGTTTATATAAACAGAGTTAGCTGTCAATCAAATTAAACAAAAACAAAATAGGTTAAAATAATTAAGGGCACACAGGGAATGCCTAGGTAGTAAGAGCCGATGAAGGACGTGGTAAGCTGCGATAAGCTTGGGTTAGCTGCAAACGAGCGCCAATCCCAAGATTTCCGAATGGAGCAATCTGCTAAGATGGAGTCTTAGCACGAAAGAGGGTACCGAGTGAACTGAAACATCTAAGTAACTCGAGGAAAAGAAAGTAAAAACGATTCCCCAAGTAGCGGCGAGCGAACGGGGATGAGCCTAAACCATATAAGTGTCAAGGATACAGCCGTTGCTTATATGGGGTTGTGGGAAGAACGTTTGAAGAACTGTAAGATATTCAACATATCTAATGACCGAACTGGAACTAGTTGGAAAGCTGGATCGTAGAAGGTGATAATCCTGTACAGGTAAACTCATTAGAATGTATGTTCTCTCCCAAGTAACATGGAACACGAGGAATTCTGTGTGAATCTGCGAGGACCATATCTCGTAAGGCTAAATACTCTTACTAACCGATAGCGTATAGTACCGTGAGGGAAAGGTGAAAAGAACCCCGGGAGGGGAGTGAAATAGAACCTGAAACTGTGTGCTTACAAGCGGTCAGAGCTCTTCGGAGTGATGGCGTGCCTTTTGGAGAATGATCCTGCGAGTTACGTTCAGTGGCGAGGTTAAGTATAACGGAGCCGAAGGGAAACCGAGTCTGAATAGGGCGACATAGTCGCTGGGCGTAGACGCGAAACCTGGTGATCTAAGCCTGTCCAGGGTGAAGCTGTGGTAAGACACAGTGGAGGCCCGAACTCACCGCCGTTGAAAAGTTGGGAGATGAGGTAGGTTTAGGGGTGAAAAGCCAATCGAACTAGGAGATAGCTCGTTCTCTCCGAAATGCATTTAGGTGCAGCCTTGAGTGTTTAATTATGGGGTAGAGCACTGAATGAACTAGGGGGCATATTGCTTACTGAATTCAATCAAACTCCGAATACCATAATTCAAAGCTCAGGAGTGAGACTATGGGAATTAACTTCCATTGTCAAAAGGGAAACAACCCAGACCACCAGCTAAGGTCCCTAATTATAACTAAGTGGGAAAGGAGGTGGAGATTCACAAACAACCAGGAGGTTGGCTTAGAAGCAGCCATACCTTTAAAGAGTGCGTAATAGCTCACTGGTCGAGAGTCTCTGCGCCGACAATGTAACGGGGCTAAGTTATAAACCGAAGCTGTGGAATTGCGCAAGCAATTGGTAGGAGAGCGTTCTGTAGGCCGTTGAAGGAGAAGCGTAAGCAACTCTGGAGGTATCAGAAGTGAGAATGCAGGAATAAGTAGCGAGAAAGGGGGCGAGAATCCCCCTCGCCGGAAGACCAAGGTTTTCAGGGTAAAGCTTGTCTTCCCTGAGTAAGCCGGGACCTAAGCCGAGGCTAAAATGCGTAGGCGAATGGAAAACAGATTAATATTTCTGTGCCAGTTATATTTTGTGAAGGAGGGACGCAGAAGGGTATGTGCGCGGGAGAACGGAAGTTCCCGTAGAAGCATGTAGAGTGGTCTAGTAGGCAAATCCGCTAGATTAGACTTGAGGTGTGATATATAGTCGTAAGATGAATGCACAAATCCCACGCTGCCGAGAAAAGCTTCTAACGTTAAGGTATAACTGCCCGTACCCGAAACCGACACAGGTGGTCAGGATGAGAAATCTAAGGCGGACAGGCTAACTCTCGTTAAGGAACTCTGCAAAATAGCCCCGTAACTTTGGGAGAAGGGGTGCCCCTGAATGTCAATATACACGCGATATGAAGCATTTGGGGGTCGCAGTGAAGAGGCTCAAGCAACTGTTTAACAAAAACACAGGTCTATGCTAAGCTGTAAGGCGATGTATATGGGCTGACACCTGCCCAGTGCCGGAAGGTTAAGAGGAGGAGTGAGAGCTCCGAATTGAAGCCCCGGTGAACGGCGGCCGTAACTATAACGGTCCTAAGGTAGCGAAATTCCTTGTCGGGTAAGTTCCGACCTGCACGAATGGTGTAATGATTTGAGCGCTGTCTTGACGGGAGGCCTGGTGAAATTGTACTACCGGTGAAGATACCGGTTACCTACAGTAGGACGGAAAGACCCCATGGAGCTTTACTGTAGCTTGGTATTGGGTTTTGGCATTGCATGTATAGGATAGTTGGGAAACTAAGAAGGTATGGCGCTAGCTGTATTGGAGTTGTCGGTGGAATACCAACCATTCAATGTTGAAATTCTAATCTGTGGTTTGTAGCCACGGAAACAGTGCTAGGTGGGCAGTTTGACTGGGGCGGTCGCCTCCGAAAGAGTAACGGAGGCGTTCAAAGGTTCTCTCAGGTTGGATGGAAATCAACCGCAGAGTGCAATGGCATAAGAGAGCTTAACTGCAAGACTGACGGGTCGAGCAGGTGCGAAAGCAGGACATAGTGATCCGGCGATTCCGAATGGAAGGGTCGTCGCTCAACGGATAAAAGCTACCCTGGGGATAACAGGCTGATTTTGCCCGAGAGTCCATATCGACGGCAAAGTTTGGCACCTCGATGTCGGCTCATCGCATCCTGGGGCTGGAGAAGGTCCCAAGGGTTGGGCTGTTCGCCCATTAAAGCGGTACGTGAGCTGGGTTCAGAACGTCGTGAGACAGTTCGGTCCCTATCCACTGTAGGCGTTAGAATATTGAGAAGATCTGTCCTTAGTACGAGAGGACCGGGATGGACAAACCTCTGATGTACCAGTTGTCACGCCAGTGGCACAGCTGGGTAGTCACGTTTGGAACGGATAACCGCTGAAAGCATCTAAGCGGGAAACCAGCTTCAAGATAAGTATTCTTTAAGACTCCTTCGAGACTAGAAGGTTGATAGGTTGGGGGTGTAAGGGCTGCGAGGCTTTTAGCTGACCAATACTAATAAGTCAAAGTTTTAACCTAAAGATTGAAAAGCGCGAAGGCGTAAGCTACTATATAGTTTCAAGTGTCTATTGGAAAAGAAAAAGACACAGCTTGGTAAGAATAGCTGCGGGGGTACACCTGGTCCCATTCCGAACCCAGAAGTTAAGCCCGTAAACGCTGAAAGTACTTGGAGGGAAGCCTCCCGGGAGGATAGGAACTTGCCAAGCTTTTTTCTTTGTCAAAAAATAATAATTTAAAAATATTTTAATAAATTTATTTGACAAAATTAAGAAAATCTGATATCATATTCTATGTCTTAGAAAGCAAGATAGAGTAAACTCTTTTTCACCATATTATATTCAATATGGGAGGATCGCAAAGATACCGTTAACGAGTGGAGGTGTAAAATTGAGAGTAAATATTCAATTAGAATGTACAGAGTGTAAAAGAAGAAATTATAGTACATCAAAAAATAAAAAGAACACTACTGAAAGATTAGAAATTAATAAATACTGTAAGTGGGACAAAAAAGTTACTTTACATAAAGAAACTAAAAAATAGTTTTTTAACGTAAGTTTACAACATGCAGGTCAATGGCTCAATTGGTAGAGCATCGGTCTCCAAAACCGAGGGTTGGGGGTTCGAGTCCCTCTTGACCTGCCATTTTTTTTATTAAAGTCGAAAAATAAAGGTGATTTTATGAATCTGTTTCAAGGAATAAAAATGGAATATTCCAAGGTTCAATGGCCTAAAAAAGAAGAGATTGTTAATTCAACTCTTTGGGTAATTGTTATGAGCTTAGTTTTAAGCGTTTATTTGGGAGTTTTTGATTTAATTGCTTCTAGACTGTTGAAAGTATTGGTATCTCTCTTTGGAGGATAATATAATGGAAAAAACATTAGTAAAAAAATGGTTTATGATTCATACTTATTCTGGGTATGAAAAAAAAGTAAAAACTGACCTTGAACAAAAAATAGAAACACTTGGAATAGGAGAAATAGTAACAAAGGTACTAGTTCCTGAAGAAGAGACTATTGAAGAGGTTAGAGGGAAAAAGAAAACTGTAGCCAGAAAAATATTTCCAGGATATGTTATGCTAGAAATGGTAGCAACAAGAGAGGAAAGTGAAGATGGAATAAACTTTAGAGTTGATTCTAATGCTTGGTATGTAGTAAGAAATACAAATGGAGTAACAGGATTCGTTGGTGTTGGTTCTGACCCTATTCCTATGGAAGATGATGAAGTTGCAAATATATTCAGAGTTATTGGATATGATATTCCAGAGGAAGAAAAAGAAAATAAAGAGGTTTTAAAAATTAACTTTGGACTTGGTGATTTTGTAAAGATTCTTGGAGGAGGCTTTGCAGGTCATGAAGGAAAAGTAGCAGAAATAGATATGGAACAAAGGAAAGTAAAAGTTATGATCGAAATGTTTGGGAGAATGACTCCTGTAGAAGTAGATTTTAACAGTGTTGAGAAGGCATAGTAAGTTATGTCTTTTTAGTGGGAGATGACACCGTCATTACCACACAATTTATGGAGGTGTAATTAAATAAAATGGCAAAAGAAGTAATTAAGATAATAAAACTACAATTACCAGCAGGTAAAGCTAATCCAGCTCCACCAGTTGGACCAGCATTAGGACAACACGGAGTTAATATTATGGAATTCTGTAAAGCGTTCAATGCAAAGACTCAAGATAAAGCTGGATGGGTAATTCCAGTAGAAATTTCTGTATATAATGATAGATCTTTCACATTTATACTTAAAACTCCACCTGCATCTGACTTATTAAAGAAAGCAGCAGGAATCCAATCAGCAGCTAAAAACTCTAAAAAAGAAGTTGCTGGACAAATAACAACAGCAAAATTAAGAGAACTTGCAGAAACTAAAATGCCTGATTTAAATGCAGGATCAGTAGAAGCGGCTATGAAAATAATAGCTGGATCAGCAAGATCTATGGGAATCAAAATAGTAGACTAGTATTTTTAGTAAACTAAATTAATCTGTTGTGTATGGTACATAGTACCATGGTTATATTAAGTGGTAGGAGAATTATTCCGCATCACCACAAAGGGAGGAAATTAAAAAAATGGCAAAACATAGAGGAAAAAAATACTTAGAAATTGCTAAGTTAATAGAAACTGGGAAGCTTTATGAAGTTAAAGAAGCTTTAGAATTAGTTTTAAAAACAAAAACTGCTAAATTTACAGAAACTGTAGAAGTTGCATTAAGACTTGGAGTAGATCCAAGACATGCTGACCAGCAAGTTAGAGGAACAGTTGTTCTTCCACATGGAACTGGAAAAACTGTAAAAGTACTAGCTATCACTTCAGGAGCTAATGTTGAAAAGGCTTTGGAAGCTGGAGCTGACTATGCAGGTTCTGATGAATATATTGCTCAAATTCAACAAGGTTGGTTAGATTTTGATTTAGTTATTGCTACACCTGACATGATGCCTAAACTAGGAAGACTAGGAAAAATATTGGGAACTAAAGGATTAATGCCAAATCCAAAATCAGGAACTGTAACTCCAGATATTGCTGGTGCTGTTTCTGAATTTAAAAAAGGTAAACTAGCATTCAGAGTAGACAAATTAGGATCAATTCATGTACCAATTGGTAAAGCTGATTTTGCTCCTGAGAAAATTGAAGAAAACTTTAAAGCTTTCTTAGAGCAAATCACAAGATTAAAACCAGCATCTTCTAAAGGACAATACTTAAGAACAGTTGCTGTATCTCTAACAATGGGACCTGGAATAAAAATGGACCCTGCATTAGTAGCTAAATATGTTGGATAAATAATTTAATATAGATCCAAACCAAAGACCGTAGGTGGTTTTAACCTTAATTACCCTACCGAGGTTGGAAGTAGGTTTCGCTAGCCTCATAGTGTGATTTCAACCTCCGTTCCATTCTTTGGTACGGGGGTAATTTTTAAGAAAAGAGGGGGTGAAAAAATAAATGGCAACTCAAGCAAAAATAGATCACGTAGCTGAACTAGTAGAAAAAATAAAAAAAGCTCAATCAGTAGTATTAGTTGATTATCAAGGAATCAGTGTTAATGACGAAACTGCATTGAGAAGAAAAATGAGAGAAGCTGGTGCTGAATATCTAGTAACTAAGAATAGATTATTCAAAATAGCTCTTAAAGAAGCAGGTGTTGAGGATTCTTTTGAAGATATTTTGGAAGGAAC
The DNA here is from genome assembly GCA_900637705.1 of Fusobacterium varium. Classification (NCBI taxonomy): domain Bacteria; kingdom Fusobacteriati; phylum Fusobacteriota; class Fusobacteriia; order Fusobacteriales; family Fusobacteriaceae; genus Fusobacterium; species Fusobacterium varium. The sequence goes on from LR134390.1 coordinate 3,251,421, forward strand.
TACAGCTTTCGCTTTTGGATACAATGATCCAGTAGCTCCTGCAAAAATAGTTTTTGATTTAGCGAAAGATAAGGCTAAAGCAAAACAAAATATTTTCAAAATAAAAGGTGGAGTTTTAACAGGAAAAAGAGTTGAAGCTGAAGGAGTAGAAGCACTTGCTAAATTACCTTCAAGAGATCAATTACTTTCTATGTTACTTAACTCAATGCTTGGACCAATCAGAAAACTTGCTTATGCAACTGTCGCTATCGCAGATAAAAAAGAAGCAGCAGGTGAATAATCAAAAATTTCAATTGGTTTAATTAATGAAATAAAATAATTATAATAAATCACAAATTTGTGTATAAAAACTAAGGAGGAAACAATAAATGGCATTTGATAGAGAAAAATTTATAGCTGAATTAGAAGCTATGACAGTTTTAGAATTAAAAGATTTAGTAAGCGCATTAGAAGAGCACTTTGGTGTAACTGCAGCAGCTCCAGTAGCAGTAGCAGGACCAGCAGTAGCTGAAGCAGCAGAAGAGAAAACTGAATTTGATGTTATCTTAACTGCAGCAGGAGCTAATAAAATAGCTGTAATCAAAGAAGTAAGAGGAATTACAGGATTAGGATTAAAAGAAGCTAAAGAATTAGTTGATAATGGTGGAAAACTTAAAGAAGCTGTTTCTAAAGAAGAAGCTGAAGCAGTAAAAGAAAAATTAACTGCAGCAGGAGCTACAGTAGAAGTTAAATAATTGATTGGACTTTTAATTTTGAACTAAAAATCTTATTTAATTAAAAAAAATAGGCACTCTTGACCAGAGTGCCTTTTTACTAATTGTTAAGGATAGCTTAAAAGTATAATTTGTATTACATTATGATGTAAATTTTTGTTTTGAAACAGTGATAATTAATCATTTGGAAATAGATATTAGCCTTTTATTTTCAAGTGATTAGGTATTAAACTTTAAAGAATTAGTAAGGGGTGTGAATTAATGGGGAAACTCGTTGAAAGATTGAATTTTGGAAGGATAAAAGAAAGAGGAACAATGCCTCATTTTCTTGAGTTCCAATTGGATTCCTATGAAGATTTTCTACAAGCTAAAGAGGCTCCAAATAATAGAAAAGATAAGGGGTTAGAATCAGCTTTTAGAGAAATTTTCCCTGTTGAATCTTCTAATGGAGATATCAAGTTGGAGTATGTTTCTTATGAATTACATGAAGCAGAGCCACCATTAAATGATGAGCTTGAATGTAAAAAAAGAGGAAAAACTTATTCTACTTCTTTGAAAGTAAGATTAAGGCTTATCAATAAAAAAAGTGGAAATGAGATACAAGAGTCTTTAGTCTACTTTGGAGAAGTTCCAATGATGACTGAAAGAGGTACATTTATAATCAATGGTGCTGAAAGAGTTGTTGTATCACAGTTGCATAGATCTCCAGGAGTTTCATTCAACAAAGAGATCAATATTCAAACAGGAAAAGACCTTTTCTCTGGAAAAATTATTCCATATAAGGGGACTTGGCTTGAGTTTGAAACAGATAAAAATGATTTCTTAAGTATAAAAATAGATAGAAAGAAAAAGGTATTAGCTACTGTATTCCTAAAGGCTATTGATTTTTTTAACAATAATACAGAGATAAAAGACTATTTCTTAGAAACTAAAGAATTAGATTTAGCCTCAATATTCCAAAAATATAAAAACAAAGATGAACTTTTAAGTGTAATCAGAACAAGATTTGAAGGAAGTTTTATTAAAGAAGATATCTATGATGATGAAACTGGTGAAGTTATAGCAGAAGCAGATGCAGTTATAGATGAAGCTCTAATAGAAAAAATGATAGAATTTAAAATAGAAAAAGTGGTTTATTGGGAAGTAAAACCAGAAGATAAATTACTAGCTAACACTGTTTTGAATGATAGTACACTTACAAAAGAGGAAGCAGTAACAGAAGTATTCAAGAAATTAAGACCAGGAGATCTAGTGACAGTAGAGTCTGCGAGATCACTTATTAGGCAAATGTTTTTCAATCCTCAAAGATATGATCTTGAGCCAGTTGGAAGATACAAGATGAACAAAAGATTAAAACTTAATGTTCCAGAAGATGAAATATTACTAACTAAAGATGACATTATAGGAACAATGAAATATGTAATTAATCTAAATAATGGAAATGGACACACTGATGATATAGATAACTTGTCTAATAGACGTGTAAGAGGTGTCGGAGAGCTATTATTGATGCAAATCAAAGCAGGGCTTTCTAAAATGGGTAAAATGGTAAAAGAGAAAATGACAGTTCAAGATTCTGAAACTTTAACTTCTCAATCATTACTTAATACAAGACCATTAAATGCACTGATTTTAGACTTCTTTGGATCTGGACAATTATCTCAATTCATGGACCAATCTAATCCATTGGCTGAATTAACTCATAAGAGAAGAATATCTGCTTTGGGGCCTGGAGGACTTTCAAGGGAAAGAGCAGGATTTGAAGTAAGAGACGTTCATGATTCTCACTATGGAAGAATCTGTCCTATAGAAACACCAGAAGGACCAAATATCGGTCTTATAGGTTCATTAGCAATATATGCTAAGATAAATAAATATGGATTTATTGAAACTCCATATGTAAAAGTTGTTGATGGTAAAGCTGATTTTGATCAAATAGATTACCTTGCAGCTGATGAAGAAGAAGGGTTATTCATTGCACAAGCCGATACAAAAATAGGAGAAGATGGATCACTTCTTGGTGATGTTGTATGTAGATTTGGGCATGAAATTGTAAGTATAAGCGGTGAAAAAGTTGATTACTTAGATATTTCTCCTAAACAAGTGGTATCTGTATCAGCTGGACTAATACCATTCCTAGAACACGATGACGCCAACAGAGCACTGATGGGATCAAACATGCAAAGACAGGCTGTACCATTATTAAGAACAGAAGCACCTTATATTGGAACAGGACTAGAAAGAAAAGTTGCTGTAGATTCTGGAGCTGTTGTTATTTCTAAAACTGATGGTAAAGTTGTATATGTAGATGCTCAAAAAATAATTATAGAAGATCCAGAAGGAAAAGAACATAAATATAGACTGCTTAATTTTGAAAGATCTAACCAGTCAATGTGTTTACATCAAACACCACTTGTTTCTCCAGGAGAAGAAGTAAAAGCTGGGGGAGTAATAGCTGATGGACCAGCAACAAAAGGTGGAGATTTAGCACTTGGAAGAAATATTCTGATGGCATTTATGCCTTGGGAAGGATATAACTATGAGGACGCGATTCTAATATCTGATAGATTAAGAAAAGATGATGTATTCACATCTATCCATGTTGAAGAGTATGAAATAGAAGCTAGAAATACTAAACTTGGAGATGAAGAAATAACTAGAGAAATACCAAATATCTCTGAGGAAGCATTAAGAAAACTAGATTCTAAAGGAATAATAACTATTGGATCAGAAGTTGGACCTGGGGATATTCTTGTAGGAAAAACAGCTCCTAAAGGAGAAACTGAACCACCTGCAGAAGAAAAATTATTAAGAGCTATCTTTGGAGAGAAAGCAAGAGATGTTAGAGATACATCACTTAGAATGCCTCATGGGTCAAAAGGAACTGTTGTAGAAATCCTTGAACTTTCAAGAGAAAATGGAGATGAACTTAAAGCTGGAGTTAATAAAGCAATAAGAGTATTAGTGGCTGAAAAGAGAAAGATAACTGTTGGAGATAAAATGTCTGGACGTCATGGAAATAAAGGGGTTGTATCAAGAGTACTTCCTGCTGAAGATATGCCGTTCTTAGCAGATGGGACACATCTAGATGTTGTACTTAATCCTCTTGGAGTACCTTCACGTATGAATATAGGACAGGTACTTGAAGTTCACTTAGGTATGGCTATGGGTAATTATAATGGTGGAACTCATATTGCTACACCAGTATTTGATGGTGCTTCTGAAGAACAAGTTAAAGATTATCTTGAAAAATTAGGATTCCCAAGAAGTGGAAAAGTTGATCTTTATGATGGAAGAACTGGAGAAAAATTTGATAATCCAGTAACAGTTGGAAGAATGTACATGCTTAAACTTCACCACTTGGTAGAAGATAAAATGCATGCTAGAGCAATTGGACCTTATTCACTAGTTACACAACAGCCACTGGGGGGAAAAGCTCAATTTGGAGGACAAAGACTTGGAGAAATGGAAGTTTGGGCACTGGAAGCATATGGTGCATCAAATATACTTCAAGAGATGCTTACTGTAAAATCAGATGATGTTACAGGAAGAACAAAAACATATGAGGCTATAATTAAAGGTGAAGAAATGCCTGAGCCAGATTTACCGGAATCTTTCAAAGTATTATTGAAAGAATTCCAAGCACTAGCACTTGATGTTGAGTTATTTGATAAAGATGATAATGTTATAAATGTAGATGAAGAGTTAAATAAAGAGGATATGACAACTGAATATTCTCCTTTAGCTGAATTTAAAGATTAAATAATAAGATAAAAAAACTGTTAGGATAAACATGGGTTATATAAGCAAATAACCCATTTTATCGTCCATATAGATAAAATTATATGTAGCTTTATCTCAATTAAGGAGGCTTTGCATTTAATGGGAATAAGAAGTTTTGAGAAAATAAGAATTAGATTAGCATCCCCTGAAAAAATAGAAGAATGGTCATATGGGGAAATTACAAAACCTGAAACTATCAATTATAGAACTTTAAATCCAGAAAGAGATGGTCTGTTTTGTGAAAAAATATTTGGACCAACTAAAGACTGGGAATGTGCTTGTGGTAAGTATAAAAGAATGAGATATAAAGGTCTTGTTTGTGAAAAGTGTGAGGTAGAAGTAACTAGATCTAAAGTAAGAAGAGAGAGAATGGGACATATTTCTTTAGCTGCTCCTGTATCTCACATTTGGTACTCTAAGGGAACTCCAAATAAAATGTCACTTATTATTGGATTATCTCCAAAAGAATTAGAATCTGTATTATATTTTGCAAGATATATAGTAACAGAAGCTGGTGAGAGTAACTTAAAAGAAGGAAAAATCCTTACTGAAAAGGAATATAAATTATATAAGCAGTTATATGGAAATAAATTTGAGGCTCTAATGGGAGCAGAAGCAGTATTAAAGCTTCTTGAAAAAACTCATCTCGAGTCTTTGAGAGATGAATTAGAAAGAGAATTAGAAGATGTAACTTCTTCACAAAAAAGAAAGAAAGTAGTAAAAAGACTTAAAATAGTTAGAGATTTTATTTCTTCTAATAATAAACCTGAATGGATGATACTTAAAAATGTTCCTGTCATTCCAGCTGATTTAAGACCAATGGTACAGTTAGATGGGGGAAGATTTGCTACTTCTGACTTAAATGATCTTTATAGAAGAGTTATCAATAGAAATAATAGACTTAAAAAACTTTTAGAGATAAAAGCTCCTGAAATAGTTGTAAAGAATGAAAAAAGAATGCTTCAGGAAGCAGTAGATGCTCTTATTGATAATGGAAGAAGAGGAAAACCAGTTGTTGCCCAAAATAACAGAGAGCTTAAATCTTTATCTGATATGTTAAAAGGTAAACAAGGTAGATTTAGACAAAACTTACTTGGAAAAAGGGTTGACTATTCAGCAAGATCGGTTATTGTTGTTGGACCATCATTGAAAATGAATCAATGTGGAATTCCTAAGAAAATGGCTCTTGAACTTTATAAGCCTTTCATTATGAGAGAACTTGTAAAAAGAGAACTTGCATCAAATATTAAAACAGCAAAAAAATTAGTTGAAGATGCCGATGACAAAGTATGGGATGTAATTGAAGATGTAATTCAAGATCACCCTGTATTATTAAATAGAGCTCCGACTCTACACAGATTGTCTATTCAAGCATTTGAACCTGTACTGATAGAAGGAAAAGCTATAAGACTTCATCCATTAGTATGTTCAGCATTTAATGCTGACTTTGATGGGGACCAAATGGCTGTTCACTTAATGTTATCTCCAGAAGCTATAATGGAAGCAAAGCTTTTGATGTTGGCTCCAAATAATATCATTTCTCCATCTAATGGAGAGCCAATAGCAGTACCTTCGCAAGATATGGTTATGGGATGTTTCTATATGACTAAAGACAGACCAGGGTCAAAAGGAGAGGGAAAATGCTTCTCAAATATAGATCAAGCTCTTACAGCTTATAATAATGGAGTATTGGACACTCATGCTATAATAAAAGTAAGAATTGATGGTGAGATGGTAGAAACTACTCCAGGAAGAATTATGTTTAATGAAATGCTTCCTGATGTGGATAAACAATATCATGTAACATTTGGTAAATCACAACTGAAAAAACTTATTGCTAGATTGTATGATGAGCATGGATTTGCAGAAACTGCAGAGCTTATCAATAAAATTAAGGATTTTGGATATCATTATGGTGCTATGGCAGGGGTTTCAGTAGGAATAGAAGATTTAGAAATTCCAGCAGCTAAAAAAGAAATACTTGCAAAAGCAGATGAAGAAGTGGCCCAAATAGATGCTGATTATAAATCGGGAAAAATTATTAACGAAGAAAGATATAGAAAAACTATTGCTGTTTGGTCTGAAGCTACTGAAGCTGTAACTAAAGCAATGATGGATGGACTTGATCAATTCAACCCAGTATATATGATGGCGAATTCAGGTGCCAGAGGTAACATCTCTCAGATGAGACAGCTAGCTGCCATGAGAGGTAACATGGCCGATACACAAGGAAGAATCATTGAGGTTCCTATTAAAGCGAATTTCCGTGAAGGATTAACAGTATTGGAATTCTTTATGTCATCACACGGGGCAAGAAAAGGACTGGCAGATACAGCTTTAAGAACTGCTGACTCAGGATATTTAACAAGAAGACTTGTTGATATTTCACATGAAGTTATAGTAAATGCTGAAGATTGTGGAAGTGAACAAGGAATAGAAGTTGGAGAACTTGTATCAGAAGGTAAAGTTATAGAAAAATTAGAAGAAAGAATAAAAGGAAGAGTTCTAGCTGAAGATTTAGTACATGAAGGTGAAGTGATTGCTACTAGAAATACTATGATTGGAAAAGAACTTATAGAAAAAATAAATGAACTAGGTATCAGAAAAGTAAAAATTAGATCTCCATTAACTTGTTCTTTAGAAAAAGGGGTATGTAAAAAATGTTATGGTATGGATTTATCTAATCATAGAGAAATACTTCTAGGAGAAGCAGTTGGAGTTATTGCAGCTCAGTCAATTGGAGAACCTGGTACACAGCTTACAATGAGAACATTCCATACTGGAGGAGTTGCAACAGCAGCTACTGTAATAAGTGGAATTAGAGCAGAAAACTCAGGTAAAGTTGTATATAGAGATATAAAAATTCTTGAAAATGACACTACTGGAGAGCAAACAGTTGTAAGTCAGTCTGCTAAAATAATTATAGGAAACTATGACTATGAGATTCCATCAGGATCAATACTTAAAGTAAAAGAGGGAGAAAAAGTTGAAATAGGAACTACATTAGTAACATTTGATCCATTCCATATCCCTATTATAGCTGACCAAGATGGAAGAATAGAATACAGAGAACTTTATGTAAAAGAAAATTATGATGAAAAATATGATGTTACTGAGTATATGGCTATTAAGCCAGTTGAATCAGGAGATATCAACCCAAGAGTTGTAATCTTTGATAACGAGGGTAATACAAAAGGAAGTTATACTATCCCATTCGGTGCTTACTTGATGGTAAGAGAGGGAGAAGAAGTTAAAAAAGGTCAGACAATAGCTAAAATTATCAAAGAAGGTGCTGGAACAAAAGATATTACTGGAGGACTTCCAAGAGTACAAGAGCTATTTGAAGCAAGAAATCCTAAAGGTAAAGCAATGCTTACTGATATAGAAGGTAAAATAGAAGTAACTGGTAAGAAAAAGAAAGGTATGAGAGTTATCATTGTAAAATCGACAACTGATCCAAAAGACTTCAGAGAATATTTAGTACCTGTAGGAGAGCGTTTAGTTGTAACTGATGGTATGCTTGTTAAGGCTGGAGATAAAATAACTGAAGGAGCTATTTCTCCATTTGACGTATTGAATATCAAAGGGCTTGTAGCTGCAGAACAGTTTATACTTGAATCAGTACAGCAAGTATATAGAGATCAGGGAGTAGGAGTTAATGATAAACATATTGAGATTATTGTTAAACAGATGTTTAAGAAAGTAAGAATTGTTGATTCTGGAGTATCTCTATTCTTAGAAGATGAGGTTGTTGAAAAGAGAATTGTTGATATGGAAAATGCAAGATTAAAAGAGTTAGGAAAACCTTTAATTAAGTATGAACCAATCATTCAAGGTATAACTAAAGCTGCTGTAAATACAGGAAGTTTTATCTCAGCTGCTTCATTCCAAGAAACTACAAAAGTTCTTTCTAATGCAGCAATAGAAGGAAAAATTGACTATTTAGAAGGACTGAAAGAAAATGTAATTATAGGTAAAAAGATTCCAGCAGGAACTGGATTTAATGCATACAAAAATGTAAAGGCAGTTGAACTGGAAGATAAAGAATTAGAAGAAGAATAATATAATAGGAATAGGCGACAAGGTCGCCTATTCCTGTATTTGTTTCATCTTTCCTGGAGGAAAAAATTATGAGAAGTATGACAGGATATTCAAAACTTACATATCAAGATGAAAGTTTTGCTATCAATATGGAACTTAAAAGTGTAAATAATAAAAATTTAAATTTGAAAATAAAACTTCCATACAATTTAAATTTTTTAGAAGGAGCAATAAGAACAGAAGTTGCTTCAAAAATCAGCAGAGGTTCTTTAGATCTTAAAATAGAATTTGAAGATAAAAGAGAGCTTGGGAAACTTTTTGATTATGATAGAAATTTAAGCTCAGCTTATATGAATGTACTTAAAGAGATGGAAAATGATTTTAGTGAAAAATTCACAAATAAAATGGATATTTTAGTTAGAAATTTAAATGTTATACAAAAAAATGATTTTGAAATTGATGAAAATGAGTACTCTTTCTTTGTATTAAAAAAAGTAAATGAGTTACTTATTCCATTTATTCAAACCAGAGAAGATGAAGGTAAGAGGTTAAAAACTTATTTTCTGGAAAGAATAGATGTTCTTGAAGAAAAAATAACTGAAATAAAAAATATAAAGAAATAGTAGTTGAAAATTATAAAGAAAAACTTATGGAAAGGCTTGATAAAATCAGAGGAGCTATAGATTTTAAAGAGGAAGATATTCTTAAAGAAATACTTCTTTTTACTGATAAATCAGACATATCTGAAGAAATTTCAAGGCTTGACAGTCATATGGAACAGTTAAGAAAAGAAATGGAAAGCAGAGATACAGCAGTAGGAAAGAAAATTGATTTTATTCTTCAGGAAATATTCAGAGAACTGAATACTACAGGAGTAAAATGTAACCTGTATGATATTTCAAAGCTTATAGTAGAATGTAAAAATGAGCTTGAAAAAATTAGAGAACAGGCTATGAATATCGAATAGGAGGATATATGAAACCTATTAATATTGGATTTAACAATATGGTAATGGATATAAGAATAATTGCTGTCATAAATCCTGATTCAGCTCCAAGTAAGAGGTTGAAAGAGGAAGCTAAACTTCAAAATAGATTAATAGATGCAACTTTGGGAAGAAAAACAAAAACTTTAATAATAACAGACTCAAATCATGTTATAATGTCAGCTATAAATCCAGAGACGATATCAGCTAGAATAGAGAAAGGAGAATAAAATGCCAAAAGGAAATCTATATGTAGTATCAGGACCTAGTGGTGCTGGAAAATCTACTATCTGTAGACTTGTACGTAAAATGCTTGGAATAAACCTTGCTACTTCTGCAACTACAAGAGAACCAAGGACAGGAGAAGTAAATGGAAGAGATTATTATTTTCTTACTAAAGAAGAATTTCTTAAGAAAAGAGAAAATGGAGATTTTTTAGAAACTGCAACAGTTCATGGAAATTATTATGGAACTTTAAAATCAGAAGTAGAAAATAGAATGGCTAAAGGTGAAAATATAATATTAGAGATTGATGTACAAGGTGGTCTTCAAGTGAGAGATCAGTATCCTGAAGCAAATCTTATTTTCTTTAAAACACCAACAGAAAAGGATCTAGAAGCAAGACTGAGAGGAAGAAAGACAGATAGTGAAGAAACTATTCAACTTAGACTTGCAAATTCTATAAAAGAGTTGGAATATGAGAAAAAATATGATATAACAATAATAAATTATACTGTAGAGCAAGCATGTGATGAATTGAAAAAAATTATAGAAGAGAAAAGCAAATAGGAGGCTAACTATGAAAAAAGATATAGTTTACGATGAATTACTTGAAAAGATACCTAATAAATATATATTAACAATAATTAGTGGACAAAGAGCCAGAGAAATAGGAAAGGGAGCTACACTTTTAACTAAATGTAGTAAAAAAGATACTGATATCAAAAAAGCCTTTAGAGAAATTGCTGATGGAAAAATAGGATATGAATTTGGAGAAGAAGAAGTTGGTGAATAGTGTGATAAAAAAACTTTTGATAGTTTTGCTACTTCCAATTATTTTCATAAGATGTACAGATAAAAAAATGCAGAAATTCGAAAGTGAAAAATTCCTTTTTGGAACTTACATAAAAATAACTGTTTATGACAAGGATGAAAAATTAGCTAAAACAGGAATGGAAGAAGCATTTAATGAAATAGAAAGATTAGATAATAAATTTAATAGTAAAATAAAAACTAGTATAATCGGAAAATTAAATTCAGACCCTAATGTTCCAGTAGAGTTAGATGATGAAGGGCTTATGCTCTTTTCTAAAGTAAGAGAAATGTATGAATTATCGAATAAAAAATATGACATAACAATAGGGCCTTTATTAAAGGCATGGGGATTTGGTGAAGTAGGAGAAATTTCTATCCCATCAAAAGAATGTTTGGCTCAAGTACTTCCAGAGATAGATTTTGATAAAGTAAAAATAGAAGGTAATCAAGTATATATGGAACCTCCAGTGAATGAAATTGATACTGGATCTTTTTTAAAGGGATATGCTGTATCAAGAGCTAAAAAAGTAATGGAAGAGCAGGGTATAACAAGTGCCTTTATAACTACTATATCAAGCATAGATGTAATAAATACTAAACCAGAAAATAAACCATGGAGAATAGGGGTACAAAACCCAGAAAATCCAGAAGAAATACTTGGAATTGTAGAATTAAATGATGAAGGTATGGGTGTATCAGGAGATTATCAAACTTATGTAGAGATAGCTGGAAAAAAATATCATCATATTTTAGATAAAACTACTAGTTTTCCAATAAGAGATAAGAAACTGGTAATGGTTATTTGTGAAGATGCTTTTTTAGCTGATTTGTATTCAACGGCATTTTTTACTATGCCAGTGGAAAAAGTTATGGAATATGCTGAAAATAATAAAAAATGAAAGTTTTAATTGTAGATAAAGATATGAAGATATTAAAAACAAAAAATCTTAATTTTTTTAAAAAATAAGAGGACTTTTTGAATAAAAATGCTTGTAATAAATTAAGTTTTCAAATATAATGTAGTGTGTAATTTAAATTAATATAGGAGGATTAAGTAATGGAACATTCATTGATCTATGTTGGAATAGCTGCTGGAATACTTGCATTGATTGCTGCCTTCGGTTATTCTAAAAAAGTGGAGAGTTATCAAATTAACATTCCAAGAGTAGCGGAAATAACAGACGCTATTAGAGAGGGAGCTATGGCTTTCTTATTAGCAGAGTACAAAATATTGGTATACTTTGTAGTAGTAGTAGCTATACTATTAGGAATTTTCTTAAATATTGCAGTTGCAATAACATTTATATGTGGAGCTGTAACTTCAGCTATAGCAGGAAATGTTGGAATGAGAATAGCAACTAAAGCTAATGGAAGAACTTCAATAGCTGCTAAAGAAGGAGGGCTTTCAAAAGCTCTTGATGTAGCATTTGCTGGTGGAGCAGTTATGGGGCTTGCAGTTGTTGGACTTGGAATGCTTTTATTATCTATTATGATAATTGTATTTAACTGGGATATGAGTATTGTTACTGGATTTGGAATGGGGGCTTCATCAATAGCTCTATTTGCAAGAGTTGGTGGAGGAATCTATACTAAAGCTGCAGACGTAGGAGCAGACCTTGTAGGTAAAGTAGAAGCAGGAATTCCTGAGGATGACCCTAGAAATCCAGCTACAATTGCAGACAACGTTGGAGATAACGTTGGAGACGTTGCTGGAATGGGAGCAGACTTATTTGAATCATATGTTGGATCTATTATAGCTGCAATGACTATTGGAGCAACTATAGCAAAAGTTACTGGAAATTTTGGATATTTGATTGCACCTTTACTGATAGCTGCATTAGGAATCATTACTTCTATCTTGGCTACATTGACAGTAAAAACTGAAAATCCAGATGAAGTTTACCATAAATTAGAAAATGGAACTAGAATAGCTGGAATTCTTTCTCTAATTGCCTCATTTGGAATAATTAAATTTTTAGGATTAGATATGGGAATATTCTATGCTATTGTTGCTGGATTATTGGCAGGATTAGTAATAGCTTATTTTACAGGATTATATACAGATACTGGTAAAAAAGCAGTTAACAGAATTGCTGATGCTGCTAAAACTGGACCAGCTACAACTATAATTGAAGGATTAGCAGTTGGAATGGAATCTACAGTTGCACCTATTATTATCATTGCCATTGCAATCATTATTGCTTATATGACAGCTGGACTATATGGAATCTCTGTAGCTGCAGTAGGAATGCTTGCAAGTACAGGAATGGTAGTAGCAGTTGATGCTTATGGACCAGTAGCTGATAATGCTGGAGGAATTGCTGAAATGGCAGAACTTCCACATGAAGTTAGAGAATGTACAGATAAACTTGATGCAGTTGGTAACTCAACAGCAGCAGTTGGAAAAGGATTTGCAATTGGATCAGCAGCTCTTACAGCTCTATCTTTATTTGCAGCTTACAAAGAAGCTATCCAAATTCAATCTAATCAAGTTCTTGCTATAGATGTTGCTAACCCAGAAGTAATCGCAGGATTATTTATTGGAGGAATGCTTACATTCCTATTCTCTGCTCTTACAATGACAGCAGTTGGTAAAGCAGCTATGGAAATGGTTGAAGAAGTAAGAAGACAGTTCAGAGAAATTCCAGGAATCATGGAAGGAAAAGGAAAACCTGATTACAAAAGATGTGTTGAAATTTCTACACACTCTTCATTAAAAGAGATGATTCTTCCTGGAATACTAGCAATAGCTGTTCCAGTAGTTGTTGGACTTTGGTCAGTAGCAGCTCTTGGAGGATTGTTAGCAGGATCTCTAGTTACAGGTGTATTAATGGCTATTATGATGGCTAATGCAGGTGGAGCATGGGATAATGCTAAGAAGCAAATTGAAGCAGGATATAAAGGAGATGGAAAAGGGTCTGACAGACATAAAGCTGCAGTTGTTGGAGATACAGTTGGAGATCCATTTAAAGATACATCTGGACCAGCTCTTAATATTCTTATCAAATTAATGAGTATAGTTTCACTAGTTTTAGTACCATTATTTGTAAAATTTATGTAATTATGATATAATAAATAAAATGCTTTGGGGACAGCCGAATGGCTGTCCTTCTTTTTTATTTATATGAAAATTATACCTCATATTTAAATTATTTAATAAATATGATAAAATGTATATAAGATAAAAGTATTTAGGAGGTCATCAGGTATGAAGTTAAATCCTATAAAATTAGATGGAGTGTGGAATGAAGGTTACGCTCTGGATTATTTTACTACTAAAAGTGAGTACAAAGGTGAGGATATATTTGGATATCCAGAGTTTGATGTAACATATAGCGAAATAGGAAAAGCATTAAATGAATTAAAGTATCATAAAGATTATCTTAAAGCAGTAGAAATAGCCGATGAAGTAGCTGAATATATAACAAATAAATGGCAACTTATTGACAAAATAGATGGGATAATTGCTGTTCCACCATCAAAACCTAGAATAATACAACCATTGTTTCAATTAGTTAAATTGGTTGGAGAAAAGGTAAAAAAACCTATATCTTTGGATTTCTTCAGTAAACTTAGCCCAGAAGAAATAAAAAACCTTCCAGTAGAAAAAAAATTAGATTTATTTAAAAATAGTATAAGAAAAAATAGAGAATTAACTAGAAAAGGAAATATCCTCCTCATAGATGATTTATATAGTACAGGAACAACTTTAAAAAGTCTTTGTGCGTTATTAAAAGATGATATTAATGTAGAAAATATATATGTATTAGTAGTTGCAAAAAGTAGTATAGATAAATAGAAAATGAAAGAGCTTTTAGAGAGCTCTTTTTTTATTGTTTTAAATTTATTTTTAATAAAACCACTAGATAAACATATATATTTTTTTATACTTCTTATAAAAATAAGTACTATTTTAACTTGCTATGTTCTAAAAAATAAAAAAATGTTGACAAAATAAAAATAAAAAGTTATTATCAAGTTAATGAACACGAGTACAATTTTAAATTTAAGATTGAGATATTGAAAACAGTATTTTCATAAATAAAAGTAGGAGGTTTATCATGAAAAAATTTGTTTTTGCAGCAATATTATCAGCATTGGTTTTAGGAGGCTGTACTTCAACAGAGGTAAAGACACCTGGAATAGAAAGAAAAATAACTTGGGAACATGTTGGAAATCTGCCAGCACAAAAAGGATTTGAAAAAAATATAGGAACTGCTGGAGTATTATCAGGTGTACTTGATGGGAAATATGTAGTAGTGGGAGGAGGAGCAAATTTTCCTTATGATACAGTATTAAACGGAGGGGCAAAAAAACTTTATTCTGATGTATATCTTTTAGAAGAAAAAAATGGAAAATTAATAGTAAAAGAACATATAAATTTGGATAATGAAATTGGGTATGGAGCTTCTGTAACTACCAAAGATGGAATTTATTATATTGGAGGAGGAGCAACAGCAGAAGCAGATAATGATATATTATTTTTAAGTATGAAGAATGGAAAATTATCTGTAGAAAAAATAGGAGATCTGCCTTTTACTCTGCAAAATGGAACAGCAGTAGAAAAAGATGGAAAGCTTTATATTATATCTGGTAAGCAAAATGGAAAAGCTACAAATAAAATGTATGAATATAATATTGCAACAGGGAAAGTTAAAGAATTAGCTCCAGTTCCAGGAGCAGCAACAAGAACACAAGCAGTATCTCAAATACTTGATGGAAAATTATATGTATTTAGTGGTGGAGATTCAATTGCATATACTGATGGATATGAGTATAATTTTGCTACTAACAAGTGGGCTCCTGCTGCTTCAGTAGAATTAAATGGAGAAAAAATATCTCTACTTGGAGCATCTTCAGTAAAATTGAATGAAAAAGAAATGATGGTAATAGGTGGATTTAATAAGGAAGTATATGATAATGCTGTAGCTAATTTGAGCACTTTAAAAGGAGAAGAATTAGCAGAATTCAAAGCTGGATATTTTGGAGCTGATCCTGCTGAATTTAATTGGAATAGAGAAATACTTATATATAATTCTGATAGTAATTCATGGAAAACTATAGGTCAGGTACCATTTGATGCACCATGTGGAGAAGGGTTAGTTTTAGTGGGGAATAAAGTATTTTCAATCAATGGGGAAATTAAACCGGGTATCAGAACAGATAGAATGTATGGAGGAACTATAATTAAAAAGTAATTAAACTTATTAAGAATAATTAAAAATAAAAAGAGGATATTGATTAAGATGGATAAAAGTAAAAAATAGAAATTTATATTATGAATTTCTATAAAGTTTCTTTATTTTTCTTAATTTTTATCTTCTTTTTTTATAAAAAATATAAGGGATCTTATAAAATTATCCATATTTTCAAATAATTTTTATTGGTTATTAAGATACATAAAGAACTTTTTGTTTTGAAACAGTATTAAAAAAACTCAAAAAAATCATTGACAAACTTAAGAATAAAAGTTATATTTATATTAATGAACACGCGAACATTTTTAGAAGAAGGTGATTTTTAAGTATGATAACTCAAAAGGAAATAGCAGAAAAATTAGGCATTAGTAGAACAACAGTTGCCAGAGCTATAAATGGCAGTTCATTAATTAAAGAAGAAACTAAAAATAAAATACTTGAACTTGTGAAAGAGATGAACTATGAAAAAAATTATATAGGAAGTTCTCTTGCAGGAAAAAAGGTAAAAAAAGTTTATTGCCTAGTAATAGATTCTAAAAATGTTTTTTATACTCAAGAAATAATAAGAGGATTAAGAGAAGCTGAAAAAGAATTCAAAGCATATAATTATAAATTAGAAATAATAACAAATGATATTAATGACTCAGAAAGTCAAATCAAAGAACTTAAAAAAGTTTTAGAGATGGGAGATATGAATGGTTTGATTATAACTCCTCTGGCTAAAGAAAAAGTCTATGATATATTAAAGCCATACTTGGAAAAAACTAGTATAATCTCTTTAGGAATAAGACTTCATGAGAAAATTCATCATGTAGGTCCTGATCATTTTAAGCAAGGGAAAATAGCTGGTGGAATAATGAGTGCCCTTCTTAGAAAGAGAGAAAAACTTTTAATTGTAGATAATGGCGATGATAAAATATCTTCAAAACTATATTTAAAAGGATTTTTAGAGAGAGTAAAAGAAACAGATATTGATATAGTAGGGCCATTAAAAGGAAATGGAATAGAAAAAGTATAGACCTTTTGCAAGAAGTATGTGAAAAAGAAAAAATAAAAGGGATATATATAAATAGATATGCACAGGATATTTTTGAAAAATTGCCATCAAAAATATTAAATGATAAAAAAATTGTAACAAATGGTATTGGAAAAAATATCAAGAGAATGATAAAAATAAAATAATTACAGCAACTGTAATGGAGGAAATAGCAACAGAAGGGTACAATGCTGGTAAAAAAATGTTTGATATTTTATATAAAGATGATGCAAAAACTGGAAACTGGGAAATATCAAAATCACATATCATTTTTTATGAAAATTTAAATGATTAAAAACACAAATCAAAAATAAAATTAAAAGCAGGAGGTTTGGATTTATGAAAAACACATTAAAAATTTTAGGATTAGGAACAATGTTATTTGGTGTAATGACAACAGCAGCATTAGCAGCAGAATATAATTTAAAAATGGGAATGGTTCCAGGAACTTCATCTAATGAATATAAAGCAGCAGAATTTTTTGCGAATAAGGTGAAAGAGGATTCAAAAGGGAGAATAGAGATAGCTCTTTTTCCAAATGGACAACTTGGAGATGACAGAAGTATGCTTGAACAAGTATCTGGAGGAGCTTTAGATTTCTCGTTTACAGAAATAGGAAGATTTTCAATATTTTTTCCAGAGGCTGAAGTATATGTACTCCCTTATATGATAAAAGATTTTGACCACGTGCACAAAGCAACTTTTGATACTGAGTTTGGAAAAAATTTGATGAAAAAAATTGATGAGGAATTAGGAATTACTATTTTAGCACAAGCTTATAATGGAACTAGACAAACTACTTCAAATAGAGCTATTAACTCAATAGAAGATATGAAAGGATTAAAATTGAGAGTTCCAAATGCAGCAGCTAACTTAAATTTTGCAAAATATACTGGAGCAGCTCCTACACCTATGGCATTCTCAGAAGTATATCTTGCTCTTCAAACTAATTCAGTAGATGGACAGGAAAATCCATTATCAGCAGTAAGAGCTCAAAAATTTTATGAGGTGCAACCTTATCTAGCTATGACTAATCATATACTAAATGATCAGTTATATGTAATTGGAAATGAAACTTTAGAAAGTCTTCCTGAAGATCTTCAAAAAGTAGTTAAAGATGCAGCAGAAGAAGCAGCACAATATCATACAAAATTATTTGTAGATGAAGAAGCTAGCTTAAAAGATTTCTTTAAACAAAATGGAGTAAAAATAACTGAGCCAAACTTAGATGAATTTAAAGCTAAAATGCAACCTGTATATGATGAATTTATTAAGAAAAATGGGAAGCTTGGTCAGCAAGCAGTAGAAGAGATAACAGCAGCGGGAAAATAAATTGCGTAGAAATAGATAGGACGGTAAAAATAGATGAAAGTTTTTGATAAATTGGAAGAATGGATAGGAGGAACACTTTTTGTCTGTATGTTTATAATACTTGTTATGCAGATAGTGGCAAGACAGGTATTGGGAACACCACTTATGTGGAGTGAGGAATTATCAAGTTTATTATTTGTATATGTAGGAATGTTGGGTATTAGTATGGGTATTAGAAATCAACAGCATGTACTTATAGATTTCCTTTGCAGTAGGTTTTCACCAAAAATGCAAAAAATTGCCTTTACTATTGTACAGATAATAATTTTTATATCTATTATTTTTATGGGGTATTTAGGAAATAATCTCTATAAGAAAAAATGGATATTTGAGCTGGTATCATTAAAAATATCAGCAGGGTGGATGTACATAGCTCTTCCTATTATAGCAATATTAATGATGGTACGTTTCTTTCAAGCATATAAAGAAAATTATGATAATAAGAAAGTAATATTACATCCAGGAATTTTTTTAGCAGCTTTAGTAATCATTATAGGATTAATAATATATGATCCTAAAATATTTAGATTATTCAGACTAGCTAATTATTATAAGCTTGGACCAATAGCAGGGTATGTAACTATTGTAGTATGGCTGGTAATGATTTTTATGGGAGTTCCTGTAGGATGGTCTCTTATGGCAGCAACAATATTCTATTTCTCAATTACTAAATGGAATGTAATATATTTTGCTTCTGCTAAATTAGTAGACAGTCTTAATAGTTTTAGTCTTTTAAGTGTACCTTTCTTTGTATTAACAGGAATACTTATGAATGGATCTGGTATTACAGAAAGAATATTTAACTTTGCAAAAGCTCTTCTTGGTCATTTTACAGGAGGAATGGGACATGTAAATGTGGCTGCTTCTCTTATTTTCTCAGGAATGTCAGGGTCAGCTATAGCAGATGCTGGTGGTCTTGGGCAGTTGGAAATAAAAGCAATGAGAGATGCAGGATATGATGATGATATTTGTGGAGGTATCACAGCAGCCTCTTGTATCATTGGACCTTTAGTTCCTCCAAGTATTAGTATGATAGTATATGGAGTTATTGCAAATCAATCAATTGCAAAATTATTTTTGGCAGGATTTGTTCCAGGAGTTCTTACTACAATAGCTTTAATGATAATGAATTATTTTATTTGTAAGAAAAGAGGATATAAAAAAGCTAAAAAGGCTACTTTTAAAGAACAGGTAGAGGCTTTTAAAAAATCTTTCTGGGCTTTGATAACTCCTTTCATTATTATAGGAGGAATATTTTCAGGATTATTCACTCCTACAGAAGCAGCAGTAGTTGCAGCAGCATATTCAGTTTTTCTAGGGGCTTTTATTTATAAAGAACTTACTGTAAGGTCGTTCTTTAAACATTGTGTTGAAGCTATGGCAATTAGTGGAGTTACAGTTTTAATGATAATAACAGTTACATTTTTTGGAGATATGATTGCTAGAGAACAGATAGCTATGAAAATAGCAGCAGGATTTATGAAATATGCTAGTTCTCCATTAACAGTATTAGTAATGATAAATCTATTGTTATTATTTTTAGGAATGTTTATTGATGCTTTAGCACTTCAATTTCTTGTACTTCCTATGCTTATACCAGTAGCAGATAAAGTTGGAATAGATTTAGTATTCTTTGGAGTAATGACAACACTGAATATGATGATAGGAATACTTACTCCTCCAATGGGAATGGCTCTCTTTGTAGTGGCACAGGTAGGAAAAATGTCTGTAAGTACAGTAACAAAGGGTGTACTTCCATTCTTGATACCAATTTTTATAACATTGGTGTTTATAACTGTATTTCCAGGAATAATTACTTTCCTTCCTAATTTAATAATGGGTGGATAATAAAGGGAGGTAAATAAATGCCATTGAGTGTAGATATGCCATTAGAGCAGTTAAAAATATATCAGGGAAGTAGTGTAAAGCCTCATGATTTTGATGAATATTGGAATAATATACTAAAAAAAAGAGAAAAATTTTCCAATGATATAAAAATAGAAAAAAATGAATTTCAAACTCCTTTTTGTGAATGTTATGATATATTTTTTCAAGGAGAGGAAGAAGCTGAAATTCATGTGAAATATTTAAAACCTAAAAAGATAACAGAGAAAATACCAGCAATAATAGAATTTCATGGATATGGAGGCTGTAGTAAGGATTGGACTTATAAACTTCCATATGTAGCATGTGGAATAGCAGTATTTTCTATGGAATGTAGAGGGCAGATGGGAGATTCTAGTGATAGCTTTGGTGCAGCAAATCACTTTAGAAACTGCAATCTTATAAGAGGGGTAATGAATCCTGATGATTTATATTATAAAAAAGTATTTTTAGATGCACTAAGTTTAGTGGATATTGTAAAAGAATTTGATTATATAGATAAGAATAAGATTGGAGCAATGGGCTATTCTCAAGGTGGGGGAATAGCCTTAGCTCTTGCAGCCCTAAATACAGATATAAGAAAAGTATATGCTGTATACCCTTTTTTAAGCGATTACAAAAGATGCTGGGATATGGATACAGGAGCAGCTTATGAAGAAATAAAAGATTATTTCAGACAGAGAGATCCACAGCATAAAAATGAAGATTTATTTTTTAATAATCTAGGATATGTGGATATACAAAATATGGCTCATTGGATAAAGGCAGATGTAGTGATGACAACTGGTCTTATGGATAAAGTATGTCCTCCATCTACTCAGTTTGCTGTATATAATAAGTTGTTATGCAGAAAAAAACATTTGATATTTCCAGAGTATGGGCATGAAGATATGCTCAATGGATTACAAGATGAGAACATAAAATGGGCTATAGAACTTTTAAATGATTAGAAACAAGGAGAAAAAATTGAAAATAGCAGGTATAGATATTGGTGGAACAATGATTAAATATGGACTGATATCTCCAACAGGTGAGATATCTGCTGAAGGAGAGATACCTACAGAAGCTGAAAAAGGTGTAGATAATCTTATTCAGAAAATATCTGATATAGTAGAATTTTATTCAAAGGAAGAAGTTGTAGGAATAGCTGTTTCTGGTACAGGACAAATAGATGGAAGTATTGGAAAAGTTATAGGAGGGAATGATATTATTCCTGGATGGATAGGAACTAACTTAGTAGAAAAACTAGAGAAAAAGTTTTCTCTTCCGGCAATTCTTGAAAATGATGTGAATTGTGCAGCTCTTGGAGAGAAATGGTTAGGAGCAGGAAGAGGGAAAAGGGACTTTATATGTGTAACTATTGGAACAGGAGTTGGTGGAGGTATTATTATGAATGATAATATCTTGAGAGGTGATACTTGTGTAGCAGGAGAGTTTGGACATATACAGATAATAAAAAATGGTGAAGAATGTTTATGTGGAAAAAAAGGTTGCTATGAACGATATGCTTCAGCTAGTGCTTTAGTCAGAATGGTTAAGGAAAAAACAGGTCTTAAGCTAAATGGAAAAGAGATATTCACAAGAGAAAGAGCAGGAGAAACTGTATTTAAAGAAATAGTAGATGAATGGATAGATTATCTTACAGATGGATTGAGCACAATTACATATATTTTTAATCCTTCTCTTATAGTTATTGGTGGAGGGTTACAAAGCAAGGAGATTATCTTCTTGAGAGAATAAATAAAAGTCTTGTATCAAAAATTGGTATAAATTACAAAAAAAATCTTTCTATAAAATTTGCAGAACTTGGTAATAATGCAGGAATGTTAGGAGCTGTGTACCTTTTACTCAAAAAGATTGGAAAGCTTTAATAAAAAATAAAAAAAGATTGACAAAACATCTGAAAAGGTATAAATTAAAATAAATGTTCACGAGAACAAAAAAGGTGAAAGGAAGAAAAATGATATATGGTGAAATAAAAGACCTAAATCAGTATAAGGGAATATCTAAAAATCTTGATAAAGCAATAGAGTATATATTAAGTGGAGAATATAAAAAAGGAATTCCAGGAAAAAATATCATAGATGGAGATAATTTATACTTTAATTATCCAAGTTGTGCAATGACAAAAGAAATAAGAGATGGGTTCTTTGAAGGACATAAAAAGTATATAGATATTCATATAGTGATATCAGGAGAAGAAAATTTAGGATATACTCCTCGTTCAGAAGTAACTATAAAACAGAAATATGATTCAGAAGGAGATTGTGAACTTTACGATGGAGCATTGAAAAATATATTCCATGTAACAGAAGATAGATTTGTAATGTTTTTTCCAGATGAACCTCATATGGCACTGCTTAAAGTAGGAGAGATAAAAGAGATAACAAAGGTAATATTTAAAGTATTGGTTTAATTTTAAATAAATAATAAAAAATAAAATATATCAGGAGGAACAAATGAAAGGAATATTTTCAGCTTTAATGGTACCATATAATGAGGACGGGTCTATAAATGAAAAAGGGTTAAGAGAAATAGTAAGACATAATATTGATAATATGAAAGTTGATGGACTGTA
The DNA here is from genome assembly GCA_900637705.1 of Fusobacterium varium. Classification (NCBI taxonomy): domain Bacteria; kingdom Fusobacteriati; phylum Fusobacteriota; class Fusobacteriia; order Fusobacteriales; family Fusobacteriaceae; genus Fusobacterium; species Fusobacterium varium. The sequence goes on from LR134390.1 coordinate 3,274,045, forward strand.
TGTAGGTGGAAGTACAGGAGAAAACTTTATGATTTCTACTGAAGAGAAGAAAAGAGTATTTGAAATAGCTATAGATGAGGCTAAAGATCAAGTACAACTTATAGCTCAAGTAGGAAGTATCAATGTATTTGAATCAGTAGAACTAGGTAAATATGCAACTGAATTAGGATATAAATGTCTTTCTGCTGTAACGCCATTTTACTATAAGTTCAGCTTTGAAGAAATCAAAGAATATTATTTTACAATAGTAAGAGAAACTGGAAATAATATGATTATTTATTCTATTCCATTTTTAACTGGAGTTAACATGTCAGTAGCTCAATTTGGAGAATTATTTGCTAATGAAAAAATAATTGGAGTTAAATTTACAGCTGGAGATTTCTTCTTGTTAGAAAGAATGAGAAAAGCTTATCCAAATAAATTAATTCTTGCAGGATTTGATGAAATGCTTTTACCAGCAGCAGTTCTTGGAATTGATGGAGCTATTGGAAGTACTTATAATGTAAATGGATTAAGAGCAAAAGAGATATTCAGACTTGCAAAAGAAGGAAAAGTTGCAGAAGCTTTAGAAATACAACATGTGACAAATGATCTTATTGAGGGAATTTTAGCAAATGGACTATATGGAACTATTAAAGAAATAATGAAACTTCAAGGAGTAGATGCTGGATACTGCAGAAGACCTATGGCAAAAGTTACTCCTGAACAAGTGGCTGGAGCTAAGATACTTTTTGACAAATACCTTGCTAAATAATTATTTTTAAAGAAAGGTGGTATTGTAATGAATAGACTGGAAAAAGTAAAAGGGAAGCTTATTGTTTCATGTCAGGCTCTGGAAGATGAACCTCTTCATAGCTCCTTCATAATGGGAAGAATGGCTTATGCAGCATTGGTTGGTGGAGCTTCAGGAATAAGGGCTAATACTGTATCAGATATTCAAGAAATTAAAAAAAATGTTAATCTTCCAATTATTGGGATAATCAAGCAACAATATGGAGATAATCAAGTGTATATAACTCCTACAATGAAAGAAATAGATGCTTTGGCAGCAGAAGGGGTAGAGGTTATAGCTTTAGATGGAACAAAAAGAGAAAGACCTGATGGTAATACATTAGAAAATCTTATGAGAGAAGCTAAAACTAAATATCCAAATCAATTATTTATGGCAGATATATCTTCAGTAGAAGAAGCTGTTGAAGCAGAAAGAATAGGTTTTGATATAGTAGGAACTACTTTGGTGGGATATACAGAATACACAAAAGGGAATGATCCTTTAACAGAATTAGAAAAAGTTATAAAAGCTGTTACTGTACCTGTAATAGGAGAGGGAAATATTGATACTCCAGTGAAGGCTAAAAAGCTTTAGAATTAGGAGCATATGCAGTAGTAGTAGGAGGAGCTATAACTAGGCCTCAACAAATTACAAAGAAATTTGTAACAGAAATGGAAAAATAAAGATATAAAAAAGTTTTTTATGAAACACCTAAAATCTTAAAAATGAGATGGAGGGTGTTTTTTATAATATTGTAAAAAAATTTATTATATAATTTGAAAAACAGATTAGAATTAAAGCTTTTATTAAGTAAGGTATATAATAAAAATAAAATTATAAATAATTATGATATAGAGAATTAAATTGTATGTGAATATTTTAAATACTTCTTAATTTCTTGACTTTAAATTGCATATAAGTTAAAATATTACTAATATTAAAGGGCGTTTTTAGACATATATATACATTAGAAAGTGAATAAATTAAAAAATATAATAATATTTTTGGAGTAAGTTATGACAAGAAAAAAGAAAAGCAAAATAAGAGAGATGGTAACACTATTAGCAATAGGAGCAGTGATATTCATAGTAGCTCTTTCTTTTTCATTTGTCAATAAAGTAAAGGACTCTATACTTTCTGATACTTTAGGAAATATTTCTGAAATAACTGTGCAAAGTGCTGAGAAATTTTCTTTATTTTTAGAGGCTGACAGGGTGAAAGTTGAAGCTGCTGATTGTGTAATAGAAATAGAGTTAAGAGATGGTTTTTCAGAAAAGGATATAGATGTAGTATTAAAACATCTTTATGAGAAGTATAAAACTTCATTTACATTTATTCTTAATGATGGAAGAGTATATAAATTAGATAAAAGAACTAAAAAATTTGGAAAAGAGAAATAAATGGCATAGATTTTGATAGATATGGAAAAAGGGGAGTAAAAGGACCTATATATAATAGTATGACAGGAATGAGAGAAATAAGTACCTATAAAAAAATAAATATTCCAGAAATAGGAGAAGCACTTATCATGAAAAGCAGAGATGTAGAAACACTTTATGATGAGTATGAACTTTCTTTTTATGATGGTGCAGGATATTCATATGTTATAGATATTTTGGGAAATATTTTATTTAAACCTAAAAATATAAATAGTGATAAGGACTTAAATAATTTTTTTGATATTTTATATAAAGAAAATACTTTGCAAGAAGCAGATATAGTTAGAAAAGATTTGATGGAAGATAAAACTGGAATAAGGATAATGAAATACAGAGGAATAAAAAGAATTATAAGTTATGTTCCAGTAGAAAATGTAGAAGACTGGTACATAGTTTCAGTAATCCCACTTTCAGAAGTAGAAAAAGCTTCAAATAGTATAGTAGCAAGAGCATTATTTTTATGCCTTTTTATTATATTAGTAGTTGGAATAGGGACATGGTTATATCTGGTTTCAAGAACAAAATATGAAAAAGAAATAGAAAAAATAGCATATAATGATTCTCTTACTGGACTTATGAATTTTGTAAAATTTAAACTAGAAGGAAATAAGATTTTAAAAGATATGCCTTTAGGAAATTATGCTGTTTTTTATATGGATATAAGAAATTTTAAAATGATAAATGATGTGTTTAGTTATAAAAAAGGAGATAAAATAATACAAGGAATCGCAAATGAGTTAAAAGAATTTTTTCCTAAAGAATCTTTGGTAGCAAGGGTTAGTGCAGATAATTTTGTAGTATTGGTTAAATATTTAAATAAAGATATACTTGAAGATGACTTGAATGATATAATAAAAAGAATGAGCAGTAATCGATATGTTAAGGATATGGAATATCATTTAGATATTTATGGTGGTGTGTGCTGCAGGGAAGATTCAGAGAAAAATGATGTAAATACTATATTGGATAGAGCTAATATGGCTCGTAAATATGCAAAAGATAGTAAGAGTAAAAAACTTATTTTTTATAATAAAACTATGAGTGAAATTTTGCTGAGAGAACAAAATATGGAGCTCAGAAAAGAAGAAGCTTTAAGGAATGGAGAATTTATTGTATTTATACAACCAAAGTATTCTTTAGAAACTGGAAGAGCAGAAGGTGGAGAAGCATTAATAAGATGGAGAACGAATGGTGGTTATATTTCACCAGGCGAGTTTATTCCACTGTTTGAAAAGAATGATTTTATTGTAAGTATAGATAAATATATGCATGAGGAAGTATGCAAACTTCAAAGAAAATGGTTAGATGAAGGACTAAAAGTATTTCCTATATCAGTAAATGTTTCGAAAAGACAGCTTTATAATCCATATTTTGCAGAAGAATATATTGAAACTAAAAATAGATATAAATTACCAGATGGTCTTATAGAGTTAGAGTTTACTGAAAGTATTTTTTTTGAAAAATATGAAGTGATATCAGGTATTGTAAAAAAACTAACAGAATATGGATATATATGTTCAATAGATGATTTTGGATCAGGTTATTCTTCACTAAACTTATTAAAAGATGTATCTCTTGGAGTTTTGAAAATTGATAGGTTATTTTTTGAAAACTTAGAAAATAATAAAAGAGGAGATATAATTATTAGAAATGTTATAAACATGGCACAAGAACTAAATATGAAAATTGTTGCAGAAGGTGTGGAAACTTTTGAACAATTAGAGTTTTTAAAAAGTGTAAATTGTGATATGGTGCAAGGCTATATTTATGACAGACCTATGCCAGTAGAAGAATTTGAAGCTAAGTATTATAATATAAAATAAAAGGCTGATTATTAAATCAGCCTTTTCAATTTTTAAATCTTAATAGATTCTTTTTTCTTTTGATTATATTTATATACATAAGTTGTCAAAACAGGGACTAGAAATGCTGTAAGTATAGTTGAAGCAGCTACTTGAGCAGTAGCTATTTTAGCAGTTTCTAAAAGTCTTGGGTCCATAGCAGCAATTGCTAAAGGTGTAGCAACTGCATTTCCAGATGTACTAGAAATTGCTGCACCAGCTATACCACTTCCACCAGTTAGTTTATCCGAAAGAATATTGAATATTCCACCAACTATTACTGTCATAAGACCAAGTACCAGCCCAGGTATTCCTGCTTTTATAAGCATGGAAAGATTTATTCCACACCCTAATCCAAAGGCAAAGAATGGAATCATAACTCCACCAGCTTTTGATAAAAATTCTTTCATATCTTCATCAAGGTTTCCAAGCAAAGCTCCTAAAAGAATAGGAATAACAGCTCCAATTAATATAGAAAAAGGAATAGCAGCAACTCCAGCACTTCCTAGAGCTATCATAGTAAGAAATGGCCCATCATTTAAAGAAACAATTGCAATAGCTCCAGTATCAGTAGCATTTCCAAATTCACCAGTAAGAGCTGCATAAAGACCACCATTGCTATTTGTCATAGCAGCTATTATTGCTAATGCTGAAAGACCAAACAATCCTTCTGAACCCATAAATTTACTTACAAGAATTCCAATAACAGCACCTATTACAAATTTTGAAATTGTAATTACAGAACCTTTTTTTATAACCTGAGGAGCTGCTTTTAGATTTATTTCAGCTCCCATACATACTAAGAAAACGGCTAGTATAGGCATTGCACCTCTAGCAAGATTGGTAGTAAAACTACCTATATCTAAAATCTGTGGACAGAATGTATTCATTACAGCACCAATAATAAGAGGTACTACCATCATTCCCCCTGGAATTCTTTCAATACTTTTTTTATTTTCATATAATCCACCCCTTATAGATTAAAATGTTGGTGCTATTTTATAAATACAGAATTCTCTATGTTTCAGAGCCTCAGCCTTAGTGATTTTTCCGTTACAAACTTCAACTATTTCTTCAAATAATTTTTCTCCCATTTCTTTTATAGTTTTATGACCTGAAACAATTTCAGACACATCAAAATCTATATTATCTTCCATATTTTTAAAAGTATGAAAATTACCTGTAAGTTTGATGACAGGAGCTAGAGGATTACCAGTAGGAGTACCTCTACCAGTTGTAAAGATGACAACTTGAGCACCTCCAGCCACCATTCCTGTTATTGATTCAATATCTTGTCCTGGAGTATCCATAATGAAAAGACCTTTTTCAGTAGGGATATCTGCATATTGAAGTACTCCTTGGAATGGAGCAGTTCCAGATTTATGAATGCATCCAAGTGATTTTTCTTCAATTGATGTAAGTCCACCTTCGATATTTCCAGGAGTTGGCTGTCCACCTCTGATATCTTCTCCCAATGCCATTGCTCTTTCTTCACAACCTCTTACTAAATCAAGAATTTCTTGAGAAACTTTTTCATTTATACCTCTTCTTGCAACTACATGTTCAGCTCCAATAAATTCTGTTGTTTCTGAAAGAATACTAGTTCCACCCATTCCTACAAGTATATCTGAAGCAACTCCACAAGTAGGATTTGAAGCTAATCCTGATGTAGTATCAGAACCTCCACATTCCATTCCAAGGATAAGCTCTGAAATATCACATTCTACTTTTTTTTCTAATGAAAGTTCTTGAGCAAATTTTCTAGAAATTGAAACTCCCTTTGCAAAAGCTTTAAGAGTTCCTCCCTCTCCTTGAATAGTTATCATTTCTACTTTTTTCCCAGTTTTCTTTATTTCATTATATACTTCTAAAGGTTCAGCTCCTTCACAACCAAGTCCAACTACTAATACAGCTCCAACATTAGGATGAATTCCTGTATTAACAATAGTCTTTAATGTAAGTCTTGCATCTCCTCCCAATTGACAACAACCAAAAGTATTGTTGATATGAGTACTTCCTTCAACTGCTCTAGATATATCTTCAGCTAATTTGTTAGAACATACACTAGTTGCTAAAATAAGTACATAGTTTCTTATTCCTACTTTTCCGTCATTTCTTCTGTATCCCATAAATTTCATATTAATTTCCTCCTGAATTTTTTATTTTTATTAAAAGTGATTATTAATGTTTTTTATCTCCTCTACCTCTATCACTTTCTACATTATGTACATGAACATGTTCTCCAATAGAAATATCTTTAGTTGCAGTCCCAATACTCTCACTGTACTTTATAACATGCTCTCCTTTTTTAATATCTTTGATAGCAAATTTATGACCGAATTTAACATCTTCTTTCATAACTACTTCAATTATTTCATCTCCCAGAAACATTTTAGCAATATCTCCTTTTTTTAAGTCGACAGTTGCAGTAGCTAAAGAATCATTTTTTGTTACTATAACACCTTGTTTTTCCATTTTAATCCTCCTTGAGTTTTATATCTGCTATAGATATATAAAGCAATTTTTATGCCATAATATCGAAATAAATAAAAATTATTTGAAAATATTGAATAAATTTAGAACGTAATATTGTAAAAATAAAAAAACAGGAATATAATATTAAATATATCATCAAATTGATGTATTATACTGCTGTAAATTTCAATATAGGAGGAAAGATGAAAAGAATATGTCTTCTTGCACCATATAAGGATTTTTTAGAACAGGAAGAAAATGATAAGTTTTTAGTAAAAAAATATGCAAATTTAACAGAAGCTTTAAAAGTTGCTAAAAATTTTCAAAATAATGATGGAGAAATAATTATAACAAGAGGAGGAACTGCTAAAATAATAAGAGAAAATACTTCTCTCACTGTAATAGAAGTAGAAATTTCCAGTGTAGAAATTTTAAAAACATTAAAAAAAATAGGGAGAACAAATATCCCTTTAGGGATAGTTGGGTATAAGAATGCTGTGTATAAGTGCAGTTATCTTGCTAATATTGTGGGATTTACAGAAACATATGAAGTTATATTTGATGAAGAACAAAATTATGATAAATATTTGAATACTCTTGAAGAATTAATATATGAAAAAAAGTAAAGACTTTTATAGGAGATACAGTGCTTCTAAATACTTTGGAGAAAAAATCATATTACATAGATTTCTATCTTATAAAATCAGAATACAGTTCTGTTCATAAAGCTTTTGAAGAAGCTAAAAAAATGCTTGAATTTAAAGAAAATGAAAAAATGAAAAACAGGTATTTAACAGCTATTCTCAATAATACAGACTGTGGAATGATATATACAGATTATGAAGGAAAAATAGGACATTATAATTTAATGGGAAATAAACTGTTTAATGATAAGGTATATATAAATAATAGTATTTTTGATCTTATACATGAAATAGATAAAAACTTTATATTTAAATTAAAAAATGAAGTAAAAAATATTCTTATTGATACTAAAATAGAAAAAGTATCTATGGATATAACTCCTGTACAACAGTCAGAAAATAAAAATAGTTTTCTCTTTACTTTTAGAAGATTCAAAAACATAGAAGAATCAGCAAACAGTTTAAGAAAATCTTTAGTCAATTTAGAATTTTCAGCAAAACATACATGGAAAGATATTGTAACTTGTGATAAAAACTTTGAAGAAATAAAAAAAATTGCAAGGCATTATGCTGGAACAGAAAATACCATACTTATAACAGGAGAAAGTGGAACTGGAAAAGAATTATTTGCTCAAAGTATACATAATGGAAGTAAGAGAAAAAATGAACCTTTTGTAGCTTTTAATTGTGCTAATATTTCAGAGAATCTTATAGAGAGTGAGCTTTTTGGATATGAGGAAGGAGCTTTTACAGGAGCAAGAAGAAGGGGAAAAAAGGGGTTGTTTGAACTTGCTCATAAGGGAACTATTTTTTTAGATGAGATATCAGAAATTCCATATCACCTCCAAAATAAATTTTTAAGAGTTTTACAGGAAAAATGTTTTAGAAGAGTTGGAGGAGAAGAAACTATATATGTAGATGTAAGAGTTGTAGCTGCTACAAATAAAAATCTTTCTTTATTGTGTGATGAAGGGAAATTTAGAACAGATCTTTTTTATAGATTGAATGTACTGGAAATAGAAACTATACCATTAAGAAAAAGAAAAGAAGATATCTTTATTATAGGAAAACATATACTAGAAAAAGAACTTCTTGGATTGAATCTTTTTGAAGCAGAAAGATTTACCAATATATTGGAAAAATTATCTGAATACCCATTTCCAGGAAATGTGAGAGAATTGGAAAATATAGTAAAAAGAGTAGTGGTATTGAAAATAAACTTGAAACTTTCAGATGATAAAATATTAACTCTACTTCCATTGGGAAAAATCGAGAAGAAAAAAAATGAGTTTTTAAATATGACTCTTAGGGAAATAGAAAGAAAGATAATAACAGAAGTACTTGAAGAAGAGGATAATAATAAGACTAAAACAGCAATAAGATTGGGAATAGATAGAGGAACATTGAATAGAATATTAAAAGAGAAATAGAATATTAATAGAACTTTTTTAAATTGCATATTAGAGCTTTTTAAGGTATAATTTTTTTAATTAGAGGTAGGGAGGAAAATATGCTGTCAAGAAAATCAATAGATTTACTGCACTTTTTACTTAAAGAAAAAAGAAATATACCCTTGAGAGAACTTTCAGAGCATTTTGAAGTGAGTGAAAGAAGCATAAGATATGAGATAGACAAGATACAAAAAGAGCTTTCAGAAAAAGATGGATTTGAATTCATTATTTCTAAAGGTGAATGTTTTGTTGATAACTATACAACATTAGAAAAATATCTTAATGATAGCAGACAAGATTATATCTTTTCTCCAAAAGAGAGAGAAATATATATATTGCTGAAGATATGTTTTGAGAGAGAGATTAATCAAAATGTAATATCAGAAGAACTTGATACAAGCAGAAGTACTATAAAAGTTCATTTGAGAGATATAAAAAAAGTGCTAGATGAATATAACTTAGAATTGGAGCTTTTACATAAAAAAGGTCTTGGAGTGTCAGGAGAAGAGGAGAAAATTCGTCAATGTACTTTAAAGATTATGAGTATGGTAAAAAAATCTAACAGTAGTTTTTTAAAAAATATACTTGATGATTATTTAGAAGAGATAGAAATAGAAGGAGTAAAACTTTTTATAAACTACTGCCAAAAACTTATGAATAAAATAGTGTCAGATGAAGCTTTTGATATAATATCTAAATATTTGATACTGGCCATATATTTTAATAAAAAAGGATATAAAATAACAAGCATAAAGAATTATAATTTTTTAAAAAATACATCTGAATTTGAATGTGTAGAAAAATCAAGAGCGCTTCTGGAAGGGTTCTATGAAATAGAACTTTCAGAAGAGGAATATTTAAAGATAACAGATTATTTTTTAGGAAGTCATACATATAATATTTCTTATTCATATTATGAAAACTGGGTAGAAATAGAAATGATAGTAAAGAATTTTATAAACAGAATAAATGAAAAATTAGATGTGGACATATCAGCAGATGAAACTCTTATGACAGGGTTGGTAAATCATATAAAACCTACAATATACAGACTTAAAAATGGAATAGAGTTAGAAAATACAATATATGAAGAAGTTGTAGAAAGTTATCCAAATTTATTTTCAATGATAAAGGGAAGTGTAGGAGAACTTGAAGATTTTATAGACAATAAATTTACAAATGATGAAATAGCATTTATTACAATACATTTTAAAGCTGCTATAGACAGAAATATAAAAAAGAAACGTGAAAAAGTAAAAGTGCTAGTTGTATGTGGTTCAGGATATGGAAGCTCTAAACTTCTGGCTCAGCAGTTAAAAGATATGTATAGAGTAGAAATTATAGATACTATTCCAAGATATCTTCTAGAAAAAGTAAATAAAAGAACTGACATAGACTTGATATTGACTACTATACCATTAGATGATTTTGATACTGATAAAACTATCATAAAAGTAAATCCAATTTTGACAAAAGAAGATATGGCAAAATTAGATAATTATCCAATATCGAGAGATAGCAAGAAAATAATATTTTCAGAATTAGTAGAAGTAATTGAAAAAAATAGTAAGATAAAAGCAGATGAAAAGCTGTTAGGGGCTTTGAAAACTTTTTTAGATAGTAAGTTGATAGACGATCTTTTTCATAAAAAAATTACAATCTCTGACCTGTTATCAGAAAAAAGAATAAAGTTAAAGGGAAAAGCTATTGATTGGAGAGGAGCTATAAGAGAAGCAGGGGAGCTTTTATTAAGAGATGAATGTATAGAAGAAGAATATATTGAAAATATGATAAAACTTGTAGATGATTTTGGAAACTATATAATGCTTATTCCAAATGTTATTTTTCCACATACAAAGTCAAAGGACCTTGTAAAAAAGACAGCATTTTCTATAGTGACTTATGATAAAAGAATAGATTTTTTAGATGAAGGAAAAATTGGAATAGTAATATGTTTCTGCGTAAAAGATGAGAGGGAACATTTGGATAGTCTGATAGAAATTGTAGAAAAAATTGAAGAAAATAATCTGGAAGAAAAAATAAGGAAAAGCAAAACAGCAAAAGATGTAATAAAATATCTAACGAATTAGAGTGACTGGTCAGCAGACCAGTCATTTTTTTGAATAAAATAGAATCTTTAAAATAATTAATGTGCAGAGTACAATTATATTAACAAGATCAAAAGGAGATATCAAGATGTTGAAAGATGCAGTTAAGGGAAGGGTAAACATAGTAGAAAATGTAAAAGACTGGAAAGAAGCCATAATTTTAGCAGCAAAACCATTAGTAGAAGATGGAAGTGTTAAAAATTCATATATAGATGCAATGATAGCCAATGTAGAAAAATTTGGGACATATATAGTAATTGCCCCAAAAGTAGCAATGCCTCATTCTAGACCAGAAGATGGTGTGAATAAAAATTGTGTATCTATGTTAAAGATAAATAAGGGAATTGGTTTTGAAGGAGAAGAGGAAAAAGTATACGTATTCTTTGTATTAGGAGCAGTAAATAGCGATTCTCATATAGAAACTCTTATGGAACTTATGGAATTGATAGAAGATGAAGAAAAAATAGATGAAATTATTAAAGCAGAAACTGTTCAGGAAATAATGGATTTAATTTAAACTTAAAGGATAAAATATATAAAGGAGTGATAATGATGATAAAAATTTTAACAGTATGTGGTAATGGAATTGGAAGCAGTTTGATGTGTGCTATGAAGATTGAAGAAATATGTAAAGAAGAGGGAATAGAAGCAGATGTATCATCATCAGATTTTAACTCTGTAGCAGGAAAAGGAGCAGATTTGATTGTAACAGTAAAACAACTTGCAGATCAATTGACTGGATATAATGTAGCAGAAATTAGAAGTTATACAAATAAGAAAAAAATTAAAGAAGATGTGTTAGATAAAATTAAGGAATTAGTAAAATAAAACTTATATAAAAAATATTTAGGAGGGAAAAGAATGAATTTTTTAAATGTTATAGGAAATGATATACTTACTAACCCAGCATTCTTATTGGGGCTTATGTCGCTTGTAGGACTGATTGCTTTGAAAAAACCATTCAATAAACTTATAACTGGAACTTTAAAGCCGATACTTGGATATATAATGCTAGGAGCAGGAGCAGATTTTATTGTTAAAAATCTCGATCCGTTAGGAAAAATGATAGAAAAAGGATTTGGAATAACAGGAGTAGTACCAAACAATGAAGCAATAGTTTCTATTGCACAAAATATTCTTGGAAAAGAAACAATGTTTATATTAGTTGCAGGGCTTATTATCAATATAATAATTGCAAGAGTAACTAAATTTAAATATATATTTTTAACAGGACATCATAGCTTCTTTATGGCTTGTATGTTCTCAGCAGTTCTTTCTACTTCTGGAATGAAAGGAACTACTCTTATTCTTATAGGTGGAATTTTATTAGGAGCATGGTCAGCTATATCACCAAGTATTGGACAAAGATATACAGATCTTGTAACTGATGATGATGGAATAGCTATGGGACACTTTGGTTCTTTAGGATATTATCTTTCAGCATTTATTGGAGAAAAAATAGGTGATAAAGAAAATAGTACAGAAAATATAGTTATCCCTGAAAAAGTAAATTTCTTAAGAGATAGTACTATATCTACAGCTATAACTATGATTGTATTTTATCTTATTGCAGCTATTGCAGCTGGATCTGAATATACAGAAACTTTATCTGGTGGAAAAAACTATATAGTTTTTGCTCTTACATCTGCTTTAAGTTTTGCTGTTGGAGTAACAATTGTATATAATGGAGTAAGAATGATACTTTCTGAACTTATACCAGCATTCCAAGGAATTTCTCAAAAATTGATTCCTAATGCAATACCAGCAGTTGACTGTGCAGTGTTCTTTACTTATGCACCAAATGCAGTGTTGATAGGATTTATATCTTCATTTATAGGTGGAGTAATTGGAATGGTTATATTAGGAGCAGTTGGAGCAGTTCTTATTATCCCTGGACTTGTACCTCACTTTTTCTGTGGTGCAACAGCAGGTATCTATGGAAATGCTACTGGAGGAAAGAAAGGTGCAATAGTTGGAGCATTTGTTAATGGGCTTTTACTATCATTCTTGCCAGCAATGCTTCTTCCTGTATTAGGAAGTATTGGATTCCAAAATACAACATTTGGAGATTTTGACTTTGGAGTGTTAGGAATTTTAATAGGAAAATCAACATCATCTATTGGAACAGCTGGAATATATATAATTGTAGCAATTCTTCTTGCTGTGCTTATTATTCCTAGCTTCCTAAAAACAAAAACAAATGTTATCAATGCAAAAGATGAATATTAAGATCATTACGATGAGAGGATGATGTTTTGTGAAAAAAATACTTTGTGTAGGGCATTCAGCATATGATATAACATATCTGCTTCCTCATTTTCCAGTAGAAAATAGAAAATACAAAGCAAAAGATAGAATAATGGTAAGTGGTGGACCAGCTGGGAATGCTGCTTATCTATTAGGGAAATATGGAGAAAATGTTTCATATATAACAGTTTTAGGAAATGATTTCTATGGTAAAAAAATATTAGAAGACCTTAATGAAGTAGGAGTTGATACTAAAAATATAGTTGTATCGAATAAAATAGTTACACCTTGCAGTATAATCATAGCTAATGAAGAAAATGGTTCAAGAACAATAATAAATTACAGAGAAGAAAAACCTGTAGATGATTTTAAAATGGCATATGAAAAAGCTCCTGAAATAATACTTTATGATGGTCATGAATTAGATATAGCTTTAAAGATACATAAGGAATTTCCAAATGCTGTATCAGTATTAGATGCAGGAACATACAAAGAAGGAACTTTAGTTATAGGTAAATTTGTAGATTATCTGGTTTGTTCAGAAGACTTTGCAAAAGACTACTGTAAAATGGATAAAATAGAAGAGAAAGACTTTAAATATGTTCTTGAAAAATTAGAAGAGTTGAATAAGAATACTATTATAGTAACTTTAGGGGAGAGAGGTTCTATAATGAAAAAAGATGGAGGAGTATTGAAATTCAAAGCTTTTAAAACTAAAGCAATAGATACTACTGGAGCAGGAGATATTTTTCATGGAGCATTTGTTTATGGTTTAAGCAATAATTTTTCAATAGAGAAAAATATAGAGTTTGCTTCAGCATGTGCTTCACTATCAGTAGAAAAACTAGGTGGACGTAATTCTATACCGGAATTAGATGAGATTGAAAAAAGAATAAAGAGAGGATAAAAAATGAGAAAATATAGTTTTAAAGAACTTGGACTTGAAAATACAAGAGATATGTTTAAAAGAGCTAATGAAAATGGCTATTCTATACCAGCATTTAATTTTGCAAATCTGGAACAGCTTCAGGCAATATTAGATGCGTGTGTGGAAGCTGAAAGTGATGTTATAATTCAAATATCAGCAAGTGCAAGGACATATATTGGAAAAGAACAGCTTCCTCTTTTAGTAAAAGGAGCAATAGAAGAAATAAGAGAAAAAGGTTCAAAAATAGCTGTAGCACTTAATCTTGATCATGGAAAAGGGTATGATTTGATAAAAGACTGCCTTGATTATGGATTTTCATCTGTAATGATAGATGCTTCAAAATATGATTTTGAAAAAAATATAGAATTAACTAAAGAAATAGTAGAGCTTGCAAAAGATTATGATGCTTCTGTAGAAGGAGAAATTGGAGTTATTCATGGAACAGAAGATGAACATTCTGCAGATGAAAGTACATTCACAAAACCTGCTGAAGCAGTAGAATTTATAAAAAGAACAGGAGTTGATTCTTTGGCTATCGCCATAGGAACAGCTCATGGAGCACACAAATTTAAAGTAGGAGAAGATCCTAAATTAAGACTTGATATACTTGAAAATATTAAGAAAGAGATAGGAAGTTTTCCAATAGTTCTTCATGGTTCATCTTCAGTGCCTCAAGATTATATTAAAAAATTTAAAGAATTTGGTGGAGAAGTAAAAGATGCAATAGGAATACCTGATGAAGAATTAAGAAAAGCATCTAAGTCAATAGTTACAAAAATTAATGTAGATACAGATGGAAGACTTGTTTTTACAAGTGCACTGAGAGAGTATTTTGCAAAAAATCCAAAAGAAATGGATTTGAAAAAATATCTTGATTATGCTAGAAATGAAATGAAAAATTTCTATGTAAAGAAAATTAACTCTGTATTTAAAACAAAATAAGAATTTTATAGTAAGTTGAAATATTAAATTACTAAAATAAAAACAGTCATTGCTTTTAATGGCTGTTTTTTCAATTTGAAGTTAAAAAAGAGGAAAAGATTTATATTTTCTATTATATATAAAATAAAAAATGAAAATCTATGATAAATTTTTCATATTTATTTAAAAGAGAAAATATAGTTTTTTTGAATATTCTTAATAAGTGTAATGGCAAATAAAATAAAATCTTTCATAAAAAAGAAAGATACAATAAAAACAGTATGAAATTCCTTGATAATGTTTTTTTTGAATACATAAGAAATAAAAAAAGCATTTAAAGTAAAAAGCTTTATTTAGCCTTAAAATTTCTTGTGAAAAAGGGATAAAAAGAATAAAATTTTGAAAAAGTAGAAGTAAAAATTAAACATAAAAAGGTCAAAAAATACACGATAATTTTCTTGATAAATTATATCATATAATATAAACTTCATAGTAGATAAATTTAATTTGTTTAAGAAAAATAAGTGGGGAAAACAAACTGTTTATAATATTTAGATTTAAAAATAATATTTGAGGTGAGAATTTTGAAAAAGACAAAAATTGTTTGTACAATTGGACCAAAAACTGAATCAGTAGAAACTTTAAAAGAATTATTGAGAACTGGAATGAATATGATGAGATTAAATTTTTCTCATGGAGATCATGAAGAACATGGAAAAAGAATTCAAAACTTTAGACAAGCAAAAGCAGAAACTGGAATCAGAGCAGCTTTATTATTAGATAACAAAGGGCCAGAAATTAGAACAATTAAACTTGAAGGTGGAAAAGATGCTGTAATAGTTGCAGGACAGGATTTTACTATCACTACTGATAAAACTGTAGTAGGAAACAATAAAATAGTTGCTGTAACTTATGAAGGACTTACAAAAGACCTTAAAGCTGGAGATACTGTACTTATTGATGATGGACTTCTTGAGTTTACTGTTAAAGAAGTAGTAGGAAATGAGGTAAGATGTACTGCTGTAAATAATGGAGAATTAGGAGAAAATAAAGGTGTAAACCTTCCAAATGTTGCAGTTAATTTACCAGCATTATCTGAAAAAGATGTAAAAGATATGATATTTGGGTGCCAGCAAGGAATTGACTATGTTGCAGCTTCATTTATCAGAAAAGCTGATGATGTAAGAGAAGTAAGAAGAGTACTTGATGAGAATGGAGGAAAAGACGTTCAAATCATTTCTAAAATAGAGAATCAAGAAGGAGTAGATAACTTTGAAGAAATTCTTGAACTATCTGATGGTATCATGGTAGCAAGAGGAGATCTTGGAGTAGAAATTCCTGTAGAAGATGTACCAGTAGCACAAAAAATGATGATAGATAGATGTAATGCAGTAGGAAAAGTAGTTATAACAGCTACACAAATGTTGGATTCTATGATTAAAAATCCAAGACCTACAAGAGCAGAAGTAAATGACGTTGCTAATGCAATTCTTGATGGGACAGATTGTGTAATGCTTTCTGGAGAATCAGCAAAAGGAAAATATCCAATAGAAGCAGTTTCGGTTATGGCTAGAATAGCTGAAAAAATGGATCCATTAGTAACTCCAAGAAACAAATGTAAAAATGAAGAAGTAACAATAACTTCAGCTGTTGCAAAAGGAACTGCAGAAGTAAGTGAAGCTTTAGGAGCAAAAGTTATAGTAGTAGGAACTGAATCAGGAAGAGCTGCAAGAGATATCAGAAGATATTTTCCAACAGCAACTATACTTGCAATCACTAATAATGAAAGGACAGCAAATCAATTAATGTTGTCTAGAGGAGTTATTCCATATGTAGATGGAAATTCAGAAACTCTTGATTCATTCTTTAATTTAGCTGAAAGAGTTACAGTTGAATTAGGATTAGTAAAAAGAGGAGATATAATTGTTGCAATTTGTGGAGAAAGTGTATTCAAAAGAGGAACAACTAACTCTGTAAAAGTAATTGAAATAAAATAAGAAGTAATTTAATTAATTTAAATATTTTTTAAACTATGGTATAATAATGAATGATAGATTAAAGATATAATTTATTAGGAGGTTTTTTAAATGACAAGAATAGTAGATGTAGTAGCAAGAGAAATACTTGATTCAAGAGGAAATCCTACAGTAGAAGTAGATGTAATACTAGAATGTGGAGCAAAAGGAAGAGCAGCAGTTCCATCAGGAGCTTCAACAGGAGCTTATGAAGCTGTTGAATTAAGAGATAATGATAAATCAAGATACTTAGGAAAAGGTGTTCTTACAGCTGTAAATAATGTAAACACTGAAATTAAAGAAGCTATCTTAGGAATGGATGCATTAGATCAAGTAGGAATAGATACTGCTATGATTGAATTAGATGGTACTCCAAATAAAGGAAGATTAGGAGCAAATGCTATATTAGGTGTATCTTTAGCAGTAGCTAAAGCAGCAGCAGAAGCATTAGGAATGCCTTTGTACAAATATTTAGGAGGAGTAAATACTAAAGAATTACCTCTTCCAATGATGAATATCCTTAATGGAGGATCTCATGCTGACTCAGCTGTAGATGTACAAGAATTTATGATCCAACCAGTTGGAGCAAAAAGTTTCAAAGAAGCTATGAGAATGGGATGTGAAATATTCCATAATTTAGGAAAACTTCTTAAAGCTAATGGAGATTCTACAAATGTAGGAAATGAAGGAGGATATGCTCCTGCTAAAATAAATGGAACTGAAGGAGCTTTGGATCTTATGATCGAAGCTATTAAAAAATCTGGATATGAGCCAGGAAAAGATATTACATTTGCAATAGATGCTGCATCAAGTGAATTCTGTAAGGAAGTAGCACCAGGAAAATTTGAATATCACTTCAAAAGAGAAGGTGGAGTTACTAGAACTTCTGAAGAAATGGTAGAATGGTACACAAAATTAGTAAATAAATATCCAATCAAATCTATAGAAGATGGATTAGGAGAAGATGACTGGGACGGTTGGGCAAAATTAACTGCTGCAATTGGAGATAGAGTACAAATAGTTGGAGATGACTTATTTGTAACTAATACTGAAAGACTTAAAAAAGGAATAGAATTAAAATCTGCTAACTCTATTCTTATCAAATTAAATCAAATAGGATCATTAACTGAAACTCTAGATGCTATTGAAATGGCAAAAAGAGCTGGAATGACTGCAGTTGTTTCTCATAGATCTGGAGAAACTGAAGATGCTACAATAGCTGATATAGCTGTTGCAACAAATGCAGGACAAATCAAAACTGGTTCAACTTCTAGAACTGACAGAATGGCTAAATATAACCAGTTACTAAGAATAGAAGATGAGTTAGGAGCTACAGCTCAATATAAAGGACTTGACGTTTTTTATAACCTTTCAAAATAATTTAAAATAATATTTAATAGAAACCGGCTGGAAAAGCCGGTTTTTTTGACGAAAAAATAAAAATAATAACTATCTTTAAAACATAAAATTAAGTGTTATAATTAAAATGAATATTTTTTTAGTTTTAAATTTGTGATATAATTGATATAAAAGGGAAAGCGAGGGGAATAGATATAGAACTTTTATTTGAAAATAGATATTATATTACTAAAGATATTTTTGCAGAATTTTTGAAAAGTATAACTATGAAACATTTAAGAATATATGGGGTTATTCTTGCTGTAGTCTGTTTTTATATAACATACTTAAATATTGCAAGGGGGAAGAATAGTTTTGAGATTTTTGTATTTGTAGTGATGTTTTATTTTCAATAGCAATGTATTTTCTTCATTTGAAAGTAAGTAAGGATATGATGAAAAATACTCTTGCTATACATAATGGAATTATACCTGAGAGTATATTCCGTTTTGGAGAAAATACAATAACCTTTGAAGAAGGAAAAACTTTTATGGAGTTCGATTATAGTCAAATCAAAAGAATATATGAACTTAAGAAATTATATGTTTTGATGATAGGAAAACAAAATGGAATAATTATAAGAAAAGATAGTTTTTCAGTGGGAACATTTCATAAATTTAAAGAATTTATTGGAAGAAAATGTAAAAATATTAAAAAATAAAAGGCAGAGAACATTCTGTCTTTTTTAATAATAGTAAAGAAAACTTTTAAAATAAAATTACTAAACATCTAGGGGGAACTGATATGAAAGGAAAGAATAAAATTAATGTGATTATTTATGTTATTATTTTATTATTTAGTTTAGGAAATCTAGTATTTGCAGAAGATAGTACTGAAGAGCAGGTAAAACAGGGAAACTCATATTATGAAAATGGAAAATATGATTTGGCAGAAAAATATTGGAAAATGGCAGCTGATAAAGGAAATGTAGATGCATTGTATGCTTTGGGAATATTATATGAAGATGCAGATAAACTTGATTTAGCAGAAGCATATTACAAGTTGGCAGCTGATAAAGGTGATGCAGATGCTCAGTATAATCTTGGAGTCTTATATGATGATCAAAAAAAATATGATTTAGCAGAAGCATATTACAAAAAAGCAGCAGCTCAAGGTGATGTAGATGCTCAATATAATTTAGGGTGTTTGTATGATACACAAAAGAATTTTACAGAAGCAGAAAAGTATTATAAACTAGCAGCAGATCAGGGGGATAAAGGTGCTCAATATAATTTGGGATGCCTATATGATACACAAAAGAAATTTGCATTAGCAGAACAATTCTATAGATTAGCAGCTAATCAGGGTGATATAGATGCTCAATACAATATAGGAATTTTATATAAAAATCAAAAAAAATTCGTTCTAGCAGAAAAATATTGGAAAATGGCAGCAGATCAAGGTGATTTAGAAGCTCAAAATAATTTGGGAATATTGTATGAAGAACAGAAAAAATATGATTTAGCAGAAATATATTATAAAAAAGCAGCAGATGGAGGGCTTAAAGATGCTCAATATAATTTAGGTCTATTCTATTCAGATCGTGGGAAAAAAGATCTTTCTAAAAAATATAGCGAATTGGCAGAAAACAATAAATAGTGAATAAAGTTAAAAAGACTGCAAAATAAAGCAGTCTTTTTTAACGAAGAAGTGGAATATTTCCTGTAAGCTTATTTATTTTTTTCTTATTTCCACAAAGAGCTATTCCAAAATATTTCATATTTTTTTCAGGAATTTTAGAGAATTTCTCTTCAAATTCATCATATGTTTTGCAGCTTTGAGCTACATCAGAGAAATCAACTGTAATGATATCTTCAAAATCAGAAGTATAAAGTTTTTCTCTTAGTTCTCTTATCATATTTTTATTACCTCTTAATATAGGAACAGGTATTTTAATTATACCTAAATGATTTTTATTATTGTCATCTTGTACATCTTTTCCTACTAACTCTGGAATATGTTTGCCAAGGGTGATTCCAAGAATAGATGAAGTATTTGCAATTATACCTAAAGGAAGTTCTTCATCTACTATTATTACACATTTGCTATTTTCTTCATTCATTTTTTTCTCCTTTTTTTATATTGATTCTATTTTCTGAAATAAATAATCCTGCTAAAGTTAGAAAAGTTCCAACCATAGCTATAGAAGTTATTTTTTCTTTAAGTATAAAAGCTGAAAATGCTACTGTTATAACTGGAACTGCATAGATATACACACTTGTTTTTAATACTCCAAGAAGCTTTAAAGAGAGATTCCAAGTAACAAAACATACAGCAGAAGCTCCAAATCCTAAGAATAATATATTAAATAAAAGCAGTGGCTCTTTAAATCTATCAATTCCTATATGAAAATCAAAAAAGAAAAGAGCTGGGAGCATAAATATCAATCCATAGAAAAAGATTCTTCTTGTAACTTGTATTGTATTATACTGATAATCACTTATTTTTTTAGTAACAATAGAATAAATAGACCATGTGGCAGCGGCAAGAACAGCCAATATATCTCCTATTGGATTGAGTTTTAAGACAGTACTTCCATTAAAACTAATGAGTGCCACACCTGTGATAGAAACAAAAAATCCTAAGAAAAAGCTTAATTTTAATTTTTCCTGTTTTAGAAAAAAATGAGTAAGTATACCTGTGATAAAAGGAGAGATAGAAACAATGACTCCAATATTAGAGGCAAATGAATAAGTCAAAGCTATATTCTCAAAAAGAAAATAAAGTGTAACTCCACATAATCCAGCTAGCATAAAGAGTTTTTCCTGTTTCTTATCTGTGAGTACCAGTTTGTGTGGATATATAAGAAGTAGTGCAATAAATCCTAGAGAGAAACGAAAAAATAATATTTCAATAGGAGTGAAATGAGATAGAAGAACTTTTGTAGAAATAAAAGTTGTTCCCCAAATAAGTACTGTAAGAATAGCAGAAATATGCCCTAAAGTGTTTTTGTTATTCATTTATATCCTCCGAAGATTAATTTTTATTGATGAAAATATTTTGATATTGTTTAGGTGTAAGTCCTATGAATTTCTTGAAAAAATTACTGAAATGACTTTGATCATTAAAGCCTGTAAGAAAAGCAGTTTCTGAAGGAGATATTCCTTTTTCAAGAAAAATTTTAGCTTTTTCTATTCGTACAGTTTCAAGGTAGCCATATGGGGTAATTCCTGTTTCTTTTGTAAAAGAGCGAAGTAGATGGTATTTACTCAGGTTTGTGATATTACTAAGCATGTCTAATGAAATATTTTTATCAAAATTTTTTTCTAAAAATTCACAAACTTTTTTGATATTGTCACTTTGTTTTATAGAATAATTACCTTTAGAAAAGCAAGAGTGATATTTCATAAGATATTCTATAATAAGTATAAAAATTTCCTCTTTCTTAAATTCCTTAGATTTATTTGAAATCATAGAATGAAGCTCCTTGATTAAAGATGAAAGATAAAGATTTGTTATTACAGTTGGAGAAAAAAAGATTTTTTCTTCAGTTTTTGTAATACCATATATATTTTTATTCATAGTTTCTTCAGATATATTAAGACATCTATAATCAAGAGGAAGTTCACTTATCTGTTCACAGGTATGAACATCATATGGATTAAAAATTGTAATATCTCCACTTCCAACTATATATTCTTTATTGAGGCAGGAAAGTTTTCTCTCTCCTTTTTCAATAAATCCAATGACATAGTGTTTGTGAAAATGGTTTGGAAATTTTTGCATCACACCTTTGAAAGTATAAGCTTCTATATTTAATTCTTTATCAAATATTATAGTTCTGCTTTCTTTTTTCATAATGTTCCTCCCATGTATTAGAAATATTTTAACACAAGTTTGAATTTTTTTCTTGTAAGATATTGCTTATAAAGTAAAAGATATTTTATTTGTAACACAAATGACATAAAAAAGAGTTATAAAGATAATATAAAATTTTTTCCCAGTATTAATTAAAATTACACATTTAACTAAAAAAACTTCTAGCAGAGTTGTTACCTGTTAGAAGTTTTTTTATTATTTAATAATGGAAAACTATTGTAAAATCATAGGATAGAGAAAGAAATTAAATTGCTCTTAAAAATGTAGCTCAATTTAGTGTTCGTGTATATGTATAAACACGAACTTTTCTATTTTCTTATTATACTCTTTAAATTTAAAAAATTCAAGTTTGATTTTTTGTAAAAATACAAAAATATGAAAAATATGACCTCTTGAAAAATAAGCTCTACTTCCATTTTAGTGTTCGCATTTATACATAAAGAAGAACTCTGATTTTTTTTTATAGAGCTCATAATTGCTTCAAGAACGTTTTAAAAAAGATAATTATCTTATTTAAACTGGGAGGAAATAGTATGAGAAATAATGATATCGAATCATCATTGAAGAGGTTTTTAAAGAGGAAAGTAAAAATAACACTTGGGGTAGTGGTAGCATTTTTGATTACAGGAACTGTAGGATATGGGGGAGATATAGTTGCAAAAGGTGTAACTAAAGAATATACAATAACAGAACAAGATGGAAAACCTAAAATTATAGGTGGTTGGAATTATACAAAGGATTCAGCAGATAAAAATGCAGATCATTCAAACTCAACTACAAGTATCACTTTAACAAGTGGAACATTTGATGAATTAATAGGTGGAAATCATTTAAAAAATACAGGCTCAACAGATACATATATTTCTAAAATAGGAAATACAAGTGTAACTATGAATGGTGGTACAGTTCAATACTTAATAGGTGGAAGTAAATCTAATGGAACTAAAGCTGATATAACAAATGGAAAGACAAAAGTAATTGTAAATGGCGGAACAATAGGACAATCTGAT
Source organism: Fusobacterium varium (assembly GCA_900637705.1). NCBI lineage: Bacteria > Fusobacteriati > Fusobacteriota > Fusobacteriia > Fusobacteriales > Fusobacteriaceae > Fusobacterium > Fusobacterium varium. The sequence goes on from LR134390.1 coordinate 3,297,113, forward strand.
TCTAATGGAGTTATAAAGGCAGGACTTATAGGTGGAAACTATATAAAATCTACTTCAGGGCAAGGGACGCTAATAACAGCAAAAACAGATGAAACAGATGTAGAAATAACAGGGGGAACTTTTGCTAATAAAGTTATAGGTGGAAGTTTTGTAGATACCTATGGTACAAACACAGTAAAAGGACTAACAGTTGAAGATAAAGAAACTAACCTTAAAATATCTGGAGGAACTTTCAACAATTTTGTAATAGGTGGTGGAGCAGCAGCAGGAACTGGGAATACAAGTACAGTAGGGACTTCTAATTTAACAATAAAGGGAGGAATTTTTAATTCCAATATCTATGCAGGAGGAGCAGCTCTAGAAGGCGTAAAAGGAAAAAATGATATAGGAACTGTTAGGGTGTCAAATTCAAATTTGACTATAGATGGAACTGATGTTGTTAAAGGAAATCTAAAATTTTCTGGAGCAATTTATGCAGGAGGATTGGATTCTGGGATTTCTGGAAAAATAACATTAACTTTAAAAAATTTAACTCAAGATATGTTTGGAGTAAAAGGTGGAATATATGGAGGTTCTAAAGGGAGTACTGAAGGAGCGCTTGTTGAAGATGGGGATATAGAAATAAATATTTCTAATTCTCATATCTATGCAGATATTCTGGGAGGAGGTGGAGCCTTTGGAAAGAGTTCAAAAGTAAAAGCTAAGAACACTAAGATTACAGTATCAAATACAAGTATTAGTGGGTATGAAAATAATGGAAATACATGGACTGGACGTATTTTTGGAGCAGGAATGGCTCAGGGAGGAGCCTTATTTGAACAAGAATCAACAGATGTTGTGATAAATAATGTAGATGGGGTTACATATGATCAGAATAATGGAGAAGTTTCCAATAAAGTAGGAGTTCGTATATATGGAGGTGGACAGAATTATAAAGCAGGAGTTGACTCACAATTAAAAATAGGAAGCACTAAAGTAACTATAGGTGGAAATAAAACTGCTCTTGCTGAAGTATATGGAGGAAGTATAATTTCTGGAACTGGAAATAAAGGAACAGTTTCAGTAGGAAAAACTGAGGTTATAATTAATGATGGAAAAATTGTAGACTATGTAGTTGGAGGAAATAATACAAACTGGAATGGATATTCAGTAGTAGGAATTGAAGACAATAATGGAAAAGAATACAAGAATGGACAGAAATATGCTGATGGAAGTACAAAGATTACTATAAATGGTGGAGATATGTCTACAGCAGAAATTATAGGCGGAAGTTATGTTGATTATGGATTATATTATGAAGATAATGTTATCCATGATGGAATAGTTTACGGAACAACAAATATAGATATCAAGGGTGGTAAAATTGGATTAGTAGTAGGGGGAGGAAAAGCTTTATATTCAAATCCTGTCCCTAGAGGCAATGGTGAAGTTTATCCATCAACAAGTAATGTAGAAGGAACGACTAACATAAATATAACTGGTGGAAGCCTATCAGGAAATATAATAGGTGGAGGATATGCATTCAGCAATCAATCTAGTGTTGAAAGTATAGCCAATGTAAAAGGAACAACAAACATAAATATATCTGGTGGAACTATAGAAAAAAATATCTATGGTGGAGGATTTGCTGATGGAAAATCAGCTGCAGCAAATGTAGAGGGAGATACAAATATAACAATATCTGGTGGAGATATTGGAGGGAATATATATGCAGGAGGGCTTGTAGACGTAGAAAATGGAGGAACAGCAAATGTAAATGGAGATACAAATATAACAATATCTGGTGGAGATATTGAAGGGAATATATATGCTGGTGGACTTGCAGAAAACGGTGGAACAGCAAATGTAACAGGAAATTCAACTGTAACTTTTTTAAATGGTTCTACTTTTGCAAATAGTGTATATGGAACATCTGAAGTAAATAGTGCATTGGCAAATAATGATGCAAGTAAAAAATCAACTTTAGCATTTGGTAATGATAAAGAAAAATTTGAGGGAGAATTTAAAGGAAAATTTTCTAATTTTAATATTCTTCGTACAGGAAAAGGTTCTGTAGTAGGTATAGGAGAATTAAATAGTAATAATATAAATAGAGATATAGAAATTACAGGATCAGGAAGAATAAAAACTAAAATTAATGAGATAGGTGGAAATATAAAACTTACTGGTGGAACATTGGAAATATATACAGAAGATAAAGAAAATAAAGAAGATAAAATAAATTTTGGCGATAAAAAACTTACTTTATCAGATAAAGGTATATTAGAAACTAAATCAGGAAATATCTTTGCAAATGCCCTTAATCCAGATGGGAAAACAAAGGATAGTGGAGAAGTAGGAACTGGAAATTCAATTGAATACAATGGTGGAAGTGTAGCTCTAAATGACAAAAAATATAATTTAGATTATTTGACTTCAGCAATAGCAGCAATGAAAAAGAAAAGTGGAAGTAAAACTTCTATTTTAATGCTTGGAACTTTAGTAAATGCTGATGGAGAAAAGCAAGATGAAATAGATATTGATACAGCTGCTGGAATAGGAGATAAAGCACTTTTAGATAATGTAACTGTAAATGTAGGAGAAAAAAATACTTCTTTAGTAATTGGGGATACAAGTGGAGCAGGGGATACAGGTACTGTAAGTACAAACAATAATTTAAATGCTTCAACATTAAATTTTGATGCTTCAGGAACGGAAGAAGAAGGAGAAAAAACTATATCTATTAAAAAAGAGTCAAAACTAGTCCTTGGAGGAACAAAAGATGGAGAGCTGGTAACAGTTGGAGGAAAAGCAGAAGCAGATAAAGTAAAGATTAATGTAGAAGCAGGAACACTAGTTTTAGGAAGTAATTTCAGTAGTGGAGCTAATCAAACATTAAGTGCTAGTGTGATAGTTGGTGGAGCTGAAGCTGGAGCTGGAAAATTAGAAGTAAATGCAGGAAATCAAACTGTAACTGGAACAATAGAAAACAAGGAATCAGGAACAGTAGCAGTCAGTAAAGATGCTGCTTTAAATGCAAAAGAAATTAAAAATGAAGGAGCTTTGAATGTAGCAGGAAATGCAGAAATTAAAACTCTTACAGGTGGAGAAAATTCAATAATAACAGTAGGAGATAATGGTTCAGCAGGAAAACTGGTAGTTGAAACTTTACAATTAAATGGTGGAAAAATGTTCCTTGATCCAGTTTGGAAAGAAGGGGAAGTAAATACTATAGGAAATGCTTCAAAAGGGGCAGTAATATTTGATGGAACAAATGGAATAGACGGTCAAATAGCAGTAGGGCAAAACTCTGTATTAGTAGTAGGAGATAAAGCTACTGACTGGGCAGAGAAAGCTTTTGAAAATTCAGGGCTAAAATGGAAAGATGATATTACAGCTGCATTGGCAATTAGAGGAAATCAAACTTTAGGAACACTTGGAATTGTTGCAACAAATGACGGAAGTCAGGGAAGCAAGACAAGTGGAGGAAGCATTAATGTAAATGGAAGTTTGACTGGTCATAGTAACGAAAATTATAAAGGAACAGGATATCTAAACTTTGCTGATAATTCTCTATTGATAGTAGATACAGGAAGTTTAAATGGAAAGGCAGCTATATCTGGTGTAAAATCATTAAGTGTGGCAAATACATCAAAACTATATTTAGAAAATATGACAGCAGGAACTCATACTATTCTAACAGGAGAAGGAATAGATTATAAAGGGTGGAATGACAGCAATATTTTAAATGGTGATAGAATGCTTGCTGTAACTGGAAATAAGGAAGGAAATAAGTTTACAGTTACTGCTGCAGTACAGAAAGCTGAAGATGTGCTTCAGGGAGTAGTAGTTCCAAATATGATCAATAATATTTGGAGAAGAGAACTTAATACTATTAGGACAAATGAAGGAATAAAATTTCTTTCAAAAGCAATAGATAAGGGTTATATAGCAGACACAAAAGAATCAGTAAGAACAATTAATGAAGCAGTACAGATAGCAGGAGTAGCTGGAGTACATAGAACAGGATTAGATACAATAAAGAGAACATCTGACACAGCAGTAAGACAACTTTCAATGGTAAATAAAGATGCTGCAAAGGAAGGACTATGGGCAGAGATGTCTTATGGAAGCACTGATGTAAGTGGAGTAAAAATAGGAAATACAGATACAGGATATAATGGAAGATATGAAGGTATAAGTGTAGGAAGCAACTTTAAAACTTGGGAAAGCGGAGTTTTAGGAGGAGCATTCCACTATGTATCAGGAGAAAATAAATCAGATGAAGGAGTAAGCAGAACAAAGAATGAATATGAATACTTTGGACTATCTCTATATAATAATTTAAGAGTAGGCAACATAAATATTATAGGAGATTTAGGATATTCTAGAGGAGATAATGAAATCAAACAATATACAAAAATAGAAAGATTGAAAGCAGATATAGATACAGAGTTAATGACAGCAGGAATAAAAGGAGAATATCTAATTCAGCAAGATAACTTCAATATTGTGCCATATGTAGGACTTCGTTATGTAAGATTAAATGTAGATAGTTTTGATACTAAAAATGATACAGGAAAATTATTCCATACAGAAAAAGAAGATGCAGATTTATTCTTAGTACCAGTAGGAGTAAATATCAGTACACAAGTAATAAATCAAAGTGGTTGGACAGTAAAACCTAAATTAGATTTAGCATACATAGGAGCTTTAGGAGATAAAAAATCAGAAACAAAAGTAGGATTAGCTGAATACTCTGCAATAGATGAAATTAAAGTAAATATGGCAGACAGCTCAGCATACTCTGGAAGTATAGGAGTAGAGTTCAAAAAGATAACAAAGCTTTTGAAGTAGGATACAGTCTTTATTCATCAAAACATGAAACAGAAAACAGAGGAACTATGTCATTTAAATATAATTTTTAAAGAATAGAGATAAAAGAGGAAATACTTATTTTTAAGGCTACAGGTAATTTTATTACCCGTAGCCTTTTTGTATTTAACGAATAAAAAATTCAGACTATAATTTTTCTATTTTTAATTTTATAAAGAAATGCTTTTGATAGTATTACTTTATAATATATTTCTAAAATTTTTTTAAAAATTATTTCATTACTACATTTTCTGTAAAAAATAAATAATCATTTAAAAGTTACTGTATAAAAACGAATTTTAAATATAATTATTGTTTAATTTTCGTGTAATATAAACTTAAATTTATAAGAAAATGTAAAAATATATAAAAAGGAACAAATATAATTATTTTGAATATACAAAATAACGATAAAATAATAGGAGGTAAAAA